>NZ_CP111108.1:1229256-1843884 GCF_026314295.1 Caproicibacterium sp. BJN0003
AATTTTCCCCCCTGGGATTTTGCTACTAAATAAGCATACAGTGCTGTGCGCAAATTTCCCACATGCATAAAGCCGGTAGGACTTGGCGCAAAACGGGTACGGACAATCGTTTTTTCCATCCAAAACGCCTCTTTCTTTGATACGGTCTGTTTATATTATAACGAAAGCTTCAATTTTTCGCAATAATTTTTATGATTTTCCTTTTATTGTTCCTCCTTTTAACAGACATTATCATGTAATACCATTTTTAATATCTCAATTATCCAAAAATAAATTTAAAAGCATTAAAAATTCCCGTTTCATTTTGAGGACAGATAGAAGAATACCGTGATAACCAAAGAAGACTGGTACGAAATACTTTATCGTACCAGTCCCCCATTTAATCTTTTTCTTTTTTTGACAAGTTATAGGAATCTGCAAGATACTGCGATGCTTTTTCAATTCCTTCTGCGGTCAATGAGAATTCTTTTTGAGTTTTATCTTCTGCTAATTCACAGCAAACAGGAGAACTCCAGATAGAAATATTAAGAATGCCGTCTCCCGGCTCTGCAGCATAATTAAATCCATTTTCAATTCCAGTTCCAACGCTTCCCGTATACCGATTTCCAGAAGCAAAATATAAAATACCGGGAAGATCAAACTGCTTTTTTTCATCAAAACTCATAAAGCCCCTCCTTTTCGTTTTTTATTATCACGACACCCTATAAAAGACAAAAACATATTGTTTTATTATAGATCAAAATTTTCTATGAAACAATGCAAAGAAACATAATTCTAATAATTAATTACTACGTCGTCACTACAGTAAAATAAAAAATAGCCACATCAAATAGTCAGCAAACAGCTATTCAATGTGACATTTTTATCATTTACTCAATGTAAATCCAGATTCTGATTATGCCTATCATATTGCATTAATAAAAACGCATCCGTACCAATAGGCGTTTTTTTAGTATATGTGTGTACCTTAAAAAACCCTGCTGACAGATAACATTGTATTGCTCTTTTATTAAAAGTTCTCACTTCTAATTCAAGAATCTTCTCCGTGAACCTCTTTTGAAATTCTTGAATAATTAGATCCATTAATTGTTTTCCATAGCCCATTCCACAAAGTTGAGGATTTAACCCCAATCCTACCATAACAATTCGATCATTAACTGAAAAACGAAAATAGCCGCACAACTGGATCTCATTATCAATTACCGCCATAAATTCATTTTTACGCTTTTCAGGAACAGTAATTGCCCATTTTTGTGCTGACATTATATCCCAAGCCGGATAATTATAGACGCTGTATTCATTATCATATTTCCAAGTACTTATCTCTTTCGCATATTTTTCAGTAAGTTCTGCTTGATAAAGCATTTTTATCCTTCCCCATAATAAAATCATCGGAACAGCTGTTTCACTTATAATAACTCTCCGACAACTTTAAAAATCGAAAATATTGTCTTCGGATTTTTGCACATAAATATTATTTCTATAAAGGATTTAAACTTAAGTATTACTATATTAAGATTAAGCAAATAAAAGGATTCGAACCACAATGGCTCGAATCCTTTTATTTGCTTTTATAACTGGTCCGAGTGGCGAGACTTGAACTCACGGCCTCTTGACCCCCAGTCAAGCGCGCTACCAACTGCGCCACACCCGGAAATTGACAACGTTGATTATTTTATCATAAGTGTTCTTAAAAAGCAAGCCATTTTCCAGAAAACTTATGCACTACAATGAAACGCTGCCCATTATCTTAATATATCAATCAGGTTAAATCATCCAGATTGTTTCCATTAAAAAACTTATCATGTACCGCAAGGACTGCACGATCTGCATCTTTGTCGGCCAGCAATACGGAAATTTTAATTTCACTTGTCGAGATCATTTGAATATTAATATTTGCTTCAAAAAGTGCTTCAAACATCTGTGCAGCAATTCCAGGATGAGATTCCATTCCGGCACCTACTACGCTCACTTTTGAAACATGATCATCATAAGTGAGGCTAGAAGCCCCAATCAAATCAAGATAAGGAGAAAGAATGTCTAAAGTCTCTTGTAGATTTCCTGCATTTACTGTAAAACTGATATCCTTCGTTCCGTTACGTCCTACAGACTGGAGGATAATATCCACATTGATTCCATTGGCAGAAAGCTTTGAAAAAATCTTAAAAGCAAGGCCGGGACGATCCGGCACCCCGATAATTGAAATTCGTGCAACATCTTCATCTTTTGCCACACCGCTAATCAGCATCTTCTCCATTTTGGTTGCCTCCTTGACGATTGTCCCTTTTTTCCGAGTTAAGCTGGAGAGAACCTCCAGTTCAATATTATACTTTTTCGCCATTTCTACAGAACGATTATTTAGAACCTGTGCACCCAACGATGCCAATTCCAACATCTCATCATAAGAAATACAATCTAATTTTTTAGCTCCAGGAACCTTGCGTGGATCTGCCGTAAAAACGCCTTCTACATCGGTAAAAATCTGACAAAGATCTGCATGCATTACCGCTGCAATTGCAACAGCGCTGGTATCACTGCCACCACGTCCCAGTGTTGTTACATCCCCATATTTATTAATTCCTTGAAACCCTGTCACTACCACAATATTTTTCTTGTCAAGCGCCTGACGAATCCTACTTGGGGCCACCCGCTTAATCCGGGCACTCCCATATGCGCTGCTGGTCTCAAATCCCGCTTGCCACCCCAAAAGTGAAACCACCGGGAACCCAAGCTTTTCAATCGCCATCGCCAGCAAAGACGCACTCATCTGCTCCCCTGCTGTCAAAAGCATATCCATTTCTCTTTTGCTTGGATTTGAATTAATTTCTGCAGCTTTTTTAATTAAATCATCTGTTGTATCTCCTTGGGCAGAGACAACAACGACCACGTCATTTCCCTTCTGATATGTTTTCGTTACAATATCAGCTACGTTAAATACACGTTCCGCGTTTGCAACGGAACTTCCGCCAAATTTCTGAACAATTAAGCTCATGGATGTTCTCTCCTCATAAAAAGTTTGTCTTAATTGTAAAACTCACTCAACAAAGATCTGTGCCCCATTCGGTTCTGCGTTCAGCAGTTTTACCTGCCAATCTCCAATTTGCTTTTCTTTCAAACGTTCTTTCGCAAGCTTTGTAAAATGATCTGCAACCGTACTTTCAACCATTGCCAGGATTGACGGGCCTGCGCCACTCACACAGGTTCCCAGACAGCCAAGCTCATAACTGAGACGAAAAACTTGATCATAGTTTGGAATTAAAGACGAACGGTACGGCTGATGAATTCTATCCTCAACCGCAACCCGGAGATTTTCAAGATTGCCTGAAAACAAAGACGCTGTCATTAACGCGGATCTTGACAAATTATAAATAGCATCCTGTCTGCTATAGGTATCCGGCAAAACAGATCGCGCTTTTTCAGTCTTCAACTCAAATGGAGGAATAAAAAGCACAAAGCGAATTTTATCACATACTGGAACACTGACGCTGTAGACTTTTCCGGCTTCAATCGCAGAAGCCACTAGGCCGCCTTCTATCGCCGGTGCAACATTATCTGGGTGTCCTTCAATTTTTGTTGCCAAACTAACAAGTTCCATTTGGTTCATTGGAGATCCCAAAAGTCTGTTTGCTCCTGCTAATCCAGCCACGATGCAGGCTGAACTGCTGCCAAGTCCGCGCGCCATTGGAATATTATTTAGTTGAACAATTTTTAAGCCCGGCAGTTTATGCCCACACTCTTCATAAAGCTGTTTTGCAGCCCAAAAAATCAGATTGGTTTCATCTTTCGGTACATCGACGTCGTCTTTACAGGAAATATCGACACAGTCCGATTCTTCCATCCATACCTGATTATATAAATTCAGAGCGATTCCCAAGGCATCAAACCCAGAGCCGAGATTGGCACTGGTCGCCGGTATCTGGATTCTGATCATTTTACCGCACATCCTATCTCTTATACTATGCATTCATCACATATCGCCCACTCGAATCGTATTTTGAATTTCTATTCCTGCTTTTTTAAGCACAATACATTTTTTGCGGAATTCACACTCCTGCATAGTATCCGTAACAAATGCAAATTCCCCTAGTGGTGCATTTTTTCTTTTTAAATGTTCCAATGTTGAAAATTCTTTTGTTGCAAGGGCAAGTCCCTTTTCCGCATCTTCCTTATATTTTGCACAAACATAAAATGCGCGGATATCCTTTGTATAATCATCGATATAATCTGGGGAACCAGCATCCCAGAATAAATATTTTCTGGCTTTCAGATGTTTTACACAATCAATGACATCTGCTACTACTGCACTTGCGGTCGGCAGCTTTCCGGCGCCTTTTCCGTAAAATAAAACATCTCCAGTTGCATCGCCGCGCACCATAATTGCATTAAAAACATTATCAACCGTAGCAATTTGGCTATCAGAAGGAATAAACATTGGACATACAATGATTTGCAGCCGTCCATTTTCTTCTTTTTTTACTTCGCCAATCAGCTTGATGACTCCATGCCAAGAATCTGCGTATTCCACGTCAGTTTTACGAATCTCAGTAATCCCTTCTGTGTGAACCTGTTCCGGATAAACATGATGTCCATAAGTTAAAGAAGCAAGAATGCAAATTTTACGGCAGGCATCCATGCCTTCGATATCCGCAGAAGGATCATGTTCTGCATAGCCGAGCTTTTGTGCCAGTTTCAGTGCATCTTCAAAAGACATATTATCGTGGAACATCTTCGTCAAAATAAAATTGGTTGTTCCATTTAAAATTCCGCAGATTCCAACCACATCATTTGCCGCTAAGCACTGACTGATAGGCCTTAAAATCGGAATTCCACCTCCGACACTTGCCTCAAAAAGGAAATTTAAATTTTTTTCTTGAGCAATCTTGAGCAGTTCAGCTCCTTTTGAAGCAACCAGCTCTTTATTGGAAGTAACAACGCTTTTCCCTGCTTCTAAAGAACGGCGCACATACTCATACGCCGGGTTTAACCCGCCGATCGCTTCTACAACAATTTTAATGTCCGGATCGTCAACTATTTCATCAAAAGATTTCGTAAATTCTCCCTGAAGAGAACTTTCCGCATGATCTCTTCTAACCAGGATGTATTTAACATTAATTTTTTCTTTTGCGCGATGAGCAATGCTATCAGCATGTGTTGTTAAAACTTCCACAACGCCGGAACCAACCACGCCATACCCAAGAACCGCTATTTCTATCATTTGCAAAGCCCCCTCAACATGCATGATCATTAAAGGCTAAAAATTAGACTTAACTTTTATAGTTTATCATGTTTTTCTACAACTTTCAACTAATTCACCTGATTTAAGACGAAGAAAAAGAACAGGCAGATACCATAAGAAGTACCTGCCTGTTCAATCATAAAAACATAAGTTTATTTTCGATTAAGCCCCTAAAAGTTAACCCGATAAAGAAGAAGTTGGGGTTTTCGATGAAGAGGGTACTTCCGAAGAACGAGATGGTGTAGACGAAGGAGGCTGCCCATGGCTACTTGATCCTGAATTTGGTGAAGTGGAACTTTGAGGGCTACTCGTTTGAGTCTTTGAAGACGATCCAGATGAGCTGGAAGAAGAAGAGGAAGAAGAACTTATCATAGAAGACGTCTCACTACTCCCCTTATGGTCACTCCCTCCGTTACAAACTGCCGGAAGATTATTTTTATCATAATAACCGACTGCAGTATCCGTACAGGAATCTCCTGCTAAAAGGCCGCTGCTCTTACAATACGTTCGTTCTACAATATTGGGATCTAAGTCAAATGGCACCGCCGTCTGACCGGAAAGATACTGTGAAATTAAAGCACGCCAAATCTGCTTGCAGTATTCAGTCTTCCAACTAATATCTTTCATCTGTTCATAGCCACTCCAGATACCTGCAACGACTTTTGGTGTTCCTCCAATAAACCAGCTATCCGGTGTTGCACTGCCCATGTTACTGGTACCAGTTTTACCAAAAACCTGCCAGCCGCTGATTGCAGCAGCTGTACCAGTACCGCCGCTTACAACAGACTGCAAAATATGATTCATGATTCCAGCCGTTGTTCCTTTGATTACTTGTTCACTGGACTCATTACGATTATCCTCGATAATATTTCCATCATGATCTTCCACATAATAAAAAGTATAAGGTTTAAAATATTTCCCGTTGTTTCCAAAGATTTGGAAACCAGCTGTCATTTCCTTAACTGTTACGCCGCGGGTTTGTCCACCAACTGCCATAGCAGCAATATTATTATCTGATTGCTCCAAGGTGGTAAAATGGAGCTGATTTACAAGGAAATTGTAGCTTGTAGTTGGTCCCATGGTATTGCACACCTGAGCAGAACTAGCATTATAGGACCATTGCAAAGCTTTCTGTACCGGTGTCCAGCTATGAAACGTATTATCCGCATTGTTTGGTCCAGATTGTCCTGGTCCAAAATAATTATCCAAAGGCTTATCATTAATTAAAGTAGAATAGGTAATTGGTACATTGTCATATTTTACGCCCTGATCCATTGCCGGTCCATAAACAGACAACGGCTTAATGGAAGAACCGGACTGCCTCTGTGTATCCGTTGCAAAGGACTGCACCATATTGCCTTCCTTTTTATTCCGGTTGCCCAAAGTTGCAAGGACACGGCCTTGATAATCCATCGCATAAAAGCCCAACTGCATCTGCTGATCGCCGCCGAAAAGGTCATCACGGAGGACATATTCTTCGGCTGATTTTTGGAAATCACAATTTTCGGCCGAATAAATTTTGTATCCACCATGATAAAGCTTGTCCACAGCCGTATCATAATTGATATTATACTTATCCATCAGCATATTGATCACATCACCGACCAAAGCTTCTGTATACCAATCCCAGGTCTGATTATTATTGCCCTCTGCTGAATAGCCAACAAAATGCATATTCTCAGATTCCTGCATTGCTTGTGTATATTCATCATCCGTGATCAATTTTTGGTCATGCATTGCTCCCAATACGGTCTGCTGACGTTCCTTATTGTTTTCGGGATTAATCAGTGGAGAATATTTGGAAGGGTTCTGCGTGATTCCTGCAATACTGGCGCATTCTGCAATATCACAGTCTTTAATGCTCTTGCCAAAATAAAGTTTTGCTGCCGCTTCTACGCCCTGTGTCCCTGAACCAAAGCTAACATAGTTAAGATAAGCTTCCAATATCTGTTCCTTGCTATACTGCTTTTCAAGATTCAGAGCACGAAAAATTTCTTTTACCTTTCGTGTCAGGCTGACTTCATCGTAATTTGTAATGTTTTTAACCAGCTGCTGCGTAATTGTAGAGCCGCCATAACTGTCATTTTGGAGCAGATGAACTGCTGCACCTGCTGTACGCACCCAGTCTACGCCACTATGTTCCCAAAAACGCTTGTCCTCAATTGCCACCATTGCATTTTTCATGTTGTCAGGGATATCACCATAATCAATCCAAACCCGGTTTTCATTTTTATAAAGAGTTGTTAACTCAACCGGATTGTTGGGATTATCCCCTTCTCCATTTACATAAATAAAACTGGTGTAATTCAATTTTAAATTTGTCAAATCAAAATCGACTTTTTCATTTCTCATGCTCATGATAAACGAAAAAAGGGCGATTCCTAAAATGACACCGGTAATCAAGCAAATTGTCAGAATCGTAAGCAACGCTTTTAAAACAATTCTTCCGAACGATTTCGCCGTCGCGGCTGGAGTATGATCCACGTTCCCCGCAGACACATACTGATCCGTATCCGGTCTCTTCATAGGGACACCTCCTGAAATTGCAAACAAAATCTAATCCATTCCATTAAATATAGAATAATTTTCCAAATCAGGTACAAACTACTCAGGAGGTGATTTCTATCATGAAGAAGCGGGATATTCTCCTGATCGTTTTTTGCTGTGTAACCGCCGTCTGCGGTGCCGCAATTATTTCGGTCTTCAAGCAGCCTGATTCTCAACCTTCTACCAACTTATTTGTATATTCTAGCGCAAATACATCGTCAAGTCAAGAAAGCCTCTCTTCAATTTATGAAAGCAGCAGCACCGAATCTGATTTGACGGTCATGTACAGGCTGCAGTCTTATCAAGGCCATATTGGTGTCTTTCGCGGAAAGGAAGAGCTTCCATTTTATGAAGTAAATGTTTCAATCACTTCTCTTCCACAATCCGATCAAAAATTATTGGAAAAAGGAATTACAGTAGACAGTGATGAAAAACTAAGATCTCTTTTAGAGGATTATGAAAGTTAAAATAATAAAAAAGGCACCATGCTTTTGCATGATGCCCCGATCAAAAAGGGAAACAATTATTTCATGCTTTCCTCATACTTTTTGATCATTTCTTTGACCATCTGGCCACCAATAGAGCCAGCTTCGCGGCTGGTAAGGTCTCCGTTATAACCATTCTTTAAGTTGACGCCAACCTCAGAAGCTGCTTCCATCTTGAACTTATCCAGTGCGGCACGAGCCTCAGGGACAACATTTTTACTAGATGTCATTTCAATACACTCCTTACAAAATAAATTTTATATCTCTTGCGTTTGCTTTCCTAGTTTGTGAGGAATGTACTGTTTTATGAGTAACAATTTTTTACTTTTTATTCAAAAATTTCCCTAATAAATTCATCAATTCTTCTGCTGTTTTTTGATTGATCTGTAAACTGATAGGGCACGGAGTCAGCCCTTTTTCCTGCCCTGCTTCATGAATCCAAATGGAAAACCAATTCTCATCCTGTGCTACATCAATTGTTGTTTTTTTTGTAATTCTTATCGGACGTTTTATTAATCGAATTTCTGTAACCTGTGCCATATTAACATCCTTTCAAAATGGGTCAGCCTCCTGATGAAGTTCCCTGATCCGTTGGAATCTGTGTTCCATTATTATCAATTTTATAACTACCGTTATAAATCAATTGGGAAATCGGAACAATCTCATAACCTTCTTTTTGCAAAGTTTCCAAAATGGAAGGCAATGCAGCAGGTGTATTTTTTGCCCCGTTATGTAACAAAACGATCGATCCCGGCTGAACTTTTCCAACCACACGCTCATAAATTTGCTGTGGTGTTGGGTCTTTCCAATCCAAACTGTCAACGTTCCATTGAATCTCGTGCATATTAAGGCCCTTGACAGTCTCAATTAAAGTATTATTATAATCTCCATAGGGCGCACGGAATAAAGTTGGCTCTTTTCCGGTGATCGCCTTGATTTTTTGGTTGCAATTTTGAATTTCCGATGCAATCTTTTCTCTCGAAAGCTGCGGCATATGTGGATGAGAATCCGAATGGTTGCACACCTCGTGTCCTGCATCTGCCAAAGCTTTTACGGATTCCGGATATTTTTCCACCCATGATCCCACAACAAAGAATGTGGTTTTAACAGAATACTTTCCTAAAATATCAATCAAATTCTGTGTCTGTTCATTTCCCCACGCTGCATCGAAGCTGATCGAAATCTTTTTTTGATCTGTTTTTACATTATAAATTGGGATAAGCCTTGTTTTTGTAGCCGCCGCATTCGCAGCGGCTCCGTGAATCCCGAATACAATTCCGGCGGCAACACATGCCACGACCGACAATGCTAAGATTGCCTTTCTCTTTGTTAAAACAAAACATTTCATAAAAAAGAACCTCCTTGGCAAAATATATGTCAAAGGAGTTTCTCAAATTCCGCTTTTGCAGATATGATACTTAAAATAAGGAGCTGATTCCATGAATACAAAGATCTGGTATCTTTATAACAGTGGATTTGTAGTAGAAACTGAAGACCATCTTTTAATTTTCGATGACTGCACTCATCCAACTGCCGGCGGCACCTTCGACCAAGGATTCGTGGATGAATCTGTCTTACCAAAAAAAGATACCATTGTATTTGTTTCTCACAGTCATCTTGACCATTTTGATCCTCATATTTTTAAATGGCGTGAATTTTGTCCAAGAATTCGCTATATTCTCTCCAACGATCTTCCCAAACTGCAAAAAGCACTTTATGTGGCGCCTGATACAGATTACGATATGGGAGATATTAAAATTCACACTTTGACCTCTACCGACCTAGGAGTTGCATTTTTAATTTGGATCGATAATCTCTGTATTTATCATGCAGGCGATTTAAACTGGTGGCACTGGGAAGGTGACACCCAGGAAAATAATGCTCATATGAAGGCAGCCTATCAGAAAGAAATTGATTCCATAAAAGGCAAAAAGATCGATATTGCTTTTGTTCCCATGGATCCGCGCCTGGAAAATCAATATCTCTGGGGGCTGGATTATTTTATGAGGACAGTTGGAGCAGATGTCTGTATTCCTATGCATTTTGGGGACAATTATTCCTGCTTCGAAAAAGTGAAAGAAGACCCGATGGCAGATCCTTATCGAAGTCATTTAGTGAATTTGACTCACTGCGGGCAAGAAATCGACTATATCAGTCCAGAATCTCCAGCCAATATCCATCCGGATCATTGATAAAATAGAGTCCCATTTCTTTGTTTTCGTAGCAGATACAGCCCATTTTTTGATGCAATTCATGCGCTTCCTTTTTATTTTCTACCCGAAATGCAATATGATGTTCGTTATCGCCTAGATCATAGGGCTTTTTGCGGTCGCGAAGCCATGTGAGTTCCAACTGAAAATCACTTTCTCCATCTTCCAGAAAAGCCAAAATAAACGATCCATCCTTTGCCTCTTTCCGGCGTACTTCGTGGAGCCCAAGTGCCTGATGATAGAAAGTAATGCTTTTTTCCAAATCAAGAACATTTAAATTAGCATGCAGAAAACGACTTTTCATTCTAAGTAATCTCCTTTTTGTAAAATTTAATTCAGCTTTAGTATACTATAAAATAACCTTCTTTAAAAGGAGGATTTTATGGAAACATTTTATTTTAATATCACGAAATTAAAGTAATCCGTACGGCTAACCGATCAATAAAACGACATAAAAAATCGCTTTCCGCAATGGAAAGCGATTTTTTATTATTTAAGGGATCTGACCTTGAAGGGCACTTGGATAAACATAGTCATGATTATTGTAGCGAACAAAATCATATTCGTTGTAATTATAAACATTGACTTCTCCAAGGCGACGATACATTAAGCCTTCATAAGCATTTCCTCCAGCTGTACACCAGAGCAAGAATTCATTGCCCATTGCCTTTGCATTTGTATAATTCAAATCTTTTTTAAGTCCGTAGCTATCATCAATATGAACATATCCTGCATTGACCCAGCCGCCTTCTCCATTAGAAGTCTGAACTTTATAATAAACACTCTTAGGATCATCCGCCTGAATGCCTGTTACCGTTAAGCTGGTTCCGTTGGAGAGTACTCCGCACTGGTTCCCCCCCACCGACGCATACATTTTGACGGTATCGGTCGCAGTCGCCGAATAATTTGCATCTCCGCTTTTCACGGCAACTGCATTCAGCATAATCGTACGAAAATCGCACTGCAGTCCCATATTGCTAAAGTAACCGGAGCCGCAATTATAAGAGAAACTAAGCAGCGCGTCTGCCTGGCTCTGAGAAATATAAAGATTATTTGCATGGACAAATTGATTAAGGACGGAAGTGTAACTTGCTTTATTGAGAGAGTTAACCATCTGGCTATGTGCTTCTTCCGCACTCAAATTATTATAAAAAGTATCCCCCGGATAAAGTACAATACCGTATCCAACCGTTGGGATCTTATCATAAGTCAACTGATCTGCATAAACCGCAGAAGCATAACCTTCCCACTTTTCCATCTGTTCCAGCATAGGTTCGCTCATGCGATGATCGTCCTGCGTTGTAACGGATGTATCAGATTGTGCCGAGACAAAAACATCTGATTGATAACCGTTCGTATATTCTCCGCCTGTTGTACTCGCCGCAGTAAATGGATGCGTTCCTGCAGAAAGCCCTTCGACTTGTGCTGTCCAAACTTTTGTGACAATGCCATTTGTCGTATCTGTCTGCTTTAAAGAAGCTGTATATGTTTTTCCATCCATTGTAAACTGTACGCCCGTTCTGGAGTTATCTGTAATTGCAACTAAAGTTGCTGGTTTCCCTGCCATCACTACATTGGGATTTGCATAAGCAGAGCGAACTGCATCTGCTTCTTTCACTGTCACATTACACGATACCGAATGGGTGCCAGATTTTGCAGTAATCGTAACATTTCCCGGTGCTTTCGCATAAATGTACCCATTTACAACAGATGCAATCTCTTCATTGCTGCTTGTCCAGAAAACGACACTGTCACTCGGTGTTACACTTGCTTTTATGTACAACGTCTTTCCTGCTTCCACTGAAGCTGAATTATTAGAAAGCGAAATATCAGAAGCTGCAGAATCCGAATCGGAAATTTCTCTCACATAATCAGAACACATATACCCGGTTTGATTATTGGAAGTCTGAACTTTTACCCAACCTTGCGTAGAAGTATCCAAAATAACGAGCTGTGTATTCAACCCTAAAGTTGTTAAAATATCATAATTTGTGCCGGGACCTTCTCTCAAACGAACATCGGAGCCGGTGACAATCCCAAGTTTTTGCGTTGTATTGGAACCACTATCCGGAGGGGTTGACTCTCCACCATTGATGAGTGTTAAAAATTCCATACTGCAATATCCGGTATCCCCCGAATTTGTCTGAATTTTTGCCCAACCGGAAGGAAGCTGCTCTAAAACAGTAACAACCATCCCGTCTGAAATTGTAAAGTTAACTGGATTATTCTTTCCATCTCCAGAACGGACATTTAAAACATCAGCAGTAACTTTTGCGGTAGTTGTTGTCGTCCCTCCGGAATTTTCATTATCAGAAGAACCGCTGTCTGAAGAAGAGCCTCCTGAAATCGTTAGATATTCTTTACTGCAATACCCAATTCTGCCGGCACTTGTTTTGATCTGCACCCAATCGCCGCTGTCATCAAGGACGGTTACTTGTGTTCCTTCTAAAATTGTAAAAAGGACATTCCCATCCCCACTGCCTTTCTCACGAACATTCAGTACATCTGCATTGACTGTTCCTGTCTTTTGAGAACCTCCCGAGTTAGAAGAAGAACCACTATCTGAAGAGGAACCACCAGAAATCGTTAGATATTCTTTGCTGCAATATCCGGTTTTTCCATCACTTGTCTGAATCTGTGCCCAATCACTACTATCGTCAAGGATAGTCACTTGTGTTCCATCTGAAATTTTAAAAAGAACCTCACTGCCACCGTTGCCTTCCTTACGAACATTCAGTACATCTGCATTAACTGTCCCAGTCTTATCGGAACCTGTATTGTTATTCTGAGGAGGTGTTTCTGACGGAGTCTGCGCTACTGTATCTTGAATATCCAAATACTCTTTGCTGCAATACCCTTTTTTCCCATCGCTTGTCTGAATCTGTGCCCAATCGCCGCTGTCGTCAAGGACGGTCACTTGTGTTCCATCTGAAATTTTAAAAAGAATATCACTGCCGCCGTTGCCTTCCTTACGAACATTCAGTACATCTGCATTGACGGTTCCGGTCTTTTGAGAACTTCCCGAGTTGGAGGAACCACTATCTGAAGAGGAGCCACCAGAAATCGTTAGATATTCTTTGCTGCAATATCCGGTTTTTCCATCACTTGTCTGAATCTGTGCCCAATCACTACTATCGTCAAGGATAGTCACTTGTGTTCCCTCTAAAATTGTAAAAAGGACCTCACTACCTCCATTACCTTCCTTACGAACATTCAGTACATCTGCATTGACAGTTCCAGTCTTTCCAGCCGAAACAGGCATGTTCGCAATCTCAAGAAATGTACAGCTGCAATATCCTTGAAGGCCGCTGCCGTTATCAATTTTTGCCCAACTTCCATCATTTTCAAGGACTTTTACCGATTCTCCCTGCGTTAGTTCACCAATCACATCATTATTTGTTCCCGGCCCTTCACGAACATACAGGCAATCTGCATTCACGGTCGCTGTACCAGAACCATCCGCTTTTGCAAGACCTACGCTGGCACGATAAATCTGTGTCGGCTCCGATTGCGCAAAAGCTCCCATCGGCATGGAGGCAATCATGCAAATTGCAATTAAAATCGCTGATGTACGCCGTAAAATCCCATCTCTCTTTTTCATTCAAAAGCCTCCTTTAGTCCAAAAAGCAAGCTCATTTTCTATAAAACGAGCTTACTTCACATAATTCGCCCTAATTATAACAGTATTGTTACCAAAATGCAACATTGCTTTCATCTTTTCAAAATAATTTTATTGATTTATTAATTTCTCTATTGACAAACACAAAGCTAATGAATATATTGTATATATAGTGTATATACAATATAATTAAAGAGGATTATCCATGGACATTATTATCAGTAACTCTAACAATCTGCCGATTTATGAGCAGATTACTTCTCAGATCAAAGAAAAAATTTTGACCGGTGAACTAAAAAACGGAGAAGCTCTGCCTTCTATGCGGCTACTAGCAAAAGAACTTCGAATCAGCGTAATCACAACAAAACGTGCTTATGAAGAACTGGAACGCGAAGGATTCCTTCATACCATTGTCGGAAAAGGAAGCTTTGTTGCTGGAAAAAGTCCAGAACTACTCCATGAAAATCAGCTGCGCATCACACAAGAGCAACTTGCTAAAGCGGTTGAAACTGCAAAAAGTTATGACATTTCCTATGAAGAGCTTTTGGAAATGCTTACGATTCTTTATAAAGGAGAATAATGATGGAAAATGATTTAGAAATCAGATCCCTAAATAAATCTTTTCAAAGCGGCTTTGCCTTAAAAGATATTAATCTTACTCTACCGCGTGGAAGCGTAATGGGATTTATCGGACAAAACGGAGCTGGAAAAACAACAACCATTAAATGTATTTTGAATCTGCTTCACCCGGACAGTGGAACGATTCGAATTTTTGGGAAAGAAATCGCACAAAATGAAATTGAAGTCAAAGAAAATATTGGCGTCGTATTTGATGAGTGTCCGCTGCACGAGACTCTTTCTGCCGAAAAAGCAGAAAAAATCCTCTCGAAAATTTATCAAAACTGGGATAGCTCTCTTTATCAGTCTTATTTAAAGGAATTTAAGCTTCCGCCTAAACGTCCTATTAAAGAATACTCGCGCGGAATGAAAATGAAGCTCTCTATTACCTGTGCACTCGCACATCATCCAAAGCTTCTGCTTTTAGATGAAGCTACCAGCGGATTGGATCCTGTTGTACGGGACGAAATTTTGGAGATTTTTTATAATTTCATTCAAGATGAATCTCACTCCATTTTGATGTCCTCCCATATCACCAGCGATCTCGAAAAGATTGCGGATTACATTACTTTTATTCATCATGGAAAAATTTTGTTTTCTTCTCCAAAAGATCAAATTCTAGATAGCTTTGGGATTTTAAAATGCGGGAAACAAAATTTTGAGATGCTTGATCCTTCTGAATATATTTCCTATCGCGAAAACAATTTCGGGTATGAAATTCTGGTAAAAGACCGTTATTTATCAAAGAAAAAGCATCCAGATATGGTTTTGGATCGAGTTAACCTAGACGAAATTATGGTCTTTTTTGTGAAAGGAGAAAAATAATGATTGGTCTTATCTCAAAAGATTTTCTGGTGCTGCAAAAACTGATGCGTTCACAAATCCCGATTTTGCTAATCATGACAATTCTATTCACATTTTCATTTGGAAACAGTACTTACGCTCTTTCCATGGTTTGCGTTTTTTTAATGGCTTCTTCCGTCAATATTTTTTATTATGATGATACCGCTAAATGGGATTCTTTCGCACAGACACTTCCAATTAAAAAGAAAACAATCGTAGAAGCTCGCTACTGCTCCTCCCTGCTCACGATTCTAGGCGGAATTCTTGTCGTTACAATATTAGAGTTCATCAGCAAAATTTTTGTCTCTCGTTCAGAAAGTGACGTTCCTTTCGTCCCCGTTCTCTGTATAACCGTTTTTCTGGTGTGCCTAATGTACTCTATTTTATTTCCCATTATTTATCGCTTTGGACCGGAACACTCCCGTGTGATTTCGATCGCAGTCATTATGATTCCAGTACTGATCTTTATTCTTCTTGGAAAAAGCGGCGCCCTTGACAATCTATTTACTTCTCTCGAATCCAGCGGAATGGAATCGATGATTCCAATTTATTGTTATCTTTCCGTTCCCGCCGGAATTGTGCTGCTGTTTTTATCTTGTCTGCTTTCTATTCATATCTATAATCAAAAAGAATTTTAAGAAAAGGTCTGCATTTCTGCAGACCTTTTTTAAATATAAAAGTACTTTCCTTGTAGGAAGGATAATTGTCTGATATAATTATAATATATTATTATCGTAAAATAGAAATCAGGTGTGAATCGAATGGATAAAAAAAGAGCCGGAAAATGTGCCGCTGTTATCGACATCGGCTCCAGCATGCTTAAAATGCGAATTGCACAGCTGCAAAAGGGAAAAATCGTAGATCTCGATCGTCTGGAATATCCGATTCACCTCGGACATGAAGTCTTTACCGAAGGAAAAATTTCTTATGAAAGCTTAAGGGAACTCTCTTCCGCTTTAAACGGGTTCTCTTCTCTTTTAAAAGAATACGGTATTACACAATGTACTACCGTCGCCACCTCTGCCCTACGGGATTCAGAAAACCGCGCATATATTCTAGATCAGCTGAAAATTCATAATAATCTCTCCGTAAAAGTGCTGGAAGGCGATCAGGAAAAAAGCCGTATTTATTTTGAAATTCTTACCGTATTAAAAGATTCCCCTGATCTTTTACCCGGCAAATCTCTGATCTCCTATATTGGTTCCGGAACAATTGGACTAGCTCTCTATGATGGAGAAATCATGATTTCTTCTGAAAGCATTCCCATCGGCGCTCTAAAGCTGCATGATATGCTTGGCAGCATTCAAAATCTTACTGAAGATTTTCATACCGTTTTGGAAGAATATTTAGACAGTACTCTCGATCATGCAATCCGCCCACTCAGCGGTGAGGAAATTACCAACCTGATTTTAACTGGAAATGAAATTGAACAGATCGCATCTCTTTGCAATGTTAAAGCCCATGACGGACGTTATCTGCTGCCGGTGAAAAGTTTTAAAAAGCTTTATAAATCCATTCGTTCTTTAACTTCAGATCAAATTTCAATGCAGTATCAGATTACCCAAGAAGAAGCCGAACCGCTCTATTCTGCCCTTGCAATTTATATGAAATTAATTCGTTCCACAAAAGCTTTAAATATTATCTGTCCAAAAGTAGAACTATGGGACTCACTTCTTCGTGATCAGCTTTATCCAAAAATGAAAAATCTTTATGCGCAGCACATTCGTCAAAATGCAATCTCATGTGCCGAACGATTAGCTGCAAATTTCGATTATAATCCTAAGCATACTCAAGCTGTACGCTTATGCTCAGAAAAGATTTTCGATAAAACCAAATCTTTTCATGGCTTAGATAACAATAAAAAGCTGCTTTTAGACCTCGCCGCTATCCTGCACGACTGCGGACATTATGTGACAGCGAAACACCCCTTACGGGCCACTTATCACCTTTTACAGGACCTGAGTATTTATGGAATTACCCGTCAGGATCGCTTGATTACCGCTTTTATTGCAGGCTTTAGCGAATTTGATACACCAGATTTTTCACAGCCTGAATTTTTGGGCCTTCCTGAAGAAACGAAACTTGTGATTTCCAAACTGACGGCTATTTTTCGTCTGGCGAATGCGCTGGATAAATCCCATATGCAAAAAGCAATGGATATCAAGGTAAAAACAAATGGTGAAAAGATGACCGTGACTGCTTTCTGTAATGACAACTTTTATCTCGAACGATGGGCATTCGAACAATGCGCACCATTTTTTCAGGATGTCTTTGGAATTGAACCGGTCCTTGTCGTAAAAGAAACGTTTATTTGAATGGAGGCTGCAGCTGTTTTATGGAAAAGATGCCTTATTATAATCGTGAACTAAGCTGGGTCGATTTTAACTATCGGGTTTTGGAAGAAGCTTTTAAAAAAGAAAATCCGATCATGGAACGTATTCGTTTTCTTTCGATCACAGCCAGTAACCTCGATGAATTTTTTATGGTTCGTGTAGCAGGAGTTGTGGAACAAGTCCGCAGCAAATATCATGCAGAGGATTTAAGCGGTTTAACCCCACAAAAGCTTTTGGAAAAGCTCAATATCAAAATCCACGAATTCATGGAAAAACAATATTCCTGTTTGCATCGTTCCATCATTCCGGCTCTTAAAAAACTAAATATTTCATTTCTTACACCGGATGAAATGAATGAAGAACAGCTTTCGTTTCTTTCTAACTATTTTGAAAAAGTCCTTTTTCCTGTATTAACCCCGCTTGCAGTTGACCCCAGCCGCCCATTTCCACTTCTAGCCAACAAAAGTCTCAATGTAGCAATTCGCCTTGAAGGAAATGGAAAGCCCTATTTTGCAGTTGTACAGGTTCCCTCTATTCTTTCTCGCTATTTGGAACTACCCTCCCGGAATGGAAGCCGAGAATTTATTCTTCTTGAAAATTTAATCATTTATAAATTGGAAGAATTATTTGAAGCAAGTGATATTCGTGCTGCCTGTCCTTTTCGCATGACCAGAAACAGTGATCTTGAGATCGATGAAGGCGCCGAAGATCTGTTGGCAGAAATTCAAAAATCTATTAAGAAACGAAAACGTGGAAATCCAGTTCGGCTGGAACTTTTGCAAAAATGCGACCCGGAAACAAAATCGTTCCTGCTCGAAATGATTCATATCCGAAAAGATAACATCTACGAACTTCAAGGCCCGTTGGATTTAACATTCCTCTCCAAATTTGCAGATCTGCCCGGATTTGAGAGATATTGCTTCAAGCCAATCATACCAGTTTATCCTCCTGCTGATTTTTGGAACTATAAAAGTATTTTTGATGCAATCAGAGAAAAAGATCGCATGGTTCACCACCCTTATGAGAGTTTTGAAACCGTTGTTGATTTTGTACGTCAAGCCGCAGAAGATGAAAATGTGCTTGCTATTAAACAAACCCTCTATCGAGTCAGCGGTCATTCTCCGATTATTGCAGCGTTGATTCGTGCCGCTGAAAACGGGAAACAAGTAACCGTTTTAGTGGAACTGAAAGCACGTTTTGATGAAGAAAATAATATTCTCTGGGCAAAGAAACTGGAAGAAGCCGGCTGTCATGTTATTTATGGACTGGCAGGCCTCAAAACACACTGTAAAATTTTACTGGTTGTCCGAAGAGATGAAGATTGCATCCGTCGCTATGTTCATATGGGAACTGGAAATTATAATGATTCCACTGCAAAAATTTATACCGATATTGGTGTCTTTACCTGCAAGGAACCATTTGGAACAGACGCCAGCAGTCTTTTTAATGTATTGACAGGTTATTCTCGCCCACCGGAATATAATAAAATGCTGGTAGCTCCAAACGAACTGCGCGGATTTTTTGAATCTATGATTGAGCGCGAAACTCAAAATGCCCAAAATGGGCTTCCTTGCGGTATCACTGCAAAGGTAAATTCTCTTGTTGATCCCGAAATCATTTCTCTCCTTTATAAAGCTTCGCAGGCAGGAGTTCCGATTCACCTCATCGTACGCGGAATTTGCTGCTTGATCCCCGGTCTGCCTGGAGTCAGCGAGCATATTGAAGTCATCAGCATTATCGGGCAGCTTCTCGAACACAGCCGGATCTTTCGTTTTGAAAACGGAGGGACTCCAAAAATTTATATGGGAAGCGCAGACTGGATGAGCAGAAATCTTGACCGCCGTATAGAATTAGTCTTCCCAATTGAAGATGAAGAGTTAAAACAACGTGCATTTGGAATTCTTGATCTAATGTTAAATGATAATATTAATGCCAGAATGATGACTAACACAACAGAATATCATCATATCGACCGGCGTGGGAAAGTCCCCTGCAATTGTCAACGTGAATTCAGTAGGCTGGCACAGGAAGCTGTTGCAAAGTTGGAGATTCCTGATCGAGATCAACCTTTGAAACCAATTTTAAGCCCTGATTTTGATCGTTGATATCGTTTAAGTTTTCAATGAAAAGGATGTGATTTATTTTGCTGCGTGTAGGTATTCTAACGAGTGGAGGCGACTGTCAAGGACTTAATTCTGCAATCCGCGGAGTTGCCAAAGCACTTTACGTTCGATTCGACAGCCATGTAGAAATTTATGGAATTGCAGACGGATATCGTGGTCTAATCGAAGGAAACGCTCGGTTAATGAATCCAGAGGATTTTTCCGGGATCCTAACCCTAGGCGGTACAATTCTTGGGACCAGCCGTCAGCCTTTTAAAATGATGCGAGTCGTAGAAGATGACAGCGTTGATAAAGTAAAAAACATGAAAGAAAATTACAAGAAGCTCAAACTGGACTGCCTTGTAATTTTAGGTGGAAACGGAACCCATAAAACTGCAAATCTCCTGAGTCAAGAAGGACTTAATATTGTAACCCTCCCCAAAACGATTGATAACGATATCTGGGGAACCGAAATGACTTTTGGCTTTTACAGTGCCATGAATATTGCTACTAATGTTGTAGACTGCATCCATACCACTGCGACCTCTCATGGACGCGTATTTATCGTGGAAATTATGGGTCATAAAGTCGGCTGGCTTACTCTTTATGCAGGAGTAGCCGGCGGTGCTGACGTAATTTTGATCCCGGAGATCCCCTATGATATCGACGAGATTGCAGACACAATCCAACGGCGTAATAAAAACGGCAAGCGTTTTTCTATCCTTGCAGTAGCAGAAGGTGCCATTTCTAAAGAGGAAGCAGCCTTAAGCAAAAAGCAGCTCAAAGCTGCAAGAACTCTTGAGACTCAATATCCCTCCATCAGCTATCGGATTGCCGAAAGGCTTGGCCAAAAAACCGGTCAAGAAATTCGAGTAACGGTACCAGGTCATTTTCAGCGCGGCGGCAGTCCATGTCCTTATGACCGCGTCCTTTCCACCCGCTTTGGTACTGCAGCTGCAAATTTGATTGCAGAAAAAAAGTTTGGAAATATGGTAGCCCTGCAAAATGGAGCAATTATTCCGGTCCCCTTATCAGAAGTAGCCGGAAAATTAAAGCGTGTTCCATTAGACAGCGAAGTGATTCGCACTGCACGAGAAATTGGAATCTCTTTTGGAGATCATCCCTGAAAAATAACCATTCAAATTTGAGTGATAAAATACAACTGCAAATAAAAAAGGAACCAGCGTAAAAAGCTTGGTTCCTTTTTTATAACGATCATAAATCGATTTGGTTACGAATCTGATCAAATAGCTGATCACCGATTCCCCTTACATTTTTCAAATCTTCTATCGAAGTGAATTTTCCATGTGTTTCCCGATATTCTACAATTCTCTTCGCTAAAGCAGGGCCTATCCCATCTAATTCCTGTAATGCAGATTCCGATGCTGTATTTACATGAATTTTTCCGTTATAAGCACTTGAAACGTCCTGTACATCTGTCGCAACCTCTACAACAGACGGGCTAACATCGGGGACAAAGAATAAATTAAATCCGATACAGACTGCTGCCAAAATTGCTGCCAATCCAACCAGCACTTCTATCTCCCAATTTTCACGCTCCATATAAATTCTCCAGCTTTTTTAAAAACTCTTTAAAATAGAGCGGTAATTCTGAAGTAAATTCCATATATTTTCCACTTCTTGGATGAATAAATCCAATTGTCCGCGCATGCAGACACTGCCCATTAAGCCCTGGGACTGGATGCTTTGGACCATAAAGTGGATCTCCCGCAACCGGATGCCCTAAATAAGCCATATGAACCCGAATCTGATGAGTTCTTCCTGTTTCCAACTTCAAACGAACATGCGTAAACTGTGAATATCGTTTTAAAACAGTATAATGCGTAATCGCCGGTCTCGAATTTTTTTCTGTAACTGCCATCTTTTTTCTCTCGATCGGATGACGTCCAATCGGTTTGTCAATCGTGCCGGAATCTTCTTTCAGATTCCCATGCACGACTGCCTCATATAAACGTGTAAAGCTATGGACTTTAATTTGCTCTGCCAATTTTCGATGAGAATAATCATTCTTTGCAACAATTAATAATCCACTGGTATCTTTATCAATACGATGAACAATTCCAGGACGAATCACTCCATTGATTCCGGAAAGGCTATCTCCACAATGCGCCAAAAGCGCATTCACTAAGGTTCCATCATGATTTCCAGGTGCCGGATGCACCACCATTCCCTTGGGCTTATTAACGACCAACAAATCATCATCTTCATAGATGATTTCCAAAGGAATGTTTTCGGCCTTTACATTGAGTTGCTCCGGGTCCGGAATGAAAAGGTTTAGAATTTGTCCTTCTTTGAGAAGCTCTTTTTTTGAAAGCGATTCTCCTTTACATGTCACATTTCCCGATAAAATCAGCTTTTCCGCAGCTGATCTTGTGAGTTCTTCAACAGCTTGGCCTAAATACTTATCAAGCCTCTGTCCCGTCCCGGAATGATCAACAACTAATTCAATTTTCTTTCCCATCATACTTCTGCCTTCTCAAATTATTTATGGGCATATTCCCCTAAGAGCACATGAATTATGAAAAGAATTACCCCAGTAACGACACAAATATCTGCAAAATTAAACACCGGAGGGAAAAAGCTGAATTTTAAATAATCCACCACATATCCTAATCGGATTCGATCAATTAGATTTCCGATTCCTCCTCCCAAAACAAGGACACAGGCGACCCATGACCAAGCGTTTTGGGACTTATAAAATAGGATCATTCCAATAATTACGACACAAAGCAGTGAAGTAAATAGAATCAGAAACAACTGCTTATTTTCAAAAATACTAAAAGCAGCACCTCGATTTTCAAGATAAAACAAGGAAAAAATGTGAGAAATCACATTGATGCTCTTAATCGGTTTTACATTCTCAACAATTATCCATTTAATCCACTGATCGATCCCTGCTGCTAATCCTGCAAACACAAAAGCAAATAAACAAAGCAACGGTCTTTTATTTTTTGTTTTTGAAACAGAACCCATATTGTCTCACCCGTCTCTCTATAATAAAAGCGGAGCAGCAATTATCTGCCCCGCTTTTTAATTACTCGTTTTATCCAATCACATGGGCACAGCGCTCACAAAGATCAGGATGATCTGCATTTTTGCCAACCTCATCACTATACACCCAGCAACGTGCACATTTTTGACCTTCGGCATGTTTGACCGTAATGCTCAATCCCTGAAGTGCCACTTCCGTAAACTCTCCGGAACCGCCTTTCACGGTTTCCAACTGAGAAACAATCAATGCTGTTAAAAGCTCTTTTTTCTGTTCATTTACGAAATCATATAAATCTCCGTCACAGAACAACTGAACTTTCGCGTCCAGAGAAGAACCAATCACTTTCTCTTTTCGAGCAAGCTCCAGAGCCTTTTTCACATCATCACGAATTTCATGAATTCGATCCCATTTTGCAAGGAATGTTTCATCGACCTTAATACCAGAAGGCTGCGGAAATTCATTGAGTACAACATTTTCGGCATCTTCGCTTGCAAGATGCGGCATACTATGCCAGATCTCATCAGAAGTAAATGCCAAAATAGGCGAGATCAAACGGGACATTCCGCTAAGAATCCGGAACATAACTGTCTGCGCCGCACGGCGTGTATGACTATCCGCTTTTTCTGTATAAAGACGATCCTTACATACGTCCAGATAGAAGTTACTCATATCTACGACACAAAAATTATGGATTGCATGGTAGGCATTATGGAACTCTAATGTTTCATAGCCTTCTACCGTCTTTTTAATCAGTTCGTCAAATTTAATTAGTGCCCAGCGATCAAGGTCTTCCAACTCATTCATCGGAAC
The DNA here is from genome assembly GCF_026314295.1 of Caproicibacterium sp. BJN0003. Taxonomy (NCBI): domain Bacteria; kingdom Bacillati; phylum Bacillota; class Clostridia; order Eubacteriales; family Oscillospiraceae; genus Caproicibacterium; species Caproicibacterium sp. BJN0003. The sequence goes on from NZ_CP111108.1 coordinate 1,253,073, forward strand.
CATATCATGATCCGGGTCAAAATCGCTCAAATTACCAAGAATAAAACGCGCTGTGTTGCGAATTTTACGGTAAGCATCAGAAAGCTGTTTAAGAATTTCCTTTGAAATACGGATATCCGCATGATAATCAGAAGATGCAACCCATAGGCGAAGAATATCCGCACCATACTGATCGACAATTTCCTGTGGGTTGATGCCGTTTCCAAGAGATTTACTCATCTTACGGCCTTCACCATCTACCACCCAGCCATGTGTGCAAACAGCTTTATAGGGAGCTTTTCCTCTCCATGCAACACTGGTGAGAAGACTAGACTGGAACCAACCGCGATACTGGTCAGCGCCTTCCAGATAAAGGTCAGCAGGCCAATGAAGTTCCGGGCGCTGATCAGCTACTGCTGCATGCGTAACTCCGGAATCAAACCAGACATCCATGATGTCGCTTTCTTTTGTAAACTCTCCGCAGCCACATTTTGCGCACTTGGTACCTTGTGGTAAAATCTGCTCAGCAGAAAGTTCATACCACGCGTCACTGCCTTTTTCACGGAACAAATCAGACACACGCTTCATAGCTTCTGCACTGATCAGCGGCTCCCCGCAATCTTTGCAATAAAAGATCGGAATCGGAACGCCCCAGCGGCGCTGACGAGAAATACACCAGTCATTTCTCTCTCGAACCATAGAGGTGATACGATCGCGCCCCCATTCAGGGATCCACTTTACTTTATTAATTTCCTCGACAGCCTGATCTTTAATGGCATCGATAGAACAGAACCACTGTTCTGTTGCACGGAACAAAACCGGCTTCTTGCAGCGCCAGCAATGCGGATATTGATGGATAATCTTCTGTGTTGCAAACATTGCCCCAATTTCCACTAAATAATCAGCAATCGCTTTATTTGCTTCTTTTGTGGAAAGTCCGGCAAAGCGCTCGCCTGCTTCACTCGTCAAATATCCATTTGCATCTACTGGAACAATAATCGGCAGATCGGGATAATTCTGACAGACATTATAGTCATCAATACCATGGCCAGGAGCTGTATGAACACATCCGGTACCACTTTCGAGCGTTACATGATTGCCCAAGATAATCGGAGAGACCCGGTCGAGGAACGGATGTTGTGTCTTAATGAGTTCCAAATCACTGCCCTTAAAAGTAGCAACTACTTTATAATCTGTAAGTCCTGCCTGTGCCATCACATTTTCATACAAAGCAGAGGCCATTACATAATAGTCTTTTCCACACTGAATCAGAGAATATTCAAAATCCGGGCCAAGGCAGATTGCCTCATTTGCAGGAATAGTCCAAGTCGTCGTTGTCCAGATCACAAAATAAGTATGAGAAAGATCAGCACCTTTTGCTGTAAAAAGGCCCTTATCATCAATCACACGGAATTTGACGAAAATAGAATCGCAAGGATCTTCTGCATATTCAATCTCTGCTTCTGCCAAAGCAGTCTTGCATTCCGGGCACCAATAGACAGGCTTTAATCCACGGTAAATTAATCCCTTTGTTGCCATATTGGAAAAGATTTCAATCTGCTTTGCTTCAAAATCATGAGTAAGGGTCACATAGGGATGCTCCCAATCTCCGATTCCACCCAAACGACGAAACTCTTCTCTTTGGTCGTTTAGATACCCCAGAGCAAATTCTCTGCAAAGTTTGCGCAGTTCCAAATTTGAAATTGTTGTGGAATTTCCGACCCCAGCTTTTTTGCGTGCTTTTAACTCTGTCGGAAGGCCATGTGTATCCCAACCTGGAACATAAGGCGCCTGAAAGCCTGACATATTCTTATAACGCACAATAATGTCTTTCAAAACTTTATTGAGTGCCGTCCCCAAATGAATATCTCCATTTGCATACGGAGGACCGTCATGCAGAACAAAAACGGGTTTCCCCTCATTTTTCTTCATAACTTTCTCATAAATATGATCCTGATTCCATTCCTGCAGCATAGTAGGCTCTTTTTTGGGCAATCCAGCCTGCATAGGGAATTTGGTCTTAGGCAAATTCAAGGTACTCTTATAATCCATAGGTTTCTATCTCCTCAATTAAAATCTCGCCACTGCGTAGAAAAAGGTACCGCATGATTCGGAAAGTTAGTTCTTCTTTCCGAAAATATCTTCTTCTGCATCAGTATCTACATCATATCCATCCCCAAATTTAATTTCATGGTGACGGTCTTTTGCTCTCTGAACATCCGGAACACTACCATCAAAACGTGGCGCTTCATTTGGCTGCAAAATATATTCACTTGGGACCTGATTCATCGCATTTTTATTTTCATCAACGGGAGAAAAGCTCACCGGTTCCGGCTGGCTTGGCTCTTTCTCTTCCTTTGGTTCCGCTATTTCTTGTGCTGTCTGCTGAGCTTCAGAAGCATTTTCACTGACAGTTTCCTCTGGTTCTTTCTCTTCAGGCAGTACTGTCCCTTCCTCTTTTTTAGCAGCATTTTTTTCCATTTTAGAAGCTGGTTTTTCCGAATGCGGAAGGGAATTGATCAATGTTAAATGCTGTTTATACATATCCAAAAGTTTGGAGCGAAAATCACTAACCTGACGTTTCATTTCGTCCAGACCTTCCTGCTGATCTTTTACCTGATTTTCAGCATCAGCAATAATCTTCTCCGCCTTCATATTTGCATCATTTAAAATCACTTCGGATTTATGGCGTGCTTCCCGTAAAGAAGCGTCGCCCAACTTTTGGGCACTGAGGAGAGCTGACTTTATGCCATCCTCTTCCTGCCGATACTCTTGAATTTTATCCGCTAAAACCTGAAGTTTTTTATCAAACTGTGCTTTTTCTTTTTCGGAAGCTTCTAGCTGATCATGCTGTTCGATTGTCTTTTTCATCAGCGTATCATAAGATTCCCGAATTTGATCGATAAAATTATCGACATCTTCCGCATTGTAGCCGCGGCCGGCCTTGCGAAAACTTACATTCACAATATCATTTAAAGATAGCATGAGATCGTCCTCCATTATTTATACATACTTTTTCCCTACGAAACTTAATCGTCCTTTTTTTGTAACAGGCCCTAGCCGGGTAATTTGATAACGTCCTTTTCCACGAATGGAAAGCAAATCACCTTCTTGCAATTCCTTCGATGAAGAAACCTGCACAAAATGATTTACTTCTACCCCTCCCTCAGCAATCATAGTCGCTGCTTTTCACGACTCATTCCAACCATAGCAGCAGTCAAACAATCAAGACGTGCAGAAGCAACTACGCCGTTAAGTTCTTGATAAGTATGTGCATGCGGCAGCGGCTTCTTGGCTCCTTCTGAAAGTTTGACTCCTACTCTGCCGACTTTTACAATTTGAGAAAGCAAAAAAGGTTTCAATTCTTCTCGGCAGAAAACAATTGCTCTTCCCTGTTCTACCAAAATATCTCCAATTGATTCCCGCTTTAATCCTGTCCCTAAAAATGCTCCCAAAAAATCACGATGCGACAAAGGATCGCATTGACGAAAAGAAGCAGTGACGGCACTAATTGGAAAAGCTTCTGGAGATGGCTCTAGAAAATCTGGAAATGCACCAAAAACTACACGCTCTGCTTCGGCGAAGCCTCCCCACAGCATATAGTTTTTAAAATAAGTGGATTCCATATATTGTCTTGAAACTGCTGCTGCCCGTTCATCTAAAAAGCCAACAAAATGTGCATAGCCTCTTTGTTGAGAAAGAGCAACCGCATCTTTTATTTTTGCAAGCAAAACCGCATCACCGGGCATCTGCTGCTTTGGGGAAAATGACATTTTAGAAGTATAAGCCGGTATTTTCCAGCTCGTCCATTACGTCTTCTCCCATCAAATCCACATTGTACGGAGTGATGATAAAGGTATTCGTCGCAACGCGCTTAATTTTTCCGCCATTGGCATATGCAACGCCGCTCAGAAAATCAATAATTCTTCTGGAAACATCTTTTTGTGTGTTTTCCAGATTTAGAACAACAGTGTGCATTTTTAAGAGCTCATCTGCAACAGAACAAGTCTCTTCTCCAAAATGTTCCGGACGAAATACCACTACCTGCAGCTGCGCAGTTGCATGAATATTTACTACTTTGTTGCTATCATCCCGTTTTTCTATATTACGGGGCACCTTATCATATTCCGGTGTCTCTGAGCGATGCTCACGAGTACGGGGAGCTGCAGCTGCATTGTTGTCGTCTTGCTGTTCCTCCCGCTCGTCATAATCATCATAATCATACTCGTCATCCGGCGGATTCCACATTTCTTTAAACTTTTGGATAAAACCAGCCATTGTGTAAAAACCTCCTACACGTTTTTCTTACTGTAATCTCGTGCACCGTAAAGCGCCGAGCCAATTCGCACCATATTAGCACCACATTCAATGGCGTCTGCATAATCTGCAGACATTCCCATTGATAAATAGTCCATAGAGACATTATCTAATTTTTTTCTGCTCATGTCAACAAAATATTCGTACATTTGTGAAAAGTAGTGCAAAGTTTCTTCTTTTTTAACATTTGCGGGTGGAATTGCCATCAATCCGCAAATCGAAATATTTGGGAGTTCTGAAATCTCTTCCAGCAACGATTCCAAATTTTCCGGCAATATACCTGATTTATTCTCTTCACGGCCAATATTCACTTCAATCAAAATTTTCGTCTGTACTTCTCTCTTCTGAGAAAGGCGGGAAATTTCCTTTGCGAGTTTCATACTGTCGACGCTTTGAATCATTTGTACACGCCCAACAAGGTATTTAATCTTATTTACCTGCAAATGCCCGATAAAATGGACTTGAGCTTTGTCTTTTTCATAAGCATCGTATTTATCCATCAATTCCTGAACTTTGTTTTCGCCGATGTAAGCAATTCCCTTTTCGATACTGTGATTGATGACTTCGACCGAAACTGTTTTCGTTGCAGCAAGCACTGTGATATCTGCTCGTGTTTTTCCAGCTTTTTGTGCTGCTGCCGTCACATTACGTTCAATCTCTTCAAGATTTTCTTCTACTGCGCGAAACCGTTCCTGTAAATTTTCAGTCGATAACTTTTCCATCATACAAATCGGTCCCTTCAATAATTACTTGATCATATTGTTTTACGGTATCATCCGTCATCAGCGCATCCGCACTTGGAGAAGGATCACAGTAAACATATGTCCCATCACCATAAAGCTGAACGATTTGGCAGAAGCGCATTTCAGTTCCATACATTACATAAACGCCCGGAACTTTTTGCGTTTGTTTTGTAACAGTTCCATCTGCCTGCTTAACATCCTTTGTCAAAGTTTCAAAGTGAATTGCTTTTTGACTGACCTGAATGCCGCTATATTGATTCACAGTAACCTCTGCGGTTTCTTTTCTCAAATTTACAAGGTTCGCATTCATTCTGTCACATTTTAAAATGATCGCCGCATCTGAATTTTCATCTTGCTGATTGATTGCCACTATCGTTGCCGGAATCTCATCAGCAGACGCAAAAGGAAAAGAAAGTGTTACCGTATTTTCCAATTTAAAACGATTTGCATCTTTTGCCGGAACTGTACAGGCAAAATACCAAAAAAAGTCATTGACGACCTTCCCTACCGTATGATCCTGTACCGTTCCTTTTGGATACTCTTTTTCCAGATCATCAGCCGTCAATGTGGTAACAGAATTGATCGGAAATAAATTCTCATATCCATCAACATGGCTGGAAAAGAAGCCTGCTTTATCGGTTGTAACCGTTCCAAGAGCCTGTCCATTGCTTGTCCCGCTAAGCTGTGTAATCTTTGTTTCAATTTCAGAAAGTCGGCTGGAGAAGTCCGGAGATTTTCCTGCAATAATTTGGCGTTTATTTAGCAGATACTGAAGTTGCTGTTTATCTGCCGTAATGCTGGTTCCGGATTCGGAATTGTTTAAAAGAGAAATCATCTGCTTTGAAATCTGCTGGCCAACTGTCTCTAAGCTGTCCGCATAGGAATTACCGGGATTTTGCAGATCGGTCAAAAGTTGTTTCTCGTTTTTAAGAGAATCCAGCTGATCTTTCGTTCCAGCTGTTGCCACACTGCTGTACGCAGTTGCTACTGTACCATTGCTTGATACACGGCCACCGTCGGAAACCGCATACTGCAAAACGCCGCCATAAGGATTCGTAATCACGTTTTCACTGCGAATGGCATATCCGGTTGCCTGTATTTTTTCAGAAACAGTCTTATAGAGCGCCTCTTCGGTCACTTGTTTTGCAAAATTGACCCGGTAAATTTGATAACCCAAAAAAGTAAAAATCAACAATGCAGCAAATGTTGCTACAATTTTTTTGATTTTAGGATTTGTCATTCTTTGTTAGCCCTCCAATTTGTCTCGAAAATATGCAGCGCAGCTTGACAAAGCGCCGTAAAATCAGGATAGTCTTCAATAAAAAGCCAATGTATCTTTTCTTCGCGGCGAAACCATGTCAACTGCCGTTTCGCATAATTTCTGGTATGCTGCTTTAAACAATCCACAGCTTCGGGCAAAGAACAGGTCCCTTCAAAATAAGGCTTTAATTCTTTATAACCAATCGCCTGAATCGCAGTGGACCCCTTCGCCTCACGAAACACTTTTTCGGCTTCTTCCAAAAGCCCTTGCTTCATCATTTGATCTACTCGCTCATTAATCCTTTGATAAAGGATCTCGCGGCTGCGAAAATTAAGTCCTATCATGCAGCAATCATATGGGCTAGGAATCATTCGAGACTCTTTTTCTCGCTCCTTAGCAGTTTTTCCCGTAGACTTCAAAAGCTCTAGTGCACGAATCACTCGAATCTCGTTATTCGGATGAATCTTCTCTGCAGCCTTCGCATCCAGTGTCTGCAGTTCTCGATACAGAAGATCACCCTCTCCTTTTTCCCAGCGCTTTTCTAGCGCAGTACGAAAAACATGATCTCCTACAGCCTGATCAAAATCAATATGATGTAAAAAGCTGCGAATATAAAGGCCCGTCCCACCGCACAACATTGGAAATTTTCCTCTGCTTCGCACCTCATTTACTGTTTGTTCCGCCAGCTTTACATAATCTGCTACACTAAAAGGCTGATCGAGCGGCAAAAATCCAATCAAATGGTGCGAAATGTTTTTCATTTCTTTCTGAGAAGGTTGTGCCGTTCCGATCGGAATTCCGTGATAAATTTGCATAGAATCCGCTGAAATCACTTCTCCGGAAAGGCTTTTACAAAGCGCAACCGCCAGCCGACTCTTTCCGGAAGCAGTTGGGCCTACAACTGCTCCAACTGGAATTCGTTCTGACAATCCCCTTTCCTCCTCCATAAACCTAAAATTTATGTAAACTCATATTATTGTAAACGGAAATTTAATAAAATGCAATAAAAAATTTCACTGAATTCTGCCAAACTGACGTTCCAAATCTTTTCGTTTTAAAACAATAGAAATCGGACGTCCATGTGGGCAATAACGAATGTCTGGATTTCTTTCCAGCCGCAGGGCCAAATCAGCAAGTTCCATCGGAGAACTCTCATCTCCCGCCTTGACCGCCGCTCGACAGGCAACATTGTGATAAAGCCAATCCTGCTTTTCAGTTGAAATATCCGTTTTATTTTGCGCAAGATATCCCGCCATCTCCATAACCGCAGAAGCTGCATCTTCAATTAATAAAATTGGCGCGCTTCGAATTAGAATGGTCCCGGTACCAAAGTCCTCCAACCCAAATCCGGCTTTTTCAAACATATCCAGATGATCAAGGACCGCCGCATATTCGTTCTTTTCCAACACAACGGGAATTGGCTGCAAAAGCATCTGCTGTGGAATGTCTCCGGCCTCACGGCGAAGTTTTTCATAAATCATACGCTCATGAGCCGCGTGCTTATCAATTAGTAAAAGCTCGTCTCCCCCTCGTTCGAGAATAATATAAGTTCCGAACGCTTCTCCCACAAGTTTCAATGTTTGCTGAGGAGACTGCGGCTGCTCTTTTTCTTTTTGCACTAGTGGCGCAGGACTTTCTTCCACCAGATTTTGCGAATCCGTTTCCTTTATTTTCTCTTCCTGCGGATTTCCAAAAGATATGGGTTTAGGCTCGTTTTCGGGAAGAGAGGACTGCAAGGCAGACTCCTGTGCATCTTTTTGCAGTGGAGCTCGATTACCATCTAAAAAAGCTTGAGAATAGAAATTTTGCTTTGAGTCCTGCAGGATAGTCGGGGCTGCTTTTTGAGCAATCTGCAGCTGCTCAACAGTTCTGGTCTGTTGATAAGGCGGTATGATCTGACTCGCCGCAGATTGTACAGGAGAAAATTTTAATACATTTGGTTTATCGCCTACATTCAGAGCCGATTTCACCGCGTGATAAACCGCATCGAAAACCGGTTTCTCCTGATAAAAGCGAACCTCCATTTTAGAAGGATGCACATTGACATCAACAGCAGAACAATCCATTTCAATATGCAGCACACAAGTTGGAAACTTACCAACCATAATAGACCCTTTAAATGCCTGCTCCAAAGAAACCATGGCTGTTTTTGATCGTACATAGCGGCCATTTAAAAAGAAATTCTGCATACTGCGATTTGGTCTGGAAGCCGTCGGTTTCCCGATAAATCCCCAAACGCGGACCCTATCAAGCGTATATTCCACCGGAATCAATCCGGAAGTAAATTCTCTTCCGTAAACAGCATAAATGGAATTTTTAAGTTTTCCATCCCCCGGTGTCTGAAGCGTTTCCTTTCCATCGCGCAAAAAACGAAAGCTAATATCCGGACGCGATAAAGCTTCATGATCAATAATAGAAGCTACTGCGTTTCCTTCCGTCACATCTTTTTTTAAGAATTTCATTCGGGCCGGTGTATTATAAAAAAGATCCCGCACTAAAATCGTCGTTCCAGAAGCACATCCGGCATCTTCGCAGACTTCTTTTTCTCCGCCGGAAATTACATAGCGGGTTCCCGCCAATTCTTCTTTTGTTCTGGTCAGCAATTCCACATGGGAAACTGCACAAATAGAAGCAAGTGCTTCTCCTCGAAACCCTAATGTTCCGATATGTTCCAAATCATTTTGTGAAAACACCTTACTGGTAGCGTGACGCAAAAAAGCATTCGAAACATCTTCCCGTGCAATTCCACAACCATTATCCGTAACCCGCATAAAGGTGACTCCGCCGTTTTTAATTTCCACAGTAACTGCAGAAGCTCCTGCATCTACCGCATTCTCTACCAGCTCTTTAATGACGGAGCTGGGGCGTTCAACAACTTCTCCTGCAGCAATTAATTCTGCCACATGTTTATCCAAAACATTGATTTTTGCCAATCTTTTCACCGTCCCTTTTGGTTGGCCTCATAGCTTTCATCTTTTATGTATCTTTTGCAAGTCTTGAAAGCTCAAACAGTTCATTCATACACTCAATTGGTGTCAGCGTATTGACATCCAGCTGCTTGAGTTTCTCCATCACTTTTGATTCCTCTGAGGGCATCAGCGACAGCTGCATGGAATCGTCTGCTTTTGTCTGCACCTTTTTCTTTTCAGAAGCCGGCAATGAGATCATTTGACCATCATTGATCTGCTTCAGAATTTCTTTTGCTCTGCGGACAATCTTATTGGGTACCCCCGCTAATTTCGCAACTTCAATTCCATAACTGTCATCCGCACCGCCGCGGACAATTCTCCTCAAAAAAGTAATGTCGTCTCCATGCTTTTTGCAGGCAATATTATAATTTTTAACGCCCGGCAAAAGTTCTTCCAACTCCGTTAATTCATGATAATGTGTTGCAAATAAGGCCTTTGCACCAAGTGTTTTGGGATCTGCTACAAATTCCAGAACCGCCCTTGCAATGCTCATTCCATCAAATGTAGAAGTTCCTCTTCCGATTTCATCCAAAATCAAAAGGCTGTTGGAAGTTGCATGCTTTAGAATATCTGCAACTTCGGACATCTCTACCATAAATGTAGACTGCCCGGCAGCAAGGTCATCCGAAGCGCCGACTCTGGTATAAATTGCATCCGTAATGCCGATTTCCGCATAAGAAGCCGGCACAAAGCAGCCGATCTGTGCCATCAAAACGATCAGCGCCACCTGTCGCATATAAGTAGATTTTCCCGCCATATTGGGACCCGTTATAATGGCTACCCGATTCTCTTTTTTGTCAAAATTCGCATCATTGGGAACAAAAGGGACATCAGAAAGCTGCTCAACAACCGGATGACGACTTTCTTTCAGAATAATCTTTCCGTCAAGGTTTACGATCGGACGGACATAATGATGATCACAACTGACCTGTGCAAAGGAATTGAGCACATCCAATTTTGCGATTGCCTCCGCCGTTTTCTGAACCCGATCTATCTGCGCCGCGACCGTCGAACGGACTTCGTCAAACAGATGATACTCAAGCTGCACACTTTTATCATGAGCACCAAGAATTCTTCCCTCTAATTCTTTTAGCTCCGGCGTAATAAAACGCTCACAGTTTGTCAGTGTCTGTTTCCGAATATAGTGATCAGGTGCCATATCCTTATAGGCATTTGGGATCTCAATATAATAACCGAACACTCGATTATAGCCTACTTTTAATTTCGGAATCTTATTTTTCTCTTTCTCCTGTGCCTCAATCTGGGCCAAAACACCGTGCCCATTTGTCATATCATTCTTAAGGCTGTCCAGCTCTTCATTAAATCCAGGTTTGATCATTCCGCCTTCCCGGATAGAAAAAGGAGGTTCTTCCACAATTGCACGGTCGATCAACGCCTGAATATCATCAAGTGGATCAATTTCACGATAGATATCGCAGAGCATGTCCGAATGAACATCTGAAAGCATCTTTTTGATTCTAGGAAGCTTTTCCGCAGCAGACGCCAAAGAGCGCAGTTCTCGGCCATTTGCACTGCCGTAAACGATTCTGCTCATGAGCCGTTCCAAATCATGAATGCCTTCTAGCTCTTCAGAAAGGGTTCCCCTAAAAATAGCGTCTTTGCAGAGTTCCTCAACTGCATTTAGCCTGCGGCTGATTCTGGCAGGACTCAAAAGAGGCTGTTCGATCCAGCTGCGGATCAGACGTTTTCCCATTGCCGTCTTCGTCTTATCCAACACCCACAAAAGGGAACCGCGCTTTTCTTTATTCCGCATGGTCTCTAAAAGTTCCAGATTTCTTCTGGCATTGAGATCCAGCTTCATATATTGGCTGCCGCTGTAAATTTGCGGCTGCGAAATTCGCTCAATTCCTGTTCTTTGCGTCTCTTCCAGATAGGAAAGCAATGCGCCTATGGCTGCTGTAATCTCCGGCTGATCCTGAAGTTTTAATTCGTCAAGATTTTCTTTATGAAACTGATGAAGAACTTTGGAGGCCACAATATCCGGAAGATAGCGATCATCTTCCAGTACCTCGACACTGGCGGAAATTCTCTCTTTTAAAAAGGCAGATAATCCTTTCAATTTGGCCGCTTCGGAATTTAAAAGAACTTCTTTTGGACTATAGCGGGAAATTTCTTCTCGAATAGACTCCTCAAAAGACTTTTCAAGGCGGGTCGCATAAAGCTCACCGGTAGAAATATCCGAAAAACAGATTCCTGCTTGATCTTTCGCAAGAAATACAGAGGAAATAAAATTATTCTTTGTTTCGTCCAACATACTGCTCTCTAATACAGTACCAGGCGTTACGACACGAATAATGGAACGTTTAACCAATCCTTTCGCCAATGCCGGATCTTCCATCTGCTCACAGATTGCGACTTTATATCCTTTTGCCACCAATTTGGCAAGGTAGGGTTCATAGCTGTGAAAGGGAACTCCGCACATCGGAGCACGCTCTTCCTGTCCACAGTCCCGTCCGGTTAAAGTCAGGTCCAGTTCTTTCGATGCCAAAACGGCATCATCATAGAACATCTCATAAAAGTCTCCCAGACGAAAAAACAGGATCGCATCCGGATACTGTTCTTTAATTTGGTAATACTGCTGCATCATTGGCGACAAATCGGCCATTCCCTTAGTTCCTCCGTTTCTAATAATCAAACACAAAAAGCGGACACGTTTTTATCATGTGCCCGCTTTTTTAAAAATTCGATTAGTGACAACCACCGCAGGTGGAGCAGTTGTGAGTACAATTCTCTTCATAATCGGCAGTGTCCGGATTGGCACCAGCTGCACACTGATCCAGAATTGCTTTGATTCGTTTTAGAAGAAGATCGAGCTCTTGGTTCGCGTTATTGTACGCGGTCATATGCTCATTCTGCATCACTTTTTCATAAACAGAGGTGAGCTGCTCATTAAGTTCCTGCATCTTTTTCTGATCCTGATCCGGGTCATTCATCATATTGCTCAGGTTCATGCGCGTCAGATTGAAATCTCCGATCATCTTTTGAAGTTCCTCGTCTTTATCACAGGCTGCGCTTGTTTCACGCAAAGCCTTGTAACGCGGATCTTCCTGAATGGTACGGCCAAGTTGTCTTGTAAGTTCAATGATTTCCATGATGTTCTCCTTTTTAAAATGAATTTTAATTTTTTATGGGTATATGAAAAATAAACAAGAAACGATAAATTAAATAATTTTTCCTTCTAAAATCCAGTTGCGCGCCTTCGTTACACGCACATTCTGAAAAGTTCCGCAAAGTTCCCGGCTTCCCGGAAAATCGACAATGATATTTCCACCGGTTCTCCCCGAAAGCAAGAAAGGCTTTTTTTGCTCTTCTTCTACCAAAACGCGTTCCACAGAGCCAACTTTTTTCGCACTGTGTACCGCAGCAATTTCTTCCTGCTTTTTACAAAGTTCCTGAAACCACTTGCTTTTTTCTTCTGCAGAAATCGGATCTGGGAGGGAAGCCGCCCGTGTACCGACTCTCGGCGAATAAATAAACGTGAAAAGGCTGGTAAAACCGACTTCTTCAATTAAAGAAACCGTATCCAAAAATTCCGGATACGTCTCCCCCGGGAATCCGACAATCACATCACTAGTTAAGGAAAGATCCGGCATTACTTTTTTTGCGTAATGAATCAGTTCCAGATATTGTGTCCTATTATAATGACGATTCATTTCCTTTAAAACGCGATCATTTCCTGACTGAAACGGAAGATGCAGATGATGTGCAATGTGTGTTCCGTTCGCCATTACGTCCAAAAGTTCATGGGTACAATCCTTCGGATGACTCGTCATAAAGCGAATCCGGTAATCTCCCGGTATCTCGTCCAATTTTTTTAAAAGGCCTGCAAAATTCAATCCGCAGTCCGGATTTTTTCCATAGGAATTAACATTCTGACCCAAAAGCGTAATATCTTTATAGCCGCTTTGGACCAATTCCTGAAACTCTTTTATCACCGCTTCGGGAGTCCGGCTGCGTTCTCTTCCCCGAACATACGGGACTACACAATAGGAACAGAAATTATCACAGCCATACATAATTGTCAGCCATGCTTTTACTTTTCCATCCCGCCTGACGGGAAGACCTTCCATAATCTCTCGGTCTTCGCTATCATCTCCACGAGAAAAGACACGGTGATGATCAGTCAGACAATGAAACAATAACTCCGGAAAGCGATGGATCACATGCGTTCCAAACACAAGATCCACATAAGGAAAACTTTCCCGAATCCTTTTCGCAACATGCTCTTGTTCCATCATACAACCGCACAGTGCAATGATAAGCTGAGGGTTGCGGCGCTTAATATTCTTTAAAGCTCCGACATTCCCAAAGACACGATCTTCCGCGTGTTCTCTGACAGCACAAGTATTAAAAAGAATAAGGTCAGCTTCTTTAGGATCTTTTGTAAAGCCAAAACCCATCTCTTGCAGCATACCTTCTATTTTTTCGCTATCTGCAACATTCTGCTGACAGCCATAGGTATGCACCATGGCAAGCGGCATCTCTTTGCGAGTCCGCGCTCTCATGATTTCTTTTAGCTGTTGAATCCATAAATTCTGATACTGCAAAGAAAATTGCTGTGCCATCTCCGTCAAGTTTTAAGTCTCCCCCATATGGTATTCTCTTGTTTGTCGATTATACCATAATCGGCAAAATCCTGCAAGAAAAGAAACTGTAAACAATTTCTAATTCTGCTTTTGCGGACGATATAATTTTGGAAATCGTTTCCATAGAAAAATCTGCTTTTGAAGATTTTTGGGCGTATACTTTCCTGTCTTTAAATAGCGATAATATCCCCTTTTCTTCAAGAAGGTAAGAATCGCTCCATGACTAAGCTTCTCACGCAGCAATATATCCACACAATTAATGACAGTCTGCGGAAGCTTTCTCTGACGAAACAGCGCAATTAATTCTTTTTGATTGCTATGTTCCGTCTCCAAAATTTCTAAGATTCGTTCCATAGCAGAAATTCGCTGAAAAATCATTTCTCCAAAATTTTTCTGCTTTTCTCTGCGCAATTCACACTCACGGTCACGAGTTAAAAGCACCGGAGCTTCCCGAATCGTTCCAGCCGAAAGGAAACAACGTAATAAGAATTCTTCTGAATAACCAAAGCTGCACTCATCATTTAAATAAATCTGCTGTTCCAAAAGGAACGCTTTCCTTAGAAAGATCGCCGAAATATCTATTGGAAGTTCATCTTCCAAGATTTTTCTTACGCACTCTATTCCAGAAAGATTCTCCGGATGCTTTCTTTGATGGAGCCGATTCATTTCCACTTGTGACATCGTGCCAAAAACCAAGTCGACTGTTCCCTCTCCTGCAGCCTTAACATATGTGGGCAGATAGTTTTTATAAAGTCTGCGGGCAAATAAGAAAGTAATATAAGTTCCGCCGGCCCTCATAATTCCAGTATTCAGCGCAGAAGAAACCGTTGTCTTTCCATTTTGAACGACGCTGCCGCGAAGATGAAGTTCCGATAAAAGCTGCAGTGCTTTCAGAATCGTTCGGTCCGAAGATCCCATATCTACAATAATAAATTCTGTGTTCAGATTTTCTGTCTGCTCTTTTTCTCTGCACAGAATCCCTTCGATCTCCTTTTCCAGATTCAATACAGGAAAAACAATCGAAGTCATTGCATCAATCATTTTTCTTGCCTCCTTCTGCCTTTTCAGGCTGCTGCAAAATAACCTGTACTGCATGGCGTGAAGTTGTCTTTGTAACGGTAATGCGATTTTCCCGATAAGTGAAACTGTCCCCGATCGCCGGAACTTTTCCAAGATGCTCCATTACCCAGCCATTGACCGTTACATAATCGAAGTTTTCAGCGGAAAGTGGGAAATGGAAGAATTTAAAAAAGTCATCCAGATCGGCGCTGCAATCCACTGCATAACGCTTCTCCCCGATTTTTTTGAAATACTCGACGACAACATCATGTTCGTCCCAGATGTCTCCCACCAATTCCTCCAAAATATCTTCCATCGTAATGATCCCCTCTGTCCCACCAAATTCATCCACTACAACAGCCATATGAGTCTTTGACTGCTGCAGCTGACGCAAAAGATCACTGATATGGATTCCGGAACCAATATAAATAACGCTTTTAACGATGCCTTCAATCGAAGTCATTCCGGTATGAAGCCCCCTAAAATAATCCTTTTCGTGAATCATACCAATAATATTATCGATTGACTCCTCATAGACCGGAATTCTTGAAAAGCCGTGATTCATAAACAAATCGGTGATTTCATCCAGAGGAGTTTCCTTTTCTATCGCAACCACATCAACGCGCGGCGTCAAAATATCTCCTGCATCCAAATCGTTAAATTCAATCGCAGAACGAATTAATTCTCCATTATGTTCATCGATTCCACCATCATTCTGCGCTTCATCAACAATCGTCATCAATTCTTCCTGCGTCATCACATCGGACTCTTTATGCTTAAAAAGATGACTTAAAATACGCTTCCACTGCATAAACAGAAAGTTAAGCGGGGTAAACAAAACCATCAGAAACTTTAAAAAAGGCGCCGACTGCAAAACAATTTGCATAGAATTTTCTTTTGCAAGACTCTTTGGCGATATCTCACCAAAAACCAGCACCACAATCGTCATAACAACCGTTGAAATCGTTACTCCGTTATCTAAAAAAAAGCGAGTAAACAAAACTGCAGCAAGAGAAGCGGAAAGAATATTAACAATATTATTTCCGGCTAAAATAGTGGAAAGAAGCCGATCATAATCTTCTACAATCGAATAAGCCAACTTTGCTCTGCGATTGCCGTCTGCGGCTATTGTTTTTAACTTTGTACGGTTTACCATACTATAAGCCGTTTCGGTTCCGGAAAAAAACGCAGAAAATATAATACAAATAATAATTCCAACTAATTCTTCTATACTTGCGTTGTCCATGCTTTTACTCCTAATTGACAGACATTTGGATTTTATGAATAACCATCTACTTTTATACTCTATCAGAATCTTTTTTTAAATGCAACTGAGAAAGTATGAAAATCATCTTACAGATAAAAAAAGCGGAACAGGAGGCTTACGACGCAGGAAGAAAGAACGTTGAGACAGACTGCATCAAAAAGCCATCTACGCCGTAAGAAAATTATTCCCGCAACTTATTTTATCAACCACAGAATTGTGCTAAAGTCAGTATTCTAAAAATTTATTGACAATAATGCGATGTAAGTGTATAGTGTGCATGTAATAACATCACATTGCATAAGGAAGTGAGCTTGTGAAAATTATTATCTCAAACACTGCCGATAGTCCGCTCTATCAGCAAATTGAAGATCAGATAAAGGATGCCATTCTCAAGGGAGATTTGGTTGAAGGAGATCCGCTGCCTTCTATCAGAGGTTTTGCCAACGATTTAAAGGTCAGTGTTTTAACCATTAGGCGGGTCTACGAGGAATTGGAGCAGGAAGGTTTTGTCACAAGTCAGGTAGGCATCGGGACCTTCGTAACTGCAAGCAATATTGACTTGCTTCGTGATTCAAAACGTCGTATTGTCGAGCAAAAAATGCAAGATATGATACAGACTGCAAAGTCGCTGAATATCACGAAAGAAGAACTGAATGCTATGATGGACATTTTATACGAGGGTGACTGAAATGACTAATATATTAGAAGTAACGGGTTTAAACAAGTCTTACGGTGATTTTTCGCTATCGAATGTAACTTTTTCCTTACCGGAGGATTGCATTACCGGATTTATTGGTGTAAATGGGGCAGGAAAAACGACGACGCTTCGTTCCATTTTGAGACTGGCCACAAATGCGTCCGGCAGCATAAAGCTTTTTGGGCTAGATATGGAAAAGCATGAACACGAACTGAAAAATCGCATCGGTGTTGTAATGGACAACGGCGGTTTCTATGATGAACTCACCATGTCTGAAATGAAAAACATTATAGCCCCCGCCTACTCTTCGTGGAGTGAACAGGATTATAAAGGCTACATGGATCGTTTTTCTCTTAATCAGAAGCAAAAAATCAACACACTTTCAAAAGGCATGCGGATGAAATATGCTCTTGCGCTTGCCCTTTCCCATAAAGCGGAACTTCTGATCATGGATGAACCTACCAGCGGTCTCGACCCACTAATCCGGAGCCAACTGCTCACGATACTGGCAAACTATATGAAGGAAGGCGGCAAAGGCGTTTTCTTTTCGACACATATCACATCTGACCTTGAGAAGATCGCCGACATGCTTATTATGATCGACCACGGTAAGATTGTTTTTCAAGAAGAAAAGGATACTCTCTTAGAGAGCTATCGAGTGGTTAAAGGAGATACAAAAGAACTGGACCAAGAGAATCGGAAGCTTTTTCAAAGTATCAAAACGACGGATTTTGGCTTTACAGGAGTTACCAATCAAATTAAAAAAGTACAGGAATGTCTGCCGGAAATTGTCATTGAAAGACCTACAATCGAAGATATTATGCTCGGCAATATTGAGGGGGACAAGGAATAATGTTACTTCATCTGATAAAAAAGGATTTTGTAATCGCTAAAAAATATGTTTGGCTTATGTTCATAGTCGTTCTCTTGATCCCACCGTTTATTTTGTGGCGTATGCCGGAGCTGGCAGGCTCCATCAGTTTTGTGATCTCCGCTGTATTTGCCGTATTCATGCTTTTAATGTATGTTTCCATGAAGGAGTTCCAATACCCGAAAGCGTCGGTCATGTTATGTGCGACCCCTTATCCGCGCAGTTTGATTGTTATGTCAAAATACGGCTTCTGCGTGGTGATCTTTGCCGCCTGCTGCGTAATTTATTGGATTGAAACGCTGCTTCTTCCGGAACTTGAAAATTTTAATTTTGAAATGGTGATGGCCGCTTTTGTTGGCATATCTCTGCTCATCAGTATCTACCTTCCGATCCAATTTAAAGTTGGATATGAAAAAACAAAATTTTTCTTTATTGTTGTTTTTATGGCTTCTCCAATTCTGCTCCCACAGCTATTAAAGATAAATGGGAATCGCTACTTGGCTGTCATCCAATTAACTTCTGTTGCACTTTTTTGTGTGATAGCTGCATTGGTCAGTTTGGCTTTTCTTGCTGTATCCATATTAATCAGCATTAAGATATATAGTAAAAAAGATTTGATATAGTGTGATGCTTTAAAAGGAGAACCTGCTTTATGCCATATTTTCCAGACTGGATGGTAGCCATATTTGTAATCCTACCCATTATCAATCTTATTTAAAGCTGGAAAAAAGAAAAAATAATTAAAGGCAGCGATAAATCGTATGAAAAAAGATGTTATATTCTTATATATTATAGCTTTGGCGTGCATTGTTTTTGCTCTTGTTGAGGGCATAAGTCTAATTCTAATGAACGGGAAAACATCGACAGTGATTGGAACAATCGTCAATATTAAAACTGCCGTATCTGGAAGTAAAAATAATTCCAAATGGGCGATCATGAGATACAATGTTGACGAAAAAACATATACATCATGCAATAGAATACAAGTACCTATGTCATCTGTAGTCGGTAGCCAAATTCAAGTATGTTACTGCATAGATCAACCTACTAAACTGTATAGTGGTTCATTTACGAAATTAGTGATTGCATTTATTGTGGCAGTTATTTGCGTGGTAATCGGATATATTAAACAACGAGGAGCATAATGACATAACTCACTGTCTTACTTTGATTGTTCACCATACATAAATGATATTCCCCGGAAAAGTATTAGACATTTATGATAACAAGGGCATAAAACACTAATTCTTCTGTCCCACCAATTCGGAAAGGATGAAAGATCTTAGAGGTTCATAAAAAGCCCACGGGTAAACCATATCGGTAGAGGTATCCACCAAAATAGGTTATCTTCAAATGAACACAAAAAAAATGTTACACATAACAACAAAATCCTCTGCAAGCCTTATCACCTTGCAGAGGATTTTGTTGTTTATCGCTGTTGTTGCGATCTCTTTACGACTAATGCAAACCCGTTCACCGAAAAGATAAAGTTTGGATAATCGTGCTTTGGTGGAGCATAGCGGGCTCGAACCGCTGACCTCCACACTGCCAGTGTGGCGCTCTCCCAGCTGAGCTAATGCCCCGGATTTAAACTGACGCAAATTAAGACTAATTACCGCGACAGCTTTAAAATAATATCATATATTTTTTAAAATTGCAAGTCTGATTACAAAAAAATAGTTTAATAAAAGGAAAAAATGTCTCCAAATTTTCTCTTTCATATCTTTTTATTTTTTGTAAAAAATAGAAATGGAAAGGGATGATCTCATGAAAAGGGATTTCAAAGAAGAAGAAAAACAGAATCCAAAATTTCCGTCGGATACGTGGGATAATGCCGATGATATTGCTACCTCAACTGACGTCATTGCCTCCACTGAATGCACCGGATTAATCCCAACTCCTCCACAATTTGCTTCGGAAGCCGAATCCTATACGGATCTTTTCTCTATTCCAAAACCTCAAGGTGCAAGAGAGCGCCTTGCCAAATCCAATTCATCTAAAAGATAAAAAGCCAGGAGCACCGATTTTTTAACATCGGTGCTCCTGACGTTTTATTTTAAAATAACATTTTACTTTATTTCTTAAATGCTTCTTTTGTCACCTTCACAATGTTGGAAGCACACAAACCAAATTCCTCTAAAAGATCAAGCGCTGGGCCGGAATGTCCGAACGTATCCTGCACACCCATGCGAATGACCGGAACAGGACATTTTTCACAAACCGCCCCGCAGACTGCTTCGCCCAATCCACCAATCACATTATGCTCTTCTATGGTAATCAGCTTTCCGGTTTCTTTGGCAGCTTTCCAGATAAGTTCCTTATCCAGTGGTTTAATTGTATGGATATTCAGCACACGAGCACTGATTCCTTCTTTTTTCAACTGATCAGCTGCTTTGATTGCCTCCGAAACCATCAGTCCGGTTGCAATGATCGTAATATCGTTACCCTCTCGTTCTGTGATGCCCTTCCCAATTTCGAAATGGTAATCATCATTATTATGGAATGATTCCACTGCCAAACGTCCCAGACGAATATAGCAAGGACCTACATACTCGGCGGCTGCTTTGACTGCAGCCTTCATTTCATAATGATCAGAAGGATTTAAAACGACCATTCCCGGAATGGTACGCATTAAAGCAATATCCTCGCAGCACTGATGCGTTGCACCATCTTCACCGACTGAAATACCTGCATGAGAACCAACCACTTTTACATTCAAATGCGGATACCCAACAGAGTTGCGAACCTGCTCAAATGCACGTCCTGCGGAAAACATTGCAAAGCTTGCAGCAAATGGAATCTTTCCGGTCGTCGCAAGACCTGCAGCAATTCCAATCATATTGCATTCAGCAATTCCTACATCAACAAAACGATCAGCATAAGCCTTTTTGAAAATCTCAGTCTTTGTCGCGGCAGCAAGATCTGCATCTAATACGACAATATTCGGATTTTTGGCAGCTAATTCTGTGACTGCTAATCCAAAGCTTTCTCTCGTTGCTTTTTTTACCATCTCAGCCATTATTCTGCCTCCAATCCGGTTAGGACTTCTTTTAATTCCTTCATCGCCGTTTGATACTGCTCTTCATTCGGCGCTTTTCCGTGCCAGCCTACCTGATTCTCCATAAAGGAAACGCCCTTTCCTTTTACTGTCTTCAGGATTATGCAGGATGGCTTTCCTTTAACCTCTTTTGCATGATCAAAAGCGCACTCCAAGGCATCAAAATCATGACCATCTATCACCTGAACATCGAATCCGAATGCTTCAAATTTTTTATCGATAGGAGCTGGACCGCCTACTTCACTGATCGATCCGTCAATCTGAAGACCATTGTTATCGACAATCACACAGAGATTATCAAGTGCATGGTGACCGGCGAACATTGCAGCCTCCCAAACCTGACCCTCTTCAATTTCGCCGTCTCCTAAAAGCGTATAGACACGGTAGTCTTTTTTGTCCATTTTTCCTGCAAGTGCCATACCAACTGCAGCAGAAACACCTTGTCCTAAAGAACCGGAACTCATATCGATCCCGGGAGTATCCAGCATATTAGGATGTCCCTGTAACATAGCGCCAATATGACGCAGACTCTTGAGTTCTTCCCATGAGAAATATCCTTTCAGTGCCAGAGCTGCATAGAGTCCCGGGCAAGTATGTCCCTTGGAAAGCACGAACCGATCCCGATTGGGGTCTTTCTGATTTTTCGGGTCTACACGCATCTCTTTAAAATATAGGTAGGTAAATACATCGGCCGCCGAAAGCGATCCGCCCGGGTGACCGGACTTTGCATGAAAAGTCCCCTCAATTACACCCATCCGTACTTTGCACGCTGTAATCTGCAGTGCTTTTTTTTCCGACTGATTCATTCTGATCCTCCTGTTTGGTCTTTCAAAAATCAATGTTTGTTTATTATAACATGATTCGACTTTTTCTACAAGCAAAGACAACTTTTCCTTAGGCAGTTTTCCCTAAATAAAAGTTTTTAAAAGTTCCAAATATTTTTATTCACACTCTTCGTCCTGATCATTTGTCAAATGCAGACGATCAAAAATATAGAATAGAATTCCCATAGCCATTCCCACGATGCATGCAAGTACCATTCCTTTTAGCTGAACATCCCCGATATTCAGGGAAATTCCGGAAAGTCCGGTTACAAAGACGATTGCCGTCAATGCTTGATTTCTTGCTTTGCCAAAATCGACTTTTTTGTCAACCAAAATTCGCAATCCGGAAGCACCGATCATTCCATAAAGTAAAAACGAAATTCCACCAATAACAGGACCCGGGATTGTCGAAATCAAAGCAGAAAATTTACCGATAAATGAGCAAAGAATGGAAAGCGCAGCCGCACCGCCAATTACCCAAACACTGTATACCTTTGTAATCGCCATTACGCCAATATTTTCGCCATAAGTCGTGGTCGGAACAGAACCGATCAAGCCGGATACAGCCGTGGAAAAATTATCGCCGAGAAGAGAACGATGTAAACCAGGATCTTTTAAAAGATTCCTTCCAACAATCTCGCTGGTAACAATCTGATGTCCAATATGTTCGCTCGTAATCACAAGCAGTACTGGAATCATCGTAAGAATCGCATTGATATCAAACTTAGCAAGCTGAAAATGCGGCAGTGAAAATACGCTTGCTTCTTGCATTGCTGTAAAATCCACCAATCCAAAGCAGCAAGCTGCCACATATCCGCAGACAATTGCAATCAAAATAGGAATGACACTTAAAAACTTACGGAACAAAACAGAACCAAATACAGCGACACAAAGTGTAATTGCAAATACCGCAAAATTTTTCGGATCAACGGAAGCACCGTTTGCCGGTAACATTCCTCCGGTAGAAGCCGCGTTGCCTGCAAGTTCCAAACCAATCAGCGCAACGACTGGGCCCATTGCTGCAGGGGGTAAAATCACATCAATCCAATTTGTGCCGAACTTATAAACGATTGCTGCCAGCACACAGCCAAGAAGTCCGACTGCTACAAATCCGCCCTGTGCATAAGAAAAAGCGTCCATATGCTGCGCGACCTGCTCTGCTGTCGGGTTAGCAGGATAATTTGGGAAGAACGGATCCCCATGCTGTGTCATCACAATAATTGCCGGAGCAATAAATGCAAAACTGGAACCAAGATAAGCTGGGGATTCGGCCTTTGTCACGAAGATAAAGAACAAAGTTCCCAAACCATTCATTAAAAGCACAATTGCAGGGTTAATGTGAAATAAAGACGGGACCAGCACCGAAGCCCCAAACATCGCGAACATGTGCTGAATACTTAGTGGGATTGCCTGCCGAAGGGGTGGCTTCTCCCTCACTCCAATAATTTTCTTGCTCATTTTTCCACGCTCCTAAAAACTCAAGTATTTATTTCTACGGCCTGTCCCAAAAATACAAGTCGTTTGAAATCTTTTCCATAAAAGTCCAGTGTGACTGCAAAAAAAGAAGCCCGCCCCGGCACATTCTTTGTGCCGGGTGGCTTCTAATTCATTTAATTCTATAAGTTTCGCACAAATACGGATTTCGGAGAACCACAAATTGGGCACTCCCAATCATCTGGCAATTCTTCAAATGGAACAATCGGATCATCATAGACGAATTTACAAATTCGGCAAGTAAAGCTCTGATCATTTTCTTCCTTATCGTCCGGTCTTGCCGGAAAATAAACCGGTGAATTTTTTGGAACGGTTCCTTTAATCGCACGACGATAATAATCATAAGTCATTGGAACTCGCTCCGTCTTTTCGCTTCCTGCAAGGACTCTTGCAAAAAAGATGGTATGTGTATCAGTTTCCATCTGATTTTCTACCTGACAAAGAAACCAACAACAAATATTCTCTTTAATAACAGGAACGCCCTCTCGCAACATCTTATAACGAATGTTTGCAAGCTTATCTCCATTTTTTCCGGATGCAAAACCAAGAGCGCCAATTACCGCTCCAGAAGTATCTTCACTCAATACGCTGACTGTAAAAATACCTGTTTCTTTGATGCACTGACAACTGTAATTATCATGGCTGACACTTACAAGAATACGATCAGGCTGATTTGTAACCTGGGTGACGGTATTGACAATACAGGCCGATGCACATTTTCCATTGGTTACGCCAAGTGCATAAATCCCGTATGATAAGCTCGAAAGGATCTCTCTTTTCATCTTTTTACCGCCTCCATTTCACGAATTCTTAAAATGCCCTAAACATTTTAATAGTATCACTTTTTGAATATTATTTCAAGTGCCTTTTAAAAATTCTTAATTTGTTTCCAATATGCTGCAAAGGACTGTTCTATCTTATTCTCTCCTGGAAGATAATATTCCTTATTTTTCAAAATATCAGGCAAATACTGCTGTTTTACCCAATGATTTGTAAAATCATGAGGATATTGATAAAACTGGCCCTTTCGTTCTGCATCTTCTCCATCATAATGGCGATTTTGCAGCTGCCTCGGAATTGCCCCTATCTCTCCCTTTTCCACATCTTCCATTGCCTGATTAATTCCAAGATACACAGAATTGCTTTTTGGTGCCTGACAAACCAATACAACCGCATCTGCCAGCGGAATTCGTGCCTCTGGCAGTCCCACCTGCTGTGCAATGGAAACCGCCGCATTTACAATCGAAAGGATCTGAGGATAAGCTAACCCCACATCTTCTGCCGCACAAACCATTAATCGGCGGCAGGCACTCGGTAAATCTCCCGCCTCTAAAAGCCGTGCCAGATAATGCAATGCAGCATTTGGATCCGAACCGCGCATGGACTTTTGATAAGCCGATACAATATCATAGTGCTCGTCGCCTTCTCTGTCATAGCGAAGGGCACTGCGCTGCGTCAGTTCATCTGCAAGCTCTTCGGTCACAACGAATGCGCCGTCTTTTTCTTCTGCAGATAGAGCGCAAAGTTCCGCCGCATTCATCGCTTTTCGCACATCTCCACCGCAGGCAGTGGCAATTAGCTGAATCGCCTTTTCCGAAACAGAAATTTCTTCTCCTCTCTCTTCTGAAAGAAATCGAAATGCCCGTTCCACTGCAGGAATTACTTCTTCCGGCGTAACAATTTTAAACTCAAAAACCGTTGAACGGCTTAAAATTGCACTATATACATAAAAATAAGGATTTTCGGTTGTGGAAGCAATCAGTGTAATATCCCCGTTTTCAATAAATTCCAAAAGCGTCTGCTGCTGCTTCTTATTAAAATATTGAATCTCATCTAAATAGAGTAAAATTCCATTAACGGCATCTAGTGTCCCGATGGATTCTACAATCTTACGAATATCAGCAGTGCTGGCTGTCGTTCCATTCAGCTTGCATAATTTTTTATTGGTCTGGCGCGCAATATAACGCGCCAAAGTGGTTTTTCCTACCCCACTGGGCCCATAAAAAACCATATTGGGAATTTCTCCGCTTTCAATGATTTTCCGAAGCGGTCTGCCCGGTGCCAAAAGATGGCGCTGCCCAACGATTTCATCTAAAGTTTTAGGGCGAAGTCTATCTGCTAACGGAGAAGCCAATCACAATCACTCCTTTTTCGAAAAGAGAGCAGAAGGCTCCCCCTCTGCTCTCTAGAAACGTTCATTGCTTAAGATCCGATTCAGTTTTCATAAAGCGGATATTTCTCACAAATCGCGTTCACTTTGCCGAGAATTGTTTCCTTGCTGTTATCAAAATCATTAATTGCAAGTGCAATGCACTCAGCAACTACATCCATATCTTCCGGCTTCAATCCACGAGTTGTAACTGCCGGCGTCCCCAAACGCAAGCCACTCGTTACAAAAGGACTGCGCTGTTCATTTGGAACCGTATTCTTATTTGCTGTAATCCGAACCTCGTCAAGACGATGTTCCAGCTCTTTTCCGGTCAATTCCAATCCTGTCAGATCGACCATCATCAGATGGTTATCCGTACCGCCGGAAACCAGATGTACTCCACGGTTCAAAAGTCCTTGTGCCAAAGCCTGGGCATTTGCTACAATCCGCTTGCCATACTCTTTAAATTCAGGTTTTAGTGCTTCTCCGAGGCAAACAGCTTTTCCTGCGATTACGTGCATCAAAGGACCACCCTGTGTTCCTGGAAAAATCGCTTTATCAATTGCCTTTGCATACTTTTCTTTGCAAAGAATCATGCCGCCGCGCGGGCCACGAAGCGTCTTGTGCGTCGTAGTCGTAACGATATCCGCCCACTCAACCGGATTCGGATGAAGTCCGGCTGCAACTAAGCCGGCAATATGCGCCATATCCACCATCAGCATAGCACCACAGCTGTCGGCAATCTCACGAAACTTTTCAAAATCAATGATACGAGGATATGCACTGGCTCCCGCAACAATCATCTTCGGCTTGCACTCCATCGCCTGTTCTTTGACTTTATCATAATCAATTCGTCCGGTCTCGGGACTAACTCCATACGGGACAAAATGATAATAGCTGCCGGACATATTAACAGGAGAACCATGGGTCAGATGTCCACCTTCTGAAAGGCTCATCCCCATCACGGTATCTCCGGGCTTTAGAAATGCAAAATAAACCGCCAGGTTTGCCTGTGCGCCGGAATGTGGCTGCACATTTGCGTGCTCTGCGCCAAAAAGTTTGCAGGCACGGTCTCTTGCAATATTCTCCACGATATCTACATACTGACAGCCGCCGTAATACCGCTTGCCCGGATAGCCTTCTGCATACTTATTCGTTAATACGCTGCCCATCGCTGCCATAACAGCCGGTGAAACAATATTCTCCGATGCAATCAATTCCAAATTTCTGCGCTGACGAGAAAGCTCCTGCTGCATTGCATCGCTAACTTCCGGATCTGATTTTTTTACAAACCCAATGGTATCCATCATATCGTTATACATATCCGCTGCATCCCTTCTGATTCAAGTTATTTTGAATTATTATATCCCATCATCTTGCAAAAGACAAGTTTTCCCTTTCATCTTATCAAAACAATTTCTTTTACAAAATAGGAATTGTTCTTTTTCTGATTTTGAGATACAATATTTTCAGAACTTTGGGAGGAAATATATCATGACAAAAAAACAACGCGCACTCGCTGCCGTAGAAGCCCTAAAAAAAGAATATCCAGATGCTCAGTGTTCTTTAACTTATAAGGAACCGCTGCAGCTTTTAATTGCTACCCGCCTCTCCGCACAATGTACAGATGCGCGGGTTAATATGGTTACTCCTGCCCTTTTTAAACGATTCCCGACTCTTGATTCTTTTTGCGAAGGCTCCGAAGAAGAAATTGCAACCTATATTCACTCCTGCGGATTATATAAAACAAAAGCGCGAGATATCTTTGCAATGTGCCAAAAATTAAGATCCGATTTTAATGGAATCGTTCCCGATACAATCGAAGTTTTAACAACACTGCCTGGCGTAGGCAGAAAGACTGCCAATCTAGTCGTCGGAGACATTTACCATAAACCGGCCATTGTAGCAGATACGCATTGTATTCGAATCTGCGGTAGACTCGGACTTACAGACGGAACAAAAGATCCAAGGAAGGTTGAAAATCAACTTCGAGCAATTCTTCCTCCGGACGAAAGCAATTCTTTCTGTCATAGACTTGTTTTGCATGGACGAGCTGTCTGCAACGCACGGAAACCACTCTGTGAAAAATGCTGCATGAACGAATTCTGCAAAACAAATCTTCAGGACCCAAAAGGAGATAAAAAATGAAACGGCTTTTGATGGTAATCGACTACCAAGTAGACTTTGTTTCCGGAAGTCTCGGCTTTCCCAAAGCATCTCTTCTAGAAGGCCCCATCTGCCAAAAGATACAGGAGGCAAAAGCGCGTGGTGATACCATTGTCTATACAATGGACACACATGAAAATAATTACCTTTCTACTTTAGAAGGAAAAAATTTACCGATCCCACACTGTATCCGCGGCACTGCAGGATGGCATCTCTATGGTGAAGTAAACGATCTTTTAAAAGACGCACGCTGCTTCCAAAAAAGCAGTTTTGGCTGTGCGCAACTGATTCCATATCTTCAGAAAGAAGACTTTGAAGAAGTCGAACTTTGTGGACTTGTAAGCAACATTTGTGTTCTTTCAAATGCCGTTCTCGTGAAAGCTGCCCTTCCTCAGGCACAAGTTATCGTCGATGCCAAATGTACTGACTGCGCCGATACAGCAAAAAATCAGGAAGCGCTCAACGTTCTGGAAGGATTGCAGGTAAAGGTTCTAAATCGAAAATAATCATGGAAAAATCTTGACAAGGCACATGAATTATGGGATAATAATTCACGTTGCATTTGGGGATGTAGCTCAGTGGGAGAGCGTTCGGTTCGCATCCGAGAGGTCGTGGGTTCAACCCCCATCATCTCCACCAAGAAGTCAGAAGCCATATGGCTTTCTGGCTTTTCTTTTTGCTCTGAACTTGATTTCCTTTTGGAATAAATGGACCGTTCTATTTTTTAGTTTTTTCTAAAAGTGTCCGTGGTCCCGCAGAAACACCTTATGCACTGAATAGTGGTTACTGGTAGTTCAGAAGCTGCTCCATATTGACGTTGAAGTCGCTTTCGATCCGATAGTGTCTTTTCAGACTTGCGGCCTAATGAATTCACTAAAAAAGCAATCATTTTCTTCTCTGCCATATTGTAGATATCAAAAAGTTTAGATCATGAAAGCCCTTGCCTTACAGTTTGTGCATGGGCATCTTTCCACTTGAATGTTGCCCATTTTTTCTGAATTCTTTGATGATTTTTGATTTCTGACCGGCAGTAAAATTCCAGTAAGTATTCTTTCTATGTTGGGATTTCTTCATCTCGATCTTGATTTTTAAGATAAACGAAAAATCAAAACACCAAGTAGGTTTATCCGCGAAAAAACGTGGATTTTTAATTATTTAAAAACAATAAAGCCATCCAAATTCACAACTTGGATGGCTTTATTAAGTACGAACGAAATATACTATCCCACCAAACTCGAAAACTTCTAGAAGTTTAATGTGCTTTTGCAATTTCAGAAATTATATCATTTAAAATATAAACTATTCGCTTGGTATTATCCTAAAATTATTAAAATAACTCCGTTCTAAAAATGGCAAATTTTCTGTTTCTGGAAATATTTTGGATCTATATTTGATCAGCGGCTATCGAAATATATGAACGGAACGGGTAATAGTACCATAAACTGATTCTCTGGGGATTTGTCCGATTGTTGTGTCGCGGCTGTCAATAGAAACAGCACGGTTGTCACCAAGAACAAACAACTTGCCTTTTTCTACTGTAACCTCTGCCATAGTACTATTTCCTAGCTTGTCCACTTTAATATATGGTTCGATCAGCGGCTCTCCGTTGCGGATTACGCTGCCATCAGCGTTCACTGATATCCGGTCTCCTGCAAGTCCAATTACACGCTTAACCATGTAGCCATATTTGGGGTTCTGAGTCTGAAATATAATCAGATCGCCGTACGTCGGATTGTGAAACTTTGTATAATACAAATTGTCGCCCTCATTTAGAGTTGGTTCCATAGAGAGTCCTTGCACTACATGCTTCTGAGGAATCTGTAACATACCAATTGCCAATAGCAACACTAACATAGTAATACTTAAAATTTTCCATATGGGAGCCTTATGAAAATCATGACCGAAAGCTGCGCCTTTCAATATCCGCGCTTGCCTATGTCTAAGCCTCATTCTTCACCTTAGGACTGTTAAAAGAGCTCAAAAAAATTATCATTAAACCAGCTATAGCCCAAATCTGGGAAGCCATTGAAATTTCTTGCAAGCATACCAAATAAAATCCACAGCAAAATTAAACATAATAGGGATAGGATTATACTCAGAATGACAGTTTTGCGCCGCATCACCCGTTTTTTATACTTAAACCTTCGACCTACCATTTTATGTTTTTTATTATTGATCGGCGATACTGTGCTATCGTCTTGGTGTTCAGTATTGCTTTCAATAAACTCATCGCGCTCTTCCTGAAAAATGGAAGCATTTGGTGGACGTTTTAGAACGGGAGCGTTTTGAGACGCAGAAATTTCATTATGGATAATGTTAGGGGAATCAGGTGGTACTGCATTGTCTGGGTTTCTCTGGGAAAAATGAATATTTGCTGATACTTCGTCCCCTTCTTTTGCGGCCATTGATTGTAACACATCTTGCCGCTTTACCGCTGTATTACATAAACGCTCCACTTGCGTATATTGTAAGGCATCACTGCGAGCCAACCACATGAGCCAAGGTTCAAACGCACCTGTACGTATATTCTGCCGTAATTCTTCCACAGCACCTTCCAATGTTTTCTTGGCGGATTTTTTAGCAAGTGCTTCATCCTGCAGCACGTCAAACGCAATAGAAACAACTTTTTTATTATACCGCAGTATAAATTGCGCTGTGGCATCCATATCACCAGTCCGAACCTTTGCAATCAACTTCTCTAATTTATCTAAGTAATCTTTTTGCCGTTGGTTTACTCCGATATCGGGTTCCGAATGAATTTTTTTGCTCATGCAATGCTCCCCTTTTCAATTAATTAATTATTTTCTTTGCCACTACCACAAAGCGACCATCGTTAGTATGGTAACTGCATGTGGAAAGGGTCAGCAGTTCATCGGAATATTTCACGTCAATACCGGTATTATAGAGTGATGCCTGTTGAATGGCCGAAATATATTTTTTAAAATCTGTTTGGTCACTTTTATTAATATAACTGTAACAACGTAAATCCTGAGCAGCATAAATGTCTGTTTCAATGGCTGCAAAGACTTCATATTCCCCTTTTTCATAAAGCGTACTAAAGTAAATGGTCGGATGCTCGTGCCAGAATTCCTCATTCTTGTAACGTTCTAGCGTTGCGAACATAGAACCATCCTTCATATGATGCCCGTATATGATGATGTTTTGACTTCGGGGAGCGATGGAACATCCTGCTCCGATGAATGGGACCCCTTTGTAAGAATATTCGCCTAAAAAGGACCGATTTAGGTATTTTTCCGGTTCATCAGGAGTAAACATCACAGGATAATCGATCTTCGTGCCTGGGATTCTGATCCATCCTCCAAACTCAGAATTTTCTTTTAAAAGTTCAGTATATTGCTGCAAAATTGCTGAATTCTCACATGATGAAGACGTATCTTGCTGTGCAAGCCCAACATGCTGCGCCAACGTTTTAAACTCGCTTTCCTCCGCAGCAGAAATTGCATAACCGGATACTAACTTGGAAGCGGATAACAAAAACACTGCCGCACTGACTACTAGTAGAATCACCCATATATAATTTCTTTTTCTTTCCACGCGTTTCATTTTTGCACCCGCATATTCTGTAGTTCGTTTTGGAGAAGATCAGGGCAGGTATTTCCGCATTCCTGCGGTTTTAGTAGTTCTACTTTTTGTATAATTCCGGTTTCTTCACCAGATACAAACCCAACATATTAGGTGCATTCATAAAGCGGGGCGGTTCCACACCTTTTTATGCTAATCTTTCTGCTTTCGCATGGCAATCCAAAGCGCGATTTCGATTCCAATTGCGGCTACTCCAATCAGCAGCCACCAGATATCATCACGCGATGTGTCACCTGTTTTTGGGGTGTCTGTTGTGTATGACGGTGGTGTATCGTTGCCTATCACCTCAACCGATGAATTGGAACTCTCTGTGGCAGCAATATATTGGTTGGTAAAAACCGCTTCTGTCTGTTTGGCTGCATCACCCTGCTTAACAAGGTACATTACTGTCTGCAGTTCACCAGCCGGCTCTTTTTTCCATGTAACTTGGACTGTAAGGCGGTATACCGTTGCATCATACTCATACGCGGTACTATCTTTTTTGACTTCGCTGATGGTATAGTTATAATCCCCCGGTTCCGTATAAGTAATAGCGCCAAATGTTGTGCTTCCAGCTCCTGAGATGTCCGCGGTTTTAATACCATCCGCACTCTCTGAAGGCATCGGAGCATTATTCAAAGCCGTCAATATAAAAGTAAACGTTTCGG
Organism: Caproicibacterium sp. BJN0003; assembly: GCF_026314295.1. Classification (NCBI taxonomy): domain Bacteria; kingdom Bacillati; phylum Bacillota; class Clostridia; order Eubacteriales; family Oscillospiraceae; genus Caproicibacterium; species Caproicibacterium sp. BJN0003. The sequence continues at coordinate 1,284,784 of NZ_CP111108.1, forward strand.
CCTTGTCCGGCGTACCCCCACTAATCACCTTATATACCGGGATTTCCGCTGTCACCAGGTTACCTGCAGCCAGTGCGGTTTGAAAACCCATCGGGCTTAACATCGTCACTAGAAGTATGGCCAGTATGCTCAATATTTTTAATCTCTTTTTCATTTTATTTTTCGCTCACTTCCAGCTCATGCATATTCCACCAGCTTTGCCACCACGATAGAGCGCCCATTAGTTGTTGCGGATGAGCAAGTCGATAGCGCCACAATCCGGTCACTCGATTTGACCCCCACGTCCTGATAATATACTGCCGATTTTCTAATATAGTCTAATCGCGCCGCATAATCTTTTTCACTCAGATCCACATCAAACATAGGAGATTCATAAGCGTCCACATGGAGATAAGCATAAATTTCCAGATTGTACGTCTTTCCAGGGACAAGAAGTTGTCCGGTCCGATGTGCATCAAAATATGTCTCGTCCCCGAATTTTGTGAGGTCGCCGAACATTACACCATCGTCCATATGATGGCCGTAGATCAGTGAGTACAAATCTGTAAAATTTCTGTTGTTGCGGTAGTCAAGAAATACACTCCCACTCAGGGAATAGTTTTTGTAAATATCGCAGTTGAGGTATTCCGTATTATTTTTACCCTGTAGCACCGGGTAATTGATTTTTGTACCGCCCACCGTGAGCCAAGCGCAAACATCCGGATTGATCTTTTGAAGCTCCGAGAGGGTAGGATTGGAGGGGGAAGGTTTGTATTTCATAATCTCGTCAGGGACACCCGCTCGACTATATACCATATATGCGTCCCACAATACATAACCACCATACAGAAGAATGAGTACAAGCGAGACACCTATCGCGATATTGAACAGTCTTTCCATCCCCCGAATCAACCGTTTTACCGCTTCCAATACCTTTCCCTCCCTGAGTCAGACACTATGATTTATTATTCGTTAACTCTGCGCTTCTTAAAGATTATTACTGCGCCAAAGCCTACAAGAGCCACTAACAATGCATAAGGGAGAATTGTCATCACCACACCAGTTGGCGGGATGGACTGTTTATCGTTCACAAAATTCTCCTGGTTGACCGCACCATCACCTGAGAAAATGGTCTGTTCTCCGGTTGTCTTATTTGCGGTTACTTTGGTAGCAACTGTGGTAAGCGTACCGGGGGTCACAGTATTGCCGTGATCGACGGAAATGGTCGTCTTATAATCAGCTGTTCCGGCTTCAGTGGTGGTAACTTTTTCACCAGTAGGAAGACCGATAACCTTGATATACTGATTATGCTTGATTTGAAAATTTCCGCTGTCTGTAATGCTGCCGTTGCTGGCCAAAGTATCGTCGCCGCCACCGACTGCCTGATCATTGCCCATATTGTAAACTTCATATGCATAGTTTGCACTGTCAGCTTTTCCTGCAGCCGAAGACAGACCTAACGTAAAGGAAAATTCCTGATTCGGGTCAGCCATATCGCCGGTTACAAGTTTTGTAACGTACAAACTCGCTGTGCTATAATTGTTTACAAAGGGATATGCAATGTTACGAACACCATCGTCAGTTCCAGTTGGGACCGTGATGCCGATCTTTCCGTCTGCAGCGTTAGGATCTGGAGCAACACCGCCGTTATCTGCCCCCATAGGATCAAGTTTGGATGTGTTGGTACCCTTCCATGCAGTAATCGCACTGACATTCACCACAGGTTTGCCGTCTTTATCCAACAAAGGCGTTCCATCGTCGTTCAGTACGTTGGTAACATAAACATTAACATAGTATACGGTGTTATCATATGTCACACCGGCGACTGGATTTTCTGGGATATTTTCTGTTAACTTATATGTATACACACCTGTTTGTGTATAGGTGATAGGGTCCGATGTGGCAGTCTTTTTTTGTGACGTGCCAGGGGCGTTGGTTAAAAAGCCGTCCACATTGATAGCCTGTTGACCGGTTTTACCGCCTGGCATCGGTAAGTTCGCAGAAGTATACTTGATCGAATCGGGATTCGTAGGACCAGGTGTATAGCTTACAGGGTCCAATAGAAATTGAAATTCGTTGATAGCTGGGAATACACCTGATTCAGTTGCCGTAATGGTCTTGCCAACGGTGATGCTTGCTTTGTTGTTGTAGATTTTCGGTGTAAGGGCAAAGGCAGCTGTCGTCGTAGGAAGTACCGTTAGAACAAATGCGAGAACCGCACCTATCACCTTACCGGTTTTGCTTTTTCGTACATTCATAATTAATCCTCCATTTCCTTTTTTGATGAATTTATAATTATCCGACTTACGTCGGTTGTTCATTACAACCCTCTATGCCGAAACAACGATATGACTTTTCCGTTTATGTCCTTTACCGAAATGGGGCCAAAATCCCGACTATCCGATGTACTTACACGATTATCCCCCAAAACAAACACTTCCCCACTTTTCAAGGTGGCAGGAAACGACGTTTTTCGGTCTTCCTTGCGGGTAGGAAAGAATACTTCCTCCTGCTGAACACTGCCGTTTACGACAAGCTGGCCATTCGCCGTCATATCCACCACATCCCCACTTGTGGCTACAATACGACCGTATTGCCGTTGCCCATCCGCCATATAAACAGCGATGTCCCCGATATTCCAACTGTCCACCAGCCGGTAGAAGATCACTAAATCACCGTCCCGCATACGCGGATACATTCCTTCGCCTCTCACTGCGCCTACCCCAAATACGAAATTGAGAAGAAGCCAACAGACAACGGCGACAGCGAGTATCTTTGCTAACAGTGCTCGTGCGCTGCGCATTACGGCGATTCGTTCCCTGCGACAAGCTATGACTTTTTCCACAGCCAATGGGGATGAGTTTTCGCCTTGCTTCGGCTTTGCAAGCCATTTATTCACTGTCATCACCTGGATTACTCTTATGCCCGTCATTTATGTCTGTGATTTTTGGAGATGACTTTGCTTCCAACTGACGGATTCGCTCTTCCAGGCTGTCCGCATATCGCTCCCATTGGGTGAGAATATCCTGTGCCCGCTGCCGCTCTATTCTTATCAGCTCCACATATTCATGGTGCAGATGTTCAAGCTTTAGCCACGCATCGTCCTCATCAACGCCGCCAAGAAAGCGGCGGCGAAAGTGAGTATTTTGCTCCAACTTTGCAATCTCCTCAATGCTTTTTGCCAAATTTTATCACCTCGCAATTTACGGTATTCACCTTACCTGAAAAAATGTCCACCTTTGGGGGGCTCTCCGCTTCGCCGGATGATTAGGAATATGATGAGAATGCAGCCTGCCAGTGCTACAAGAATACCGTAGGGCAAAATATTCATAAACACACCTGTAGGTACGGTACCCTTTTTTGTATTCACGAACTGCACAACCGTGTTGGCCTTAACAGTTCCTTTGGCGTTGCCGCCCGCAACGCCCTGAGTATATCCCAAAGCACGTGCTTCAGAGACGGAATAGTCCGCTCCCGACGGCACACCTTTGATTACGATACCTTGGCCATGTTTCAATGTGATAGTATCGCCGTTTTTAATGCTGCCGCCGCTCGGAGCACTCACTCCAGTAGCCTTAGACACACCCGTATACGGGAGGGATCCGGTCACTCCACTCAGATTGACCGTAAATTTGAAGTTCACGTTGGGATCGGAAAGCGTCCCTTTCACAAGCTTCGATAGTGTAACGGTATAAGTTTTCAACGCATGATAGGTAGAATTCGTCTCCATTTTAGTTGTGCCAAACGTCATGGTCGCCGAGTTGGTATATCTCGTGATGTTGACACCTGTTTTTGGCTTATCCACAGTGACTTTGAATTTGTATACATTCTGCCCTTTTACGAGGGTCCGATTGGTCCATTTCACCGTGGTACGTCCTGAGCCATCCGTGCTCCACGTCATACCGGCCGTGTAACTGCCATTTGTCTTATTCAATGTCAGACCCGCAGGAATTGTATCGGTTATGTTTACTCCGTTTAAATTTCCATAGGCTCCATTCCAGTTGACGTTAATTGCGTATTCAATCGTTTCATTGGCGTCCACCCCAACTGGAGATGCGTTTGTCCCATTATTAATACCTGCCGAACCGGCCTTTGCCGTTTTATTGACTGTCGGATTCGGAACAAAACCAAAGTCCATATTGATGACAGAATCTGATACTTTTGTTGCGGAAAGTGCACTGTTCAGACCAATACCACTGACAACTGCACGGTTTCCTGAAGCAACAGCATCATTGTCAGTCGATGCGGTTTTTACAGTTATCTTATAACCCGTGGGGGTAGTTATTACAGCCTTATATGTACCGGTAGGAACTTCGTCAAAATTATACACACCGTTCGCATCTGTTTTAGTCACCAGAGACTGTCCACTTTTATTCTTGACCGGCGTTTTATAAGTGGTATCACTGTTCAGATATAATCCCACTGTCAATCCAGATATCTTTGTTTCGCCTGCATTAATGATCCCGTTCCCGTTCATATCGACCCATACCCTGCCGCTTATAGAACGATTCACTATTTTAAACTGATTGACATAGGTGGTTTCATTTCCCTTTGTAGGCGTTTTGTCTTGAACACTGGAATAGCAGGTAAATCCCTTGGCGTTATATGTCTCGTAGTTTTTGTCATTATAGGAGATATTCGCCTGGTTTTTCACCAAATATCCAGCATTTCCCGTCACCTTAGCCTGAAAGCTGATCGTCATTGCTTGGCCCTGATGAGTGGTGGCGGACGTTCCCATACTGTCTGATCCTTTTAGTACCCCGCCGTTTGTAACAGCAGTTCCCGCCGTTGCGCCCGCACCGAAATTCACACGCAGCTCGTCCGTCTTATTATTAAACGTAGCCTTGTTACCTGCCGCTGCGCCGTTTATTTTGGCACTCCCGCTAACGTAATTAATTCCATCGCTCAATACATCCCGGAATACGCAGCGTGAAGCGTCTGTTTCGCCCCAGTTTGTCACAGTCACGGTAACGGTGACGATCTCTCCTTTATACGCAAAAGAGTTATCCTTTGCCGAGGTAGATATGCTCTTTTTGGCAATTAATGAAGAACCGGTTTGAAATTTGATGTCATCCAGGAAATTGCCTTCAGCAAGACTTCCCGTAGCGGAAGATACGGACTGAAAAGCAAATTCAGTATTTTTCTGACCTGCTGGTACGTTATATACCCCGCGGTAATAGTACCAATTCTTAGCATTGTCACTAGCAGTTTTCTGTAACTGGGCTTTGGTCGGCGCCGCTTTAGGCGTGCCCGCAGGCCGAAGATAAAAATTCATTACATCCTTACCAGTTCCAGACGAATTGTTCCCCGATGCTCTAGCGCGATGGGCAAACTGCCAATATAGTCTGGATCCCGGCACCGTCGCCGCGTTCTGGTACAACCTGCCGGGCAAAACAGCATTCAGTTCGGCGTACTGATCTCCGTTTGCCTGTGTTGTGGCAAAACCGGAAAATCCTTTCGGCACAACCCGAAGCAACTCAATCGTATGAGCATAGGGACTTGAATAATTTGCAGGATCTACGGGCACCGTATTCCAACCGGGTACAGAAGCCATGTTAAATCCGGTATAATACGGTTCTGTTGTTTTTGCCTTTGGCGTTTGAAAACTGCCATTTATAAAATTTACCGGAGTAGGCTTTAACTCAGTAGGCAGAGTAAATGCCTGTGTACCTGCGGAGACGATAACGGGTGAGAACAGTCTGAAGCAGGAAAAAATCAAAAACACAGCCCCTACAACTGACAGACATCGTTTGATTCTCATTTTTGCTTCCCCTCCTTTTTAATTTTTCCTTTTTTCGCCTAATCGTAACTCTTACCAACCACGATTTTCCCAGTTACCGTTCCACCGCCGGTATAGTTGCTTCCTACATTCATTACGACCGCTCTATCCTTGTGATAGCTGTTGCACAAACAGGTATATTTTTGTATCCGCTATCCACCACGAATGCACCGAAAGCAGATAATTATCTGTGTTTTAAATTTTTGTTAATTCCAATATTTACCATATTGGTTATATGATATAATGTGATACAATACATTAAATAGGAGAGTTTATAGTTATAATGAAATTCATAACAAAGTTCGTAAAATAACTAATTTTACGCTTAAAGCCCAGAAAATGGCATATATTCTAGTCTTTCTCCACATCGTGCTGACGGCTTTTTGACGGCCTAAAATTTTTCAACAAGCTGGTGGAGCTTGTTTACATAGCAATGCTTCTGCTCTCCAGTACAGTGCGCATAGCATTTGAGTGTAACAAGCGGCGAGGAATGTCCCAATAATTCAGCAAGCACATCATACGGAATGCCCGCTTCTAAACATCGCGTTGCATAAGTATGCCTAAGCGTGTGCATATGCGCACCTATGATACCAGCCTGTTTTGCAATCCCTGAAAATCTCTCCTGAACCGTGCGGGGATCTATATACCGGCCCCCAGTACTTTCAAACACAAACCCATTTTCTTTCCGGCATCGTTTCAGCTGCTGCATTAGAAATGGCGGAACCGGTATCGTTCGCTCGGAACTTGTGGATTTTGGCGTACTAACAATGACCGCTGTATGTTTTTGTCCGCTCTGCTTTACACGTTTGATAGTGTGGCGGATGTGTAGTTCGTTATTGAGGAAATCTACATCATCCCACCGTAATCCACACAGTTCACCGAGGCGCAAACCTGTGTATAGACAAAGAAGGTATTCAAGTTTTCCATCCTGCCTAATTGTCTTTTCCAATTGTTTTTGCTCTGCCCTTGAGAGATATCGTGCCTTTTTCACCTCGTATTTTGGCTTCCGGATGTCTTTTAGAGGATTCCTTTGAATTAGCCCCTGATCAACAGCTTTGGATAATATGCTGTTCAGTACCCGGAAAATGTTATGCACTGTGCTAGGTGCATAACGCACAGTCAGTTCATCCAACCAAATCTGCAATGTCTTTGTATTTAATTTTGTCAATCGTACAGAGCCGAACGTCGGTTCAATATGCGATTCGATGATTGTCCGGTAAGCATCGCTGGAGCTTCTCTTGACATACGGAGCATACAGTACATCCAGCCAATACGTCATCCAGGCAGACAGTGTACCGTCACTGTATATTGTCGTTTTATCTAATGTGTTTGTCTGCTTCAATTTTAAAAGCATCAGTTTTGTTTTGACTTCGCTGTACTTCTTTCCATAAACTGAAACAAAACGAGTGGTTCCGTTAGTTCTCTTGCCCACAGGGCATCGTCCCTCCCAACGTCCGTCTTTCCTAAAATAAATATTTTCTCCTCGCCGAGACATTGAATAAACCTCCTTTTTTATTGACGGCTTGCGAGACGGCTTAAAAATTTGTACTGCTATTCCTTTATTCACTAAAATTTGTGGAAAATAGCTGTTTCCCTCGTAAGCTGACTCTTTAGCCATGTAAAAATCAATAAAATTTCTATTGACAAATCTTTTTTTACATGGTATATTTTGTATGTTATAAGAGTAAATAGTCGATAGTTGCTATTTCTCCTCGTAAAATTAGTTATTTTGCGAATGGCTCATCCGAATTGATGAGCCATTTTTTGAACCTTAAAATAAATATTGCTTGTGTTATGCTATGCTTTATCATTGTGATTTTTCCACGATAAAAATTGCCAGTTGCCCTATGATCATTTTCATACGGCAACTGGCTGTCCTTTTGTTTCTCAATTATGCTGGACCCTATAGTTTTGCGGCCTCAGCTTTCACTGAGTGTGCTTTTTTATGTGCATTTCGAAATCTCAATACTCACTCAAGAGCAGACTGATATTAATCTGGCTTGATTTGGAATATTATACTTTTCCCTAATATTCAGTTTACTACTGCTTCGACAACACACAACAGAATACACCGTGAACGGTCGTGAACCAGTATAGACGTGGTTTGTAACCGGCAAGCTGCCTAAAATATTGGGGAATCGCCTTTATGAGTCTAAAGTCTTGATTGAGTTTTGTTGATTTATCAGAAAGGAGAATGGCCCCCAACATATGAGAATTGCAATTTGCGACGATGTAAAAGAAGATCTTAACTTACTAAAACAAAACATAATAAAATATGCCAAGATTAAGTTTATTAATTTTGAAATTGATGAATTTAGTAATGGGCGAGAACTACTCTCCGCTTATCAAAACAAAGCCTATCCGATCCTTTTTTTGGATATTTATTTAAATGATCTTTCAGGAATAGATATCGCATACAAAATCCGAAAAGCAGACCAAAACAGCAGAATCATCTTTACAACTACTAGTCAGGATTTCCGTGCAGAAGGATTTGACTTGAACGCAACTCATTATCTCGTGAAACCAATTACATTTAAGAAACTCGAAGATGCATTAAATCGCTGTGCGGTAACATTTTGCGGAAGTGAAAAATATTTACCTGTAGTAGTGAATCGAGAGAAAATCAATTTGCTCTTTCGGTACATTCTCTATATAGAGGTTTATGGTAAAACATGTTCTATTCACACACATAATAGAATTTATAATGTTTATACAACACTCTCTAAGATCGAAGAAAAGCTGATTCCCGGTCCATTTTTGCGGTGCCATCGCTGCTATATCGTAAATATGAATTTTATTGACAGAATCATAGATAAAAATTTTGAACTGACTAATGGAGAAATGGTTCCTATTCGAAAGAATGGCATACAGGATGTAAAAGATAAATATAGCAAATACCTTCTCAACTCATTAAGGGAGTCAGAAATAGTATATGTATGATCGACTGATCTTTTCTATTTTTGGATTGATTCAATTTGTCCCTTGTGCATTTCTTTGCTATAGACCATTTATAAAACGAATCAGAATACCCGCTAATAAACTTCGAATTTTTTTGGCTGTAATATTTAGCTTTCAATTCTTTTCCAGCTTATATGCTCCTTCAATTATTTCATTTGAAAAAATTTCAATTTACGTTTTTTTGCTGATTTATCTAATCTTTTATCTTATAACCATAGAAGTGCAATATTCAGCACTTCTATTTACCTTTTTTCTGGTTGCAAATTACGAGGGAGTTGTAATTGGAATTTCACATTCGCTTGACGTTTTTTTCTTTCCTTTTATGCGAAAAGCATTCACCCGCTATAGTCTTTCATTGATATGTATTTGCGGAACAATTATGGCTATAACCATCCCTTTATTTATGAACATCTATAAAAAGATGGAGTCGCTAATTAATCAAATAGATGAAAAAATTTGGGATATACTTTGGATTATTCCATTTTCATTTGATACGATTCTGATTGTATTCGAAACAGTCTATGAAGATAAATTCGCGTTGGCTTGTGAGGATGTAATCATTTTATTGGCCATGGGGCTATGTTCTACCATAGTTTATTACATAGTCATTCTGATGCTTTATAAAGCGGAGGAAATGAGAAACTTGAAGGAAAAAGTTAGAACAACTGACACCCAACTCATCCTTCAAAAAAAGGCTTATGAGAATTTGAGCAATCATATTGAAGAAATTAAAAGGCTTCGCCACGATTTGAAACATCATTTATCCGTGATCGAAGCATATGTGCAGGAGAACGACACAGAAGCTCTAAGGACCTATCTAAACCAATTCAAAAACTCCTGTCTTTTTGATGTTCCGCTGAATCTTTGTGAAAATCCCGCTGTAAATGCACTCTTACAGCACTATGTTTCTCTCGCTAAAGCTAAAGATATAATGGTTTCCGTCAATTTACAGGTACCGCAAAAAATATCCATATCGGATGTAGACTTATGTATTATTTTTGGCAACTGCTTAGAAAACGCTTTAGAGGCCTGCCAAATAATGACTGGCGGTGAAAAATATATTTGTATACGATCGAAAATGCAAGGACATGCATTTACCCTCATTATTGAAAACAGCTATAACGGCGTAGTAAAAAAGAGAAAAGATGTAATTCTATCGAGTAAGCGAGTCGATAAAGAAGGTATTGGATTTTCATCGATAAATGCCGTATGTGAAAAATACGGTGGATCTGTTTTTATTAATTATGACACCAAAAAATTCAGCACATCCATGGTCTTATATTCTTTATAGCATTAACCGGAAGATCTCCAATCGTAGTAATTAGGGACTTAATTATCTTTACGTTTAGAAGCTGCTTGTTGGGGCGGATACCCCCATCCCCTTTCGAAATGCATTTTGGGGTATCCGCTGTGTGTTCTATGGACATCTAAAAGGAGCGGGACAGTTTAGCTGCTGTCTCCGCCCCTTTTCTTTTTCTGGCGTGGTTGGAATATGGTTCAAAATGTGATTAACTCAACGTTTGTCTTCGTCATCAATAATTGTCTCAGTTTCTTTCGAGTCACAATATATTTAAAATGAATTTTTCGCTTAGTTAAATAATTTGATATCTGATTCATCTATTTTTGCCTGAATACCTATCAGCAACTTTAACCAGCCTATTCAAGGCATCAACTGTCTTGATTAAAACAGAAACGAAAAAATGAGGGCGACATTTCGCCGCCCCCATTTTTATGCTCTGGGATTACGTACTTCTCCATTCATTAAGAAATTTGCGGTTCTAAAACCAAAAGTAGCAATTATATCTGGTATCCCGCCGCAGTCTGTGGTAAAATCCACCCCTGCTTCCATAACGCCACTTGGGTTTCCAATGCGCATACGTCCAAGATCGGTTCCGGGGCGTAAAACTTCCTGTACGACACTGCCGGGCACAACCGCCGCTGCCGCCGTACACATAGCGCCTGTCATGGCATAGGTCGGATGTGCTTTTTGCATTGACATCATACGAGAAACCAAGTCCACCTGCTGTGCTGAAATTTTCTCTCCATTGATCGCCATATAATCATGAGACTTTGATACAATAGTCATTTTAGGAATGGTCGGTGTTTTCCACGCCGATTCCGTATAGTTTTCGATGAGACCCATTTTTACGGCTGCCAATCCACGAACCGTTTCCAACAGGCACAATAGTTTTGGATTGGAATCAATATCGAAAGGAAGTTCACCGCCATCCATATGCAGATCTTTCGCTTTGACAAACACCAATGGATTGGTTGCATCAACAATCGAAACGCATACGGTTCCAAAACCGGGAACCATTAGTGCATCTTTGACATTTCCGGTCGGAAGCAAGCTCGTAGAAACCGTTCCGGCGGGATGGCAGAATTTGAGCTTAACAGGCGCTGCCGTGCCAGGCACACCAGGGATGGTATAATTACCATCATATTTTACACGGCCGTTTTGGACCTCGATCTCCGCCACAATGACCTTTTGGGTATTGGTATTGTAAATTCTCACCGAAGTTATTGGCGACACTGCGGATACTAGTCCCTTTTCAATAGCGTAGGGTCCTACCGCTGAGGATATATTTCCACAATTTCCTTTATAGCTTACAATGGGTTTATCAACCGATACCTGTGCAAAGGTGTAGTCTATGTCGGCATCGTTACGTAAAGAAGGCGCAACAATCGCTATTTTGCTGGTCACGGATGTCGCACCGCCTAGGCCATCTATCTGCCTGGGATCGGGGCTGCCCATAACTGCGAGTAAAAACTGATCCCGCATCTCACCAGCAGGCGGGATATCCTTTTCAAGGAAAAAGACGCCTTTGCTGGTGCCTCCCCGCAAAATAGAACAAGGTGTATTCTTTATGTACTCCAAATTATTTCCTCTCTTTTCACAATGCAATTATTTATTAAAAGATATTATAGACTCCCACAAACGCTAATATCACACTGACAAAAACACATACAACGGATGTGAGAAACAATCTAATGAAAAGTTTATTCGTATCTTCTTCGCTGGCGTCCTGATTAAATACTGCATACTGTGCCATGATGCCTGCACCACCGGTAGACGCTGGGCTGAATGCAGCGATAAACGCTGTGATTGTGATACCGGAGGCCAATGCCGAAAAGCTGACGTTGGAAAATTTGTCGATAATGCCCGAAATAGACGGTATCAACGCTGGCATGACAACACCGGTGGTCGAACTAAACCATGACATCGCGCCAGCAGCCAGCGATATGATCGGCTTAACTGCAGCACCGCTCATCAGGGATGTTAAACCACCCACCATCAGATCGATACCGCCGAGCGCCCTGACGACCCCCATCAGCATATTGACGCCGCAAACCAAAATAAAGGTTCCCCAAGGCATAATCTTGATTGCAGCCTTTTGATCACCTACACGAATCATGATGAGAACAACTCCAGCAAGAGGCGCCACCAGGCCAATATTGATGCCAAAGACAAATACAACTAAAACCACAAGAGCAATGGCCAGAATGGTGATTTTCTGATTCCGATTAAATGCGGTAACATGATCCAGCATCTCCAAAGAATTGCTCTTGGGTTTATAAAGCTTGTATATAAAGTAAAATGCCACCGTAATCAAAACAAACGCAACACAGCTGTTGCCAAATACGCTCCAGGAAATCTGACCAGCATTTTGTGCTTCAGGTAATAAACCAATTAAAATCAGACCGCCGTTGGCAATTGGCGACATGCAGCCAAAATTGCAGGCTGCCGTTATGATAATGCCCATGGCGATGGCGTCAATGCCCAATTCCAGTGCCAGTGCAATGGACATAGGCAACATTATTGCAAAAGTAGGAATATTGCCGCAGCCCAAAGCAGACAAAACAAAAGTAACAATCGCTAAAATCAGTGGAATGCACCAGGTGTTATTCCCTGCAAGCTTCAAGATTTTTCGCGCTAATAGATCGATAGTCCCGTTCGCAACCGCAATTGAAAATAAAAACGCAGGACCGACCAAAGAAATAAACAAACTGGTACTAAAATTCGATATAACAGTTTTATCCGGTATACCGCCCAATCGAGCTATGATTAGGGCAGCACCCATTGCCAGAAAACCCATATTTACCTTTTTCCAAAATCCGAGCAACAAAACCGCGACAAGAAACACCAAAGAGATTGCGGCTAGATAGTTTTCCATATCAATTTCCTCTTTTTTAAGTGTGAAAAAGGCTGACGGATTGCTGAAAAGTCAAAAAATTAAAACTTCTCAGAATTCTCTCTGCTTCTCACAAAATTATTTTTGTAATTCAGTAATCTTTTTATCAAAATCCAAAACGCATTTATTGAATTTATCTGCCTCCAAAATAGGAAACAGATGGTTATTACAGGCTGTAAATTCATAGCAGAGCGCTAACGGTGATTTTTTGCAGCGCTTAATGGCTTCGTGGCCGGATTCCCATGCATCATGATAAGCCGAATGCGATACAAAAGTTGCAACGGGAATGGTGCGGTCGCTTAACGGTGTCATGTTATCAGTAAAATAGGTATCCAGATGGTACTCAATTCCAACCCATGGCGGAAGTTGAAGCATGCTCTGCTGAAACAAATCAGCATCCTCGGAACTAAGCGGAGAGTTCTTACGCTGCTTAGCCGCGTAAGAGACCGGATCGTTAATATAAGGCATCATACGGGTCATCCAACCATCAATGTTATAATGGTTGGATTTATGCTGATTCCATTCGGCATCAGTAAAAGCAAATAATGAGGCATCCACCATAATCATACCGCGCAGATGATATTCGGATTGGGTATTAGCGTATGTTGCGACAACCGCACCACCCAAAGAATGTCCAACAAGCAAAACATTCTGCAATCCAAGGTGGTCAATCAGTTCGCGCACATCCTGCGCCATGCGTGCTTGACGGTTATTGCCGCACACCTTCATCGAACGCCCATGGCCACGCAAATCAAGACAGATTACTTTGTTTGTCTTGGACAGCACGGGAACACTGTGTCGCCACATGGTTAGCGACTCGCCAAAACCGGGCAGCATTACGATAGGCGCGCCCTCACCCGCCGTCTCATAATAAAGCCAAAGCCCGTCTGACGTCTGAAAAAAGTTATCCTTTGTTGCCATATTGTTACCTCCATACTATGGTTCGGCTATTTGTGCACAATACCGAACTTTTTGACCGGTCATTTCTTTATTTGAGTATAATGGTCCTAATAAAAATTGTAAAATTCATAATATTCATATAAAGTATAGCTTTTAATGCATCTTAAAGGCAAAATTGTGACAATAGCTTTATATCATTACAAAAAGGCTGTATAATTTGTTGAATGATTAGTACAAATTATACAGCCTTTTTATTTAAACTTTGTGCAATAAAATTATGTAAATTATCCATTATTTGGGATGGTAGGATTGATACCTCCTGCTAAAAAGTCTCATACTAAATGATCACTTAATGTTCCTACATAATACGCTTGATTAAACCAATATAATATTTTGCATATTGCGGCAAATAGCTTCCTTTTCGATAAGCCGCCACAAATGAGCTCTCAGTTTTCCCTTCTTCACCAAAACTAAAACATTCGATCGGCTTTTCAAATTTCATGTGCTTTAGGTGCGTCTCGCAAACCAGTGCAGCGCCGTAACCTTCACTGGCCAACATAACTGCGGCCTGAATGTTGGACATAACGAGTTGTTTCGAAAAATGCAGCCCCATTTGTTCAAACACCTCATCCACAATTTGTCGTGAACGCTGCTGAGGAGTTTGTATAATCAATGTCTCATTTTTCAGCAGGTGAATATCTATTCTGGGATATCGATCGTTAAGCCCTTTAACAGCCGTTTTCCCAAGAGGGTGTCCTTTAGCAAGTACAAGCACGATTTCTTCTTTCGTAATTGGCACATATTCAATCAAAGGATTCACTGCAGACAAATTATAAAAAGCTAGATCAGTTTCACCGCTGAGCAACATGGCATCCAGCTTTGTGGAATGAGATTCTTGCAGTTCCACTTTGACGTTTGGATAGGCTAAGCGAAAAGCAGGAAGCGTATCCGGAATAATATAAGTGCCGCGAACAGTGGGAAAAGCAACCTTTAAAACCCCTTCATGTCGCTTTAAAATATCAGCCATCTCTTCATCCAAGTCTTTTTTCACACTCAGGATCTTTGTTCCGGCTTCTACATATCGCTCCCCAGCATAAGTGAGAACATATCGATTGCCGAGCTTTCGAAACAAAGGTTGCCCCATTGTCTTTTCCAGATTGTGAAGAAATTTGCTAAGTGTGGGCTGACTGATATAAAGCCTTTCAGCAGCTTTGCTAAGATTTTGATATTTGGCAATCGCCACTACATACGAAATTTCTCGAAAATCCATATCATACTCCTTATTGATTACAGGTCGGGCATTTATTGGATTATGAAACCATCCCCCATTTGATGGGAGGGACTAATACAAAACGAATGTACTCCAAAGAGGTATCCAACATGGAAAACAAATCATGTTCCCAACGTACGATCCATTTTTTATGGCAATGTTAGAGCACCACATTCCCACCGGAAGCCTGAATGCCCCCTGTCTGACACTCATGAAGAAAGCAACGGCCAAAAAGATAATACCTGTGGTCACCATCTCAGCGTAATCAGCACTCGCTTTTTGTCGTTTTCATGGATAAATTATAGCACAAAAGTCCCAAAAAGCCATTATTTTTACTCGCTTCAGATTATTGAATCATGCTTAGTACTCAGAAATAATGCAAGCGCATAGGAACATCAGTCTAGTCAGATACGACATTATCGGTTGAAGATAATCTTCGGCCGGTTTTCTTCCTCTTTTAAAAATTCTCTACAATACAGTTCGCTTCTCTCATCTTGATTAATTCGAGATGACGAAATATAATAATCAATATAAACTGTTCGAGAGGTACCTCTAATTATATAACTATATGACTTGAAGAGGAGTAAACGAATAATGGGCCATCAGTGCCGCATGATTAAGGATTACTACGCTAAAGGCCATTTCTCGGTGCAGTAAAAAGCCAACAGATAGGCTCCAAAGGGCTACCGGTTAGGTGAAGATGTTGGAGGAAATAATGATACAGAATGATAAAATATTGATTGTTGACGATGAACACGAAATTGCTGATCTTGTGGAAGTTTATTTAAAAAGTGAAGATTATTCGGTGTTTAAATTTTACAATGCCACAGACGCGCTTTCCTGCGTAGAACGTGAAGATTTGAGTCTTGCTATTTTAGATGTCATGCTGCCGGATATGAGTGGCTTTGCACTCTGCCAGAAGATCCGCGAAAAGCACCTATTCCCCATCATCATGCTGACCGCTAAGGTAGAAGATATGGACAAGATCACAGGATTGACCTTAGGGGCGGATGACTATATCACAAAGCCGTTCAATCCGCTGGAACTCATTGCACGTGTTAAAACGCAGCTCCGACGATATACACGATACAATACCGCAAATGCGATTCCACTAGAAAACCATGAATATGATTTTGCTGGTCTTTATGTTTGCCAAGACAGCCACAAATGTACGCTCTATGGAAAAGAACTTTCACTGACGCCGATCGAATTCGATATTCTTTGGTATCTCTGTGAGCGCCGTGGAAAAGTCGTCTCATCTGAGGAACTGTTCGAGGCTGTATGGGGTGAAAAATATCTCGACAATAACAACACGGTCATGGCGCATATTGCACGACTTCGAGAAAAAATGCACGAACCCAGCCGGAAACCAAAATTTGTAAAAACTGTGTGGGGGGTTGGATATACCATTGAATAGACAAAATGATCGAATTATAAAAGGCAGTATTCGTCGAAGCCACTTATCACAACAGATCATGCTGCAATATATTTTGGCGCTTGTTGGCTTTGTTGCGGGGCTGTTGCTTCTATATTTTCTTGTATGGCGAATTTGCTTAATCTTTACTTGGCAGCCGTATGATTTCCTGTATCAATTCTTGAAATTAATGCAGGAAACGTCCTTGTTTTGGGGTACAGGCGTCGTTATTATCGGTTGGACTATCATTACCTATCATTTTTTCCAAAAGCCCCTGCGTTACCTCGATGAAGTCGTTAAAGCATCTGAGCAGTTGGCGCAGCCTAACAATAAACCGATCGTTTTATCTGATGCCATTAAAAACGTACAGGATGAACTGAATCTGGTACGGGAACAGGCTCTGCGCAATGCTATGGCCGCAAAAGAGGCTGAACAGCGCAAAAACGACCTGGTTGTTTATTTGGCCCACGACCTGAAAACACCTCTTACCAGCGTGATCGGTTATCTTACTCTGCTTCGGGATGAGCCTCAGATTTCTCCGGAATTACGTGCCAAATACACTGGCATTGCCTTTGATAAAGCAGAACGTTTGGAAACACTTATTAACGAGTTTTTTGATATTACCCGCTTTAATCTAACTAAACTAACTTTGGAACCGGAGAGTATCAATCTGACCCGGATGCTGGAGCAGATTACTTTTGAATTTAATCCGGTTTTAGCAGAAAAGAACTTGTGCTGGAACCAACGCTTAGCGCCCAATATTCGGATCGTCTGTGATCCGGACAAGCTGGAGCGCGTATTTGATAACCTGATACGCAATGCCGTAAACTACAGCTACCCGGATACCCCCATTCTTATTACGATGGAACAATCCGGCAGCCATATAACGGTGCGTATAGAAAATCATGGAAAAACGATTCCTCCCGAAAAGCTGAGTCGAATTTTCGAACAGTTCTTTCGGCTTGACTCTTCACGCTCCAGTTCCACCGGCGGATCCGGACTTGGTCTTGCTATCGCAAAAGAAATCGTCGAGCTGCATAAAGGTACTATTAGTGCCCAAAGTGCCAATGAGCATATTATCTTTACCGTAACACTTCCCCTTGATTGTCAGAAAATCGTATGATTTTCACATTTCTTTTTTCAGTTTTTCCTCATTAAAATCAAAAACATACTTGTCCCCGTTTTGATACCATAAAAGTATCGAACGGGGATTTTATTTTGCTTAAATATTGCAGGAAGGATTGTATTATGCCGAGAAAACGAATTACACAGATTTTTCCATGGCTATTGCCGCTGAGAATTAAGCAGCGTCTATTTTGCTTTTACACGAAAATGTATTTAGACGGGAACCGATATTCTGAGACTAAGTTTGAAACCGCATTGCCATATCAGCTTTTTAAAACAAGCTGTCCTCTGTATAACCGGGAAACTGGTTTTGACATGGTATATCAGGAAAATAAAGTTTTTAACTTAAAACTAGCTGCAACCACTTTAGATCGGATCGTGATCGAACCAAACGAAACTTTTTCGTTCTGGAAATTGGTCCGATATGCAGATAAGGCGATTCCGTATAAAGACGGACTCACCGTGATCGATGGAAAACTTACGACGGCTCCCGGCGGGGGAATCTGCCAGATGAGCAACCTGCTTTTTTGGATGTTTCTTCATACCCCACTTACTATCGTGGAACGGCACGGGCATAACGTAAAAGACTTTCCGGAGCCTCCAAGCGACGCGCCTATGGGTGTGGATGCGACTGTATCGGAAGGCTGGCTTGATCTGAAGGTCAAAAACGAAACGGAAATGTCTTTTCAGATCCGCATCACCTTTGATAAAGATCATATTATTGGGCGCCTTCTAACGGATCAAAACAATGGGCAATTTTACGAAGTCATAAACGGCAAGCCATTATATTATCGCAAAAACGACAAGATCTATGAAGAAGTGGATGTGAAACAGAGAACTATTCTGACAACAACTGGAGACTGTATCTCCGAAAAGCTGCTTTACCGAAACAAATGTGAAATTGGCTATCCACTTCCCGAGGGGACAGCTATTGCCCAGAAAGGATAAAAGAAAATGAAAAAATTAAAGATTGCTATTTTATTTGGGGGCTGCTCTCCCGAATACAGTGTATCGCTTCAGTCAGCTTATTCTGTAATGAAACATATAGACACCGACAGATTTATGCCCATATTGATTGGAATTTCATCGAAGGGAAACTGGTATCAGTTTAATGGAAATATCGAAAAGATTGCATCAGACACTTGGTGCAATCCCTCGGACTGCCTACCAGCAGCAATTTCACCGGACCGTAAAATGCATACCATACTGATATTTTACCCTAATAAAGTTGTAAAACTTCCGATTGATGCTGCGTTCCCTGTTCTCCATGGAAAAAACGGAGAAGACGGAACCGTTCAGGGCATATTTGAGCTGGCTGGAATTCCACTTGTCGGCTGCGGAATCATGACTTCAGCACTTTGTATGGACAAAGATCGTGCCCACAAGCTTGTACATGCGGCTGGTGTGCAAGTTCCCACTTCCTTTCTTCTAAAAAAGGGCATGGATCCCAAAATTGCTTTGGCACAAGCTGAAAGCCTCGGATACCCTCTGTTCGTAAAACCAGTCAGGGCGGGTTCCTCCTATGGCATTACGAAAGTTACTGACCAGTGCCGTCTTCCTGATGCTATCAAACTAGCTTTCGAATACGACGATGAAGTCATCATTGAAGAAAGCATAACGGGATTCGAAGTTGGCTGCGCCGTGATGGGAAATGACACTCTCACGGTGGGAGAGGTCGATGAAATCGAACTATCCGATGGATTCTTCGATTTTACGGAAAAATATACTCTGAAAACGTCGGCTATTCATGTTCCGGCACGAATCTCCGAAGAAAAAGCAAAGGAAATCAAAGAGACTGCAGAGACGATTTATCAGGCACTGGGATGCCGCGGCTTTGCACGGGTGGATATGTTTCTAAGCTCTGATGGGAAGGTTATTTTCAATGAAGTCAATACAATTCCGGGCTTCACCTCACACAGCCGATATCCTAATATGATGAAAGCCGCCGGAATTTCTTTTGGGCAGGTCATATCCCGCGTAATTGAATTGGCGGTGAGTATATGAAAAAGCTTGTAATTCCAGAAAAATCCGTACATGTAGGCAGCCTGATTTTGGTCAACCAACAGCATCCCTACTGCTCAGAAAACTCAAAAAGTTATCTTGTCCCAGCCTGTACAGACAGCAAAGTCCTCCTGGAACGAAAAGCTGCCGCTTTGCTTTCTAAACTTATGAGCAGTATCGAGGGCTGGGATCATATCAGTGCGGTGAGCGGTTGGCGTTCCAGACAAGAACAGCAGGAAATTTACGATCAATCTCTGAAAGACAGTGGGACCGCCTTCACGGAGCAGTTTGTAGCAATGCCGGATCATAGCGAACATCAGACCGGACTTGCCATTGATTTAGGACTTCGTAATCCGGAAATTGACTTTATTCGTCCAGACTTTCCCTATTCCGGCATTTGTCAGATGTTTCGGGAAAAAGCCGTGACTTACGGTTTCATTGAACGCTATCCAAAAGGAAAAGAGGCTATTACAGGAATTGCACACGAACCATGGCATTTTCGTTACGTCGGAGCACCTCACGCCGCAATTATGACGAAGTTTGGACTAACATTGGAAGAATATCATGATTTTATAAAGCAGTATCCTCTTGAAAAGAAACACTTTTTATATCGGACAAGAAATCAGAATATTGAGGTTTCCTATATAAGGACCGCAGATGGAGTAGACACTGAATTTGAAATTGAAGATCACATTCTATACTCGGTGTCCGGTAATAATGCAGACGGGTTTGTTCTGACCGAATGGACAAGCACGCAATAATAGGCAACAGTTCCAGAGTAAAGAAAGAAGTTTTGTAATGCTGAGAGATAAAATCATTGATTATTCCAAAGGAGATAATCTAAACAGATATTGGTCACTCTTCAGGCGGCGGGAACGAACCAAAAATAAGCTCTTAAAAGGGTTGCTCACATTCCTTTGCAATCGGTCGGCACACAGGCACAGCGGCTACATTGGAAACGGCGCAAAAATTGCCGGACTCCCTTCCCTGCCACACGGACTGCATGGCATTTATATTTCCCGCTACGCGAGCATCGGCTTAAATTGCTGGATCTATCAAAATGTCACGATCGGAGAAGTGAATCATAAGGCGCCGCACATCGGTAACGACTGCCTAATTGGGGCAGGTGCCACCGTTGTCGGAAATATTCAAATTGGGGACAATGTAAGAATCGGTGCGGGAGCGGTCGTTAGTTTTGATATTCCGGATAACTGCACTGTGGTTTCGCAGCCACCCCGTGTGATTGAAAGGGAGAAAGAAAATGCCAAATAAACCAGCACCCATATTTTGCCGAAGCAGGGCATGGATCGAACTTGATCGAGATGCACTGCGCCATAACGTCCAAGTACTCCAAAAGCTGCTCCCTAATGATTGTGAACTGATGCCCGCTGTCAAAGCCAATGCCTATGGGCATGGCGCAGTTTTGATCTCGCGGGAACTAAACCGGTTAGGGATAAAAGCTTTTTGCGTTGCAACAGTTTCAGAAGGAATCGAACTTCGAGAAAACGGCATTGTCGGAGAAATTCTGATTCTCGGTTACACGTATCCAATGCAGTTCCCACTTTTGAAACAGTACGACCTGACACAAACAGTAATTGATCTTCCCTATGCAGAAATCCTAAACAAATACGGTCAAAAAGTAAAAGTACATATCGCAATCGACACAGGGATGCATCGACTAGGAGAACCTTGTAGAAATATCGAAAACATCTGTAAAATGTTTAACCTTCACAACTTGGAAATTGAGGGAATCTACACCCATCTGTGCGCAGATGATACAAATTTGCCGCAGGACAGAGCTTTTACTATGGAGCAGAGCCGAGCTTTTTACAGCACGATCTCGCAACTTAGGGAACGCGGCTTTGAATGTCCTAAAGAACACCTACTCGCAAGCTATGGGCTCATCAATTATTCGGAACTCGGTGGCAATTATGCACGAATCGGAATTGCCCTCTACGGCGTACTCAGTACTCGGGCTGATAGGGAACGCTGTTCAATTTCGCTGAGACCGGTACTATCCGTCAAAACCAGAATAACCACATTGAACACTTTACAAAAAGGGGAATCAGCCGGATATGGTTTACAGTTTGTTGCCGATCGTGATACCAAAATTGCCGTACTTGCAATCGGTTATGCAGACGGTATTCCGCGTTCTTTGTCATGCAGCGTTGGAAATGTTCTGATTAAAGGCATCAAAGTCCCTATTATTGGTCGAATCTGTATGGATCAAATGCTGATTGACGTTTCCAATATTCCGAACATCAAAGCAGGAGACGTTGCAGTAATTATTGGGCAGTCTGGAGATCAAAAAATTACCGCTTGCGACCTTGCAGAACAGACAGGGACAATTTCCAACGAAATACTGAGTCGTTTAGGGGAACGGCTGGAAAGACAAATGATTTAGCACTAAAATTAATCATAACAATGATTAAATGTGATAAAAGGAAATTTATGTGTATCTCATCATAACTATTAGGCGATTTTTAATCAAATTCTCAATATGTCAAGGTAGGACAAAACAGCACTTTTTTATTAATCAGGCTCTGAAAACACGCTAGGCGCCACACACTCTCTCCCCTATTTTTTATCTTTTCTCTAAAGATCCTAAAATAGAGAACAGTTTTATGGCTTATAAAAAGTTGTCAAGGATGCAAAATAAAACGAAACAACGAGGTTTTTGTTGCGCGTTTTCTTCTTTTCACGAGTGCTGAGGACATTGCCAGTGTAAGAGCCCCCTTACCGATTCTTTTAAAGTTTACATCGAACAATTTTTGGGGAAACATTTTGACTTTTGGCATGGACTTTTTGTTAGAAAGATCGATTAACACCATCAATTTAAAAAGCTAAAAAATTGTCCACAGGAATGGCTGCAATAAACCAACCCTGTGGACATTAATTTTATTAACTTCTGGATTGCCTTTATTGCATAAAAGCTCCGTTAATATCAGAATCAACGGTTGATTGAAATTCGGATTCATATTTAATGCGACGCTGCAGCGATGGTCAGATTGACCTTTTGTAAAACATTTTTAAAAGTCACCAAAAAGATAACAGGTATTATTGTACCGTTACTTTTGTACCATCCTGAATATGGTCATAGATCCATTTAGCATCGTCCATAGAAAGCCGGATACAGCCATGTGACGCAGGAGTTCCAAGCTTTTCTGCTTCATTTTGTTTTATTTCATAATCCTGATTAAATGGAATACTGTGAAACAAATAGTCACCATAAAAGCTTGTCCAATAGTAGGCTCCTTCTCCCAAATTGGAATTATAGAAGGAAATCCCCCGATTCGAAACAGAAAAGGTTCCAGTCGGTGTTTCACTGCCAGATTCTCCCGAAGAACAAGTAAAAGTCTTTATTGCCAAACCTTTCGCATCAAATACCATGACCTTCTGGTCATCAAGTGATACCTTTATAGAAAGCGGATAGGCCACTTGAACAAGTGCGTGATTGGCCGCGGTATCCACCACATCGCTTTGCAGGTAAGGCCGACAACACCATCCGGATTTTCCGCCCGGAACTTGTACCTTAATCCAGGTACCATCCGTGTTTAATTCTCCTGTTAATGTTATCTTCGTACCGCTTGGGACAAAACAGACAATGCCATACTTTGCACTAGGGCCGGAGCGGAGATTCAATTCATTTGCTGTAACCACGTCACCTTTAGAAACTGCCGTGTTATCGTTCCAAAAATATCTATTTTGCGAAGTCAAATGGGTATCTTGTGATGATGTCTCTTTATCTAAATCTTGGTTGCCATTTTTATTAGTAAATTGAACTAACGCGCGAATTCCAAAAAACAATATCAGTAACAGTAAGCACGCCGAAGCACGATGCATTCTGCGAGCCCTGCGTCTCTTTACCCATCGTTCATGCCTCGCGTAATCTGTATTTTTCATAAAAAAGCACTCCTTATCAAATCCGGTAGAAATGATAGCAAAGTGCTTCCTATATTCAGCATCAATACAGCATCAAAATGGCATCAACTGATGATTCCCCTAAATCTGAGTAATGTATTAAATGTATATTGGTCTCCAGAAATCGTTAATGGAAATACCACCAAATCACCCCCATCATCACGCATTTTGATGGAACCCTTGATAGAATAGTCGGATAGATTATCCTTTGTTAAAACACCATTTATCTGAACATTTTCAGTTTTCCATCCGTAATAATTGGAACAGATATCTGCCAGCTTACTAGAAAATTTATTGGCCTGTTCTTTTGCATCTTTTGTCGATTGTGCATCAATAACATCTTGATCAGATATCATATTGAACGCCAGCATCTTTCCGCTGCTGTCATCAATTAGAATATCAATCCACTTATTGAAGCTCTTACTGTAAAGTGCACAACGCCACATAATCGCACTCATGGTTTTGTCAGCCGACACCACAAGGAATGGCGTTTCTGTATGATCTGGGCATTCTTCTGGTAAAATCCCGGCTGCACCCTGCGCTGCCATGAACTGCATCGTATCCAATGCTGCCTGATAAGCACCATCGGCATCTAAGTTGCTTCCGTTCTCCAGAAATTCTGTCGTGTATTCGCCAGTTAATAACCGAAGACTGTCTTTTAACTGCGTAACAGGATGAAATTGAAGGCTAGAAGTCTCATAGGTGTTGACCTTTGTCTTAAGCTTCTGGTCCTGCATAGCAGAAACAAAACTAGGCAGAAAAAAGCCAGACACGATTGCAAGAAGGGCGCAAAAGGCAAGCAGAATTGGAATAGCCTTTTTCATGTTCTGCCTCCTTTCAAGTCTACGGTAATTGTTGTCCCAGCACCCAGCTTACTGTCAAAGTGAATCGTCCCATGATGCCGCTCCACAATTTTGGCACAAAGTGACAAACCAAGACCGACACTGCCCTGAACACGGGATCTAGACTTATCAACGCGGTAAAACACTTCGGTCAGGTGCTGCAAAGCCTCCGGCGGGATTCCCTTTCCATTATCCACAACGATTAACCGACACCCGTCCGAAAGCATGGAACTAGTAATCCCAATATGACCACCGTGGTCCAATGCTTTACGGGCATTATCCAGCAGGTTCAAAAGCAGCATGCGGGTAAGATCCGGGTCCAGCATGCATGTCCCCTCTTCACATTCACAGGAAAGTTCAATGCTGCTTTTTTCATAGATAGGGTGCAAATGCTCCGTAAGATTCTTAACAATTCCGGCCGGGGATACTGGTTTTAAGACAAGCTCGCGGTGGTCTGCAACAAAGATATCCAGCAATTTAAAGGACAAGTTTTCCAACCGTTTTCCCTCGGAAAAGATATAATTAGCTGCATCAATTTGTTCCTCTGTAGTCAGGGACTGTCCCCGCAGTAAATCAGCATAACCAATAATAGAAGTCATCGGCGTCTTCATTTCGTGGGCAAAGCTGCCCATAAACTGCTCCTGGCGTCTAGCGGCATCCTCAAGATTTTGGGCACTGTCTTCTACCTTTTGCGCCATGGCGTCAAAATCTTTGGACAGCACGCCGATTTCATCCCCTGAACGAATGTTAGAGCGGTAAGCAAGATTGCCGGATGCAATCTCACGGGATGCTTTCGATAGGCTCGACATTGGTCGTGTGAGCAACCATGAGATACCGCATGCCATTATCGCGCATAACAGCAGCATTAAAGCAAAAATTTCGTAGTATACCCGTTGCTGTAAAGCACGAGTCGCATAGAGTTCAGACAAGTCATATCCCAAATTTAGGCATAATATTTTTCTGCCAATCTGAAAACTGCTGGATACCTGCAAAAAAGGCGTGCCTTCTGTATTCTTCAGATAAGCGACCGCCAAATGTCCGTCATCCGTTTTGTCAGATAGATCCATGAAATCTGCCGTGAAATCGCCCTTTGTATAAAGAGTTCCATCGTTCGAAGATAGTTCGATTGCTGAATACGTTTCTTGAGGCGTCAGTTGACTAATGGTATCGGCGGCACTTTTTTCATCTATCCATGAATTTAGTTTATCCGCCATTTGAAGAGCTCCAAGCACTTGCTGATAAGACTCTCTTGCGGACTGTTCCTCCCGATTCAGCGATGACTGAAAAGAGTTAGAAATCAGAGCGCTGCCGCCTATACCAAACAGCAATGATAGAAGGCAGATCATACAAAATGTGATCTTCCAGCGAAACTTCAATTAGTTCACCTCCAGCCGATAGCCCACCTTATTCACCACTTGTAATTCCTTTTCCCATCCGACCTTTTTCCGGAGCCGCTGTACATGGAGACTAACCGTCTTGCTTCCATACTCCATTTCACCGCCCCATACTCGTTCATAAATAGTATCTCGATACAATGCTGTGTCTGGGTTGCGGACAAACAGCAACAAAATTTGATATTCTTTGGGCGTCAGCGAAATCTCTTTTCCATCCCGCTTGACCTGCATAGACTGCATGTCCACTGTCAGACCGTCGATTTCTATAATATTAGCCGTTTTGTGGTAGCGCCGCAGAACAACATCAACCCGCGCCAATAGTTCTACGATTTCAAATGGCTTAACAATATAATCTTCCGCTCCAATTCTCAGCCCATGGACACGATCCTCCAGCGTGCTTTTTGCTGTTAAAAAGATCACCGGAATCCCCATGGGACGGATATAGTCCATTAATTCAAAGCCGTCAATTTTCGGCAACATCACATCCAGAAGGATCAAATCATATGTATTCTCTTCGAGCTTATCTGCGGCCTCTCCCCCATCAAAAACGCACTCGCATACATGACCTGCTTTTTTCAGGCTGAGCCGAATCAGATTGGAGATGGGTTCTTCATCTTCCACAATCAAGATTTTTGCCATGCTTTTCACCTCAATTTTATGGTACATCCAAACAGCATCTAAACGGCAAATATTTAACCCAATCGGTTAAATTACAATTTATATTTTTATTGTATCACATTCTTTTCTATAGCAATACATCATAAAATGACATTATATTGCAACTGATTTGCTGTAACGCCTCGTTAATTCAGCTATTTCTGTCTAACGCAAAAAATTTTATCATTTTATTAAAACAATAAAAAGCTCCACAGCGGTAAATTTTTCCGTTGCGGAGCTTTTTTCTCTGAATATTTTATTTCGTTTAAATAAAGGGAAAAATAAAATTCATTCTTTACGAATGCTTAGATAAAAAACACCTTAGCATCTTTTCATTTTTTCAAACAGACTGTTGACATTCCGGATATAATCCTCCCGTGGAATAAACGGGGTGTCGAGAATCGCCTGCGTTTTAGGCAAAATATGCCCACCTGCTTTATACTCTGTGCCAGCACATTCCACCGCATCCAGATATGGTTTGACGATCTCGGCTGTATCTTCCTGCATCAAAAGCGCACCCTCGGCACAACAAATTGTCGCTGTATCCGATCCAAACATGTGCTTGAGTTGAAAAACCAGTCCATCAAAGTTTCCGGTAATGTCCGGCAGGCCACCACTTGTTATAAGCACAGTTTTCTTTGTACCGTCTTCATAGCCATAATGATGTGCACGTCCATCTTTTCCAATATACATTTGAGGCTTATTAAAGCAAAGTGTCCGATCCATTAACGCTTTACACTGTGCCGGGGCTGAATAGCAGTAAACCGGCATCGACCAGATCACAAGATCCGCTGCGCGAATCATTTCCAACACTGAGATAGCATCATCTTCTTGCACACAGTGTCCGCCCGTTGCCATCCAACATGCATAGCAGGCACGGCAGGGATTTATCTGCAAATCGGCTGTATGAATAAATTTCGCTGTTTCGTTCATACCACGAAGAAACGCTTTCGTTAAAGCCAGCGTAGCACTTCTTTCTTTATTCGGTGACCCGTTAATGACTACTATATTCATTTACGTTCCTTTCCTTTTACAGGAATCCAGATCTCACTGTAATAATTTTCATCCTGAATTCCCTTTGGATACCTAGCAGGATCACTATACATCTCAATGTTGTAGCCAGCTGCAATCTCATAGTCTTTACTGTTCGGCAGCCACTCCGAAAAAATTCTTTTGTTCACGTCATGTAAGGACTGCGGCATTCCGCCTTTGCAGGCAAAAACAGCCCAGGTGTATGCGGGAATGACCTTTGTAATAAAGCCTTTCGGTACCTCTGCGGTAGGATCGTAATTATCCGCAACCAGATACTCGAATTCATCCGACCCCATACTTTCGTCAATACAAATTCCATACATTCCACATACGATCCGCTCTTTTCCTGGTTGATGAAGTCCGAGCCAAAACTTAGGAATTTCTGTCATCGCGCTATCATACTTAAATATTTTGGATGCTCCCATCACTGTAAATGAATCTTTTTCAACAATTTTGTAATCCATAACATAACCACCTTCTAAAGTGAATTTGATTTTAAGAGGAGCAAAAGACTTTATCATTGCTCCATCTTTTCGAACAGCAGTCGGTGTGACTCCATGAAAGCGGGTAAATGCTTTGGTAAAGCTGTCCGGCGAGTCATAACCATATTTTAGAGCAATATCAATGATCTTTTTGTCGGTAGACACAAGCTCACTACCGGCGAGGGTAAGCCTGCGTTCCCTGATATACTCTCCAACCGTAAAGCCACAAAGCATAGTAAATCCTTTTTGAAAATAAAAAGGAGATAGCAACACCTGTTTTGCAATCTTTTCGACTGTCAGTTCGTTTGCGATATTGTCCTCAATGTAGTTGATTGCTTCACCGATACATTCAACCCAGCCCATGGATACATCTCCTTACCTGTGTTCTCATCTTATTCCTTTGAAAGCATCTGCTCCCGACTTTTTGTGTTATCTTTTGTCCGAAGCGTAAATCAGACGGTTTATCAATATCTTACCATTCAATCTAAAACAACACAAGCTGCATTATTTTATGGTCAAATTTTCCTTATAAACAGTTAAATAAATTTTGTTGACAAATTAACTTTTTGTTTATATACTAATCTCATATCAAATATTTTTGATATGAGGTGATCATTTGGCAAATATTTATGAAGAGCAAACAAAAATATTTAAAGCTTTTTGCGATGAAAATCGTCTAAAAATACTCGAGCTTTTGCGCGGCGGAGAAAAATGTGCCTGCATTTTACAGGAACAATTGGACTTAGGACAATCAGGTCTTTCTTATCACATGAAGATTCTTGTTGAATCCGGTATCGTAGAAAGTCAGCAAAAAGGGAAATGGACTCATTATAAAATCAGCGAAAAAGGCAGCGCTTATGCCGGTATTTTACTGAAAGAACTGACAACGCCGAACGCAATTGCAGAAAAACATACCTGCTGCAAACATAAAAATTTATTTTAAAGCCATCCTAAACGGTAGCTTTTTAAAACAAATAGTAAAAAGGAGTTTTAATGTGGACACGCCTATATTGTATGGAACAGCTCTCCTTCTTTTAGCAGTTTCTTTTTTTAAAGACAAAAAGAAAACCAAACAATCTCTTAAAAAAGCATGGAAATCTTTTGAAAACATTATGCCTCAGTTTCTGGTCGTCATTTTGCTTGTGGGAATATTGCTTGCCGTGCTAAATACCGAAGTTATTTCTAAACTGATTGGGTCAAACTCAGGGTGGTTTGGTGTCGTAGTTTCCGCTTTAATTGGTGCTGTTACCCTAATTCCTGGTTTTGTCGCATTTCCAACGGCGGCGATGCTTCTGCAGAGCGGCGCCGGATATATGCAGATTGGCGCATTTGTTTCCACATTAATGATGGTCGGCATTGTCACTATGCCAGTTGAAATAAAATATTTTGGTAAACGACTAACAATTTTAAGAAATGTGATTGCATTTTTCTTCTCTTTTATTGTCGCTTATATAATAGGAACGGTGGTGGGCTAATATGAAAGTAAAAGCAATCTTAAAAAGATATCGCGCATTTTTAATAGCCGTAGTTGCAATAGGAATTCTAACACTGATTAACCGCCCGCTCGGCCTTAAGGCCATGAGTAATTCAGCCTATCAGATCGAACAAATGCTGTTTGTCATTCCTCCAGTATTTATTCTGCTTGGATTACTTGACGTGTGGGTTCCAAAAGAAACAATGATTAAATATATGGGAGAAGGCTCTGGTCTAAAAGGAATTTTGCTTTCTATGTTTATCGGCTCAGCGGCAGCAGGTCCGCTTTATGGGGCTTTTCCGGTTGCCGCGGTATTTATGAAAAAGGGTGTTAAATTTAGCAATATTCTCATTTTTATCGGCGCATGGTCAACAACAAAAATACCGATGTTTTTATTTGAAATGGCAGCATTAGGCGCAAAATTTGCAGTTACGAGACTATTGGTGGATATTCCAGGAATCATTATAATCGCCTATATTCTTTCTAAACTGATATCAAAAGAAGAAATAAAAACAATTTATAAAAATGCGGAAGACATCAGCAAATAGGATCCAAATAAAACAGAAGGCTGACAGTTAAATGAAGGACTGTCAGCCCTTTTATTTTATACTGTAATACTCTGCCAAAACATGGTAAATTGACTATGCCTTTTTGGGGGTGTAAAATAGGAAAAAGTATTGGCCATTTTTGGAATGATTTATCGTATATGAATTTCTCCCATGGACATGCAGAAACGAGATGAGAAGCTTGAGGCAAATGTTAAAATTTTTGGAGCATCATAAGAAAGAAAGCATTTTAGCACCATTATTTAAAATGCTTGAGGCAATGTTTGATTTACTGATTCCTATTATTACAGCAGATATTATCAACAATGGAATCGCAAATCAAGATTCCAAATATGTTTTTACTCACTGTGGTCTGATCATACTTCTTGGTGTTATTGGACTCGTTTGCAGCATTACTGCGCAATATTTTGCGGCAAAAGCGGCCGTAGAGGCTTGTACCGGGGTTAGGCATAAACTATTTGACAAAATTCAGTCACTAGGGTTTTCCGAAGCGGATTCAATGGGAACCGAAACCCTGATTACTCGAATGACAAGCGACGTCAACCAACTTCAAAATGGAATCAATCTGTTCTTGCGGCTGCTCCTACGCGCCCCGTTTATTGTTGTCGGTGCAACAGTGATGGCATTTGCAATTAATGAAAAAATTGCTCTAATCTTTGTCGGAGCTATTCCCATTCTTTTTTTTGTGATTTTCGGAATTATGCTTAAAACAATTCCCCTTTATAAAAATGTTCAAAGCCGCCTTGACAAGATCACTGGTATCACCCGTGAAAATTTAACCGGAGTCCGTGTCGTACGAGCATTTGGGCGCGAAGCAGATGAAACTACACGCTTTGAAAAAGCAGATGCTTCTCTTGCAAATAGTCAACTTCGTGTCGGTAAAATTTCGGCACTGATGAATCCACTTACATACGTGATCATCAACCTAGCAATCATCGCAATTCTGCAAGTTGGTTCCTTCCAGATCAATGCCGGAACTCTTGCGATGGGTGACATTGTTGCTCTTGTGAACTACATGAATCAGATTCTTCTGGAACTTGTAAAATTCGCAAATTTGATTATTCAGATAACGAAAGCGATCGCCTGTTCCGAACGAATTAATGCCGTCCTCGCGATGCAGCCCCAGATGAAATTCGGAAACAAAAAAGTAGACTCTTCTTCGTCTGAAAACGCTGTCGAATTTAGTCATGTCTCTTTGACCTACGCCGGTGCCGGAGAAGAAAGCCTTTTAGATTTCTCCTTTACCGCAAAAAAGGGGCAAACAATTGGCATTATTGGTGGCACTGGCAGCGGAAAAACAAGTCTTGTCAGTCTTCTTCCCCGCTATTATGACTCGACAACGGGATCAGTAAAAATTTTTGGGCATGACATTCGCGAATACGATAAAGACAGCCTTAGAAGCAATGTCAGTACTGTCATGCAGAAAGCGCAGCTGTTTTCTGGCACAATCCGCAGTAATCTTAAATGGGGTAATGAGGATGCCGATGATGCAACACTCTGGAAAGCGCTCGATGCCGCACAGGCATCCGAAATTGTTCGAGGAAAGCCCAAGGGTCTTGATGAACCTGTCGAACAGGGAGGACGAAACTTTTCCGGCGGTCAAAAGCAGCGGCTCTCTATTGCCCGATCATTAGTCGCCGACCCAAAGATTCTGATTTTGGATGATTCTGCGAGTGCTCTGGACTATGCAACAGACGCCGCACTTCGAAAAGCACTGGCTAAGCTCCCCGGGGATATGACAACCTTTATCGTCAGCCAACGTGCAAACAGCATTTGCCATGCTGATCAGATTTTGGTACTCGATGAAGGAAAGCTTGTCGGAATTGGCAAACATGAAGATCTGCTGAAAACTTGTCCGATCTATCTGGACATCTACAACAGCCAATTTCAAAAGAAGGAGGAAATGGCATGAAACAGGTGGTTCAGAAAAAGGATCTAAAACATCAGCATGCCACTTTCTCTCGTGTGCTAAAATTAATTACTCCATACCATCTTTTCGTCGTTCTAAGCATTGTCTCTGCGGCAGTTTCCGTTTTTGGTCAGCTTTATATTCCTATCCTCGCCGGACGTGCGATTGATTTCATGATTAGCGAAGGTAAAGTGGATTTTTTGGGCGTAAAAAATATACTTCTTGAAATTTTGATCGTTGCAGGAGTCGCTGGACTCGGTCAGTGGATTTCCGGTGTCAGCAACAACCACATCACATATTGCATCAGTCGTAATTTACGAGACTCATCCATTCACAAGATCCAGACACTTCCACTTTCCTATCTTGATTCCCATCCAACTGGTGATCTTCTAAGTCGTGTAGTAGCCGATATTGACCTCTTTTCCGATGGCTTACTGATGGGATTTACTCAGTTTTTCTCCGGAGTTTTGACAATTTTGGGGACTCTGATATTTATGCTCACAGTCAACTTGCCAATTGCACTTGTTGTAATTGGTGTCACCCCCCTAAGCCTCGTAGTTGCGGCGTTTATTGCAAAAAAGAGTTACCATTACTTTAGCAAACAAACCGCCGTCCGCGGTGAACAAACAGCTCTTATCAATGAACGAATTGAAGGAGTCAAAGTAGTGCAGGACTTCGGGTACGAACAGGAAAATCTAAAAGATTTCGACGAAGTTAACGATCGGCTAAGTACTGTTAGCCTGAAAGCAATTTTTTACTCTAGCATTACAAATCCATCAACTCGTTTTGTAAATAACCTTGTCTATGCAGGTGTTGCTCTTGTAGGTTCCCTAATAGCGATCAGCGGTGGGATTACAATCGGTGAGCTGAGCTGCTTCTTGACTTACGCAAATCAGTATACAAAACCATTCAATGAAATTTCCGGCGTCATTACCGAAATGCAAAATGCTCTATCTTGCGCCGCACGTGTATTTGAATTTCTGGATGCAAAAGATCAAATTCCAGATGAAGAAGATGCACAGATTCTCTCTCCGGAAAACGTGGATGGTAGCGTCACTATCAAAGATGTCGCTTTCCAATATGTACCGGATCGAGAATTGATCCGTGACTTCAATCTTTCTGTTTATCCTGGCGAACGTGTTGCAATAGTTGGCCCAACTGGCTGTGGAAAAACGACTTTGATTAACCTTTTGATGCGCTTTTATGACGTGAACTCTGGCAGCATATCTGTATCGGGTACCGACATTCGGAGTGTTACAAGAAAAAGTTTACGAAAAAGTTATGGTATGGTACTCCAGGATACCTGGTTAAAAGAAGGAACCATCCTTGAAAACATTGCCTATGGAAAACCAGATGCTACTCGCGAAGAAGTTATCGAAGCTGCAAAAGCCGCACATGCACATGGTTTCATTTCTCGGCTTTCTCATGGATATGATACAGTTATTGAAGAAAACGGCGACAGTATCAGCCAAGGACAAAAGCAGCTTTTGTGCATTGCTCGTGTTATGCTCTGCTTACCTCCCATGTTGATTTTGGATGAAGCAACCTCCAGCATTGATACCCGGACAGAAATTCAGATTCAAAAAGCATTCTCAGAAATGATGAAAGGCAGGACCAGTTTTATTGTTGCCCATCGACTTTCTACCATTCGGGAAGCAGACATCATTCTCGTTATGAAGGATGGACAAATTATCGAAAAAGGTACACACGATTCTCTGCTGGCCGCCAACGGATTTTATGCAAAACTCTATAATAGTCAATTTGAAGGAATGGCAATCTAATGGTTTTTTGTGTTTAGCTGTTCGGAATAGATGGTTGAATTTCAAAAGCATTACCGCTATTTTACGGGGATAAAACGCATTTCTGCTGCATATGCCTGTGCTTCAACGCACAGTGATGAGTGAGTTACTAACCAAAAGATACCAATCAAATTCTTATGCAAAACTTATTCAATTTCAAAAAGCTGAAAACCGGATACCAGAATTGATTTCATTCCCATTCAAAAAAACACCCACAGGAATTTTAAAATTCCTGTGGGTGTTTTTTTGATAAGAAATCGGCCAAAATTTAATCTTTACTGCAGTCATAACATAATTATCAGGTCAAGCACTTCAGAGATAATCAAACGGTCTGCTTTTACAGATAGGCTAAAAAAAGTCCCCGCTGATTTAAAAGTCAGCGGAGAAATAAAATATCAACTTAAAAAAGAAAAACCGGGCAGCCAAGCTGGCAGCCCGGAAGTAGTTTGGTGCACCATCAGGGACTCGAACCCGGGACACCCTGATTAAGAGTCAGGTGCTCTACCAACTGAGCTAATGGTGCATAAAACATGCACATTTTGTACACTGAAAACTGAATAAAGGTAAGTAGAAGAGAGAAAGAGCGCGGACCAAAGAAGGTTAATGGTCAAGCCCTCGACCTATTAGTACTGCCAAGCTACATACGTTACCGTACTTACACACGCAGCCTATCAACCTTGTAGTCTACAAGGGGTCTTACTGACTTACGCCATGGGATATCTAATCTTGGAGTCGGCTTCACGCTTAGATGCTTTCAGCGTTTATCCGATCCGCACATAGTTGCCCAGCTGTGCCATTGGCATGACAACTGGTGCGCCAGCGGTGCGTCCATCCCGGTCCTCTCGTACTAAGGACAGCTCTCCGCAAATATCCTGCGCCCACGACAGATAGGGACCGAACTGTCTCACGACGTTCTGAACCCAGCTCGCGTACCACTTTAATCGGCGAACAGCCGAACCCTTGGGACCGAATACAGCCCCAGGATGTGATGAGCCGACATCGAGGTGCCAAACCTCCCCGTCGATGTGGACTCTTGGGGGAGATCAGCCTGTTATCCCCAGGGTAGCTTTTATCCGTTGAGCGACGGCAATTCCACTCTCATACCGCCGGATCACTAACTCCAACTTTCGTTACTGCTCGGACCGTCATCCTCGCAGTTAGGCTCGCTTTTGCGTTTACACTCGAGAGCACGGTTTCCGTCCGTGCTGAGCGAACCTTTGAGCGCCTCCGTTACTCTTTTGGAGGCGACCGCCCCAGTCAAACTGCCCGTCTAACAATGTCCCCCGGCCGGATTCACGGCCGCAGGTTAGAATTTCAGCAACTTAAGGGTGGTATCCCAAGGGTGACTCCACTCCGGCTAGCGCCGGGGTTTCCAAGTCTCCCACCTATCCTGTACATAAATTACCGAAACCCAATATTAAACTACAGTAAAGCTCCATGGGGTCTTTCCGTCTTGTCGCGGGTAACCGGCATCTTCACCGGTACTACAATTTCGCCGGGCGGGTAATTGAGACAGTGCCCAGATCGTTACACCTTTCGTGCGGGTCGGAACTTACCCGACAAGGAATTTCGCTACCTTAGGACCGTTATAGTTACGGCCGCCGTTTACTGGGGCTTCAATTCAATGCTTGCACATCTCCTCTTAACCTTCCAGCACCGGGCAGGTGTCAGCTCCTATACGTCATCTTACGATTTGGCAGAAACCTGTGTTTTTGCTAAACAGTCGCCTGGGCCTATTCACTGTGGCCACATCTCTGTGGCGTCCCTTATTCCGAAGTTACGGGACCAATTTGCCGAGTTCCTTAACTACCCTTCTCCCGTTGGCCTTAGAATTCTCTTCCTGTCTACCTGTGTCGGTTTGCGGTACGGGCGCCTAAGATATACAATAAGCTTTTCTCGCCCTCGTCTAAGCATGCTTCCCTACTCTAATTTCGGTCCCTTACGCCCGGGTCAACCAACGCCCGGGTCATGCCCTTTCAAGGTGTCACTTATCTTAAATCTTTTGGCGGCTACGGAATATCCACCGTATGTGCATCGGCTACGCCTTTCGGCCTCACCTTAGCTCCCGGCTTACTTGGAGCGGACGAACCTTCCTCCAAAAACCTTAGACTTTCGGCCAATATGATTCTCACACATTTCGCGCTACTCATTCCGGCATTCTCACTTCTATACAGTCCACCATCGCTTCCGCTATGATTTCACCCCGTATAGAACGCTCTCCTACCATGCATTTCTGCATCCCAAGCTTCGGTACACGATTTAGCCCCGTTAAATTTTCGGCGCAGGGTCACTCGACCAGTGAGCTATTACGCACTCTTTTAATGTATGGCTGCTTCTGAGCCAACATCCTGGTTGTCTGTGCAACCCCACATCCTTTTCCACTTAACCGTGTTTTGGGACCTTAGCTGTGGGTCTGGGCTGTTTCCCTTTTGACAATGAAACTTATCTCACACTGTCTGACTCCCGTACATCAATTATCCGGCATTCTGAGTTTGATAGGTTTTGGTAACCTTTCGGTCCCTAGACCATTCAGTGCTTTACCTCCGGTAATCTAATACAAGGCTAGCCCTAAAGCTATTTCGGAGAGAACCAGCTATCTCCGAGTTCGATTGGAATTTCTCCGCTACCCACACCTCATCCGCTACCATTTCAACGGGAGTCGGTTCGGTCCTCCATGGAGTTTTACCTCCACTTCAACCTGGACATGGGTAGGTCACCCGGTTTCGGGTCGAATATAACTGACTTCTTACGCCCTATTCAGACTTGCTCTCGCTGCGGCTCCAGACCTGAAGTCCTTAACCTTGCCAGTCACATTCACTCGCCGGACCATTCTACAAAA
Organism: Caproicibacterium sp. BJN0003; assembly: GCF_026314295.1. Classification (NCBI taxonomy): domain Bacteria; kingdom Bacillati; phylum Bacillota; class Clostridia; order Eubacteriales; family Oscillospiraceae; genus Caproicibacterium; species Caproicibacterium sp. BJN0003. The sequence goes on from NZ_CP111108.1 coordinate 1,321,318, forward strand.
GGTACCCGATCACCCTTTGACGGGCTTTCGGTGCTTGTAAGCACAAGGTTTCAGGTTCTTTTTCACTCCCCTTCCGGGGTCCTTTTCACCTTTCCTTCACAGTACTCTTCACTATCGGTCACTGGGTAGTATTTAGGCTTGGAGGGTGGTCCCCCCGTATTCCCACCGGGTTTCTCGTGTCCGGCGGTACTCTGGATACAGCTTGGTGTTTCACCTTTTCACTTACGCGGCTCTCACGCTCTCTGGCCAGCCTTCCCAGGCTGTTCTGTTAAAGTTCCACATCCATTATGCTGTCCGAACCCCAAAGGGATTACTCCCTTCGGTTTGGCCTCTTCCGCGTTCGCTCGCCACTACTTGCGGAATCTCATTTGATGTCTCTTCCTCGCCCTACTTAGATGTTTCAGTTCAGGCGGTTCCCCTCCCGACGCTATGAATTTACGTCGGGATGACTGGACATGTCTCCAGCCGGATTGCTCCATTCGGATATTTCCGGATCAATGCCTACTTACGGCTCCCCGAAACTTTTCGCAGTTTGTTACGTCCTTCATCGGCTCCCAGTGCCAAGGCATTCCCCTTGCGCTCTTTGTAGCTTGACCATGTGTTCTTCTTTGGTTCTCAGCTGACGATGATCTCTCATCGTTGCTTAATGAAATTGTAGATTTGATAATAATTTCTAACAATGATTTCTCATTGTTGCGTTCAATATCTGCTTCTACTTCTTTATTCAGTTTTCAATGTACAACTTGCACCTTTCGGTGCTGGTGGGCTTAAGTGGACTCGAACCACCGACCTCACGCTTATCAGGCGTGCGCTCTAACCGGCTGAGCTATAAGCCCATGTTTCCGGCTTCCGGTTCTCACCGTCTGCCCATCTTTTCTTTTGGCCCCTTTCGGAGCCTTGGTGGAGATAAACGGGATCGAACCGTTGACCTCCTGCTTGCAAAGCAGGCGCTCTCCCAGCTGAGCTATACCCCCATAACTGGTGGCTGTTACCCTTCCACCTTCTGAAGTCCTTTTGCAAGGCCTTCAAAATTAAACAACGATTAGAGACTCAGGAAACCTGACCTTGGAATGTCGTCGAATGCTTCCATCCGACTGTTCTCCATAGAAAGGAGGTGATCCAGCCGCACCTTCCGATACGGCTACCTTGTTACGACTTCACCCCAGTCGCCAATCCTACCTTCGGCAGCGTCCTCATTGCTGTTAGACTACTGACTTCGGGTATTACCGGCTCCCATGGTGTGACGGGCGGTGTGTACAAGGCCCGGGAACGTATTCACCGCGGCATGCTGATCCGCGATTACTAGCAATTCCATCTTCATGTAGGCGAGTTGCAGCCTACAATCCGAACTGAGACCGTTTTTAGAGTTTTGCTCCACCTCGCGGGCTTGCTTCTCTCTGTTAACGACCATTGTAGTACGTGTGTAGCCCAGGTCATAAGGGGCATGATGATTTGACGTCGTCCCCACCTTCCTCCGTTTTGTCAACGGCAGTCCTGCTAGAGTGCTCTTGCGTAGCAACTAACAGTAAGGGTTGCGCTCGTTGCGGGACTTAACCCAACATCTCACGACACGAGCTGACGACAACCATGCACCACCTGTCTTACCGTTCCCCGAAGGGCACGCCCTAATCTCTTAGGGTTTCGATAGATGTCAAGACCTGGTAAGGTTCTTCGCGTTGCTTCGAATTAAACCACATACTCCACTGCTTGTGCGGGCCCCCGTCAATTCCTTTGAGTTTCAACCTTGCGGTCGTACTCCCCAGGTGGATTACTTATTGTGTTAACTCCGGCACGGAAGGGGTCAGACCCCCCACACCTAGTAATCATCGTTTACGGCATGGACTACCAGGGTATCTAATCCTGTTTGCTACCCATGCTTTCGTGCTTCAGCGTCAGTTAAAGCCCAGTAGGCCGCCTTCGCCACTGGTGTTCCTCCCGATCTCTACGCATTTCACCGCTACACCGGGAATTCCACCTACCTCTACTTCACTCAAGTCCCACAGTTTCAATTGCAGGCTATGGGTTAAGCCCATAGTTTTCACAACTGACTTGCAGAACCGCCTACGCACCCTTTACACCCAGTAAATCCGGACAACGCTTGCTCCCTACGTATTACCGCGGCTGCTGGCACGTAGTTAGCCGGAGCTTCCTCTTTAGCTACCGTCATTATCGTCACTAAAGACAGAAGTTTACAATCCGAAGACCTTCTTCCTTCACGCGGCGTTGCTGCATCAGGGTTTCCCCCATTGTGCAATATCCCCCACTGCTGCCTCCCGTAGGAGTCTGGGCCGTGTCTCAGTCCCAATGTGGCCGTTCAACCTCTCAGTCCGGCTACCGATCGTCGCCATGGTGGGCTGTTATCTCACCATCTAGCTAATCGGACGCGAGTCCATCTTTCAGCGGATTGCTCCTTTGATTCCCTCTCCATGCGAAGAGAAAATGTTATGCGGTATTAGCGTCCGTTTCCAGACGTTATCCCCCTCTGAAAGGCAGGTTCCTCACGCGTTACTCACCCGTCCGCCACTAAACTTATCGGATTCCATCCGAAAACTTCATCCTTTAAGTTTCGTTCGACTTGCATGTGTTAGGCACGCCGCCAGCGTTCGTCCTGAGCCAGGATCAAACTCTCTAAAATATTTTATCAAAACGCTTCCGCGCTCTAATCGTATTTCAGAGCTTTCTTATAGCTCATTTCAAAACACTTGCGTGTTTCTTTCTTTGTCCGTTTTTTACGAGTTTTTCTTCTCGTTCCGTTCCAATCCCTCTCGGAATCTTTCCGGGTCCCTTTGTCTCTTTTCGTTGTTTAATTTTCAAGGTCCTGCGCCGCTCGTTCTCGCGAGTCAGCTTTACTATAATACCAAACCTACTTCCTTTTGTCAACCCCTTTTTTCTCCTTTTTTCACGTTTTTTTGATTTATCTAAAATCTTTGCGAAAACGCTCAATCATTTCTCCGGTCAAACTGAGCTTTGCCATGTCTTCCGGCAATTCACTCCGTTTTACCCATGTGCCTACCGACAGCTCACTTTCCTGCAGTGTAATCTGGTCTTTTCCATCAAGGTCGCAAAAAAATCCCATTAATAAAGTATCGGTGAATACCCATGGCTGTGATTTATAAAATCTTAAATTTTTGACTTTTAATCCTACTTCTTCAAAGACCTCTCGATGAACTGTCTCTTCAATGGATTCTCCAATCTCATTAAAACCTGCAATTAGTGCATACCTTTTAAATGACCGCCCTGCATACTTTGTCAGGAGAAGACGATCTCCATCACAAACGGCAACTATAACTGCCGGACAAATCTTTGGGTATAGGATCTTCCCACATGAAGGGCAGACCAAAGCTCTTTCTTCTTCGCTGTCCTGCAGCTTTTCCCCGCAAGCCCCGCAATATTGATTATCTAGATACCATCTATTTAGGCTCCCAGCAACAGCACAGGGGAATAAAGCTTCCATGGGACGAAATTCTCGGTACTGCGCAGTAGAATAATAGTCATACCCCTCGGGTGGAGCAATTTCGCCTTCTTTTAGCATGGAATACCATATATTATCAATCGAAAACAGAGAGCGACAATGCTCCGGAGCAATCTGTGAAAAATCTTTAATATGCGGTAAGATCAGCTGACAATCAGAGACCTTTAAAAGGACTTGATTTCTCCGAAAAATAAAGACAACATCGTCCTCTTCTGCAGAACGCAGCTCAAATGAATTATGATAAATATGTGGTAAAATATCCTGTAACATTAAAAATCCTCCTCATTTTCCCTAATAACCATTTGTATGTCATGCAAATCATTTTTTATAGAAATGATCTGCTTTTTTAAGATTCCTGATAATCAAGCTGCAAGCTGATCCCATGCATTGCCTCAAAAGGAATATAACGAACATTATTATAATGGATCTGTTTTTCCGAAGGCAACAAAAAATTCGCTGCCTCTACCCATTTCTCAAATTGGTAAGGGGGGCCCGAAAAAAGTGCTTTTAATTCTGTTTGAAAATCAATGGAAGGATCGATATAAAAGGCTAAATTTGTATCTCCCGAAAGCATCGCTTCCTTTAAAGCTTTTATAATTCCTTCCGAATCCAAATCGTCATTCCTATTAATATGGATCCCCCTCGCAACAAAATAATTATCTTCTGTTGCCGTGCAGATTGGCATCTCAAAATTCCCGTCTTCTTCTCCATTGATAGGACTGATTGTATGATTCATCTCAATTACTTTGTCTGTTACATTAAAAGCATCATAGACACGAATACTTTTTCCGTCTATCCAAGTAGGATCAAAATGATACCAATTCCCATCAAGTTTAACCAAGTTCCAAGCATGGGAGCTACCCTTAGAGGTACCATAAATAATTCTACAAGGGATTTTTACATAAGCACATAGCAACTCCATGGCCCGCGCATACCCATCGCAGACCGCTTTCCCGTCGAGAAGTGCTCCAACGGCCGTATAAGCCCGCCATTTACTCTCGTCCTTTTCGGCATCAAAATCATATTCGCATCGATTAGAAAGTGCATGAAAGACTGCGATCTCTCGGTCAAGGTCACTACTGTTCTCAGATACATCGGCAAGAACTCCATCAACAACTTGTTTTAACTGCTGTGAATTTTCAGTGCTTTCTTCCGGAGAAAGATATGAAAACAACTGTACAGAAGTATTGCCTCCGAAATACCGATACTGATAAACGGTACTTATCCAAAAGTATTCCGGATGATCGTTCCGTATAGCCCTTACACTTTCCCGAATTTGTGCAGCAGAAAGGGATTGTGAAACAGTAACTTCCTGAATTGGATAGCTTTCGTCAGACTGCTGCTGGGTAGAAATTTGTGACACTGCCGGCAAAAGCTGATCATAAAGGGCTCGGCAGTCATCATCAGGCAAATTTTCATAATCGCTTTTCTGCTCAATTTTTGAATTTTTCTGTGTCTGTGAATCGCTTTCCGATGTCGTCTGGGTCTGCTGATACTGACTCTGAGAATCCCACGGAAAATCATGGAAGCTGCAGCCGGAAAATATCACGCAAAGACAAAGTAATCCCGCTAAGGCTCGAATTCTTTTCATGGATGTTCCCTTTCTATCAGTTATTGTCGATAAAAATTTCTCCAGTTATTGCGTGTCTGCCGATAACCGGATTCCCCTTTTAAATGATGATAAAAATCACTGCCAAAGAAAAGAATTACATTTAAAAGTGCCATCAAAATTGCTATCCGAGTTGAAAAAGTTCCGCTTATAAAAGAAAACGCATAAAAAACGACATCGAGAATGGCAAGATATTTTACTTGAATCGGCAGGACGAAAAAGACAAGAATCTGAAAATCCGGATAGATCGCGGCAAACGCCAAGAACATGGAAAAATTCAGATAATCATTGACTGCATATCCTGTCAAAAATCCAGAAATAATTGCTCCCAAAGCACCAATCAGATAAAACAAATTAAAACGGAAGCTGCCCCATTCCTGTTCCAATCCATTGCCGATCAGACAATAAAAATACAGGCTGAATAAAATCCAGATAGGAGAGTTGTTCGGCGGAAGAATCAGGAAAGTAATTGCCCTCCAGATCTGTCCCGAAAAAATCAAAGAACGGTTAAAAGCAAGCAGATGATAAACTGTCCCTCTCGTCAGCAAATTTGCGAAGTAGACAATCAGCATCACAGCAGAAATCCCGTACATCAAGTGTGAAATCGAATGTCTCCCAAATTTTCGATCCAATTTATCAATCCAGTTCATTTCGTCACGCTCCTAAAAATGAGATCATGTTTTTTATTATAATTGATTTTGGGCTCAAATTTATGGATTTTTCTTTAATTTTAACAATTAAAAAAGCCGACGCCAAAACGTCGGCCTAAAATGATTTTATGATCTCGGAGAATATTCTTGTTCACAATAAATACAGCGATACCGTCTCGTTTTAGGATCACAAAGCTGAAATACCTGATCGATTTCTTCTTCAATCGTTGTAATACAGCGAGGATTTTTGCACTTAATTACATTTTTCAGATACTGAGGAAGTTTCATCGTCTTTTTCTCAATGATTTTTCCATTCTCAATAAAATCGACTGTGATATTCGGATCAACAAACCCCAAAACATCAAGATTAATCTTAACGTTGCCCTCAATTTTAATGATATCTTTCCGCCCATATTTCGTACTGCGTGCATTTTTAATCACCGCAACACAGCAATCCATTTGTTCCAGATGAAGAAGCTCATAAATACGCATACTTTCTCCGGCAGGAATATGATCAATGACAATTCCAGTCTGCAAAGAATCAATATTCAACATGGCTTTTCCACCCCCAAAAGTTTCATCATCAGAGCCATTCGTACATAAACACCGTTTTGTACCTGATCAAAATAAGCGGCACGCGGATCATCGTCTACTTCCAAAGAAATCTCATTCACACGCGGCAATGGATGTAGGATATACATATCCGGCTTTGCATTGCGAAGCTTGTCCTCAGTCAGGATATAAGTATCTTTCAAACGAACATAATCCGCTTCATTGAAAAAGCGTTCCTTCTGTACACGGGTCATATAAAGTAAATCAAGTTCCCCCATGGCAAGCTCCAAATTGCTGACTTCTTTATAGGAAATTCTTTTTGGCTTTAAAACTTCCTCGAGAATGTAACTTGGTACTCGCAGCTCCTCCGGCGAAATCAGCACGAAACTGATTCCTTCATATCGGGAAAGCGATTTAATCAAGGAGTGAACCGTTCTGCCAAACTTTAGGTCCCCGCAAAGTCCAATTGTCAAATGAGAAAGACGCCCTTTTTTCTGCCGAATGGTCATCAGATCCGCCAAAGTCTGAGTCGGATGCTGGTGTCCTCCGTCTCCGGCATTGATCACCGGTATTTTGGAATAGAGCGACGCCCTTAACGGGGCACCCTCTTTTGGGTGCCTCATTGCACAGATATCCGCATAACAGGAAACGACACGAATGGTATCTGCCACACTTTCTCCCTTTGTAGCAGAGGAAGAATCAGCGGTAGCAAATCCCATCACGCTGCCGCCCATATTGAGCATAGCGGCTTCAAAGCTCAGGCGTGTGCGTGTGCTTGGTTCATAAAAAAGCGTCGCAAGTTTTTTACCGTCACAGACATGGCGATAGCGTTTCGGGTCCTTTGCAATATCATCTGCCAAATCCAAAATAGAATCGATTTCTTTGATAGACAAATCGAGCGGATCAATTAGGCTTCTCATAAATTTCCTCCTTCAGAAACTGGGCGACATGCCCTTTGCAGCCATTCACGTTCTTCTTTTTCAAGAAGGGGAGACAACTTTTCATAGACTGTTTTATGATATTGATTCAAATATTCCTTTTCTTCCCGCGTCATCACCTCCAAACAGAGCGGAGTTGTATCAATTGGAAACAATGTAAGCGGACGGAACCCATAAAAGTCACCATACTCTGTATTTTTCCAAAAAACGACTTCCAACATATTCTCAATCCGAATTCCAAATTTTTCATCCTTATAAATACCGGGTTCATCTGTAATTGTCATTCCAACTTTAAGCGGGATCGGGCTGCCCGGACAAAAATTCTGCGGTCCCTCATGAACTCCGCCATAATATCCAACTCCATGTCCTGTTCCGCAGCGATAATCCTGCCCGACTTTCCAGACTTGTTCTCTCGAAAGCGCATCCAATGCTCCTCCGGTCGTTCCTTCCGGAAAATGCGCCATAGCAAGACTAATATGGGCTTTCAATACAAATGTATAGCTCTCGCGTTCCTCTTCAGTAAGCGGCCCCATTGAAAATGTTCTGGTCACATCGGTCGTGCCGGTCAGAAACTGCCCGCCGGAATCAATTAGCAAAAATCCATGCGGCTCTATCATAGAATATTTTTCTTTTGTAGGCTCATAATGCATCATTGCCGCATTTTTCCCGAAAGCTGCAATCGTTGCAAAGCTCTCTCCGCGATTTTCCGGCAATGCAGCACGAAGTGCTTTCAATTTTTCGCAGACATCGTATTCCCCCGTAGGAATTCCGCTTTTCATTCGATTGGATAACCACACCGCAAATTTGGTTAGAGCAACGCCGTCCCATAAATGCGCAGTTCGTAAATTAGAAAGCTCCGTTTCATTCTTAACGCCTTTTAGATTCATAATCACATCAGACCCATAAACAACAGTGACCGTTGGATTTTGAATCAACAGGCGCACACAAGTCCAACAGATATTCGGAAGACTCACAAGAAACTTGCAGCCGCCAAAATCCTGCTGCAAGTTTTTCTGCAAAGCGCCATACGGGCGAACTTCGATGTTATTCTCCTCAAGGGAATCCCGCGCTTCTTTAGACAGCCTGTCCTTTTCTACGTAAAGGATCACATCCTCTTCCGTAACCAAAAAGTAAGATAGGAAGAAGGGATTGTAGTCAATATCGCTGCCGCGCAAATTTGTTCCCCATGCGGTATCCTCCAACAAACTATAAAGCTGTGCCTGCGTTCCCAATTCTTTGAGATGTTTCCGAATTAATTTTATTTTATCTTTCGCAGACTGTCCTGAAAAGGAATCCGCCAAAGTCACAATCGTCGAATTGGGCAGAGCTGGGCGTCCTTCTTTCCAGATCCGTAATATCAAATCAAGATCGACCAGTTCCGCATCCACTTTTTTCAGCGCATTTTCAATCACAAATGCTGTTCTGGCCGGACAAACCATTCCATCTACAGCTGCTCTGCCTGCCGGAATTTTAGCGGCGAGAAAAACCGAAATCGTAGGAACTCCTTTGACACCCATTCGATAAAGTTTAATATGGCTGCCGGAAAGTTCGGACTCGGCCTGCAGGAAGTACCGCCCATCCGTCCATAATCCGGCCTCTTCTTTCGTTACAACTAAAGTTCCCGCGCTCCCAGTAAAACCGGTAAGCCAGTTTCTCGCTTGCCAGCACATTGGTGGATACTCACTCAAATGAGGATCACTGGTGGGAACGATCACCGCATCCACTTTGTACCGGTCCATCTCCCGACGCAAAGCCTGAATTTTTTCCCGAACTGTCAATCTAACGCGCCGCCTTTCTGCTGTAGGCCCATTTTTTAGTAGAGATCTACAGCTATTTCTAATTATTTTATCGAATCCATATGGGAAAGTCAATCAAACAAAGTCATATTTGACAATGCAATCTTGTCGAAATCCCAAAATCATGATACAATTTTCTTTATAAAAACAAGGAGAGGTGATTCTCTTTTGGAAAAATCCATTCTTTCTAAAATTGATGAAAATATTTTTTCTTTTCTTCCGCAGCAAAAGCGCTACAATTCCAGAGACTATCCTGAAGACTTTGAGCAATGCAAAGGATGGCTTACGCCAGCTGCACAGCAACTTTCCGGCAGTGACAATGCTTTTCAGGAGGCTTTTGCCAAAGAACTGCTTAACTGCTATTTTTCCTATTTTCAGGGAATCGGTCTCAAGCTGAAGGGGATTTCGTTCTATGACCGCCGCTTTTGGATTGGGATGTATGTTCTGCCCGCTTTGCAAAGCTTTGGGCTGGAAGGCACCTCTGCCGCCAATCATTTTATCCGGCTTTGGAATGAGGCTCAGCCCAAAAACAAAATGGGACTAGTCACTTATGAAGCCATCATAGGCGGATTTGATCGCGGCTTATACTCTATTTTCTTCCGCAAGAAAAAATAAGGAGGCATCTTTTTGGAACAGGAACGAATCAAACAGCAGCTCTATTTTCTGCTGGAAACCGACAAGATGAAAAACATTCTTCGTAGAACTGTTTTAACAGATCAAAGCCGCCGTGAGACGGATGCAGAACACAGTTGGCACCTTGCACTGATGGCTATGGTTCTTTATGAATACGCATGTCCACACGTTGATCTTGACCGTGCAATCAAAATGTGCCTCATCCACGATTTAATCGAAATCTACGCTGGCGATACTTTTGCTTATGATGTTGCCGGAAACCAAACAAAAGCAGTACGAGAATCCGAAGCCGCAGACAAATTATACATTCAGCTTCCATCCGATCAGGGTCCTCAGATGCGGGCTCTTTGGGAAGAATTTGATGCAATGGAAACGCCGGATGCACAATACGCCGCTGCCTGTGACCGTCTGCAGCCATTTTTGAACAACGTCGCTACTGACGGATACACTTGGAAGCTCGGGCGTGTTACACGTTCTCAGGTGTATCAGCGAATGGATATGGTACGCATTGGTATGCCTCCCTTATGGCCATTTGTTGTTGAAAAAATAGAAAATGCCGTTAAAAATCATGAACTGCTCCCGGAATAAAAATATTCTCTATGAAACACGGATTCCCACGATCAAAAATTTCTCAAAAAAGCACCGAAGCTTTTAAAACGCTTCGGTGCTTTTTGATGATCCTTTATTTAACGAGGTTCTTGATCTCTTCTGCAAAATTCTCATTGCGCTTCTCGAGGCCCTCGCCTTTTTCATAACGGACAAATTCTTTAATTGTAATCTTTCCGCCAAGCTCTTTTGCTACCTGCTCAGTGTATTTCTGAACAGAAAGGCTGCTGTCTTTGACATAAGCCTGATCTACAAGGCAAATTTCCTTGAGAGTCTTGTTGACCTTACCGACCACCATTTTCTCAATGACATTTGCGGGCTTTCCAGAAGCTGCTGCCTGCTCACTTGCAATTTTCTTTTCGTGCTCAACAACATCTTCAGGAACAGAATTACGATCTAAGAACTGCGGATTCATTGCCGCAATCTGCATGCCCACATTATGTGCATACTCCTTAAATTCATCCTTTGCTGCAATCGCCGGATCGACATCGAAGCCAACCAGAACTGCAATCTTTCCACCTGCATGAATATAATCAGCCGTTACGCCTTCCATGCGCTGAAAACGGCGAATCTTAATATTCTCACCGATCTTGTAAATCTTTTCTTTGAGCTCTTCATCCACTGTGATCTCTTTGCCAAAAGCCTTACATTTAAGCAAAGCATCCAAATCCGCCGGATTCTCTTTGAGGATTGTCTTAGCACAGATCTCAACGAACTCTTGGAAAGAAGCATTCTTTGCAACAAAATCCGTCTCTGCATTTACTTCGAGAATCACGCCGGCCTTGTCATCAGAAACAGCGTATGCAACACCTTCTGCGGCAATTCTTCCAGCCTTTTTTGTAGCGGCAGCCAGTCCCTTTTCACGCAGAAAATCCAGCGCCTTGTCCATATCTCCATCGGATGCGGTAAGTGCTTTTTTACAATCCATCATTCCGCAGCCGGTCTTCTCACGGAGCTCTTTTACGTCCTTTGCGGTAAAAGCCATTGATGATACCTCCGAATCTTTATTATATTTGTTTATATTATAGTAATTAGCAGTTAATCTTCAATTACTCTGCGTCTTTGCCTTCTTCAACTTTTTCCTGCTCTTCTGCAGCGCCCTGCTGGCCTTCATGGCCTTCAATTACAGCGTTTGCCATTGTTGCAGAAATCAACTTAACAGCACGAATTGCATCATCGTTGCCCGGAATCACATAGTCGATTTCATCAGGGTCGCAGTTGGTATCAACGATTGCAACGATCGGAATATGGAGCTTGCGTGCTTCAGAAACAGCAATGCGCTCCTTGCGGGGATCGACAATAAAGAGTGCACCCGGCAGAGCTTTCATGTCTTTAATGCCGCCAAGGAATTTCTCCAATTTTTCGATTTCGAGCTTCAGTTTAACAACTTCCTTCTTGGGAAGCAGATCGAAAGTACCGTCCTCTTCCATTGCTTGGAGCTGACGGAGACGATCGATACGACGACGAATGGTACGGAAGTTTGTGAGCATACCGCCAAGCCACCGAGCATTTACATAGTAAGCACCAGCGCGTTCAGCTTCTTCTTTTACAGACTCCTGAGCCTGTTTCTTTGTGCCGACAAACAGAACGCTCTTTCCATCCGCAGAAATATCACGAATAAAGTTATAGGCCTCTTCCAACTTTTTAACGGTCTTCTGGAGATCAATAATGTAGATTCCATTACGCTCCGTAAAAATATAAGGAGCCATCTTCGGGTTCCAGCGACGGGTCTGATGTCCAAAATGGACGCCTGCTTCAAGCAGTTGTTTCATAGATACGACTGACATTCTTTTTTCCTCCTTGGTTTTTCCACCGCCGGCCCTTTTGCGTGACGCAGAACCCAAAATTGGGCACCAGTTCGTCACAGGCACGGCGTGCGTTTTTTATAACTGCGCAGATTCGCGCTAAAGTATTATAGCACAGCAAAGTCTTTAGTACAAGCTTTTTTTCCCTGTTTCTTTTCTTTTATGTGAAAACAAAGACCGATGTTCCGGCAGAACCGGCAAATCACAATCCACTAAAATAGTATCGCTGCCGATCACTGTGATTCTATTCCATGGAATGATCTGATCTTCTTCTCTTCCGAAAAGGCCGAAAAAGCGCAAACGCCCATATACCACCAATGAAAGGATATTTGCTGTCTCTGTATCAATTTCCACATCATTCACACATCCAAGTCTCATCCCATTGCGAATATTAATTACTTCTTTTCTCCGCATATCGAAAACACGGCAGGTCATAAAAACACCCCCTGTACACCAAATCTATGTTCAGAGGGTATGTCTTTATTCCACAGCAAGACTACGATGTCCCATTGTTTCGTAGCACTGATTCGCCTGTTCTTTAGAGTAGGAAACCATTCCACTGTCTGCATATGGATCATTAAAATAAAAATTGTCTTCATCATAGCCAACAAAGACTACGCAGTGCTCATTGGCCGGCCATGTATAAGTCTGATCCGTGATCAAACTGGAAGAAACATCTTCTTCCGGAATCGAATAGACACCGGGCTTCGTCAAAAGCCAAGTATCAGATGGATATGCAGCGCCCCATGATATAGTTGTCCAAATCAGAACCGGTTTTCCTTGATCAAGATATTGTTTTGCGAGGTCATCAAGGCTCTCTCCGCTGGTATCAACCGCTTGCTGCCCACCCTTTAAAAGCCGATTCATCATTTTTTGGATCACCGGTGGAAAGCACCCAAATCCATCTCCATTTAAAGGATTTCCCACAAAACATTCTTCTGGGCTGGGTCCGGCATAATCATAATTAGGATCATCAATTTCCGAGAGATTTCCCATATCAAGATTATCAATAATATCATCTACTGTATAAGTATAATGATAATACTCCAACAGCATCAAAGAGCTAACTAATTCACAACCGGAAGGCAGCAAATCGTCTTGATTCAAATACGGAACATCCAGATGCACTCCATTTTCATCTTTTTCCCAGGAAATATTTCCCGGGGAAAAGTCGTCTGTTTCTGCTTCTTCCGAAGATTTCTGTGAGGATTCTTCTGAAAGGGTGTCCCCTTTCGATGCTGAATCTTCTACTGATTTTTCCAGATTAAAAACTCCAAATTTCAAGCATGCAACAAGAATTCCAACGCAACAGCAAATAACAACAAGAAGCCCCGAAATTTGCTTTCGGTGCTTCTTGCGATCGTGTCTGCTGTGGTAATTATTTTCCATAAATGGGATTCATCCCTTTTCCTGTTAAAGTAATATGGAAAGATCATACCAGTAAAATGTGAGCATTTTTTGAAGTTTTCTAAATTTCATAAATTCCTTTTGATTTTTCCAAGAGCCGCTTTTTCCAAACGTGATACTTGTGCCTGAGAAATTCCAATTTCCTGTGCGACCTCCATCTGCGTCTTTCCTTTAAAGAAGCGCAAAGCAAGAATTTTCTTTTCCCGATTATTTAAATCGAGAAGAGCCTGTTTTAGCGCAATTTCGTCCAACCAATTGTTATCATCATTATGATCTCCCACCTGATCCATCACATAAATGGTATCGCCGCCGTCAGAAAATACCGGCTCATAAAGAGAAACCGGCTCCACAACAGAACCAAGTGCCAAAACGACTTCTTCCCGAGGGCGGCCCAGTTCTTTGCTCAATTCGTCTATTGTTGGTTCTCTAGAAAGAGAAGCGGTCATGCGTTCTTTTGCCTGCATTGCTTTATAGGCGGTATCACGCAGAGAGCGGGATACCCGAATCGCATTATTATCCCGCAGATAACGGCGAATCTCTCCCACGATCATTGGTACTCCATAAGTGGAAAAACGAACCCCTTGGTTAATATCAAAATGGTCGATTGCCTTCATTAGTCCAATACATCCAACCTGAAACAAATCATCCGGATTTTCTCCACGGTTCGTAAATCTCTGAATCACACTGAGAACAAGCCGCAGATTTCCCTTGATCAATTCTTCACGGGCATTCGGGTCGCCCGCTTTCATCTTTTTTAAAAGCTCTATCTTTTGCTTTTCGGTAAGGACCTGTAATTTTGCTGTATTGACCCCACAGATTTCAACTTTTGCTGAAGCCATGATGGGCATCCTCCTAAACATTTGTTTAAAAAAAGGATGCTCATTTCTGATCCCGAATATTCAGTTAAGCGGTTAATCTCAATTTTTCATAACTAATGAAAGAACAGAAATACTTAAACTGCTTTATAAGAAGTCCATTTCCCACGAAAATAGTGAGGAACAAAAAAGCTAATGCGGCAGATCCAGTCCACAATCATCGCTGCCCACACACCGACTACGCCAAATCCAAGATACTGCCCAAATACATAACTGAAAATGATTCGAAAGATCCACATAGAAGCTGTGGAAACGATCATACTGAATTTTACATCTCCCGCAGCACGAAAAACATTGGGAAGTGTAAATGACAAAGGCCAGATCAACATTGCAGAAACGCCGTGAATCGTTAAAAGAAGCGTTGCTGCATTTGTAGCTTCTTGAGAAAGTCCATAAACTTTCATAACAAAAGGCAGCCCCAATAAGATCAAGATTCCAAAAACGTCCATGAAAAGGTAGGTGATTTTCATTAATTTTTTCACATAATAACGCGCTTGTTTTACGTCGCCTGCTCCCATACACTGTGAAATCACGGTAACAACTGCAAGAGACATGGCCATCCCGGACATTGTCTGAAAGTTTCCAATGGTATTGCCCACTGCATTCGCTGCGATAGAATAAGTTCCAAAAGTGGAAACCAAACTTAAAATAATGATTTTTCCAAGCTGAAACATTCCGTTTTCAAGTCCATTCGGAATCCCAATCCGAAGAATATTTTTAATAATTTTCCAATCCGGACGATAAGGAGTATCAGTAGGGATTGAAATGGTTCTACCGGATTTTTTCAGTAAAAACAGCATTAAAAATGCCGCAACCATACGTGAAACCAAAGTCGGAATTGCAACACCCTCAGTTCCGCGATGAAATTCAAAAATCAAAAGCCCATTTCCAATCACGTTGATGATATTCATGAGAAGTGAAACACGCATAGAAGTTTTTGAATCGCCCATCGCGCGAAAAATTGCCGCACCACCGTTATAAAGAGCAATAAATGGCACAGAAGCTGCTACAATTAATAAATAGACATCCGCATTATACATGACATTCTCATCAATTTGACCAAACACCACATGAAGAATAAACCACCTGCACAAATACAGAAGTGCTGTTACGATGATCGATAAGGCCAGCATAACCCACATCAGCTGCCGAGCGGATTCATCTGCTCTTTCTGCGTTTTTCTGACCGAGATATTGTCCCGCAACAACGGCACCTCCGGCCGCCATCGCAGAAAAGATCAAGTTTACAAGGACCATAATACTATCTACCAGCGAGACCCCTGAAACAGCTGCCTCCCCTACACTTGCAATCATAATTGAATCTGCAAGTCCTTCCAAAATTGACAGGAGTTGTTCCGCCACTAAAGGCAAAATCAATGCAATCAGAGTACGACGATTAAATAAATATTGATTAAAATCAGCCGCCGAAGAATTTTTTTCTATAGATTTATCTTTTCCCAAAATTTCCCTACTCACTTTTTATATACTTTTTATCTTTTTATATTTATTATACCATGTATCTTCAAAAATCCCAGACCGATTTATAATAAATCTAAAAAGCGGATTTCCCCTTATTTTATGGAAAAAGTCAAATTCATCATAAAAACTAACGGAGGCCAAGAATTCTTGCTTCCCTAAAATGAACCTGCTATACTGAATTTATTCCTTTAAAAGGAGTGAACATCAATGGATTTTTTGATTCCGGAAGAAATCAAAAAGATTTGTACTTCTTTACAAAGCGCTGGCTTTGAAGCTTGTTTGGTCGGAGGCTGTCTGAGGGATCTTTTACTCCAAAAAGAACCCCACGACTGGGATATCACCACCTCTGCTCTTCCAAAGCAAACGGAAGAGGTCCTTTCAAAAGAGTTTTATTGCCGGGAAACCGGAATTCAGCACGGAACCATTACCGTATTTGCAGATAACATCTCTGCAGAAGTTACCACCTATCGTATTGATGGAAATTATTCCGATCATCGAAGGCCTGATACTGTCCTTTTTACCAGAAACCTAACTGAAGATTTAAAGCGGCGGGATTTCACCATTAATGCGATGGCATGGGATGGAACTCTCACAGATCCTTTTGGTGGGCAAAAAGATTTATCTTCTAAAATCATTCGCTGTGTCGGAAATCCTAATGACCGATTTCAAGAAGATGGTCTTCGAATTTTAAGAGCACTGCGCTTTGCTTCAACTCTTGACTTTTTTATTGAGCCGAAAACTGCACAAAGTATTCATCAAAACCGGTGGCTTTTAAAATCAATCGCAATGGAACGAATTTGCTCTGAACTTCTTCGCCTTATTTGCGGAGAGGGCGCCGCACGAATTTTGGATGAATACCAAGATGTATTTTTTGTCTTCCTTCCGGAGCTTTTGCCGGAAACGAAATGCCCGCAAAATAATCCTTATCATATTTATGATGTTTGGCATCATACCCTTAAAGCTCTTGAAAACGTTCCCCCTACCCCAGATCGACGTTTAGCCACCTTACTCCACGATATTGGAAAGCCTTCCTGTCATACAACTGATAAAAATGGAATTGATCACTTTCATGGTCACGGAAAAGCCGGCGTCAGTTTATCCCAAGCGATTCTACATCGGTTGCGCTGCCCGAAAAAATTTTCCGATCTGATCGTTTCCGCCGTACATTACCATGACATTCTTTATACCGATGACGAACACCTGATTCGTCGCCGTCTGCAAAAGCTGGGGGAACCACTTTTCTTTTTGATCCTAGATTTAAAGCGTGGGGATACTGCTGGGCAAAATCCTCTTTATTTTAGCCGCTTGGAAGAATTAAATCGCATTGAAACACACGCTCAAAAAATCATTGCGGAAGGAAATTGTTTTTCTTTAAAACAATTAGCAGTAAATGGGAATGATCTTTTAAACGCTGGAGTTTCTCCTGGTCCGCAGATGGGAAAGATTCTTCGTTTTTTATTGGAAGCCGTCATTAGCGGCCAATGTGCCAATACAAAATCCGAATTGATTCAGTATTATCAAACCAATTTTTCTGAAGATGACCTTCTCTAAAGCTTTTCTGCAATTAAAAAGTAACGCTCTTTTCTGTAAAAACCACAAGCGGCTGTTTTCGATGTACTTTTCGAAAACAGCCGCTTCTATTTTATCCAACTTTTTCTAAATTTTTTCTCAGCCGTTGAATGATCTTTTTTTCTAATCTAGAAATATACGACTGTGAAATTCCCAGTGCATCGGCCACTTGTTTTTGCGTATGTTCTTTATGATGATTGAGCCCAAAACGCAGTTCCATAATTTCGCGCTCTCGCGGAACCAACCCCTGTACCGCCGAAAGAAGCATCCTTTTTTCCGCCTCTTGCTCCACTCCACCGGAAACCAAATCACTTTCGCTTCCCAAAATATCAGAAAGCAAAAGTTCATTGCCATCCCAATCAACATTGAGCGGATCATCAATAGAGACTTCACATCTTAACTGACTGGATTTTCGCAGATACATTAAAATTTCGTTTTCGATACATCGAGATGCATAAGTGGCAAGTTTAATTTTTCTCTCTGGACAAAATGTATTAACTGCTTTGATCAATCCGATTGTCCCAATTGAGATCAAGTCCTCTACATTCGCGTTGGGCGATTCAAACTTTTTTGCAATATAAACAACAAGCCGAAGATTATGCGTAATAAGCGGTTCCCTCGCATTTGGTTTTTCATCCATAATGTCCTGCATTACTTTTGCTTCTTCCGTTTTTGAAAGCGGCGGAGGCAGTGTTTCTGGTCCATTGATATAATGTACATGCCCTTTTAATAAACTAAAAATGATTTTTCGGATTTCTGCCAAAATTTCCATCTTGTTCTCCTCTTTCTTACATAAAATCATCTAATAATTCCGGCGGTATCAACGCTTCGTAATCTCCACCGGAAAGTTTGCTGTCTGATACGGCCACATAGCAGGGACCTAATTTTTTTTCTTTTTCTCCAATTAGGACCTGCGCATTGCTGGGTTTCCACGCCCGCATAAGACCATCTCCTCCAACGCTGGAAAAAGGGATCGGACGCGGCGGCGTTTTCGGAAGCTGTGGCAAAGCTTTTCGTTCGGCAACAATTACCGGCAATCCTGAAAATGGTTCTTTTAAGGCGCATCCAGTATCCACTTTGCACCGCAGTTTCCTTTTTTCTCCGTCAAAGGAAAGCTCTAAAGTCCCATCTATATTGGCTACAGCTCCTCTGCCGGTAATTCTGTGAAAAATCCGCATGATAAAATAACAAACACCGACTAATACAATAAACAAAACCGGAGGCACATCAAAATACACAACATTGTTTTTAATAAAAAGACCTTTTGGCGCCAAAAAATACCAAAGGACTAGCATAATCCCTGCAAAAGCAAAACTCATTACATAAAAAGAAAGCAGCTGCCTTAAAAATAAAGCTCTCCCACAAAATCCAAACGCACAATATGTAATGATTGCCGCCAAAAGCAGCTGATAAATAAAACTAACCCACGTCTCCATCGTGGGAACAAGTACAATCAAAGATCCTATCGCTCCCACCGATGCTCCCAAAATCAGTCTCCCTTTTTTCGGCTCCAAATGCAGAAATTTTGCATTTAAAAGCAGGAGGCAAAAATCCACAAAGAGATTTGTTCCCAGAAGGACATCCACATAGATTACCTGCACGAAGTTCTCACCTCTTATTTGGAGTATGACACAAGTTCTTAGGAAAAAACTGTCAAAAAGAGAAGGGATTCGAAACGGATTTTAATCCGCTTCGAATCCCTTCCTTTAAGGCTATTTGATTCTTTTTTTGCAACACGAAAAGATGAGAAATAACATGTAATTTTTCTTATTTTGCAGGGCTATTTATGTAGTTGCCCTGCTGCGTCCTCCGATTCCAAGACTAACGGAAATCGCCTGATCCACCTGATTCATACTCTGTTGATCAAGGCGCCCCATTTTTTCTTTTAATCGGTGTTTATCAAGAGTCCGGACTTGCTCCAGAAGAACCACGCTGTCCTTTGATAAGCCGGTATCTCCGGCATCCAGATAAATATGCGTCGGAAGATTCGCCTTCCCTTTTTGACTTGTAATCGCTGCTGCAATTACGGTTGGGCTAAAACGGTTTCCGACATCGTTTTGAACAATCAATACAGGCCTGACTCCGCCCTGCTCTGATCCGACGACAGGACTGAGATCTGCGTAAAAAATATCTCCCCGCTTGACATTCATAAATCTATTCACACTCCGCATAAAGGATTTTCCTTTGATAGCATTGGCAAACTAATTCGGATTTATTCACCGAATTTTGCTGCTCTATCCTATGCATAATTAGAAAGATCCGTGTAGAATGAGAAAGATTGAAACAAAAAGATAAAATTTGTCCAAATAATAATCTTTAAAGAAAAATCCCCGGCAATTCTTTTAAAAGATCATGCGGAAGCACCGCGGTCTGAGAAAACTTTTTTGCAGCAAAGTCTCCTGCAAGTCCATGAAAATAAACGCCTGCCGAAGCCGCCATAAAAGGATCCGCTCCCTGTGCAAGAAACGCTCCAATCATACCGGAAAGAAGATCTCCACTCCCGCCTTTGGCCATGCCAGGATTTCCAGTTGGATTCTGAAGGACTTGTCCTCTGGGAGAAGCAACAATCGTCCCAGCCCCTTTTAAGACGACCACTGCATGCCATTTTTCGGCACAGCAGGATGCAAGTTCTGCTCGATTTTTCTGCACTTCTAAAACAGTTTCCCCGGTAAGTCTTGCCATTTCTCCCGGATGAGGCGTTAAAACAAGCGGCATCTCAAGAGACGGCAAAATCGTATCCGCTTCTTCTGCAATGCAGTTTAATCCATCAGCATCCAAAACAAGCGGTACTTGACAATGCTTTAAAATATTCCGAACCCGATCAGGATATGCGGTTGAAAATCCACACCCCATCACACAAGCAGTCGCCCTTTTTAAAGTAGATTCAACCGGAGAAAAATCATTTTTTTGATAAACCGTATAAATTGGTTCCAAAAGTCTGGAAGCAACGATTGGATAAATAGATTCCGGTACCGCCATATCCACTAAACCGGTCCCACATCTCAGTGCTCCGCCTCCGCAAAGGACAGCGGCTCCTGCCATCCCATAGCTGCCGCAAATACAAAGGAGCCTTCCAAAATTCCCTTTATTGGCATTCTGTGCCCTGGGCTTTAAAATCGAACGGGCGAATTTTTCCGAGATCAGTTCCATTTGAAATCTCCTTTCCGATGACGATCACTGTTACCAAAGTATCGGTATGGCTAACGCTGACCATAAATTCTTTTCCAAATGCCAAACGGGCCGCTTTTCCCGAAAAGTGCAGATATGGAGCCCCATTTCCCCGATGCAGCAATTCTACTTCGCAAAGAGAAAATCCGTGAAGTCCGGTGCCAACCGCTTTAGAAAAAGCTTCTTTGGCACTAAAAGAAGCCGCAACGCTCTGGGGTGGAAACCCGCGCTTTTGAAGTTCCAAAAATTCTCTTTGCCCAAGAATTCTACGACAAAAGCTTTCCCGCTTCATCGATTCTTTAATCCGTGAAATCTCGCAGAGATCAATTCCAACCGCGTCCATAAAGCAATCCTCCCAAAACACTTTTTTCTATTTTATCACACCTCAATTTTGTTTACAAATAAAGGAATTTACAAAAAAGTTTATTCCAAAATGCTTTTAAGTGCTTGCAAATAAAAAAAGCGCGTGATATAGTTAAATAGTTCATAAATTGAATAAAAACAAACACAATGAAAAAGTAAAGTAGCGACCTTAAAATACCCGTAAAGAGAGAATGCGTCACCCGGCTGAGAACGCATTTACCGGTAAAGTTCGCAAAGTTTCCCTTTGGAGTGGCTGTGCAGAACCATTTATAAAATGAAGTAGGCACAGAACGGCAGACCCCGTTATCGGTCGTCAGAGTACAGAATCAGGGTGGTACCACGAAAGTTTTGCCTTCGTCCCTCTATTGGGGGATGAAGGCTTTTTATTTTTCCGGTTCCAGCCTCAAGAAAGGATGTTATAGATGATCAAAGAGGATTTAGAGGCAATCCGCCAAAAGGTATCGGATGACCTCAAAGGAGTCAATGAGCAAAAGCCATTAGATGATCTGCGCGTAAAATACCTTGGCAAAAAAGGAGAACTCACCGCAATTCTGAAACAGATGGGAAAGCTTTCTGCCGAAGAACGTCCTGCAGTTGGACAGAAAGCAAACGAGATTCGCTCTTTTATCGAATCAGAATTACAACAACGTTCTGCAGAATTAAAAAAACAAGAGCTTGCGCACCGTCTGGAGCATGAAGCAATCGATGTGACAATGCCTGGAAAACGTCAGGTACTTGGTGCCAAACACCCGCTCTCCATTGGCCTTGATGAAATTAAAGAAATTTTTGTCGGCATGGGGTTCGATATCGTAGATGGTCCCGAAGTGGAAACTGACTACTATAACTTTGAAGCACTCAATATTCCTAAAAACCACCCAGCACGTGATACACAGGATACTTTTTACATCAACGAAAATATTCTGCTGCGTACCCAGACAAGCCCGGTACAGGTACGTGTGATGGAAAAACAAAAGCCCCCTATCCGCATTATCAGCCCCGGTCGCGTCTACCGCAGTGATGCAGTAGATGCCACTCATTCCCCTATCTTTCATCAGATTGAAGGATTGGTCGTCGATAAAGGCATCACTTTCGCCCACCTAAAGGGAACCCTTGAGACCTTCGTAAAACGTCTCTATGGAGAAGACAGCGTTGTGCGTTTTCGTCCCCACCACTTCCCCTTCACGGAGCCTTCCGCTGAAGTGGATGTCCAATGTTTTCACTGCCATGGTGAAGGCTGCCGTCTCTGTAAAGGAGAAGGCTGGATTGAAATTCTGGGCTGTGGCATGGTCCATCCGAAAGTTTTGGCAAACTGCGGAATCGATCCGGAAGTTTATACCGGATTTGCTCTCGGGATGGGACTGGAGCGTGTTGTTATGCGTCGCTACCAAATCGACGATATGCGCCTGTTCTATGAAAACGACGTACGATTCTTAAAACAATTCGGTTGATCAACTTAGGATAGAAAGCGTGGTTAAAGCATATGAATTTATCAATGAGATGGCTTCAGGAGTTCGTAGATCTGCCAAAAATGAAATTACGAGACTTCACTGAGGCAATGACGCTCAGCGGAAGTAAAGTAGAAAGCTGGGAAACAGAAGGCGAAGATATCCAAAATGTTGTCGTGGGAAAGGTACTCTCTTTGGAGCGTCACCCAGACAGTGATCACCTTTGGATTACGCAGGTCGATGTCGGTTCCGATGCACCAATTCAAATTGTAACCGGCGCACAGAATCTGAAAAAGGGAGATTTTGTTCCGGCAGCACTCCACAATAGTCTTCTCCCCGGCGGAAAGAAAATTAAAAAAGGCAAACTGCGCGGTGCAGAATCAAACGGAATGCTTTGCTCTGTCGGCGAATTAGGACTCACTGTTCATGATTTCCCGCACGCTATCGAAGACGGAATCATGGTTCTTACAGAAGAAGATGGCTGCAAGCTGGAACTTGGCATGCCGATTCAGAAAGCACTCAATTTTAATGATACCATTGTCGAATTTGAAATTACCAACAATCGTCCGGACTGTTTTTCGATGATTGGACTTGCACGAGAAGCTGCCGCTACTTTCAATCTGCCGCTTAAAAAGCATAAGCCAATTGTAAAAGCAGGTGCTGGAGATTGCAGAAAACTTTTAGATGCAAAAATTGAAGCACCGGACCTTTGCTCCCTCTACTCCAACCGAATTGTCAAAAATGTTCGCGTGGCGCCCAGTCCTCTCTGGATGAGGGAACGTCTGCGTGCAATGGGGATCCGTCCAATCAATAACATTGTGGATATTACAAACTATGTCATGATGGAATACGGCCAACCGATGCATGCCTTTGATCTGCGTTTTGTAAAAGACGGAAAGATTCATATCCGCCGTGCAAAAGCTGGAGAAAAGATTACAACGCTGGATGATGTAGAACACACACTGACCGAAAACCAGCTGATTATTGCCGACAGTGAAAAACCGATTGCAATTGCTGGTGTGATGGGCGGCGAATACAGCGGTATTATGGAAGACACCAATACAGTTGTTTTTGAATCCGCCTGTTTTAACGGTGCTTCCGTTCGTACCACTGCACGCGATCAAGGAATGCGCACAGATGCTTCTGCCCGCTATGAAAAGGGTCTTGATCCGCAAAACTGCCTGCCGGCTCTACAACGTGCCTGCGAATTGGTGGAACTTTTAGATGCCGGAGATATCATGGATGGAATGATTGTGGACGACTGTTCCGATCATGAACCGCGCCGTATTCTTTTGGAAGTCGATTGGATCAATCGTTTTCTTGACACTGATATTTCAAAAGAAATGATGAAGAACATTCTGAAAAAGCTGGAATGCAAATTTGACGACGATACAATCATTGTTCCGTCCTTCCGCCCGGATTTACAGCACAAAGCAGATATTGCCGAAGAAATTGCAAGATTTTACGGATATAACAAAATTCCAGGAGCAGCTCTTCCCGGTGGAGCACAGGGAAAATATACACCGGAACAGAAATTCCAGCAGAAGATTTCTAATACAATGCTTGCACTCGGTGCCAGCGAAATTATGACCTATTCTTTTATTTCACCTAAATATTACGATAAAATTTTGATGCCTAAAGATGATTCTCTCCGCAAATCCATTACGATTTCCAATCCGCTGGGAGAAGACACCAGCATTATGCGTACCGTAGCACTTCCCAGTATGATGGAAACTTTGGCGCGCAATTACAACAACCGCAATGACAGTGCCTGCCTCTTCGAAATGGCCAGCGAATATATTCCTACAACAGAAAATGAACTGCCTATCGAAAAAGCGACCTTGATTTGTGGCATGTACGGAGAAGATTATGATTTCTTTTCCTGCAAAGGGATTCTGGAAAGTCTGCTCTCCAGACTCGGTATATATGACTGGGACATCAAAGCTTCCAAAGAAGAATACAGCTATCATCCTGGGCGCTGTGCTGTCTTAAGTATCGATGACAAACGCCTTGGCGTGATTGGCGAGCTTCACCCGAATGTAATGGAAAATTACGGAATCGGCGGGCGTGCATACAGCTTCAGTCTGGATGTTAAAATGCTCTATGAGGCCAGCCAAAAATCCATCACTTACCAGCCGCTGCCAAAGTTCCCTGCTGTCTCTCGAGATCTTGCACTTATCTGCAACGCTGATATTCCTGTTCTTGTTCTTGAAAAAGCAATTAAGAAAGGCTCCGGCAATCTGCTGGAACATATCGAACTATTTGATGTTTACCGCGGTGAACAAATTGCTTTTGGTAAAAAGAGTGTTGCTTTCAGAATCATTTTGCGCTCTGCAGATGAGACTTTGACAGAAGAGCGCGTAAATTCCGCCATCAAGAAGGTAATTGCCGAACTTGAGAAATTTGGTGCCACTTTGCGTGCTTAATCCTGCTGTTTTTAGGTAATAATTCTCCACATATCCAATTTTTCGGATTTTATCCTTGCAAAAAAGGATGGCTTGTTGTATCATTTAATTCATTGGAGGTGTTTTCCATGTTGGATAAGACGATGACCTTTTCTATTGGGTCTGATCGCGAACAGGATATCCGTCAGGTCCTTACTGCTGTTTACTCAGCAATGAAGGAAAAAGGATACAATCCCATCAACCAGCTAGTGGGTTACATTCTTTCGGAAGATCCTACCTATATCACTACCCATAATAACGCACGGAGTCTTATACGCAGAATTGACCGAGATGAATTATTACAGGTATTGCTTAAATCATACCTTAATGTATAAAAGGAGGGACGCGAATGAGCGAACCAAAAGAAATGAATTTTCCAACCTATAAAGGAAAGCCACTTGTCCGCAGCGGCGACGTCCTTTATTATGGTGATATGAAGGATCCCTATGTCTGCCGTTTAGAAATCAAGAGCAAAAGGAAAGTTCAGGACATGGAAATTGCAGACAAGGTCTTTATTCAGTTAATGTCTACCGATCCGACGGTTCATACACGCAAGCAAATTATAAAAAGCAGTGAGAAAAACGGTTTATATCTTGCTTTGGACATTGCTGATGCATGGCTGTCCCGTGCCTTAACTGAAGGCGTTTGATTTTTACTGACAATGAAAAGAATGACCTCAATGGTTTTTTAAACGCATTGAGGTCATTCTTTTTTATATTATCTTACTCTTTTTTTGATGATTTTTAGCACCAAGATGTTCCATATCTACCTTACTGACTTCTCATCATTGTTTTTATATTTTCTGGGAAGCAGCGATCGAACGCTGTTCCTCTTTTTCCTTTGTCCCATTATAAACATCTTCCTGTAGCAGCCCTTCTGTCTTTGCCACCAATACCGCAGATTCCGCAGCTCCAACTACGTTTGTCGCAGTCCTCGCCATATCTACAATCATAGAGATCGGTGAAAGCAGTACAATCATCTCTATCGGAAGTCCAGCTGCCGCAAATAAAGCAGTCGCAGTAATCGTCGCTGTACCAGGTACCCCGACCGTTCCAATAGATACAACCAATGCAAGAACAATCAAAAAAGCATATTGTACCGGTGTATAAGAAATTCCCAGAACATTGATGCTAAAGACAGCGAGTAATACCGGCCAAATTCCTGCGCAACCGGGCATACCGAGATTGGCCCCAAGTCCCGCTGTAAAAGACGCCACATCTTCATTGACACCCAATTTTTTCGTTAACTGACGAACAGTAACTGGGATTGTTCCAATACTGCTCTCAGAAGTAAAAGCTACCACAGCAGCCGGAGCAATTCCTTTTAAGAAAAAAATTGGGTTTAATTTTGCAACAAAGCGAATGAAAAAGCTCTCCACTCCAAAGAGCTGCACTGCGCACAAAGCATAGGCAAGTACCAAAATCCCCAGAAGCGGCAATAAATCCGCAACGCTGCTCTTTCCAACTGCCCGTGCGATTAATGCAAGCACTGCATACGGTGTAAACTCCATGATCCAAGAAACTGCCTGCCCCATCACTTTATTTCCTGCATCTATGAATGTTTTAAATGGTTTAATATTTTCCTGCGTTTTCACTGCATGATTATACGCCACCGCAACGATAATTGCAAAAACCACAATCGGCACCACTGCGCCGCTGCTCCACTGCGAAGCAAGGTTCTGTGGGAAAAGAGAAACCAGTGTATCAAGAAAATTTGGTACCTCCTTTGCTTTATAATCCGTAACAGTTTCATAGGTAAAACCCGTGCCGATTTTCAAAGACACCGCAGCAATCAATGTAATCACACTAGCTGTTAATGTATTCAACAGCAAAAACAAAACAGATTTTAACCCAATCTTTTTTAGATGAATTGAATCTCCAAGATTTGTAATACTTGAAATAATACTAAAAAGAAGCAGCGGAACCACCATTGCTGAAATTACATGTGTATAAATCGTACCGAATACCGCGACATAGGTATAGTTCTCTTTAAATAGAATCCCGACAACAATTCCAAATCCAGTTCCTAACAAAGTGAGAATTCCAAAATCAAGATGTTTCTTTTTATCCAAAAAATATAAAACTCCAAAAAAGACAAGTGTCAGCGCTAAAGCACCCAGCGCCAAATAATTAATTTGCATATTTCTTTTCTCCTTCTAAATATAAAATATCATAAAAAATCCGGGTAATTGTCTTTCACAATTCCCGGGAATCCAATCATTATGGTCAAAAGCCTGTAAGTATCAAAGGATTTAGTCTTCTATCAACACGCAGTCGTTTGTTCCATAAAATTCCCGTAAACACAGCATTCGACAACATTGGTTTTTACACATTAATTTAAAGGCCTTCATTAGGGGTCCCTCCTTTTATTTTCATATTAATTCTATATGTTTAATATGATTATAACACACAATAAATGCCTGTCAACCTCTTCTAAAAAATTTCAGCAAAAAATAAAAGCTGGCATCGCTTTTTAAGCAATGTCAGCTTTTCTAAATGAATAATATTTTATGACAAAATTATTCTTTATCATCCAATTAAAAGGTAATCGGCAAAATCTGCTAAGATTGATGGAAAATTACTCAGTTACGCAATTTACCAATATCATGGCGAAACTGAACACCTTTCCAAGAAATTTTATCTACTGCCGCATAGGCCTTTTTCAAAGCTTCTTCCAATGTACTGCCGGTACAGGTAATCCCCAGCACACGGCCACCATTGGTATAAAACTTTCCGCCCTGATATTTGGTTCCGGCATGATAAACCGTTGCGCCTTCGACTTGTCCCTTACTGTCCAGTCCATGAATTTCGAGCCCTTTTTCATAGCTGCCCGGATATCCGCCGCTTGCCATCACAACACAAGCTGCAGCACCATCTTTCCACTCGATTTCCATCTGATCCAGTGTTCCGTTAATAGTTGCCTCAAAAATATCTACCAAATCTGTTTTTAGACGTGGCAGCACAACCTGCGTTTCCGGATCACCAAAGCGAGAATTATACTCAATTACTTTTGGTCCGTCCGGTGTCAGCATCAAACCAAAATAGAGGCATCCTTTAAATGGTCTGCCCTCTTCATTCATTGCTTCCAGTGTAGGCAGAAAAATTGTTTTCATACACACATCTGCAATTTCATCCGTATAATAAGGATTCGGGCTGATTGTCCCCATTCCGCCGGTATTCTTGCCCTGATCATTATCCAAAGCGCGCTTATGATCTTTGCTGCTGACCATCGGCTTTAACGTTTTTCCATCCGTAAAAGCCAAAACGCTGACTTCTGGTCCTGTTAGAAATTCTTCTACAACGACTCGATTCCCGGAAGCGCCGAAAATTTTATCTTCCATAATGGACTTAATTCCGTCTCTCGCTTCCTCAAGATTCTGACAGATCAAAACACCTTTTCCGAGTGCAAGGCCGTCTGCTTTAATGACAACAGGAAAACGATTTTGCTCTTTGATAAAGCCAAAAACTTTCTGCGGATCATCAAACACCCGATAATCCGCTGTCGGAATATGATATTTTTTCATCAGCCCTTTACTGAATACTTTGCTTGCCTCAATCTGTGCAGCTTTCCCGCTGGGGCCAAAAGCCGGAATTCCTGCTTTTTCCAAAACATCGACCATACCGGCCGCAAGCGGATCGTCTGGAGTCACGCAAACAAGGTCGATCTGATGATCTTTTGCCCATTTAGACACCCCTGCTAAATCCGCAGGAGACAAATCTACATTTTCAGCATCACAGCCGATTCCACCATTTCCCGGAGCACAGTAAACCTTTTCTGCCTTCGGGCTTTCCAACAGTTTCCGTACAACGGCATGTTCCCGGCCGCCGCCGCCGATTACTAAAATTTTCATCAGAAAATTATCCTCCATAAAAGCCAATCAATGATGGAATAAACGCATTCCGGTAAAGGCCATCACCATTCCATACTTATCACAGGTACTGATAACATGATCATCACGGATAGATCCGCCAGGCTGTGCCACATACTGAACACCGGATTTATGAGCGCGTTCAATATTATCGCCAAATGGGAAAAATGCATCACTGCCCAAAGTAACCCCATTGAGCTTTTTCAGCCATTCTTTCTTTTCTTCTGCAGTAAAAGGCTCCGGACGAGTCTTAAAGCGCTGCTGCCATTCGCCGTCGCGCAGAACATCATCATACTCATCACTGATATAAACATCGATCGTATTATCGCGATCCGGACGACGAATTCCATCCACAAAGGGAAGCGCCAGCACCTTCGGATGCTGACGAAGCCACCAAACATCCGCTTTATTTCCCGCGAGACGTGTGCAGTGAATTCGGCTCTGCTGTCCAGCCCCTACTCCAATCGTTTTACCATTTTTTACATAGCAGACTGAATTACTCTGTGTATATTTAAGAGCAATCAGAGCAACCATCATATCTCGCTTTGCTGCATCAGGCAACTCTTTGTTTTTGGTTACGATATTCTGAAGAAGATCTTCGTCAATCTTAAAGTTATTTCTTCCCTGCTCAAAAGTAACACCAAAAACATCCTTACGCTCAATTGGAGCAGGCTGATAAGCTGGATCAATTTCTACGACATTATAGCTTCCCTTGCGCTTGGTTTTTAAAATTTCAAGCGCTTCTTTTGTATAACCTGGTGCAATGATTCCATCGGAAACTTCCCGTTTGAGAAGTGTTGCCGTCTGTGCATCACAGACATCCGAGAGCGCCGCCCAATCGCCATAAGAAGACATCCGGTCTGCTCCACGCGCCATTGCATAAGCACTGGCAATCGGAGAAAGCTCCAGATCATCTACAAAATAAATTTTCTTCAACGTCTCACTCATCGGGACAGCGACTGCCGCACCGGCAGGACTGACATGCTTAAAAGACGCAGCTGCCGGAAGCCCTGTTGCCCCTTTTAGCTCTTTAACAAGCTGCCATGAGTTCAGTGCATCCAGAAAATTAATATATCCGGGGCGTCCGTTCAACACCTTAACAGGCAGTTCTCCTTCCTTCATAAAAATTTTGGAAGGTTTCTGATTCGGATTACAGCCATATTTTAGTTCCAGTTCACGCATGGCAAGATTCCTCCGTTTCTAAATTTGTCATACTTTCTTTTGAAAGTTTTGTGTTTCCGTTTTTATTATAGATACAGCTTTTGGTCTTTCCCGTTTTTAAATCAATAAAGCGAGTAAAAAGAGAAACTTTATTATCGGAATTCAAATGGTTCCAAACTGTTTCGGTAAACGTATCCAGACCGCCTGGCAGCGTCACCAGAGTCGGCTCTCCCTCAAAGCTTGGAAGCGGATTTCCATTTCCGACATAGGTATGAATATACCGTCCCTCTCCCGCTTTTGGGTTTTCATAATCGTAAAAATAGCGCAGCGTTGTGCTTTCGTCATTGCGGTCACTCTTTAAAATAGACAGACAAAAATCCCCGTTCGGCAGCACAATACCACTGACACGCGGGGTAAAATTCGGACCATCCGGTTCAAAAGTACGGGTACGCAATGCATCGACAAATCCTTTTCCGTCTTTCAAAAAATCATAAACTGTATCCGTCTGATCGCCGTTTGTAACGATCGTTTTTCCTTTTAATACGCGAACCGGCGAATAAATAATCAATGACGGATCCACTAATTTTGCAGGATCAAATGCCTTTGTACGAATTCCGTCTCCCTTCCATTCAAAGACACGGTTCCGGCTGTTTTCACTGCGGCCCATAATAAAATAAGCAATCACCGCATAACGATTATTTTCGCTGCGGCCCAAAATAATCCCTCGGCCGGGATAAGAGGAAGAACTCAATTCTTCTGATAAATCACAAAGCTTCATTTGTTATCCTCCCTGATAATGGCTTTCCCGTCAATTACCTGAATCTTTCCGGCACAAAAAAGTGCCACTGCTTCCGGTAAAAGTTTCCATTCCGCCTGCTCCATCACTCGCCGCTGAAGCGTCTCGGGAGTGTCGTTTGGTTCGACCTCTACCGCTTTTTGCAAAAGAATCGGGCCACCATCACAAATTTCATTGACTAAATGGACAGTTGCCCCTGTTACCTTGACACCACGCTTTAATGCTGCTTCGTGTACATGAAGCCCAAAATACCCTTCTCCGCAAAAAGAAGGAATCAAAGACGGATGAATGTTCATAATCCGATTTTTATATTCTTTGATTACCCGTTCACTGATAATCGTCATAAATCCTGCCAAAACAATCAGATCAATTTTATTTTCTTTTAAAAGAGAAATCAGTGCACAATCATACTCTTCCTGTTCAGAAAAAGTCTTTCTAATCAAAACTTTTGTAAGAATTCCTGCTTTTTCTGCACGGGACAATGCGTATGCATCCGGACGGCTCGCAATCACCAGTGCGATTTTACCGTTCGGGATTTCTCCGCGGCGTTCCGCATCAATCAGAGCCTGTAGATTTGTTCCGCCACGCGAGACAAGGACCGCTATTTTCAGCATAAGATTACGCCTTCCTCACCCTGCGTAACTTCTCCGATTGCTACAGCGTTCTGACCGGCTTCTTTTAAGGTTTCCAATGCTTTTGCAGCATCTTTCTCCGCTACCGCACAGACCATTCCGACGCCCATATTAAATGTATTATACATATCATGTTCCGGAATTTTCCCGGTCTTTTGAATCAGATCAAAAATTGGGAGTCTCGGTACTGCCTTCAAATTAATTTTTGCAGTCATGCCCGAGTTCATCATGCGCGGAATATTTTCGTAAAATCCGCCGCCGGTCACATGAGAAACCGCTTTTACTTCGACTGCCTGCATCAACTGACGCATCGGCTTTACATAGATTTTCGTCGGCGTCAAAAGTGCTTCTCCCAAAGTCATACCCAATTCTTCTACATACTTTCCGACATTTTCCTGATTCAGATCAAATACTTTGCGCACTAAAGAAAAACCATTGGAGTGAACTCCCGAGGAAGGAAGACCAATCAGCACATCTCCCGCCTGTAATTTACTGCCATCAATCATCTTTGTACGGTCTACAATTCCTACAGAGAAGCCTGCCAAATCATATTCATCTTCCGGATAAAAGCCTGGCATTTCTGCAGTTTCCCCACCGACAATCGCACTTTCGCCCTGTACACAGCCTTCGGCAACCCCTTTTACAATCTGTGCAATCTTTTCCGGAACATTTTTCCCAGTAGCAATATAGTCGAGAAAGAACATCGGCTGAGCACCACAGCAGATCACGTCATTAACACACATGGCAACACAGTCAATTCCAATGGTGTCGTGCTTGTCCATCAAAAAGGCAATTTTCAGCTTTGTGCCCACTCCATCAGTCCCACTGACTAAGATTGGATCCTGCATCCCAGCAAAATTCGGGCGAAAAAGTCCGCCGAAGCCGCCGATTCCGGAAACGACGCCCGAAGTCTGTGTTCTTGCCACATGCTGTTTCATCAGATCAACTGCACGATAACCCGCGGTCACATCGACACCGGCTGCTTTATAGCTGTCACTGTAACTGTTTTTATTCATTTTCTGCTCCTAATCTGCCATCAAAGGGTGGCTGCTTTTTCCTGTATTGCTGCATCTTTCACGGAAACTTCTTGTGCCATTGTTTCCTTCATCTTTTCCAATTTCTTAGAAAGTGATTCGTCTGACAAGGCCAACATCTCCGCTGCCAAAATAGCAGCATTCTTTGCCCCATCGATCGCGACGGTCGCAACCGGAATTCCGCTTGGCATCTGTACCGTTGCAAGCAACGCTTCCATCCCGCCAAGATTTGCGGATTTGATTGGAATTCCAATCACCGGAATGGTTGTATTTGCTGCAAGGACGCCTGCAAGATGTGCTGCCATCCCGGCAGCGGCAATAATCACACCAAATCCGTTTTCTTTCGCATTAGAAGCAAAAGAAAATGCTTTCTGCGGTGTGCGATGTGCACTCATCACATGCACTTCGTATGGAATTTCCAGCTTTTTAAGCTCTACAATGGCTTTTGATACTGTTGGAAAATCACTGTCGCTTCCCATAATAACCGCTACTTTTTTCATTTGTCTACCACTCCTTATGATTAACTGAATCAAATGAATGAAACTGTCTTACCTTTTTTCGAAAGACATAAGCAAAAACGATAAAAGCGGGGAAAGAAAGCCGCAAAATATAACGTCTTTCCTCCTCCGCTTTTTTATCAGATAGTATTATTTTAGAGGATATCCTGTCTAATTGCAAGGTATTGCGACACAATTTTTGCGATTCCGAAAGAACTCCTAAAAAATTGTTCTTTCCTTTTCTTTTTTTCAAAAATTCCACCAAAAAACGGGCACGAAAAATCGCACCCGCCCATTTTTATTTCTCTGTTTTTGACCTTTGAGGCTTCTCTTCCGGAGAATCCGTAACCAATTCTTTAAAAGAAGCAGCTAAACCCGCCAGGGACTGTATCTCGCTTGGAATAATAATTTTGGTTGCTTTTCCATCAGCTGCCTTCTGAAATGCTTCTAAGCTCTTAACTGCAATCACAGATTTACTCGGATTCGCTTCGTTTAAGCGTTTAATACTCTCCGCTAGTGCAGTCTGCACAAGTGTAATTGCTTCCGCTTCGCCCTGCGCTTCACGAATCTTGGTTTCCTTTTGTGCATCTGCCTGAAGAATTGCGCTTTCCTTTTCGCCTTCGGCAATTAAAATTTTACTGGTCTTCTGCCCCTCTGCCTCCAAAATCCGTGCACGGCGTTCACGTTCCGCCTTCATCTGTTTCTCCATGCTGTCCTGAATTTCTTTCGGCGGAAGAATGTTTTTCAGTTCTACGCGGTTCACCTTAATTCCCCACGCATCTGTTGCCTCATCCAAGATCGTACGAATCTTTGTATTGATCACATCGCGGCTGGTGAGAGTATGATCCAATTCCAAATCTCCAATAATATTTCGAAGGGTCGTTGCCGAAAGATTTTCAATTGCAGAAATCGGGTTTTCTACCCCATAACAATAAAGCTTTGGGTCAGTAATCTGAAAATAGATGACCGTATCAATCTGCATTGTCACATTATCTTTTGTAATAACCGGCTGCGGTGGAAAATCTACAACTTGTTCCTTTAAGGAGATTCTTTTCCGCACCTTATCCACAAACGGAATCTTAAAATGAAGTCCCTTTTCCCAAGTGTTATGATAAGCACCTAGGCGCTCCAACACATAAGCATATCCCTGCGAAACGACCTTGATATTCGAGATCACAATTGCAATTAAAAAGATCAGCAATAAAACCAAAAATATTTCCAAAACCGGGATTCTCATAAAACAGACACTTCCTTTCCCTCTTTACTCAGGTTTTGTTATTTCTTTTACCAACAGTTTAACTCCTTCAATCGTTTTCACCAAAACATCCGCACCCTCCGGAATAACTTCTCCATCATAAGACCGGGCGGTCCAAACGCTTCCCTGCACCTTCACAAGACCAGTTCCTGCAGTATTGTCTATCTGCTGCGTCACAATCCCTTTCATCCCAATATACCGATCCGCATTGGTATCCGTCTTTTTAAAATTCATGGCTTTATGGACAAAAGGTCTCGTTAAAAGCAGAGTCAGCACAGTTACGCCGATAAAAATGAGAATCTGCAGCCATGAAGGGACTCCACAAAAAGCGGATATAGCTGCCGCAACTCCTCCAATGGCAAACCAAATACTGACAAGCTGTGTCGTGCACCCCTCAATGATTGCCGCTACTACTGCAATCGCCAGCCATAAATATGGCAAATAGTAAGATAAAATCAGCACTGCTGAGCCCCCTTTTTGAATTGGAAAAGTTCTTCCAATTGTTAGATGCATTGTATCATAGAAACTTTTCTTAAACAAGGATTTTCCTCAAATAAAATCAGAGCAGTTCCAATAATTTTTTTTCGATTGCCTCTGCCGCTTTTGCATGACCTTCCGCATCCAAATGAATACCATCTACCGCCCCGGGCTGTACAAACAAATTCAAATCAAGAAATTCGCATTTTAACTGAACAGCAACTTTCTCTAACTCTGGTTCCAATTCTCGGGAAACTTCATTTGTATGCTCGTTAAAGTCCCAAGGAATTCCGGAGTCTTCCCGATACTGCATAGCAGGCGGACAGAGGATCAAAACTTTAGGAGCGTTTTCGTTTGGCCCACATTCAGAATGTTCAACGATTTCTGCAAGCACTTTAACCCCCTCTGCAATTTCTTTTGCAGAAAGACCTAATCTTGTTTTACAGTCATTGATTCCCAACATTAGTAAAACCCAATCGATCGGACAATGTTTTTGCAGACAAGGAAGCAACGCTTCTTTTCCGTTTCTGCAGCCACCCATCAAATCGTCCCATAAAGTTGTTCGTCCGTTTTCGCCTTCAGGAATCACCTGAACCTGCGGCATGGCATGCTGCAAACGGCCGGTCCATCGCACAGATTCCGGCTGACGAGTGCCAAAACGCGGATCAAATCCCCAAGTGTTGGAATCCCCAAAGCATAAAATTCGTTTCATTTTATTTCCTTTCCCAAATCCATAAAAATATACCGATCATGTTAGCATTAGTATACCATCAACTAGTTTACTTCGTCTAGAAAAAACAAAAAGGCTGACAGCAAAATTACTGTCAGCCTTTTTGTTTTGGGATTAAAGAGAGAGGAGAAATATGAAAGCAAAATTGGATCTCTTTTGAGATCGTCCAACTCGGATGTGCTGTTTCCGATTTGGATTGTCTATAGTATAGAGAAAGGTTGTGTACGATATTTAAAAGGACTATGAAGAAAAGATGAATCTTCCGTAAAGAAATTATAAAGTCCCTTTAATTTTGACCATTTTATTTGCTTTCATAATAAAATAACGAATTCTTTTTACTGGGCAGAAGGGAGCATTTTCCCTGAATTTTTTGACTCAGAAACAACCTTGGGGTGCTGCAAACGGCGTACACAGATCGATAAGGTGAAACAAATCGCAAAATAAATGAGCGCCATAAACCCGTATACCAAAAACATAGCTGCAGCATTGCCTGAGAATTGCGCAATGACAATTCTTCCATTTACAGTGAATTCAGCGATATTGACAGCCGCCAGCAGAGAAGTATCTTTTACGACCGTAATCACTTGGCTGAGAAGCGCCGGAATACTGACACGCAAAGCCTGTGGAAGGACAATCATCTTTAAGGTCTGGAAAAGGGAAAAGCCCTGAGAAGCTGCCGCTTCAAATTGGCCTTTCGGAATGCTGTTCAATCCGCCGCGAACAATTTCTGCAACCACTGCGGAGGTAAAAAGAGTAAATGCCAGAGAGCCCGACATAAAGTCCTTAACCATCGATGGAATTCCTTTCCCAAACGGCACCAGAAAATAGATAATCAAAATCCAGAGCAAATTCGGCGTTGTCCTGAAAATCTCAATATAAACGGATACGATAACACGCAAAGGTTTTGGTCCATACGATTTAACAGCACCCAGAATGGTTCCAAACAGAAGGCTGAGCAAAATTGCAACGACTGCCACCGAAAGCATCATTCCGATCCCTTGAAACATAAAGATCATATTATTTTTGCTGAATACCTGAGATAAGATTTCCATTATGACACCTCCACGACTGCTGCTTCCGGCATCTCTTTTGGTGCTTTTTTATGCGAAACAGCCGGGCCGAGTTTTGCTCGTTTTTCCAAATGCTTTGCCAGAGTGACCAGCGGAAAATTAATAACGAAGTACAAAGCACCGGCCATAAGATACCCAGGCCCGTAGCAAAGATAAAGTCCGACCCATGAATCCGTCAGATACATAAGCTCTCCGCCTGCGATCATTGCTGTAACAGAGGTGTTCTTTACCAAATTCACAGCCTGGTTTGCAAGCATTGGCATCATTACCCGAAACGCCTGCGGCAAAACAATAATACGCATTGCTTTGCCAAAACTGAATCCCTGGGAATACGCAGCCTCGATCTGTCCTTTGGGAACAGACTCAATTCCCGTGCGGACTACCTCACTGATATAAGCACCGTGATACATTCCAACACCTAAGACACAGATTGGAAAAACGTCCAGTACAATTCCAACACTCGGCAGTACGTTATACATAAAAATCAACTGTAAAAACAGCGGTGTATTCTGGAAAAATTCCACATAGACTCGGGCAATTATTCTCAATATTTTTAACTGAGATACGGAAAAAACTCCTAATATAATGCCAATACAAAGCGCAAGGACAAGTCCCAGCAAAGAAAATTCCAGCGTATGCAGAAAACCGGTTCCGAAAACTTCTCCGAAGTCTTCAAATACCCGCCGCCATTGCTCTGCTCCAAATGGCATGCGATCAACTCCTTCTGCTTAGATCAATTTCGAAAACTAAGAATTAACCAATTTATTTAATCTCCCATTTATCCAGCATTTTCTGCAATTCTCCACTGGATTTCAGGTCGGTAATGGTATCATTTACGAGCTTTGCAAGATCGTCGTTTCCTTTTTTGGTTGCAACGCCGTAATCCTGCGGTGCATAGGTATCGTCAAGGATTTCCGTCTTATCATCTACATAACCATTGAGGATCGATTTATCAACCGAGAAGACATCAATTCTGCCGGAATCCAATGCAGCCTTAATTTCAGGATAAGTTGCAAACTCTGAGAATTTCAGTGTGATTCCCTCTTGCTTTGCCTGATCTTCCAAAGCACTGCGGCTGGTTGCAGACTGTGCAACGCCGATTGTCTTTCCATTCATATCTTTAAGGCTCTTGATCCCGCTGTCTTTTTTCACCAAAAATCCAACAGCATCTGTCATATAAGGATCCGAAAAATCGTACTGCTGTTTACGGTCATCCGTAATGGTAAAAGTTGCAATTACCATATCGATATCACCTTTATCCAAAAGCGGACCACGGGTTTTTGCATTGACGGTTGTAAACTCAACCTTTGAGGTATCTCCGTCAAAGATTTTACCGGCAATCACTTTTGCCAGGTCATCTTCAAAGCCTTCATATTCATTTGTTGTTGTATTTAAAAGACTGTATTTCGGAATATCTGCTTTTACACCGACCTTCAACGTACCAGATGCTTTGATTTTTTCAACAGCAGCACCTGCCGCACTTGTAGAAGAATCCGCTGCCTTAGAAGATGCTGTTGTAGAAGAAGCACTTGTACCTCCGCACCCTGCTAAAGCTGCCATCATTGCTGCCGCCATTACCGCTGCTGCAGCCTTTTTCATAAATTTCATCATGTTTTTCCTCCTTACAAAAATTGTGTTCTTTGGCACAAAGCAAATTAATATCTGAAAATTGATCCGAAATCGAATCAATCTCAGTGCAAAATTTTACTCAGGAACGCCTGTGCTCTCGGATTTTTCGGATGATCAAAAAATTCATCCGGATTACCTTCTTCAAGGATCGTTCCATCCGCTACAAACATTACCCGGTCTGCCACCTGACGGGCAAATCCCATTTCATGCGTAACACAGACCATTGTAATATTTTCTTTAGAAAGGCTAACCATAACATCCAGCACTTCCTGCACCATTTCAGGATCCAGTGCACTGGTGGGTTCATCAAATAAAATCATCGGTTTATTCATAGCCAACGCCCGCGCAATCGCAACACGCTGTTGCTGCCCGCCGGAAAGGTTCTGTGGATATTCATTTGCCTTGGATTCCATCCCGACACGTTTCAGGTACCGCATACCTTCTTTTTCCGCAGCATCTTTTGGAATCATCTGTAATTTAATTGGTGCCAATGTTACATTCTGCAAAACTGTCATATGCGGATACAAATTGAACTGCTGAAATACCATAGCAGAAGTATCCCGAACCATCTGCAAATGATTCTTTTTTGTTAAAGGAACTTCATTGATCAGAACTTCTCCGGAAGAAGGTTCTTCCAAATAATTCATCATGCGAATCAATGTGCTTTTGCCAGCTCCGGAAGGACCAAGAATTACCACTTTCTCTCCTTCCTGAATTGTCAGATTGATATCATGCAGCACTTCGTTTTTGCCATAACTTTTGCTGATATGCTTCATCTCAATCATTCTTTTCTACCCCTTTTCCGAGATCTTAATCTAAATAAAAGACGCCGCACTCCCTTTCTAACAAAAGAAGTGCGGCGTCTTTGCCACAAAACTGAGTTATCAAAAATTCAATAAATAATTAAAGAGGAATTTTTGAGTTCTGCTATAGTATATCAGTTTTCGATAAATTCGTCAACCTGTCAAAATGCAATTTTTAAAACAATTTTCTCCAAATATTAAATATTTTTGCCCTAATTTTTTATGAATAATAAAGAATTTGAATTTGATTGCATTAATATATTCATTTTTAAGTTTAAATCAGAAAGTGATTTTCTTGTTGTGAATAAAATTGCAAATAAAAAAAGACGTGCAAAAGCGCGTCTTTCAAAAAGGGAGGAGAAATGATTTGGAATAAAATGTTACTGCAATCTCAAAGCGGGTGTGCGGGCCGCTTTGAATATTTTTAGTATACAAAGAGAATATGGATAACTTTTAAAAGGTTTATGAAAGAATCGTGAAGTTTTCACTATTTTTCCATGAACAAATGATTCTTGACTTTTCGCGGATTCTCAGCTATTCTAAAAACGAAAATTTTTTTGGATTTTTTGTTTTGGAGGCTCTTTTAATTATGCTGGATCAGGAATTTGAACGGCTTTATCTGCGGTTGCGCGCTACTTATTATCGGAGAATGGTCAGCCGTATTGGCACCAGAGAAGGAAGCCTCAGTGCAACAGAATCTTTTTGTGTCGAGATCATTTATCTGCTTGGCACACCTACGGTTAGTAAATTCGCACAATTTTTAAATATTTCCCTGCCGAACGCAACCTACAAAATCAATCGTCTGATTGATAAGGGTTATGTTGAAAAAGAAATATCTTCTGAAGACCATAGGGAAATCTATTTAACGGTAACGCCAAAATTTTCAAACTACTATGGTTTAAAAAATATAGACATTGCAAAGATGATGAAAAACATTCATGAAAAGTTTTCCAAACAGGAAATTGAACAATTAGAATCCATGGTTAAAAAAATTTGCAAAGAATGTTTTCCGGATTTTGAGCTTTCTTCCTCTAGAAACTGATTTTAAAAGTCGAAACAACATTTTTGGTTGTTCCGGCTTTTCTCTATTTTGATGGAAATTTTAATGAATCTAATTCAAGGAGGCAATTAAATGAAAGATTATTTCGAACTTTTGGCAGCCTTTTTTCGCATTGGTGCATTTACATTTGGTGGAGGTTATGCAATGCTCCCCATGTTGGAACGAGAACTGATCATAAATCATAAGTGGAGTACTATGGAAGAACTGATGGACTATTTTGCCGTTGGTCAATGTACTCCCGGCACAATTGCTGTTAATACCGCCTCCTTTATCGGATATAAACGTAAAAAAATTCCTGGTGCAATCGTCGCTACGCTTGGAGTGATTCTTCCCAGTCTGATCATCATAATCATATTAGCAGCAATTCTACAGCAAGTCAGTGATTATCCGACCGTTCAGAGTGCTTTTCGCGGAATCAGCGCCGCAGTTGCCGCCTTAATTGTTCAGTCCGTTTGGGGAATGGGAAAAAGCGGCGTTAAAAATTTGCTCGGTATTATCTTGATGATTCTTTCCTTTTATTTTATCTTTTTCTTAAAAGTCAACCCTGTATGGATTGTTCTAGGAGCTGGGGGAATTGGAGCATTTGCTTATTCTGAAATTGGGAAAAAGGTCTTTAAAAAGCTTTTGACTCCTTTTGATAAGGAGGAATCCAAATGATTTATCTTCAGCTCTGTATCGAATTTTTTAAAACAGGCCTTTTTTCGGTTGGAGGAGGACTTGCCACTCTCCCCTTCCTTTATGCCATGGCTGAGCGTTATCCATGGTTTACAAAAGCA
This sequence comes from Caproicibacterium sp. BJN0003, assembly GCF_026314295.1. Taxonomy (NCBI): domain Bacteria; kingdom Bacillati; phylum Bacillota; class Clostridia; order Eubacteriales; family Oscillospiraceae; genus Caproicibacterium; species Caproicibacterium sp. BJN0003. The sequence goes on from NZ_CP111108.1 coordinate 1,361,916, forward strand.
GAATTAACTCAAATGATTGCGGTCTCCGAATCTACGCCTGGTCCACTAGGTGTAAACATGGCAACTTATGTAGGAATGAAAACTGCTGGACCTTTGGGTGGAATTCTCGCTACCCTTTCTTTGGTACTTCCTGGACTGATTATTATTATTTTAATTGCACGCACACTAGAAAAATTTCAAAAAAACCAATTGATACAAAACGTTTTTAGTGGGCTGCGTCCTGCAGTAGTCGGAATGATTGCATTCTCTGCAACATCCGTCCTCGAAAACGCATTTTTTCTCGCTGGTACAGATTTTTCATCATTTTCTTTAGGAACGCTCGACTGGCGAAATATTATTTTGTTTTTTGTTTTGCTTTTTGCTGTATTTAAATGGAAAAAGCATCCGATCCTATATATCGCTGTTGGTGCTGTCGTTGGGATTGTATTTCAATTTTAAAAATCAAAGAATTGCGTTTTAGGGCTTCTTCTTTACTCACTTTTCTAATCAGCTGTTTTCGTACAAAGGCAGTATCATCTATCCAAAATCGTCTCAATAAAGACATTATCTGTGTAATACAGGAATCAAAATAAATCCTTGAATACCTTTATATTGCTATCTTGATTTTACTTCATTTCCTAATCGAATCTAATTTATTATTACTTTAAATAAAAAAGCAGCCTAACAGAGAAGGATGAAAATCATCTGTTAGGCCACTTTTTTGGCGCAATACCAAGCGCCAAAACTATTTATAGAGGAGCGAAAACTATATTGAGTTGTTGTCTATTGAAAATATGTTTATTTAAGGAATGCACCAAACATTACACTACCAATAATCAGCACAATACCGCCGCCGAGACGAGAGGACAACTGCGCATATGCAATCAATCCCATACGATCTGCAGCACCCAAAACTGCTAAGTCGCCACTGCCACCACGGTTCGCCATGCAAAGTCCAGCCGTAATTGCAGAATCGATCGGATAGAATCCTACCCAATAGCCGACTAGTGCAGAACCAACAATTGCACCGATGACAATCAGCAATGCAATCACCATATTGGCTGGAGTAATTGCTGCAATCAACTCATTGATATTGGTATCAACTGCAACACCGACCATAATAATTAAAATCAAATTCTTTACAAAGAAGTTCTGCAGAGTCTTGCAGGCAGCACGGATATTATCCGGGACAATTCCGGTTGCTGCAACAATTGCTACAAAGATAATCATGTAAGCAAATTGATGAATCGGAGCACCGCCAATAGTAGGCAAAATCACCTTTGCAAACAAACGACCAAGTGCATAAAACGCGAGTCCCAAAAGGAATGCGCCGCCAAGGTCTTTCATAGAAGGCTTAACATCCTTATCTTCTGTTACAATGACTCCACCGTCACGCATCAACTCAGCTTTATCCCCTGATCCCCCGGTCCAAGTCGTTTTTTTCGTACCGAGTTTTTTAAGAAGAGCACCGGAAATAATGGCAAAAACATTTGCAATTGTTAGAATGGTAATCGCAAATGTATAATAATTTGCCGCGGGATCTCCAGTAACCGTTTGATAAATTTGGCTTAGCGGAACCGCACCTGCTCCGTTACCGCCGCCCATAATTGGGAGCATATACTTAATTAGTACATTAATCGGGTTTACTCCGAAAATCAAGCCTCCGAGAACACCCAGTAAACTTGCACCAATTAAGCCTCCAAAAATGGCAGGCAAATAGCCGGCAAAAGAGCGGATCAGCATTTTACGATCCAAAGCAAGAACAGAACCGACAATCAAGAAAATAATGAAGAACGAAAGAAAATCGGAATCATCCATTAAAGTGTTAATTCCTTTTGCATATTTATCCGGAATCACTTTATAAGTAAACAAAAATGCGGATACGATGTAAGTCATGACAATTCCGCCGCCAATATAAGTATTCCAGAACGGAATTCTTTCACCAATTTCATCGCAAACAATCCCAATGCTCAACATCAGGACGAAACAACCGGAAAGGTCTGCAGAAAGAGCACCGGTATATTCCGCTACAAATACAACACCAACAATCATTAAAGCCAACCACCATGGCAATCCCATTGGCTTTACAGGTGCTAAAAACCTTTTTTTGTACTCTGACATAATTTTTCCTCCATATTTCTTTCCCGTGGAAGTCTAAAATTTTGCTCTATTTTACACAACCACCGAATTTAGCCTTTTCAATCCTCTTACTCAAAATGAATTTTGCTCCTCTAAAAATGCCTTTAATCCTCAAATTCAAAGGGTTTTACTTCTCGAACAACATCCAAAATGGAACCATCGCGGGCTTCCAAAATTCCAACCACCTTATCTTTAAACTGCACTTGTTCAGGAGTTCCGACGATTGAATAAGCCTTATCCCTTAACTCCTCAATCGTGCAGAATGGCAGATGAGAATCTTTATAAGCCGCAATTAAATCTTGTCGTTTTGGATTGATCGCAATGCCATAATCTGTTACCACAATATCTACATCTTCGCCTGGAGTCACGACTGTAACCACCTGATCACAAACAGTCGGAATTCTACCGCGAATCAGCGGTGCAACGATAATAGAACATTTAGAACCAGCAGCAGTATCCGGATGACCGCCGGGCGCTCCACGCAATATTCCATTAGAACCTGTAACCACATTTACATTAAAGTTTACGTCAACTTCCAATGCACCCAAGATTACAAAATCCAACCGATTGACAAAAGCACCTTTATTCATAGGATCCGCGTAAGCAGAAGTAGAAATCTCGTAGTGATTTGCATCATTTTTAAACGATTCAATCGAACCTAAATCAAAATCCTGCGCATCTACAATGTTTCGTACTAAACCAGCTTCCAGTAAATCACAGATCGGTTTCGTAATACCACCGATTGCAAAACTCATATGGATATCTTTCTCTTCCATAATCGGACGAAGCATTGTATTGACTGCCAAAGAAGCACCACCGGCACCTGTCTGAAAAGAAAATCCATCTTTAAAATAGGGAGATTCTGCAATTAACTGTGTGCAATAATGAGCCATATTTAACTCTCGCACATCTTTTGTCATACGCACTGCATTGCTAACAATCTTATTCGGGTCACCAATACAATCCACTTTGCAAACATAATCTACATCTGTCATAGAAATGCTAGCCGGATAATTTGGGAACGGCACCATACAATCCGTAATGACCACAACACGGTCTGCATATTTTGCATCTACCATCGCATAAGACAAAACGCCGCAATCGCTTTTTCCTCCAACGCCGCGTGCATTGCCATATTCATCCGAAGTAGGAGCACCAATAAAGGCAATATCGATATGGACGTCGCCCTCTTCGATCGCTCTCACACGGCCTCCATGAGACCGGATGATGGCCGGATTTTTGAGCTTTCCGTGAGAAATTGCTTCACCGATTTTACCGCGGACACCAGAAGTCTGGATTCCAGTGACAACGCCCTTTTCAATCAGATCTGCGACCGGATCATGAGCAGCCCCGAGAGAACTTGCACAGATGGTAATATCTTTTACTCCCATCTTTGCAACTTCTTCCATTACCATGTTGACAATTTTGTCTCCATCGCGAAAATGATGGTGAAAGGAAAGTACCATTCCATCATGAATCTTACACTTTACAAGTGCTTCATGAATGCTGGAAACCATCTTGGAGCGAGTCGGGTCAATATAATTATGTACACAGGGGCCAGCTTTTTGATAGGTATCTTCGCTGCGGGCAAAGGAGCCGGAAAATACTTTCTTTCCATATTGTTTCAAAAGCTCGTCAGGAATTTCTCTGCCAACTTGATTCTTCATTTTACAGTTCCCCCTCATACACACCTGCGGCCTTTGCCAAAGACAGGGTCCGCTTTGAGCCATCGTAGAATGCGATATCGATCATCTTTCCATCGACTGTAAAAACGCCAATTCCTTTTGCACGTTTTTCTTCGATCTCACGTACGACTTTTTCTGCAAAGATAATTTCTTTTTCGGACGGTGTGAAAATCCGATGCACAGTTTCTATCTGACGCGGATTAATAATGGACTTTCCGTCAAATCCCATCTGCTTAATCATGAGGACTTCTTTTTCAAATCCTTCCATATCGTCAAGATTTGTAAAGACAGTATCAAAGCACTGCTTACCAGCTGCACGTGCTGCAATAATCATGTTTTGACGTGCACCGGCAAATTCTACTCCGGTTCCAGTAATAACCGTCTGCAGATCCTTGCTGTAATCTCCTCCGGAAAGGGCAATGCCAAACAAACGCTCACTGGATGTACAAATTTCATAGGCATTTCTGACACCCTTTGCGGATTCCAGTGCAGCCATCAACAAAGTGTGCCCTACCGGAACTTCAAATTCCTTTTCCGCAGCTTCTACAGCCGCTTCAACACGATGGACATCCTCTGCTGTCTCTGTTTTGGAAATACGAATGACATCCGCTCCGCCTGCAACACAAACGCGAACATCTTCCTGCCAATGTGGGGTCTCCAATCCATTAATCCGGACAACTCTTTCTACTCCACGGTAATCAATTTCTTGTAGCGCATGATAAAGAGAATACCGAGCAGCGTCTTTCTGATTTTCAGCTACTGCATCTTCGAGATCCAACATAATCGAATCCGGTTTATAAATGTAAGGGTCTTTAATCAAACCGGGTTTCTGACAATTTAAAAACATCATGGTTCTTCTTAACCGTTTTAGATTTGGATTTCTCATTTGATTGCCCCTCCCCATGGAAGATTATCGGTCTGGTCATTCGCGCGAAAAACAGCACACTCTACGCGTGCCTTTAACGTACAATCCAATGCACCACGATCTACTACGGTAATTTTTACGTTGTTGACACCCAGTCGTTTTAAAGTTTCCAATACAGTTGCACGAATTTGATTTCCGAACTGATGGATGACTGTGCTGTCAAGGGAAAAATCAACTTTTCCGTTTCCAGGTTCCACGGTTACCTGCGCATCACTCGATTCCAATGTTCCAGCGATGGCTGACTTTTTAATGTCCATAGGTACCTCCTCATTCTGTCAATAGTCCTAATTGTTTTTTTGAGTTAAAAAACAATTTGTTTATTTTTACGTATTTAGAATAGCACGCAGAAAATATATTTACAATTACGAATTATTCTATACAAATTATAAGATTTATGTTATAGTTGAATTAGCTTAAAAAGGAGGAAAATTGATATGAATGATCGGCAATTAGAATACATGCTGGCGATTGTAAAAGAGGGCAATATCAGCCATGCAGCAGATAAGCTGCGGGTTTCACAACCCTCCCTCAGCCAAATGATTAAACAGATTGAAAACAATCTTGGTACACAGATTTTTAAGCGCTATTCCAATCCCATAGAAATGACTTACGCCGGACAACAATACATTTCTGCTGCGAAAAAGATTTTAATGATCCAAAAAAATCTGCACAATGAAATTCATGATATTAATAATGAAGTCTGCGGGGTTGTCCGCCTTGGAATGCCCATTCAACGAGGACTTGAGTTAATCTCCTATCTTTTGCCGAAATTTTATAAGAAATATCCTCATGTAACCCTTAAGTTAGAAGAAAATGGTTCTGCCGCCATTGAAGAAATGGTGCTCAATGGAGAGATTGATATTGGCTGTGTAACTACCTACCCCCATTATGAAGAATTAGACTATCGCTTAGTAGAAAACGAAGAGATGATCCTTTTCGCGGATAAAGACACCGATTTCGCAAAAAGCATTCCTGCTGAAACTCCAATCACGCTTGCTCAAGCCCAATATGAATCTTTTATTGCTTTAAAGAAGGGACACAGCAGCCGGACCATCCAAGATCAGCTCATAATGAACTATAATATTCATCCGCGCATTCTGATTGAGACCAGCAGTATTGAAATTGCAAAGCGCGCCGCTATTGCCTGCCACGCCGTTATGCTCTGTCCGCGCAATTACCTGAATACAACCCCGGATTTACTAAATCAAGCTCGTATCTATCCCATCCTCGACATTCAAACAAAGCGAGAATTCTTTATTTGTCACCGCAAAGATCTATATCTGCCAAAATACATGCGCGATCTAATTGAGATTTTGCTACAAGCAAAACGAGTTGAAAAAGGTGCAGACGATAAGTAAACTCTTTATAAAACTGCATTTTACAAATTGCTCTCTGCAAAATGTAAAAAGCTTAAAATTTTGATTCCTTTACAAGAAAATTTTTGAATGCTATAATGAACCAAAAACTCCGAAAAAAAGTGAAAGGGGAAAAATTTTATGGCAGAATATTCAGCAAGCACTATTTATCCCTATGACAAACGAGCGATTAAAAAGCTTGATACTCTTCTCAATCAAGAAGGAATTCAGCACGACAAAAATTTAGATTACACCATGGGACTTTTTGATGAAGAACAAAACTTGGTTGCCACAGGCTCTTGTTTTGGGAATACACTGCGCTGTCTTGCAGTGGATAGTTCCCATCAAGGAGAAGGCCTTATGAATATTGTTGTCAGCAATTTAATAGAGCATGAATACGAGATGGGTAGAATAGATCTTTTTCTCTATACCAAGTGCGAGATGGCACATAGATTTTCCTCTATGGGATTTTATGAGATTGCACGAGTAGATAACAAGGTCGTTTTTATGGAAAATCGAAAGACCGGTTTTGAATCTTATCTGCAGCAATTAAAAGAAGAAACAGCAAAAAATTCGCTCTCTGCTTCTGCAAAATTGCAAGGTGCAGTCATCATGAATGCAAATCCTTTTACACTTGGACATCAGTATCTATTAAAAACCGCAGCAAAACAATGCGAATTATTACATGTATTTATCGTGTCGGAAGATATTTCACTCGTTCCATTTTCGGTTCGTGAAAAATTGATTCGAGAAGGTTCTGCACAAATTCAAAATCTTGTTTATCACACAACTGGGAATTATCTAATTTCAAATGCTACCTTTCCATCTTATTTTTTAAAAGATTCTGACACCGTGATTTTAGCGCATGCAAAACTGGACGTAACCATATTTATTCGTATTGCACAAGCATTAAATATTTCGGTTCGTTTTGTAGGAGAGGAGCCTTTTAGTCACGTAACAAATCTCTACAATCAAATTATGAATGAACAGCTAGAAGAGCACGGTCTTCATTGTACTATCATCCCACGCTTGGAATCTGCCGGAACTCCGGTGAGCGCTTCGTCCGCCAGAAGTGCCTTGCAAAACGGAAATATGGAACTTTTTAAATCTCTCGTACCGGAGTCGACTTGGCACTATTTTACTTCAGCTGAAGCGGAACCGGTTCTCGAAAAAATCCGCGCCTCTAAAAACGTTATTCATTACTAAAGTAGTCAGGTGAAAACATGGATGTTCAAAAAATTTTAATTGGTGAGCACATAGAATTGCCGCAAATGCTTTCTGCGCGTGAAAATCGCGTTCAAAAGCAAAATCAGCTGCTGCAGCAATATCAGATGACACTGATTTCCTTTACGCTTAATATTGCCGGCCCCATAAAAGTCTTTCCGCTTGCTGTAAAAACTTACGAAGAGGGTCTTGAGCTAATTAAGTACCAATGCAAAGCGATGGGAATCCCTATCTGTCACTTGGAAGAAAGCCGCTTTGCGACGGGTTATGAAGGTTATTTTTGTGTTCAATCGGACGCATTTAAAGTAAAAAAGGCGTTGACCGAACTGGAGGAAAATTCTTCTTTGGGGCGGCTGTTTGATATTGATGTATTGGATAAAAACGGTCAAAAAATTTCTCGTACTGCTCTTTCTCTTCCCCAGCGCCGCTGTCTCGTCTGTGGAGGTCCCACTTTCATTTGCAGCCGTTCCCGCACTCATTCTTTAAATGAAATTTTGCAACATACCATTTCAATTATGCAAGATTACTTTTCGGAAAAATACGCTTCGCATATTGCTTCTACAGCAGCACGTGCCCTTCTCTATGAAGTTCTGGCTACTCCAAAGCCAGGATTAGTGGACAAAAACAACACCGGTGCTCATAAAGATATGGACATCGTCACTTTTGAAACGAGTTCGCTTGCCCTACTGCCCTATTTTAAAGCATTCGTAAATTTTGGAATCAGTCATTGCAAATGCGACCCTGGAACACTTTTACCCGAACTTCGTTCCATAGGGATTCAAGCGGAAATCGCCATGCTGCGTGCTACAAAAGGCATTAATACTCACAAAGGAATCATTTTTTCTCTTGGTATTTTAGAAACAGCATTCGGAATTTGTTATGGAAATTCAATCTCGATAAATCGTAGTGTCCTACAAGATCTATGTAAAAAAATTGCATCCCCCATGGCCGATGATTTTTTGAATTTGACCGAAAAAAGTGCAATGACAAACGGAGAAAAACTATTTGTGCATTATGGAATTCATGGAGTTCGTGGAGAAGCAATCAGTGGTTTTCCCGTCCTTTTTGATGTGGCATTTCCAAAAATGGAACAACTTCTACAGAAAAATTATAATTTGAACGATACTGGTGTTCTTACGCTTTTTACGATTCTTGCCAATTCAGAAGATACAAATGTAATCAGTCGCTCCTCTTATAAAAGGATGACAGAAATTCAGCACACCCTCAAAGAAGAACTGGCAAATGACTTAGAGCACCGAGATTATCTTCACTTTGCACAAAAACTGGATCAAGAATTTATTGCCGAAAATATTAGTCCCGGTGGCAGCGCTGATATTTTAGCATTGTCTTATTTTCTTCATTTTCTAAAACAGGATTCTAATTTATACTGATAAAACCATAAAAAACTCCTTTTCCTTATTAAGGACTAAAATCTATCCTCAATAAAGAAAAGGAGTTTCATTTATAGGCTGTACACTAAAAATGTCTAAGTTTGAAAACTGCTTACTTTCTTTAGCCAGCCGTTTTCATATGAAGACGAAGCCGGTCCGAGATCATTGCAATAAACTCACTGTTTGTTGGTTTGCCGCGTGTATTATGAATGGTATATCCAAAATACGAATTCAAAATATCAACATCTCCACGATCCCATGCAACCTCAATCGCATGACGAATTGCACGTTCTACACGGGAAGGTGTCGTATTATATCTACGGGCAACTCCAGGATAAAGCTGTTTCGTCACAGCGTTGATAATATCCGGATCTTCAATCGCCATTAAAATAGAATCACGGAGATAATGATATCCTTTAATATGCGCAGGGACTCCGATTTGATGAAGAATTTCGGTAACTTGAATCTCAAGACTTTCATTGATTGGCGCAGGCTCTTCCAATTTTAAAAGCTGATGAATTCGAAATGCCAATTCTTCAGGATTAAACGGCTGTACCGCAAGATAAGCGGCACCCGACGACAAGACTTCTCGCTCCAAAGTGGGACTGGTAAAATTACTCAAAATAATGAAAAGCGGCATGTGATCCAGATTTTTCTCTTTTAGAGCATGCATAACCCCTACAGCATCCAGACCCGGCATAAAGAGCCAGCTTAAAACTGCCTGCGGCTTTTGCGCTTCGATGCTCTCTAAAAGTTTCGTTCCGTCCTTCGGCACATATGTAACCTGCAGCCCCGCTTGCGAAAGGCCTTCTGCATATTCTTCCTGAAAATCCGCCGTATCGTCCGAAACAATGAGTTTGATATAGTTTTCCATATTTGGTCCCCCTAATTGATATTTTATGTGCTTATATTACCATATATTGGAAATAATGGCAATAGTTTATTGCAAAAAATTTTGATTTTGGGGAAAATAAAAGAGAAAAAATCAATTTGCCAACCAAAAAAATTCATTTTTCTTTAAAGAAAAACAAGTTTCAACAAAATCACATTAAAAACCACATTCTAATATTAGAAAGAGTTAACGCTACAATTCGGGAAAACAAACAAATTATAAAAACTTTTTTGTAGAAAAAGCCACTTGACTTTTTTCGTGCTTTTATTTAAAGAATTAATTTGAAAAATCTTCTTGAAATTCTATATGTATGTGTTATACTATTTAAACACACAACATATATGACATATTGTTTTTTAAGAAAAGATAATCGCAAGAAAAACGAAGGAGAGAATTTATTATGAAGGTCATCAAGCGAAATGGCGCCGAAGTAGAATTTGATATTACAAAGATCATTACGGCTGTCACCAAAGCGAACGCAGTGGTCGAAGAAGCTGAGCGCATGACACCCACCCAAATACAGAGGATTGCAGAATCGGTGGATTTCTCCTGCCAAAAAATGAATCACGCTCCTTCTGTAGAAGAAATACAAGATCTTGTGGAAGATCAGATTATGGCACATGGCGCTTTTGAAGTTGCCAAACGCTATATTACCTATCGCTATACACAATCTTTAGTCCGTCAAAGCAATACGACCGATGAAAAGATTTTAACTTTGATTGAATGCTGCAATGAAGAAGCAAAGCAGGAAAATTCCAATAAAAATCCTGTTGTAAACTCTACGCAGCGCGACTATATGGCCGGTGAAGTTTCCAGAGACCTTACGGAACGCATTCTGCTTCCGAAAGATATTGTAGAAGCTCATCGTGAAGGAATTATCCATTTTCACGATACTGATTACTATGCACAGCATATGCACAACTGCGATCTTGTCAATTTGGAAGACATGCTTCAAAACGGCACTGTCATTACAGGCACTTTAATTGAACGTCCCCACAGCTTCTCAACAGCCTGCAATATCGCAACACAGATCATTGCGCAGGTCGCTTCCAATCAATACGGCGGACAGTCCATTTCTCTTGCACATCTGGCTCCATTTGTAGATGTAAGCCGCCAGAAGATCAGAAAAATCGTTCAGCATGAAATGGACGAAATTCACGCGCATCCTTCTGAGGAAGAATTCCATAAGCTGGTAGAAGATCGCCTTCATGACGAAGTCTGCCGTGGAGTTCAAACAATTCAATATCAGGTAACAACTTTGCTCACAACAAACGGCCAGGCTCCTTTTGTGACTGTCTTTATGTATTTGAATGAAGCAAAAAACGATCAGGAAAAGAAAGATCTGGCTCTGATCATTGAAGAAACTTTAAAGCAGCGTTATCAGGGCGTAAAAAACGAAAAAGGTGTCTGGGTTACTCCAGCTTTCCCAAAACTGATTTATGTGCTTGAAGAAGATAATATTAAAGAAGACGCTCCCTATTATTATTTAACAAAACTGGCTGCAAAATGCACTGCTAAGCGTATGGTGCCGGACTACATTTCTGAAAAGAAAATGAAAGAATATAAAGAGGGCAACTGCTTCCCTGTGATGGGCTGCCGTTCCTGCCTCTCTCCTTGGAAAGATGAAAACGGAAATTATCAGTTCTATGGACGCTTTAACCAAGGCGTTGTCACATTGAATCTGCCTGATATTGCACTTTCTTCGGGCGGCGATATTAAAAAATTCTGGAAGATTTTTGACGAGCGCCTTGATTTGTGCTACCGTGCACTGATGTGTCGTCATAATCGTTTAATGGGGACTCTCTCTGACGTTGCTCCGATCCTCTGGCAGTATGGTGCTTGTGCGCGGCTGAAAAAAGGCGAACCAATCGACAAACTTTTAGTCGGCGGCTATTCCACCATCTCTTTGGGATATGCTGGTCTCTACGAATGCGTCAAATATATGACTGGAAAGAGCCATACAGATTCTTCTGTTACGCCATTTGCATTACAGGTAATGGAGTATATGAATGCAGCTTGTGAGCGCTGGAAGAAAGAAACCAATATCGGATTCGGAATTTATGGAACACCGTTGGAATCCACCACTTATAAATTTGCAAAATGTTTACAGAAACGTTTTGGAATTATTCCGGGAGTTACAGACAAGGGATATATTACGAACAGCTATCATGTAAATGTTACCGAAGAGATTAACGCATTCGATAAGCTAAAATTTGAAGCGCAGTTCCAGCATCTTTCTACCGGCGGAGCAATCAGCTATGTAGAAGTGCCTAACATGCAGGACAATCTTGAAGCTGTTCTTCAGGTCATGAAATTTATTTATGACAACATTATGTACGCTGAACTTAATACGAAATCGGATTATTGCCAAGTATGCGGTTGGGATGGCGAAATTAAGATTGTCGAAGAAGATGGAAAGCTTGTCTGGAGATGCCCAAAATGCGGCAATGAGGATCAGGACAAAATGAATGTTGCGCGTCGTACCTGCGGATATATTGGCACACAGTTCTGGAATCAGGGCCGTACGGAAGAAATTCGCGATCGCGTCATGCACCTATAAGATTCTGCCGACTTTCGCACTGTATTTTTGATAAAAACGGAGGAAACATTTTGTATTACGGAGAAATCAAAGACTGCGATATCGCAAATGGTGAAGGCGTTCGAATTAGCCTATTCGTTTCCGGCTGTACCAATCACTGTGAAAATTGCTTTCAGCCGCAAACTTGGGATTTTCATTACGGAAAACCTTTTACAGAAGAAACAGAAGAAAAAATTCTTCACATGCTGGAACCTCCTTTCATTAATGGTTTAACCGTTTTGGGCGGAGAACCTTTCGAACCAAAAAATCAAAAAATTCTTCTTCCTTTTTTAAAAAAAGTGCGGAAAACATTGCCGCAGAAAACCATTTGGTGCTTTTCTGGATTTACCTTGGAAGAACTAAAAAAAGAAGATTCCTATCCGCGATGTGAATCAACAGATGAAATGCTTTCTCTGTTGGATATCTTAGTGGACGGCAGATATGTCGAAAAGCTGCATGACATTTCTCTTCGTTTTCGAGGCAGTTCCAATCAACGTTTAATTGATCTAAATGCAACTCGCAAAAATGGTTCTATCACTCTTTGGAATGGATGGAAATAAAATAGTTTAAAAAGACATTGCAGCTTTTTTCTACTGCATTTTCATTCTAAATTTTCCAAAAAATTAGCATATTATATTTTTAATAAATCAGAATAAATCAATAAAAACGGCACAGCTTATAAAAGAATTTTGATTTCAAATCAAAATCTTTTTAGTTGTACCGTTTTTATTTTTTTATAAAATTCTAACTGCGGGAAGCAGGGATCCGGCAAAAGTTTCCTGATTCTGAGAATCGGCAGAAATCATATTGACTGCTAAAATCCCATATCCCCTGGTAGGATCATTAACAAAAACATGAGTAACTGCTCCCGCAAGCTTTCCATCCTGTAAAATTGGACTGCCACTCATTCCCTGTACAATTCCGCCTGTTTTTTCGAGAAGTTCTGAATCCGTTATTTTTAGCACCATATTCTTTGAATCTCCGCCATGACCGTTCACAAATTCAATACATGCATCATAGGCTTTGGGTCCATTTTGATCAATTGTACTAAGAATTTTGACTGGCCCTGCATGTACCTCATCGGCAGACATCACTGAAATTGTTTCTCCCTGCGGATTTTCTCGAAGCGAACCAAAGACCCCACAGGTTCCATTTTGGCAGAGTGTTCCTATCGCAGTATCTGAAGCAAAATATCCCTGCAATTCTCCTGCAGTGCCCTGCACTCCTTTTCGAATTCCACTGATTGTAACAGGGACAACATCACCAGAAAGAAGCGGCATCAATTCATTCGTGTCTGGGTCGCAAATTCCATGACCTAATCCCGCAAAAATTTTGGTATCAGGATCATAAAAAGTTAGCGTCCCGATCCCGGCAGTACTATCTCGCACCCAAAGTCCTGCCCGATATCCTGCTGGAGAAGCTACTGGTTGCAAAGCTGCTGTAAATGCTTTTCCTTCTCGCAAAAGACTAAGCTGTATAACTTGTCCCCCACTTTTTCGAATTGCTTCTGAAACTTCTTCATTAGAATTGACTTCTTTTCCATTTACACCTGTGACAATATCTCCTACCTGTATTCCCGATTTTGCCGGTGGATTAACAGTCCCTTCATTCGTTTGAATATCCGCAGTTCCGACCACTACTACACCACTTGTAAACAAGCGGATACCAAACGGAGTTCCACAAAGAATCACCTGCTTTTCTGACAAAGAAGATGCAGCGATAACATTTTTTGATTCAGCCGGAACAATATTAACCAGTCCGGATAATATTGCTGCAATTAAAAGAAAAGCAGAAATTAATTTTGAATTTTTTCTGACCGAATACAATTTCTTCACCTCCTTCCTTGTGAAAATACTCTTCCACAAAGAGAGATGTTTATTTTGTCAATCCTGTTCTCTTACGGCATATCCTCCCTTCCAAAAAAAGAAAGACCTCGCAAGAATGCGGGTCTCCCAAAAATTTTCCCAAAAATTAAAATTTAATTATTGCAATTCGCGCTTTCGTTTTCGCTTTTTATGAATCACAATCCCAATATAAAGCAGTAAAAATGCTGCCAAAACCGCCATTAAAGTCGCTGACTCTCCAGAACCTCCCATTTTAACTTCTGCCCAAAGCGTATCCAAAAGCATGTTGGTATCTTCCGGCAAGTTTACATAAACTTCTGCCTTATCCATAATTTCCTTAGGAGGATAATAGATTGGATTTTCTACTGTTTCTTCCGGCAAAAGTTTCTTTGCGGCGCTCTCTGGAGTGGAATATCCAATATAGCTGACATTTGCGGCCGCAATTTCCGGATCACAAAGGAAATTGATATAAGCCTCGGCTTCTTCCTTATGAGAACTTCCCTTCGGAATACAAGCAGCATCCACAAAAGAATTCGTTGGCTCATCTGTAGGAATTGTAAACCCGATATTGGGGTTGTTTTCAACCAGCGTTGCCGCATCTCCGGCATAATAAGGAGCAAGCCATGCTTCTCCTCCATCCATTTTATCGAAGATCTGATCCATCACATAGGCTTGTACCAAAGGTTTCTGCTGCTTTAAAAGATTGGCAGCTGCCTCCCAATCACTTGCGTTTGTCGTATTATAGGATTGCCCCAGAATCTTTTGTGCAATTCCAAAAGAATCCCGCGGGTTATCAAACATCAAGATTTTTCCTTTATATTTTGGATCCCAGAGGACTTTCCAACTTGTCGTCTCACTCGCATTTACGTAATTTTTATTGTAAAAAATGCCAATGACGCCCCAAGTATAAGGAACTGAATATGCATTCTCGGGATCATATGCAGGATTGCGAAACTGATCATCGATATATTTAAAATTGGGAATTTTATCAAAATCCAATTTTTCGAGCATACCTTCATCAATGAGTTTGGAAATCATGTAATCTGACGGAATAATGACATCATATTCCGCTCCGCCGCCGGAAAGCTTTGAATATAACGACTCATTTGTATCAAAAGTCGTATAGTTTACATGAATCCCTGTCCGTTTTGTAAATTCGGCATTTACATCCAGCGTTCCATCAACTCCGTTGCTGATATATTCTCCCCAATTATAAACATTAATCGTAACACCTGTATCAGGTGCTGCTTCTGTATCCTCCTCTGCCGAAGCCGGAACAATACAAAGAGAAGCAATCATCAACGCGGAAAACAAAAACGCTATGCTTTTTTGAGCCCAGTTTTTCCTCATTTATGGCTCCTCCTCTTCTTGCAGAATTTCTTTATTTTCTTTTTCTTTCCGCAAATTCACAATCAAAAGAAGAACCAAAACAATAGCAAATAACAAGGTCGACAGCGCATTAATTTCCGGGCTGATCCGCTTACGAGTCATCGAATAAATGTAAATCGGCAGCGTCTGTGTAGTGCCGCTTGTAAAGTAACTGATAATGAAATCATCAATTGAAAGCGTAAAAGCCATAATCATTCCGGTAACAATCCCCGGAAGGATTTCCGGAAGGACCACTTTGAAAAATGCCTGTGAAGGATGATATCCTAAATCGAGCGCCGCCTCATACAAATTCGGATCCATCTGGCTAAGCTTCGGCCTGACAGAAAGGATTACATAAGGTAAACAAAACGTGATATGTGCAATCATAATGCTGCCGATCCCCAGACTAGTATTCATCGCCCGAACGGCAATCACAAACAAAAGCATCATCGAAACGCCTGTTACAATTTCGGGATTCACCATCGGAAGATTTGTTATGTTCATCACCAACCGGCGTGGCCAACGTTTCAGCGAATTAATTCCAATTGCTGCAGCTGTGCCCAAAATCGTGCTGACAACTGCTGCAACAACAGCAATCAAAATCGTATTTCCCAATGCCTGCATAATCAAGCGGTCACTGAAAAGTTGCCCATACCATTTAAATGAAAACCCAGACCATACAGAACGACTCATTGTCGTGCTGTCATTAAAACTAAAAACAATCAGCACAACAATCGGTGCATATAGAAAGAGATAAATAAAAAAGCAATATACTTTTGAGAGCGCTTTCATATCATCAGCCCTCCATTGCTTTCTTCCCCATCATCAAACTGATTCATAATTCCCATACAAATTAAAATTAAAACCATCAGGACCAGGCTAATGGCAGATCCGAGATTGGGATTATAAGCGGAACCTAAGAACTGCATATCGATCAAGTCTCCGATCAGCAGATTGGCACCTCCACCCAGCATCTTTGAAATAATAAAAGTGCTCACAGCCGGAACAAATACCATCGTTACTCCGGAAATAATTCCGGGGGTACTCATCGGCAAAGTCACTTTGAGAAAGACCTGCCGTCTATCTGCGCCCAAATCTTGAGCAGCCTCAATCACAGAAGAATCCATCTTTGTCAGAATTGAATAGATCGGTAAAATCATAAATGGCAGATAATTATAGACCATCCCCAAAACAACCGCTCCGGCAGTATTGATCATCTGCAATTTTGGAAGACCAACTGCCTCAAACAGCTGATTTAAAATTCCGTTGTCTTCAAGGAGTGTCATCCAAGCATAGGTGCGCAGCAAAAAGTTCATCCACATTGGCAACATAATCAGCATCACCATGACGTTCTGTGATTTTCTGCCGGTGCGAGCAATCAAATATGCAAGCGGAAATCCCAAGACTAAACAAATTACGGTTGCAATCGCTCCCAACCAAATAGAACGCAAAAATACATTACTGTACTGGCCAACGCCCAAAAGGTTTTGAATCGTAAAATTGCCTGATTTATCGGTAAACGCAAAAAATACGACCATAATCATCGGGACAACTACAAAAAGCACCATCCACACTACATAGGGATAACAGGCTTTTTTGGATTTCATTTCTCTCCCTCCTCAAGCGAAGATAAAGGAGTTTGCAAATCTTCCTCCATTTCATCACTGAAGGTGCTGTAATCTCCAAAGGTGCCTGAATATTCCGACTTGTGCATAATATGAATATCGTCCGGCCCGATTTTTAATCCGATATATTCTCCTTCCGCTGTAAAATCAGTGGACTGAATCATCCATTTAAACCCTTTAACATCTACAATGATCTCATAGTGGACCCCTTTAAAAGTAACGCTGGTAACAACACCTGACAAGGCTGCCTCTTCCGGCTTTACCACGTCAATATCCTCTGGACGAATTACAACATCCACAGGCTCATTTGTTTTAAATCCTTTATCTACACAGCGAAATTTATGCCCAAAAAATTCAATCAAATAATCTTCGCGCATAATTCCATCAAGTATATTGGATTCTCCAATAAAGTCGGCAACGAACGCATTTTTTGGTTCATTATAAATATCCTGGGGCGTCCCAATCTGTTGGATTTCGCCTTTATCCATTACAACAACCACATCACTCATAGAAAGTGCCTCTTCCTGGTCATGTGTAACAAAGAGAAAAGTGATTCCAGTCTGCTGCTGAATCTTTTTTAATTCGTTCTGCATATCTTTGCGCAATTTCATATCCAAAGCGCTAAGGGGCTCATCAAGGAGCAGCACTTTCGGCGAATTTGCCAGTGCCCGTGCAATCGCCACTCTCTGCTGCTGACCACCTGAAAGTTGATTCACATTTCTATGAGAAAACCCATGAAGATTTACAAGATCGAGCATCTCGTGAACTGTTTTTTTGATCTCTTTCTCGGACTTTTTATGAGCGCGCATTCCAAATGCCACATTCTCATAAACATTTAGATGGGGAAAAAGCGCATACTTTTGAAAAATCGTATTGACTTCTCTCTTATAAGGCGGCAGGTCGTTGATTCGCTTTCCGTCAAAATAAATATTCCCACTATCCGGATTTGTAAATCCGCCAATAATTCTAAGCGTTGTTGTTTTTCCACAGCCTGATGGCCCTAAAAGTGTGACAAACTCTCCATCTAAAATTCGCAAATTAAAATTCTTTAAAATCTGCTCTCCATCAAAAGAAACCTCAATATTCTGTAATTCTATCATGGTTTTCTTTCCCAATTTATGCGCCCCCTTTTTCTCTACAATAAAACATTCTTTTACATCATAAGAGTAAATTTGTACTTTGTCAATTTTTTTTCAAATGCTCATAAAAAAGAAAATTTAGCCTGTTTTTTGACAGTCTCATTTATTAAAAAACAATCAAGTTAATCATTCCATCTTCTTTTTATTCTCTCCCCCTTTCGAAATAATTTTTCCATTTAACTAAAGCATGCAGCGAATAACAAATGTAGAATTTTATCGAATTTCATGATATAATAAAATGTATTGCTGAAAATAATTCAAAAGAAAAGGAGAACCTAAAAAAGTTTGAGGGAGTAAAAAACATGTGGGAAACGGTAAACAGTATTTTAAAAAGTGTAGACAATTTTGTATGGGGAATCCCCCTGATGGTTCTGATTCTGTTGGGTGGAATCTATCTGACCTGCCGGCTGGGACTTTTGCAAATACGCAGACTTCCACTGGCTCTTCGCTGGATGGTAAAAAATGAGGAAGATGGAGACGGCGAAGTAACCTCTTTTGGCGCGTTATGCACAGCGCTTTCTGCTACCATCGGCACCGGTAACATCGTTGGTGTTGCAACTGCGATTTCTGCAGGTGGCCCTGGTGCGTTATTCTGGATGGAAATTGCCGCATTTTTTGGAATGACAACCAAATATGCAGAGGGCCTTTTGGCAATTAAGTATCGTACAATTGACAAAAATCATCACGCACTAGGCGGCCCTTTCTATTATATTGAACATGGCATGGGCAAAAAATGGAAGTGGCTTGCTAAATTCTTCGCATTTTTTGGAGTATGTGTTGGTCTTTTTGGAATCGGTACCTTTTCACAGGTAAACGGAATTTCATCTGCTGTAAATAACTTTTTCGATCCAGATAAACAGTGGGCTGTAACGATTCCAGGAATCGGAACTTATTCTTGGACAGTTGTGATCGCCTCTTTTATTCTGAGCATTTGTGTGGCATTAGTTCTCATTGGCGGCATTAAACGAATCGCTCAGGTTTCGGAAATCATTGTTCCTTTTATGGCAGTCACTTATATAATTTTAAGTCTTGTTCTGTTGATTTGCAATGTTCAAAAAATTCCGCAGGCATTTGCGATCATTGTAAAGGGGGCATTTAACCCTTCTGCAGTCACCGGTGGTATTGTGGGGACTATGATTATTACCGTGCAAAACGGTATTGCACGCGGTATTTTTTCCAATGAAGCAGGACTTGGCTCCGCTCCAATCGCAGCAGCTGCCGCTCAGACCAAAGAGCCTGTCCGTCAGGGTCTTGTCTCCATGACCGGCACTTTTATTGATACCATCATCATCTGTACTATGACTGGACTTTCCATCGTCCTCACGGGTGCATGGCAAGTAAACGGACTGGAAGGCGTACAAATCACAACCTATGCCTTTAATCAGGGACTTCCGTTCCCGACTATTGTCTCTTCTTTCCTTTTGATGCTGTGTCTTATTTTCTTTGCATTTACCACAATCCTTGGATGGGATTATTATTCCGAACGCTGCCTTGAATATTTGACTGGTGGAAAAATGAAAACAATCCTTGTCTATCGCTGGCTTTATATTTTAGCGGTCTTCATTGGGCCTTATATGACCGTTCAGGCAGTATGGACCATTGCAGATATCTTTAACGGTCTAATGGCAATTCCAAATATGATCGCCATCTTTGCTTTAAGCGGAGTTGTTGTAAAAGAAACCAAACAATTTTTTGATAAAAGAAAATACATAAAAACTTCTTATAAAGAAAAATTGGAAGACTAAAAATTATATATCATAAAAAGCAGCGGCATTCTCAATTAGAGAAATGCCGCTGTTCTTTATATAAATTAATATTTACTCGTTTATTCAAAATGGCTATAAAAATATCATTTTAATTTTAGAAGTTCAAAAAAGCGAACAAACATTTTGTGTAAAATAAATGCACAAATAAAAGTTAATATAAACAATGAGCACGCAAATGTAAAACCATTTGAAATATTCACATAGTTATTTCGCAATAGTGTAAAAAACAAGCCATGAACTAAATATACTTCATATGAAACAGAACCTAACCATTCCATAATTTTACTATTCAAAACTACTCTCATTCCTAAAATAACGATCAACGTAATATACATGAGGCATTTAAATTCAGCCCATCCATATTCAATATGTAGGGACGGAACAAGTAAATAATATATAGCAAATAGGCAAAGTATAATAGTAATAACACCCTTCAATTTTTTAGCTTCTATTTTTTGCTTAAAACAAGCCCAAAATGTGCCATAGGCAAAACATAATGAAGGACTATACCAATGTCCTTCATAGTGAAGAGTATTACACAAAACAAGATAAAGACCCGTTGCAAGAATAATACCTATAAGCGCAATTTTTCTTTTATGAACTATTTCTGCTATTAATGCTGAAACAAAGAACATTATATAAAAATATATTATTGCAGTAACATACCATCCGTTTGATATTACAGACGACCCTCTCAAAAAATCCATTTTTAAGTTGTGAAGAGAATAACCATATATACGGTTTTTCACCACAAAATAGATAAGGCCCATTATAATAGCTGGAAATAATATAGTCAATAACCTTTTCTTTGGAAAAGTTTTTATATAATTGCTTCCTCTACACAAATATTGAACCATAAGACCAAATCCCGAGATAAATAAAAAAACTCCAACTGCTAAATATCCTGCATTTGAAAATTGCTCAAAGACATCACCTAAACCTCCGAAAATTCTTAGATGATGAAATATTACTAATATAAGAAATATTCCTTTTAAATTATCTGTCTGTTTTTTCGAAAGATAGTTTTTATTGTATGGTACAAACTTTATATTATAAAACGCCGCAAAGATTGCTACCAAAAGAATAATATTCATAAGTTTCCCTCTTAAAACATGATATTATTCCACTTCTAGCGAAATGATGTCATGGATTGTATTGTGGTATAGTGAACTTATAATGCTCCTACCTGTGTGGATTGAATCAATTTAGATGTTGTATTATAAAAACATTTGACCATTATAATCAGCATTTTTAAACTGTTTTTTGAATTTTCTGTAAAACAAATATCTTGAAAAAAACAAAATAGATTCAGTAATTCCTCTCAAAATAGCGATTGTAATTAAATTGAATTTTCCTACTGCAATTAATAAAAATAATCCCAGCACTTGAATACATGCTGTTACAACAGTTGTCATTGTTGTTTCTTTTTCTTTTCCGATCGCTCCAAGAGTAGGCCACCCATAAAGTATGGAAAAGAAGCTAAAGAAAAGCACCGGAATTAAAAGTTTTAGAATTGGAGCTGCATCAACGTACTGGCTTCCCCCAATAATAAATAGGGCATATTTTGCTACAAAAAATGTAAAGATACAGCCTGCAGCAATTAAAGGGAGAAATATTTTTATAATTCGCTTGATAATCCCAATATCTTTATTTCTTACCATCTGAGGATAAATTCCATCTGCAATGGGGCTATACAAAGACTGTATCGCTCCGATAATTTGCATACAAACTCCCCAATACGCAACCTCAACTGTATTAAAATAAATTCCTACCAAAACAGTATTAAATGCATTAAAAGCTGTTGTTGCCATATCTGAAAAGAAATAAACAGCTGATTCTTTAATTTTTGCAAATGCAATTGAAATGCCTTGAGGTCTAATTCTAACATTATTTTTCCATAACTCAATCCATACTAGAACGACAGCAGCAATAGATCCTATAATATCCAGAATCGGAATCCAGAAAATATCTTTATCGCTTTTAACAAAGAAAAAGGTTAATATGGTGGAGATTCCTCGCATAACAACAAACCTAATGGTTATAATTTCCATCTTTTCGATTCCGCGAAAATAGAAATCCATTAAAAAGCACGTCAAAAAGACAACCACAAAGGAAAGAATTGTAAATAATGCATTTTCATTTAAAATTTTAATAAAATGAATCAGAATACATAAACATCCAAAAGCAAAACTCCCTAATAATATTCTTGCCATAAATACGTTTCCAACTTCATGATTCAGCTTATCTTGATCTTGTCCTGCCATTACAATATCTTTAGTCCCTGAAAGAATAAATCCAAAATCCACAATTAGTTGCATATATTGCATGATGGCCTTTACATAGGTCACTACACCATAGCACGGAACCGTCAGTACTCTTGTCAGATAAGGCAGTGTAATTAAAGGAAAAATCATCTTTGCAATACTCATAATATAGAGCATTGATGTATTCTTGACGATAGCATGTTTACTATTTTTCATTCTTTATCCATCCTACAACAAAATATGCAATACAAATAACTTTAAACTGTTACTTTAAAACACGGCTTACAAAGCTAGCCGATAAAATTATAAATTCTTTAATACATCATTGTGACAGTTTACTTTTCGAAGAATCCGAAATTTCTCTTTCTTTAACACGACTTGCAATCGTCAACGCATATCCTACCATAGACCAGAAAAAGACGACAAAATATGTTACACGATACATAATATGAGATTCTACCATTTCATGAACTAAAATGGCAATCATAAGGATCAAGAAAAAAGACAACAAAAGCTTTATGAATCCATCACTTCTCCTGATTTTTTTAAATAAAGTCCCCAATACAGAAATAATGTAAATTCCCAATATGACAAATCCAAAAATGCCTGAACTAACTAAAACCATCAAATAGCCATTATGGAGGCCCGCACCATGTAAACTGGATTCTAACCAATTTAAAGTAATATAGGGCATCGAATATTGATAAATTCCTTCACGTGTTACGCCAAAGAAAGGATGCTGGGAAAAAACTTTCAGCCCGGCCTGCCATAAATCTAATCGACCATTTAAAATGCCGCCTCTGCTCTCCAAAGTAGTATCGTTTCGTTCTGCTTGAAAATTCCCATTTGCTCCTGTATTACTTGACTGGCCAGAAGTAGATGATTCCGTTGTTTGACTGCTAACCTCAACGGATTCTGTCTTTTTTTCTGCTTCTTGAGAAGCAAT
The DNA here is from genome assembly GCF_026314295.1 of Caproicibacterium sp. BJN0003. Classification (NCBI taxonomy): domain Bacteria; kingdom Bacillati; phylum Bacillota; class Clostridia; order Eubacteriales; family Oscillospiraceae; genus Caproicibacterium; species Caproicibacterium sp. BJN0003. The sequence continues at coordinate 1,385,036 of NZ_CP111108.1, forward strand.
GCGCACGGAACTCACTGTTTTTGGAATAAGAGAAAGAGTGTTTCGAACCGGTTTCTCAAGGACAACCGGCAATAGCAAAAATACAACACATACAACTGCTGCTTTGAACTTTAACGAACGATATTTATGGGCTTTGTTACTTTTCGTAAAGTACCAGAATCCCACAAAAGGCCCTACAAAAATCGAAAAAGTTATCAGAGAAGCACGGCTTTGCATTAATGTTAAACATGCATACTGAAGTATTATATTGATTATAAAAAAAGCAGCCCATCCTTTGGGATGTTTTCTGCTTTGATTGCTCTTTGTTAATAGTATCCATAATGAAGCAGCAATCGAAAAACACGCCAACATTCCTCCAACATTGGGATTTGAAAGTCCCCATAAGCGATCTTTTGCCATTCCAAAGTAAATAATATCGCTTTTAAGCTCTGGATTTTGAAAAGCATATGAAATTTGGTTAGCAAAAGTATAAAAAGAAATAACAGCAAATAGGAACGAAACCCCTATTAATAAATACAAAAGGAGCTGTATTTCATGAATAATTGTGCGCTCACCTTTTCGAGGATCACACTGTGTAAACAAAAGAAAAAACAATGCCATATAGCACCATTCGGAAAAATTCTTAGAAAACATAACTGAGTGATTTATAAGGATTGACACTCCATACAGTACCAAATAGGCAATTAAAAGAAAAATTCTTTTATTCAAAAATAAATTTTTCCAATTAATTTTCGCCTGATAAAGCAAAACAATTGTTCCCCATGCTAAGCAAACTTTCATAAGAGGACCAATATAATTTCCAGCAAAAGGAATCAAATTAATTAATGCCAAAAATGAAAAAATAAACTTTACAGAAAACTCATCCAGAAAAATATTCTTAAATGAAATGGTCTTATCGTTTCTTATTATCATGCTATCATTCTCCTTTACCGTTCAAATGAAGATTTATTAGGAAAAATTCGATCAAAATATTTACAAATCTGTGACGACTCTTCTGCAAAATTAAGATTCGGATCATCATCACTTAAACAAATCATCTGATAATTTTGACTTTGAAGTGCCTCTTTAATTGCGGTATCTTCTTTTCCAATTGAAAAGAACTTGCCATTTTGCAATTTTGGAGTAAAATTCCCGATTGCAAACTGCCAATAACGCATGAGCCATTGATTAACATCCAACGCTTCGCGAAATTTATGTAAACAAGTATTATTCAAAGTCTCCGGCTCAGCTTTCCACACATCCCGAAATGTTGATTTTAAATATGGAATTGGTAAATGCGGATTCTCAAATCCAACAAATTGAGAAAACGGCTGCAGATAAAGATTATGTAATAATTTTTTTCCATACTTAGGGGAAAACCATTTTTTGAAATTAGCCTTTACCGTCTGGCGCTTTTTAAAATCAGAATTAATGAACTCCAAATCCCGCGCAATAATATGATCTATTCCACCATCTTTAAACTGTAAAACAGATTCAATGGCCGCATCGCATGGAAGATCATTTTTAAAAAAATCTTCTTCATCCATCGGGGAAATGACAAACGTGTCATCATTAAAATAAACAAATTGTTCCGAAAGTTCGGGAATCCTATGAAGATTCAATTCAATTGTATGAGAACTAAATGTTGGAAGATATTGCTGAGGAATAAAATCAGAATGCTTTACAATATTCAATTTGGGATGATTGGTGTTTAGCCATGAGGGTAAGTGCCCCCATGTAACAAAATGGATTTTGTTTACCCAAGGAGTAAATTTTTCAACCCCCCGAAACCAATACTGAAGATTATTCCAATCTCTGTAACGGATGATCCGCGAATCCTCATTCGTATTGGGCATATACCGGGCTTTTTCCTTTTGCCACTCTGGGTCAGCCCCATCTACCCAGATCATAACAAAATCAACTTTTTCCATTCTTTCAGTCTCCATTTATAAAAAAGGCTTCTAAATTTTTCGCGTTTTTTTGAATATCATAGTTAGAATTTTGAATTTCTTTTACAGCATCTGGATTTCGGTTGTTTTCATGACTCATAATCTTATCCGCCCATTTTTCTGCTGGAAGATCCAAAGATAAATACTGACAAGAAGATGTTACTTGCGCTTCTTTGGAAATACAATCAGAAACATAACAGGGAAGTCCATTTGCCTGTGCCTCAAGTAAAACCAACGGCAGTCCTTCAAAATGGGAAGGTAAAACAAAAATATCCATAGCTTGATAAAGCCTTTCCATATTGGTACATACACCTAAAAATTTCACTGCGCCTTTTAGTCCAAGCTTTTCCACCTGTTCATGTATTTTTTCCTCATCTTCGCCCTGACCAACCAAAATCAGAACGGATTTTGGGACTCTTTTATGAATTTCCTGAAAAATCCGAACAAGAAATTCTTGATTTTTTTGAAAATAGAACCGTCCAACATGGCCAACAACAAAGTAATCAGATATTCCCAGATTAGTACGTTCTTCGTCTCTGATTGTTTGATTAAAAGCAAATTTTTCAGATTCGATCGCATTGGTAATAATATGGAAGTGTTTGGATTTTATAATTTCTTCACAAAACATCCATTTTGCCGCTACCAAAGAGCAAGCCCAAAAATCCGTTGCCAAATTTAGAATTTGTTTCTTATGATGTTTATGAAGAAATGCTGTAAGTGGTTCATTCATGCTATTAGAATTATGTGAATGCATAATTCTTTTAGGAATTCCATATTTTTTTGCAAAGATTAAGGGCTGAATATCTGTAAGAGAATTAGCATTTTCCCACAAGGCAGCATAACAATGGGCATTCTCACGAAACCATTTTTTCATAGTAAAATAGTTTTGGATCACACCTGATTTTCTGCCCGGAATTACTTTTATTTTACCGCCCAATCTACGAATTTCTTCTGCATATGCAGGTTCTTTATTATAACATAAAAAATCGAACTGCACTTTTTGACGATCAATATGGCAATAATAATTCATCACAACACTTTCGAGTCCACCTGGGTTATAAGTCATCCCAAAGACAAGTACGCGAATTTTCATCTTTAAACTTCCTCTACCGCTTCTGTTTTACTTTTGCAAATAAAGTAGGGTGCTTTTTCTTTATAAAATAAATAACATTCCCTGTTAATAAGCACGCATGAGTTCGTTTTCGTTTCAAAAAGTAAGACATGATCCCCAGAGCATCGTAACTAGTTTGAAAATGAGGAGAAAGTCTGTGATACAACTCCGACTCAAATAAATGATTCATCCAGAGGACTTTATCATAATATGACATGTGAGATTTTAGTTCATTATTCCGCTCAATGGCAGAAAAGGAATAACGAACATAGATTCTAGAGAGTTCTCCCAAAATGGAAGCTGTAATCATATCCCATTGTTCAAATTGTTTTATAAGCATCATAACTCTTTTTTCATGAATCGGGAAATAATCAGGAATAAATTGTCCTGTAGCACTTTTATTCCCACGTTTAAGATAATGATATCCACAGTCTTCTATCACTGCTAAAGTTTTTAGGTTACGGAAAACCCCCATGTTAAATAGAAAGTCTTCATTAATTTTTGTTTTTGGGTCAAATAAAATGTGATTTTCACGTACGTAATCTAAAAAATAAAATTTATTATACACATACCCTAAAAGGGTCTTTCTTTCTAAATTAATTATAACATCTCGAATCTTTACAGGAGAATCCAAAAAGCAAGAATTTGTCGTTACTTTCTTAGTATAAACGACTTTGCCTTGATTGCAATATTCCTCTATAATTCCACAAAGGAGGACCTCGGGAAAGTGAAATTTTTCGATTGTTTTAAAAAAAGAAGAATAAAGAGAACTGTCAATATAATCATCGGAATCAATAAAAGTTACATATTTTCCGGTAGCATACCTTAATCCACAATTTCTAGCGTTACTAACTCCTCCATTTTTTTCGAGATGAATTGTTAAAACTCTCTTATCTTTTTGCGCATAATCATCACAAATTGCACCACTGCCATCCGTTGAATGATCATCCAACAAAATTAGCTGTAAATCAGAAAATGTTTGAGTCAAAACGCTTTCAATGGCCTGCTTAACATATTCTTTTGTATTATAAATAGGCATAATAACACTTAAGAAAGGGCTTTTTTCCATGAATCCCTCTCCTTATCTATTTGCTTTTAGTTTTGCAAATAATTTAATATTTTTTGACTTTACCTTTGAAATTGTACAACCTTCCAAATAAGTTAGCTGTATGTTTTTCCATTTAATTGGAAGAACCATCAATTGCATATATCTGGATTTTGGTTTTGCAATTCGTGCCGCTAAAGCTGCACGAGGATTTTTAATCATTTCACGGATAGAGGCTTTTTTCTCTGCCACGGATAAATTGCAGCTAGAATTTGTTACATTTTCTACGCATCCAACAATTCGCTCCACATAACGCCGTGCAAGGAACTCCTTGCTTGCTTCATTATGGACATCCCAATAATTATATAGATCTAACATCCATTTATGTTCCTCTTCACGCTTTTCATACATATTTTGACGATACTTAGCAGTTTCAGATTCAGAACGCTGGCGAATAAAATGATAATAACATTTTGAAGTCATACAAACCCTTTCCACATCCCGAATAACACTAAGATTAAATGGAAAATCGTCCCAAAAAGTCTGTGGAAAATAAAATTTATTTATTTGAATATAACTTGCAAGATACAACTTATTCCATGGAGTATACAATAAATTTTTGTCAAAAAAGCGATATGCTTCTTTACGAAAATCTCTTTTAGAATAAAAGGCTGCATTTTCTGAACATTGCTGCTGCGTATATTTTTCAGTATCATTGTAATAAGTATCTATGTAAAAGCCAGCCACCACAAGCTGAGAGCAATTCTTTTCAGCAAGACAATACATATCTTCTAACATGGTCGGTTCTGCCCAGTCATCCGAATCCATAAAGTACAAGTATTTTCCTTTAGCAATATCAATCGCTACATTTCTGGCACTGGGAGCGCCACCATTTTTCTTATGAGTAACATGAATCCTAGAATCATATTTTGCATACTCATCACAAATTTTTCCGCTTTTATCTAAAGATCCGTCATCTACAATTAAAAATTCCCAATCTGAAAGCGTCTGTTTTTGAATGCTTTCTATCGCTTTTGCTACATACTTTTCCACTTGATAAACAGGCATAATAATACTAATTTTGGGTTTTGACATTTTTCTCTCTCCTTAAAAATATCAATTAAGCTCTCTCTTGGCTATTTCCAAGGCGGAAGCTATCACTTGATCCATATTATAATATTGATACTCAGCTAACCTTCCACCAAACAAGACATTTTTTTCATTTTTCGCAAGATGTGCATACATCTGATATAACTTTTGATTTTTTATATCATTAATTGGATAATATGGCTCCATTTTATCATTCCACTCTACTGGGTATTCACGCGTAATGACTGTTTTGGGCTGTGTCCCAAATTCAAAATGTTTATGTTCAATAATTCTCGTAAATGGTGTGTCACGATCTGTATAGTTACAAGCTGCGACTCCTTGAAAATTCGGCTCATTTAGAATCTCATTTTCAAATTTCAAACTACGATATTCCAGTTTACCAAACTGATTATCAAAATAAGCATCTATCATTCCTGTATAAATGGCTTTTTTAGCTAATGGAAGCAATTCTTTTCGGCATTCATTAAAATCAGTTTCCAATTGAACTTCAGTTCCTTGAAGCAATTGATCAATAAGTTTATTATAGCCACCGATCGGAATTCCTTGATACAAATCATTAAAATAATTGTTATCATAAGTAAAGCGCACCGGAAGACGTTTAATAATAAAAGCTGGAAGATCTTTACAACTACGTCCCCATTGCTTTTCTGTATACCCTTTTATTAACTTCTCATAAACATCTTGTCCAACTAAGCTGATTGCTTGCTGTTCTAAATTTCTTGGAACTCCTTTGATCTGTGCACACTGTTCTTTAATTTTCCTCTCCGCTTCTTTTGGAGTGCGAACTCCCCACATTTTAGAAAAAGTGTTCATATTAAAGGGAAGATTATAAATTTCTCCTTTATAATTCGCAATTGGCGAATTTGTAAATCGATTAAAGCACACAAATTGATTAACATAATTCCATACTTTTTCATTATTGGTGTGAAAGATATGGGCTCCGTATTGATGAACTGTAATCCCTTCCACTTGAGTACAATGAACATTTCCTCCAGTATGGTTTCGCTTTTCAATAACTAAACATTTTTTTCCATGGCAAAGTGCCTCATGTGCAAATACACTTCCAAATAGCCCACTTCCAACAATCAAATAGTCGTACTGTAACACGACATCGATCTCCTCTTCTTTATCAATAAATTTGATAACCAAAATTTACAATTTGTCTGTAGATTGGTATAATCATCCTATTTGTTTTTTATTATAACAAATTATTCTATAAACCGCAAGGAAACAATAATTTTATGCTTAACATTTCTGCCATTCAATAGCATTCCAAGCAGTAATCTTTTTACTAGGCATTGTTTACAGATGTAAATTAGAAGAATTTTTCGATTTTATGTACTGAATATATATTATAAACCATAAACAATCTCCTTTTCAATAAACACTTGTATAGGTAACAATATTCCCTCTATAAAATCTTTTAATAGATCCAACATATAAACACAATCAATGAACACCATTTGTTTGTGACTTCAACTTATCTTTTAGATACAGAGTATACTCATTAATTAAGTCCTGTGTCACTTCACTACATTTCAAATCATTACCTGCAAATTGCATGAAATACTTATCTGCAAAAAAATATCCTCGGATTGTTGTTTCCGATAAATTCTTCAGCCTACATTCATTTTCATAAAGCAAATAAAGATCATAATAAGAAATGTCTAAAACCTTACTGGTTAGTAGATTTTTACGGTGTTTTACAGTAGGCTCTTTTATACCGTTTTTCATGGGGCAGACCGTTCAAAATAAAAAAATAAATGGCTATGATGTCACCTAAACAGGTAAAACATAGTCATCTATTCCTATTTCTACTAACCTTTTTCGTTCTAAAATTAGTACGCTATATACCGGATGTAGACGTGCCAATTGTAAATCGTTTAAGCGTATTGCATAAAAATTATTCCCACTCTATCCCCGGGGCTTTTATCCCCTATTTTCCCTATGAATTTAGCCGTTTTTTGCGGGTTCTATGCCCGCATTAAGCGGCTTATTTTCTTTTTCCGGATTTTTTAGAACCGTTCTAGAACCACAGGGCAATTTTTCAAGAGACTGCAAACGTGAAACAACTTCTTCCTGCTTATGCGGCCATAGGTGGCTATAAGTGTTTAGAGTTGTTTCAACTTTTTCATGCCCGAGCCTGTCCGCTATCAGCAGCGGAGAAAAGCCCATTTCAATTAAAAGTGAAGCATGGCTGTGTCGCAGATCATGCAGTCGAATTTTTTTCACACCAGATATTTTGCACCCGCGCTGCATTTCATGCTCAAGAAAATATTTCGTAAATGGGAAAATACGACCATCTTCTTGAAGTCCGTATATCGTGGCCATATAGTCCCGCAGTTCATCACAGAGAAATGAAGGGATAGCAATAATCCGATTACTTTTTGGCGTCTTTGGTGGTGTTATAACGTCTTCCCCATTCCGACGCGAATAGGTTTTGCTTATTGAGATTGTACCGGCAGAAAGATCAACGTCCGCTTTCGTTAAGGCCATAAGCTCCCCTATCCGGCAGCCGGTATAATAAAGCACTTGAAAAGCCATAAAGGAACGAGACTTATCCTTAACCGCTTCCCGGAATTTCTTATATTCGTCCAACGTCCAGAACTGCATTTCGTCAGCGTTTTTCTTCCCCATACTACCAGCCTTATGGCACGGATTTTCCCGCAAGTTGTAATACCTGCAGGCATAATTAAAAAGCGCCGTGATCTGATTATTTACCGTCTTTAGATAGGTCGCAGAATACTTCTTTCCGGGTTTAAATTCAGTCTCAAGAAGCGTCGCTTGCCATTGCCTTATATTAGCAGCGGTAATGGAACACAGCGGTTTTTCTCCAAAGTATGGAATAATTAACTTATCAAAAAGGAAACGCTTTCCGTCCATTGTAGAACCGCGCAGTCGGGGATCCATATCGTTCAGATAAATATCCACAAAAGAAGAAAGTTTCATACTAACGTCTGCCTTTGTGGATTTTAAAAAGTTGCGCTCCCATTCAAGAGCTTCTTTTCTTTTATTGAACCCGCGCTTGTGCTTCTTTTTTCGTTTGCCTGTCCAGTCGGTATAGTAAAACTGGCTTTCCCATTTAGCAGGACTTTCTGAATATTTATTTGCCGGCATTGTCTTTTTCCTTTTTTTGCTTTTCTTCAATATATTCTGAAAAATCAACGATTTCTTTCACTCCCAAGTCGTCTAAACGTGAAACGGCGAGAGAAACTCTATTTATTGCATGTTGCCGGAATTCATCACATGGAAAACCTAGGGGGGCTAGGTTCTTATTACTGTAATTTTCAATATCACTTTCATACATTTTTACTGGATCAGTTGGTTCTATTAACTCCCATACAGGCACATTAAGGGCCCAGGCTATCTTTTTAAGCTGTTCAATTCGGGGTTCACTATGTCCATTTATCCAATTACTGATAGTACTTTGATGAACTCCCGTTTCCTTTGATAAACGATACATAGTCATTGATTCTTTTTCCATAACATTTTTAAGTTTTTGTGCAAATTCCACAATAAGCGCCTCCAAAATACTCTAAATAATTAGACTGTTTAGGCTTGACTACTCTAAAAATATAGACTAATATATAAGCATAAGGCGAATCAATAGTCTATGCAATTAGATTAACACAAAATACGCCTATTATCAAGAAAAGAGGTGAAATAATGAGAATAAATCGTGTGAAGTTAGTTTCAGAAATGACCCGTAAAGATATGACCGTAAAACGGCTTGCAGAATTAGCAAGAGTTTCAAGGTCAACTGTGACAGGTGTAAAAACCGGAAAGACCTGTTCTCAAACTACAGGAGATCGTATTGCATCTGCTTTAGGGGTACCTGTAGAAAAACTTATTCAAAAGGAGGAATAACAATGCAGGACTATTACATAAAAGCGCCCGAAGCAGCAGCGATTTTAAGATTGAGTGAAGGTAAGACCTATGAAATATTCCGGGACTTAAATAAGGAACTGAAATCGCAGGGCTTTGTTACCGTTGCCGGGCGGGTTCCGAGAGCATACTTCAACAAAAAATTCTTCGGCGGGCTGGAGGAAGTTTCTTGAACCGAGATTACAGCAGGATTCCACTTGAATTAGCGAACCTAGATCAATGGGTATGCTGGGATTGGAAGGACAAGCCCTTAAAAATGCCGGTCAATCCTCAAACAGGTGAACCTGCAAAAGCGGGAATTCCCCAAAGTTGGGGGCTTTTCAGTGAAGCGATCGCTTGCATGGACGAAGGAAAATGCAGCGGAATAGGGTTTGAATTTGCTCAGAATGGAGGCCTTGTGGGAATTGATTTAGATGATTGCTTTGAAAACAACAGCATTTTCCCAGAAGCGACCGAATTAGTAAAACAGTTCGGCAGTTATACTGAGGTTTCTCAAAGCGGAACCGGTCTTCATATCATCTGCAAAGGGAAACTTCCCGGGAAAGCAATTAAAAGCAAGACCGTTGAAATGTACGATTCCGGGCGTTATTTTGCACTGACCGGGAATGTATACGACAATAAAGAATCGCTCTGTGACGCGCAGGAAGCAATCAATTCACTATATGGAGAATTAGCCGCCGCCCGTGCAGAAGCGCAGAGAAAGCCCACAGAACCGCAAAGCAGCGGTCTTTCTCTGGACGATACCAAATTAATTGAAGTCGCCGCAAATGCCCGGAACGGTTCTCTATTCTGTAACTTGTTCCTAGGCAAGTATGAGGGAAAATATGGCAGCCAAAGCGAAGCAGATTTAGCCTTGTGCAATATGCTTGCCTTCTACACCGGCAAGGACGCGACTCAAATGGACAGGCTTTTCCGTCAATCGGCACTTATGAGAGAAAAATGGGACAGGCTGCAATCCGGCAGTACATACGGAGCGATCACCATTCAGAATGCAATCGACCATTGCTTTCAAGTATTCGACCCAAGGACGACCGCAGAGCAGGACTTCGGGAAACCAGAGCCAAAGAAGCATACTCTTCCAACCATATCAGCGGCAGAACTTCAAAATAAAGATTTGCCCCCGATTCGTTATGTTGTTGTGGATATGTTTCCTCAGGGGCTTTCCCTATTAGCCTCCCCACCAAAGTATGGAAAAAGCTGGTTCGTGCTGGATTTGTGTCTTTCAGTGGCGGCCGGAAATGATTTTCTAAATCATAAGACAGTAAAAAGCGGGTGCCTTTATATGGCACTGGAAGACAGCGAGCGCCGATTACAAGACCGCATGAACAAAATTCTTTCCGGAGCGGCTGCACCGGATCATTTCGACTATGCGACTTCTGCTCTTGACATTGGGCAGGGGCTTATAGAACAGCTAGAAGGCTACATAAAGCAAAGACCGGAAACGGGGCTGATTGTAATTGATACCCTTCAAAAAGTCAGAGCGCCGCAAAAAGCGGGGAACAATGCTTACGGTGAGGACTATAGAGAGGTGGGAATTCTGAAATCATTTGCAGATCAACACGGAATTTGCCTTCTTTTGGTTCACCATTTGCGAAAAATGGCAGACGATACCGACGCTTTTAACCGCATTTCCGGAACTAATGGAATTATGGGTGCAGTCGATACAGCACTGGTGATGACCCGAGCAAAACGAACAGACACGCAAACGACACTTTCAATCACCGGCCGAGATATAGACAGCAGCGAAACTGTTATCGAATTTCACAAAGATGATTGCAAGTGGCACGTTTTAGGTGACGCTAGTTGGCTACAGGAACAGCAAGCAAAGCTTGAATACAACAGCAGTCCCATAGTTAAAACAATCAAAGAACTTCTTGAGCAAAGCCCCGGAGGGTGGAATGGCAGTATGCAGGAACTTCTTGACGCTGGAAAGCATTTTGCCGGAACCTATTTAGCGGATTCCACCCGTGCATTAACTTCCAAAGTGAAAGCACTTGAAAAACCACTTTTTGATTATGATGGGATTATTCACGAGAGAGCCAAACACGGAAATGCAGGAGGAAAGCATCATTTCTATTTTGCAACCGTTCATCAAATATCTGATACCGTTGATAATGAAACCACATATGAAGAAGCACTTTCAGCATTCCCTAGTATAAATTAACCGTTCATACCATTCGTGACCATTCATCATGCAACGGTATGAACGATATGAACGGTCGATACATATACCCCCTTGTGGGCTTAAAAAGAGGTGAAACAGAATGACAAATAACAGGCATTGTCCTTTTGCAGAGATGGATTGTTCCTCACTTTGCGGCCTTTATTATCGTGATCGGGAATTATGCAGTCTTGAAGCTATTGCACTAAACCTTGATAATGCGGAAATAGATGCTAATAACGTTAAGGACTCGATCGAAAATTTCAATAATGACATTTGTCGCGCAATTTACGAAACACATTAAAAAGGAGATTATTAAAAATGAAAAATGCTGATTTACTCGCTATCGGATTGACAAAGGAGCAGTGCAAAGCTGTCCAGAATCTGCACCATGAATTAATGGGTGACGCCATGAAAGCCGGAAAGGAAAAAGAGCGTATTGCAGAAAGAAGTTCCTCTTTACGCACGGCCATTGTCAAAATATCCTATCTTCTTGATGCCGAAAATCTTCGGAAAGTTCTATTGACCGCTTCTAATTTGTACGCTCAGCAGTCAGAACCAGAAGCCAAAGAGAAGGAGAAAAGCCATGACGAACAATAAAAAAAGTGCCTCTGCAGCGGCAACTGCACAAGGCACAAAACAAAAAGTTTTCCGGAATGAGAATACCACAATTCCAGAGGAAACGCAAGACCTGTACCGTATCATAAGTGACTTAGATGATTGCGGAATCAAATTTGAGCAGGAAAAAGATACTTTTTCTCTTATCCTTGAAGATTTAGAAGATAGTGTGAACGGTTCAAATTTAGGACGGGCTTTAATGGACGTTTCCTCCTTGACTTTAATATATGACTCGTTCTATGACAGTTTGAAGACTTACCAAGAATTAATCAGTGCTGCATATGACCGCTATCATTTGGAGGTTCCCCGTGAAGATTAAAATCACATATCAAATGAACGAATTGACCGAAGCAGCGGAAATCTATCATGCAGTCAAAGAGATTCTTCCCCACGCAAGATTACATATAAACGAGGCCAAGCCCCCCTATTGTATCGTATATCTGACCTCTAAAAATCCGCCAAACTCGCAAAATGACGGGAAAACCGCTTGACTACCTCCCCTATTTGATATATACTTTATGTATAAGTTAAGGCATAGAGTACCGCTTGTAAAGTTAGCCAAAAGGCATGGGAAACAGCTTAAAAGCTGGTATCCTATGCCTTTTCTTTATATTTAGCCTACTCAAGGCGTAAAACGGAGGTATTTAATTATGGACAACAACGATAACAAAGCCCAGAACGCAGCACAGCAGAGCCAGCAGCCGTCAGGAAACGCGACACCGGCGGGAACAGGTGAACCGGCGGCAACTGAAAAGACTTTTACTCAGGACGAAGTGAATCAGATCATTTCCGAGCGATTGAAACGTGAGAGAGCCAAGACCGAACCACCGGATGATTCCAAAGAGAAGGAACTTTCCGAGCGAGAATCCAGACTCGATTGCAGAGAATATATTGCAGGCAAGGGATACCCGAAAAAATTACTGAATTTATTCGATACTTCAAATACAGAAGCCTTCAAAGGTTCCGTTGAGAATCTTATCAAGGCTTTCCCCTCTATTGTGGACACAAAAACCACGGGAGGTACGGGAAGTCCTTGCCCGCCCGGGGGATTCCACTTTTCACAGCAGAGAAGCTTTGCACAAAGTAAAGACCCTACTGCTGCAGCGTTCGGGTTGAACAAATGAAAGGACGCTTAATTTATGGCTATTGATTTGACAACAAAATTTGCCCCTTATACTGATGAGGTATTCAAGGCAGAAAGCAAAAGAAGTATTCTCACAAATAGTGACTTTGACTGGACAGGCGCACACACTGTCAAGATTTACAAAGTAACCACAACGGGCATGAATGACTATGACCGTGAGGGTGCAAATGCAGCCACCCAGCCGAGCCGCTTCGGGACAGTTGCCGGATTGGACGCGACGACCGAGGAAATGACGTTGAAAAAGGATCGTTCCTTTACCTTCGCCATTGATAAGCTGGACACTGACGAAACCCAGCAGCAGCTACAGGCCGCTTCTGCATTGGCAAGGCAGGAACGCGAGGTTATTATCCCCGAGGTTGATTCTTATGTTTATAGCATTATGTGTACCAATGCAGGGACAGCCCCGGCCGCTATTGCCTTAACTTCTGAAAACATTTATTCCGAGATTTTAAAAGCCTCTCAGGTAATGGATGATGCAGAAGTAACAGACACAGGACGTTTCATTGTGGTTACCCCTGCCATTTATGCGATTATGAAGCAAAGCAAAGAAATTGTAATGAATACCGATATCGGCGAGGATATGCGCGCAAAAGGCGTTGTCAGTAACCTTGACGGCTGTAATGTTATCAAGGTTCCCTCTGTCCGTTTGCCGAAGAATTTCGGATTCTTGATGGTTCACCCTTCCGCTACCGTCGCGCCGGTAAAGCTGGAAGATTACAGAATCCACCAAGACCCGCCGGGAATCTCGGGTGCTTTGGTAGAGGGGCGTATTGTGTATGATGCTTTCGTCATGGACAATAAAAAGAAAGCCTTGTACTATCAGGCAGTAACAACCGCTTAAAGCAACTTAGGGGCGTGTGGGCTTTTATCCCATACACCCCTTTTCTTTTAATTGGAGGTGAAAACATGGCAGAAAGGAAGCGGTTCAAAATGGGAACGCCTAGAGATATTAAGCGAACTCTGAACCGTGTTTCAAACATGGTTCTGAACGGACAGATAGATTCAAAAGATGCAAACGCGATTATTTATGCTTGTAATACAACGCTTTCTACAATCCGCATAGATGAGCAGGAAAAGCGGCTAGACGAATTGGAGAAGGTTATTAAAAATATGGAGGAGTCAAAATGAACGCCTTTATGAAAAGACTTGAATATTTAAATCAGATAGCACAGAGTCAGGGAGGATCGTGGAAACTGGAGTTCCCGGACGGTTCTATCAAGATATATGGTTCCGTTGAGACATACATTGAGCTGCTTCAATGTTCCGTGACTGGTTCTGCCCTTCCAAATGTTGAGAATATCGGCAGGACTAAAAATCAAACAGATGAATTAATTGAAAAGCTATTGATGTAGGAGGTTGCCGCCGTGACTGAATCCACAAATGAAAGCCTGGCCTTGCGTGTGCAATCGGGCGATACAGACGCCATAGCGCCATTATGGGAAGGCGTGAAAAGGTTTGCTTATCAATTAACTTTCCGGTTCTTTGACCGGAGCCGAAAAGCTTGTGCTTCTTCCGGCGTGACATTAGAGGATTTGCAGCAGGAAGCCTTTCTGGCCGTACTGGACGCCGCAGGAGACTACAAAGAGGACAAAGAATATAAATTTACGTCTTATTTGTACTACCACCTAAAGAACCATTTCATGACGGCAATCGGAATGCGTACCAATGCAAAGAAACCGTTAAATTGTTCGGATAGTCTTGACAAGCCTTTGCCCGGTGTTGAGGACTTAACTTTAAGTGATTCTATACAAGACCCTGCAGCTGATCAGAGCTTTGAGATTGTGGAAAATGCCGAATACATAAAGGAACTTCACGGCGCCCTACAGAAATCTCTCGATGTTCTGGAACAGCGGGAACGGGAAGTTATCACAGAAAAGTATTATGATGGCCTAACCCTGGCACAGATCGGCGAGATGCACGGGATCGTCGGCAGCCGGGCAAGGCAGATTCAAGGCCGAGCGCTTTCCCATATGAGAACGAAAGGGCGAAAGTACCTTCTATCTTTTATTCCAGACTATAGCAGAGCATACGCCGGGACGGGCTTTTCGGCGTGGGAATGGAGAGGCAGCATTGAAGAAAGACTCATGGAGCGGGCAAAAATCAGATTATAAAAGGGGAGTCAAATTTCGTCCCCCTTTGCTATCCTTTTGGATTGGCTATGGGCGAGAGCCATAGCGGAATCCGATTTTGGATTTACCCTGCCTCAAATTTGAGGCGCCCTGCCCCTTGAATTTGAGAATCAGCCATATAATAGAACCATTATAGAACCATTAGGCAAAATAAAAAGCCAGCAACCCGCATTATAAGCGGATTGTTGGCTTTTTCTATATCATTCCCACTCGATTGTGGCGGGTGGCTTTGAAGTAATATCGTAAACGACACGGTTCACATTTGGCACTTCATTAATAATTCTACTGGAAACCTTTTCTAGAAGATCATACGGCACCCGCGCCCACTCTGCGGTCATGAAGTCAGAAGTCGTTACCCCGCGCAGCGCAATCGTATTGGAATAAGTTCTGCCATCTCCCATAACACCTACACTACGGATACCGGTAAGAACCGCAAAATACTGATTAATCGACCGGTCAAGCCCCGCATTTGCGATTTCCTCCCTAAAAATTGCGTCTGCTTCCTGCAAAAGTGCTACCTTTTCTTCTGTAACTTCTCCGAGAATTCGAATTCCAAGCCCCGGTCCTGGGAATGGCTGCCGCCAAACGAGAAAATCCGGAATTCCAAGTTCTGTACCAACTTTGCGTACTTCGTCTTTAAACAGATCACGCAGAGGTTCAACAAGTCCTTCGAACCCGATATCTTTTGGAAGGCCACCTACATTATGATGGCTCTTAATGACTGCTGCATTTCCGGTTCCACTTTCTACTACATCGGGATAAATTGTTCCCTGACAGAGGAATTCTACTTTCCCAAGTTTTTTAGCTTCCTCTTCGAAGACACGAATAAAACCTTCTCCGATAATCTTTCGTTTCTTCTCTGGTTCTGTGACCCCTTTAAGACGACTTAAAAACTTTTCTCCAGCATTTACACGAATTAAATTGATGTCAAATTGCTTGCGAAAAACCTGTTCAACCTCATCGCCTTCATTTTTCCGCATCATTCCATGATCCACAAAAATACAGGTCAAATTCTTTCCGATCGCTTTGTGTACCAAAACTGCAGCAACACTGCTATCTACTCCGCCGGAAAGTCCGCAGACAACTTTTTTATCCCCTACTTGCGCGCGAATGGAAGCAACTGCTTCCTCAACAAAAGAACTCATCACCCAATCGCCATTGCACTTACACGCTCCATAAAGGAAATTTTTCAAAATCTGCTGTCCATATTCGGTGTGCTGCACTTCCGGATGCATCTGAACCGCATAAAGATTCTTTTCCAGCTGTTCCATCGCCGCTACCGGGCAATGTACACTTTTGGCTGTAACGGAAAATCCTTTTGGCACCGCAGCAATATAATCAGTATGACTCATCCAGCAAACCGATTTTTCAGGAACATCACGGAAAAGGACAGTATCTTTTTCATGTGCAAATTCGGTATGACCATATTCACGCACTTCACTCTTGCAAACTTTTCCACCAAGCAAATAGGCCATTAACTGAGCTCCGTAGCAGATTCCTAAAATTGGTATTCCCAGTTCAAAAATCTGAGGATCACAAGAGGGCGAATCTTCGCCATAAACACTGTTGGCCCCTCCAGTAAAAATGATTCCACAGTATCCTGCTTCTTGAATCGCTTTAAGTGAGGTCTTATAAGATTTTATCTCACAATACACATTACATTCACGAACACGTCGGGCAATCAGTTGACAATACTGACCGCCAAAATCCAAAACCAGAATTTTTTCTTTTCTTAACATCTATTTTTCCCCCATCGGAAATCCGACGAACTTTCAAGCGGTCGGAATTTATTCAACCGTTACAGATTTTGCAAGATTCCTTGGTTTATCAATGTCACAGCCTTTTAAAGATGCTACATAATAAGCGAACAGCTGCAGAGGAATCACCGCCAACGACGGCAGCATCATATCACAGGCCTGTGGAACACAAAATTCATAATCTACCTGTTCCTTCTTAATCCGCTCTTTATTTGCTTCTATAGTCAGCCCCCATACAACAGCTCCGCGGGCTTTTACCTCTTTTACATTGCTCATCAATTTGTCAAAAAGAATATTCTGTGTTGCCAATGCAATAACAAGTGTCCCATCTTCAATCAGGCTGATTGGACCATGTTTTAGTTCGCCGGCTGCATATGCTTCAGAATGGATATAAGAAATTTCCTTCAGTTTTAAGCTGCCTTCCAGACTCATTGCATAATCAAGATTTCTGCCAATAAAGAAGACATTCTTGGAATTGAATTCACGGCTTGCAAGATACTGTATTTTGCTCTTTTGCTCCAAAATTTGCTGAACTTTTTCAGGGAGCGCCTTGAGCTCGTTGATATAATATTGATAATGGACAGCGTCAATCGTTCCTAAAAGATCGCCCATATAAATGGTCAACATATAAATCATGGCAAGCTGCGTACTATATGCCTTAGTGGAAGCAACTGCAATTTCCGGACCTGCCCAAGTATAAAGTACATCATCCGACTCGTTTGCAATGGAGGAGCCAACTACATTGACAATGGAAATTGTGCGGGCGCCTAACTTTTTAGACTCTCTCAAAGCAGCCAACGTATCTGCCGTCTCGCCGGACTGACTGATCACCAAAACTAAAGTCTTATCATCAATCAGCGGCGTACGATAACGAAATTCGGAAGCAACATCCACCTCTACCGGCTTACGCAAATGTTTTTCCATGATATACTTTGCGACGACGCCAACATGATATGCAGTTCCACACGCAACGATAAAAATTCGATCAAACTCTTCCAGCTGCTTTTTGGTAAGCTTTACATCGTCCAAAACGATTTTCCCCTCTTTAATGCGGGGCTTAACGGTATCACGAATCGCTTTTGGCTGTTCCATAATCTCTTTTGCCATAAAGTGTTCATATCCACCTTTTTCCGCAGCAGAAATATCCCAGTCAATATGTTCTGCTTTTTTGGGGATCCGCTCTTTATTGGTATTATAAACTTCTACGCCCTGACGAGACAAAACCGCAATTTCATTTTCCTCTAAGCGATTAATTTCTCTGGTACGGTTGAGAATTGCCGGTACATCAGATGCGATATAATTCTCTCCATTTCCGAGGCCAATAATCAAAGGACTATCTTTTCTCACCGCATAAAGGTGCTCCGGATCATCTTCGCAAATAATCCCCAGCGCATATGCTCCTTCTATCCGATTCAGCACTTTGATCAGAGCATCAATCACACTACCCTCGTAATAATATTCTAAGAGCTGTGCAACCACTTCTGTATCAGTCTCAGAAACAAACTTAGCGCCTTTTTCAATCAAAAATTCTTTTAAAGAAATGTAATTTTCAATAATTCCATTATGGACGACCGCAAATTTTCCAGAGCCGCTAACCTGTGGATGTGCATTCACATTACTAGGGGCTCCGTGAGTTGCCCAACGAGTATGGCCAATTCCAACCGTTCCTGGGACATCCACCCCATTATGAATCAGTTCCTCTAATACTTTTAAACGCCCCTTGGTTTTCGCAACTTGAAGGTGCGTTCCATTATAAACTGCAACACCGGCTGAATCATATCCGCGATATTCCAGTTTTTCAAGACCGGTCAACAAAATCGGTGTCGCCTGATCATCTCCAATATATCCGACGATCCCACACATAAGGGTCACTCCTTTCAAAACACTTCTAAGAACCAAAGCAGCGCCAGCACCTTTTAAACATCCGATGCTGACGCCTAGCTTTTGGTCACATTAACGATAGATAATATCGCTGCGCGAAGGTCCGTTGGAAATCATCTTAAATGGCACCCCAACAGCCTTTTCCGCAAATTCAATATAGCGGCGGCAATTCTCCGGCAAATCTTCATACTTCTTAATTCCCCGGATATCACACTTCCAACCCGGCAGCTTTTTAATCACCGGCTTGCAGCGTTTTAGTTGTGCAGTCGGCGGGAAATAATCGATCTGTTTTCCATCCAACTCATAAGCAACACAAACCGGGATTTCATCCAAATACCCCAAGACATCCAGAACAGTAAACGCAACTTCTGTAGCATACTGAGCACGAACGCCATAACGCGTTGCGACTAAATCCAGCCAGCCAACACGACGAGGTCTGCCAGTAGTGGCACCAAACTCTCCGCCATCGCCGCCTCTACGGCGCAATTCATCTGCTTCGTCTCCAAAAATTTCACTGACAAATTCTCCTGCACCTACTGCGCTGGAATAAGCCTTGACAACCGTAATGATGTCTTTGATCTCATAAGGCGGAAGTCCCGCACCAATCGCTCCATAGCCTGCCAGCGTATTAGAAGAGGTCACCATTGGATAGATACCGAAATCCGGATCTTTCAAAGAACCAAGTTGGCCTTCCAGAAGGATCGTTTTATCTTCTTCCACTGCTTTATGCAGCAATTCGAAAGTATCTCCAACATAAGGATCCAACATTTCTTTATATTTCATCAGCTGACTATAAACTTCTTCTACTGTCAGTTCCGGTTTATGATATAAATTCTTAAAAAGTGCATTTTTGATTGCAACGATCCGTTCAATGCGATCTTTTAAAGATGCTTCATCTCCATAAAGTTCTGCAATCTGGAATCCAATTTTTGCAAATTTATCCGAATAGAACGGAGCAATTCCGGACTTTGTAGAACCATAGGATTTTCCGGCAAGACGTGCTTCCTCATAAGTATCCTGCAAAATATGATACGGCATTACAACCTGTGCCCGGTTGGAAACTACAATGTGTGGCTTTGGCACTCCGCGAGATTCCAGATCGGCAATTTCTTTTACAAACCGTTCCGGACTTAAAGCGACTCCGTTACCTATTACATTTGTAATATGATCGTAGAACACACCGGAAGGAAGCTGATGCAGGGCAAATTTTCCATAATCATTGATAATGGTATGACCTGCATTTGCGCCTCCCTGAAAGCGAATGACAATATCGGAATTGGCAGCTTCCACATCCGTAATTTTACCTTTTCCTTCGTCGCCCCAGTTAGCTCCTACAATTGCTTTAATCATAAATAAACATCTACTCCGCCGCGCCGCTACGGGAACTCTTTGGGCTGCCCTACGGCTGGATTTAGACAGCCTTATTGTTTAATTTAACTGTATCAACCCATACAGTTTAGCATAAAATGACCTAAAAGAAAAGCTTATAACCGAAAATTCATAAAATGGTCACGCTTTTCCCAAATAACTTTTCTTTTTAAACCGTAATCTCTTCCGCCTGATCTTTAAGCGTTTGATACCGCTGCAAAACAGGTGCAACCGTTTCGTTTAAAAATTCAGTTGTTTGTTCCGGCGCACGGCCTACATATTTCTCAGGCTTTACAATTTTCTTTAATTCTTCCATTGTAACCCCAAAGGCCGGGTCCGCAGCAATTCTTGAGAGCAGGTCATTTTCTCCGCCCTCTTCTTTGACAACACGGCTCGCTGCCATGGAATGGACCCGAATCTTTTCATGCAGTTCCTGACGATCCGCTCCGCGCTTCACGGCATCCATCATGATATTTTCGGTCGCCATAAAGGGCAGTTCCCTCTCTAGATGTTGGCGGATCACCTTCGGATAAACCACCAAGCCATCTGCAACATTGCGGTAAAGATTCAAAATTCCATCCACAGCGAGGAACGCTTCCGGAACTGAAATCCTCTTATTAGCAGAATCGTCCAACGTACGCTCAAACCATTGGGTTGCTGCCGTAATACAGGGATTGAGGCTATCCACCATCACATAACGGGATAAAGAAGCAATCCGCTCACTGCGCATCGGATTGCGCTTATAAGCCATCGCAGAAGATCCAATTTGATTCTTTTCAAACGGCTCTTCTACTTCTTTGAGATGCTGCAGCAAACGAATATCATTGGAAAATTTTGAAGCAGACTGCGCAACTCCGCAGAGAACTCCCAGGACCTGACTATCCACTTTTCTAGAATAAGTCTGTCCGGAAACCGGATAAACATCGGAAAAGCCCATTTTTTCAGCGATTTTGCGATCCAGCGCCTTTACTTTTTCATGATCACCGTCGAAAAGTTCCAAAAAGCTTGCCTGTGTCCCGGTCGTTCCCTTGCTGCCAAGGAGCTTCATTTTACTGATGCGGTACTCGATTTCATCTAAATCCAGCAGCAAATCCTGCATCCAGAGTGTTGCGCGTTTTCCGACCGTTGTCGGTTGTGCCGGCTGAAAATGCGTAAATGCCAATGTCGGAAGATCCTTATAACGGTCGGCAAAATTTCGCAGAACACGCAGAACTTCCACAACTTTATTCCGGACAATTTTCAGTGCTTCCGTCATTAGGATCAAATCCGTGTTATCTCCTACATAGCAAGAAGTAGCACCCAGATGGATAATCGGCTCTGCCTTCGGACACTGCTGTCCATATGCATAAACATGGCTCATCACATCATGACGCACCAGTTTTTCACGAGCTTCGGCAACCTCATAATTAATATCGTCCTGATGGGCTTTGAGCTCATCAACCTGCTCCTGTGTCACCGGAAGTCCCAGTTCCATCTCAGACTCTGCGAGTACAACCCACAAACGACGCCAGGTACGAAATTTTTTATCAGGAGAAAACAAATATTTCATTTCCTTATCTGCATAACGGGCGGATAAAGGAGACTCATAGGTATCTTTCAAAAGAAGTCCTCCAAATCACTTAATTTTCTGAATTGGCCTGCAATAATCATTCATTTTATCTGCTATATTAAAGTCAGGCGTCGGCGCGGGATAATGGCCTGAGAAGCAAGCATCGCAGAACCCATCTTTAATTCCGAGCATCGCCGGCAAATTTTCAACATGCAGATAATCGATAGAATCCGCAAAGCTCATCTTGCCGATCTCTTCCACCGTATGATGGCACGCAATCAGATTGGATTTATCCGGAATATCTGTTCCGTAATAGCACGGCCATAAAAACGGCGGTGAGCTGATTCGCAGATGCACTTCTTTTGCACCGGCCTTTTTCAGCATAGTGACAATATGAGCACAGGTGGTTCCACGCACAATGGAATCATCCAGCATCACAACTCTTTTTCCGCGGAAAGCATCCGGAATCAAATTCAGTTTTAACCGTACACTGCGTTCCCGTTCCAACTGAGTCGGTTTAATAAAAGTACGACCGATATAGTTATTCTTAACAATTCCCTTTTGATAAGGAATCCCTGAAGCTTCTGAATAACCGATTGCTGCATCAATACCCGATTCCGGAACACCGATTACGATATCGGCATCCACTGGGCTCTGCTGATAGAGTAAATGTCCTGCACGTTTTCTCGCTTCATAAACATTGATTCCATCAATTACGCTATCCGGACGCGCAAAATAAATATATTCGAATACGCAAAGTGATTTTTTCACATTGACCGGATCATGAATTGTCTTAAGACCGCTTGCGTCCGCCATGACAATCTCACCGGGTTCTACATCACGGACGAATTCCGCTCCAACTGCATCCAGGGCACAAGTTTCTGATGCAAAAACATACGTTTTATGTCCGATTCTCCCGATAACAAGCGGGCGGAACCCATGAGGATCACGAGCCGCAATCAGCTTTTGCGGGCTCATAACGATCAATGAATAAGACCCTTGAATCTTTGGTAATGCACGATGGACTGCCTCTTCAATAGAACCGCAGTTTACACGTTCCTGCGCAATCAGGTATGCAATCACTTCGCTGTCGATCGTTGTCTGAAAAATGCAACCCTTTTGCACCAAATCCTGCTGAAGCTCATATGCGTTTGTCAGCGTCCCGTTGTGTGCAATTGCCAAAGTTCCCTTTACATACCGCATTACCAAAGGCTGTGCATTCTCTCGAATACTGGCACCGGCCGTCGAATAACGCACATGTGCACAAGCCATCTGGCCAGAGAAGCTGTCCAAGGTCTGTGTATTAAAAGCTTCTGAGACTAATCCCATATCTTTTGAATACGAGAATACCCCGCGATCATTGACTACAATTCCGCAGCTTTCCTGTCCGCGATGCTGCTGCGCCAAAAGTGCATTGTACGCTGCATAGGCTACATTGACGTCACCATCTGGACAACTAATGCCGAAAACGCCGCATTCCTCATGTGGCTTATCGTCATAAAGAAACTGTGTCGTGTTCAAAAACTCACCATCCTAATCAATCACGAAATCCCCTAAAAATTCATTTACAGAATTTTTGGGGGCTTTCTTTTTGTTTCTTATTGGGAAATCGGGAAATCCCCCACTGGAAAAATATCCGGTGCGGGATTTCTGATTTTTCATAAAATCTTACAGACCGATCCGCTTCATAACTTCTGCATAAGCTTCTTCCACACCACCTAAGTCGCGGCGGAAACGGTCCTTATCCAGTTTTTCGTGAGTCTTAACGTCCCAGAAGCGGCAGGTATCCGGGCTGATTTCGTCAGCCAAAAGGATCTTGCCCTCAAAACGGCCAAACTCCAATTTAAAATCGATCAGATCAATTCCAACAGACAGGAAAAATTCTTTCATCAGCTCATTGATACGCAGCGTCATCTTACGGATGGTAGAAATTTCTTCTTGAGTAGCCCAGCCCATTGCAAGGACATGAGAATCATTTACCATCGGATCATCGAGCGGATCGGATTTATAACAAAACTCTAAAACCGGGCAAAGCAATTTTTTGCCTTCTTCAACGCCGAGGCGCTTGGAGAAAGAACCCGCAGCAACGTTGCGGACGACCACTTCCAGCGGAACAATCTGTACTTTTTTCACCAGAGTATCGCGGTCAGAAAGTTCTTTAACGTAGTGAGTTGGGATACCGTCTTTTTCAAGCATTTTAAACATAAAATTGCTCATCTTATTATTGACAACGCCTTTGCCAACAATGGTACCATGCTTTTTGCCGTTAAATGCAGTTGCATCATCCTTATAGGATACAATGCAGTATCTCGGGTCATCGGTTGCAAATACCTTTTTGGCTTTTCCTTCGTACAGTTGTTCTTTCTTTTCCATTTTCATTTACCTCCGTTAAAGTAAAATATCGTTTGACTGATCCTATGATTGATCCTATTTAAACTAAATTTAAAAATGTGCTTACATGCGTAATGTCCACAACGGAAAGTTCCGTCGTTTCAACATGGCGTGCACATGTTAAAAACGCATTTGCGGTATCAAGTGATGTCAGACATGGAATTCCGGCTTCTACCGCATTACGGCGAATCAGGAAGCCATCCCGATCGTGCTGCATACCCTTACTCGGTGTATTGATTACTAAATCAATCTTTCCAGACATGATCAGATTAATAATATCATGCTGATTCATTCCCACTTTATGAGTCCGAATCGTCGGAATCTCATGATCATTAAGATAATCAGCCGTACCCTGTGTTGCATAAATCGTCCAACCTAGATCATAAAGTCCCTTGGCAATCGGGAGGACTTCTGCCTTATCACTGTTCTTCACTGTAATAATAACACGGCCATTCTTGATCATATGTGTTCCGGCGCCATAAAACGCTTTGATCAGCGCTTCATCATAGGTGCGGGCAATTCCAAGAACTTCACCGGTGGATTTCATTTCAGGTCCCAGATTGACATCAGCGCCATGAATTTTCTCAAATGAGAAAACCGGCATCTTAATGGCAATGTAATCATGCGGTTTCTGAAGGCCATACTGATAACCCATCTGTGGCAATGTCTCTCCGAAGAAAGTGCGCACTGCCAGCGGCACAATCGGAATTCCGGTCACTTTGCTGATATAAGGAACCGTTCTAGATGATCTCGGGTTCGCCTCAATGATATAGACAACTTCATCTTTCACAATAAACTGAACATTAAGAAGCCCTTTAACCTTTAAAGCTTTTGCAAGTTTACGAGTATCTTCAACAATGGTCTCCTGTGCTTCTTCACTGATTCCAATGGCAGGATAAACGGAAATGCTGTCACCGGAATGAATCCCAGCACGCTCAACATGCTGCATAATTCCGGGGATCACCGAATCGGTTCCGTCACAGACAGCATCAACTTCCACTTCGGTTCCCATGATATACTTATCAACCAGGATCGGATGTTCCTGTGCAATCTGATTGATAATTCCAATCTGATTGACAATATCGGAATCTTCATAGGCAATCTGCATGCCCTGACCGCCAAGGACATAACTCGGACGAACCAAAACAGGATAACCAAGTTGATGCGCCGCGTTTAATGCCTCATCGCAGGTAAAAACTGTATGCCCTGCCGCACGGGGGATCTTACAGTCATTGAGGATTTCATCAAACCGTTCCCGATCTTCTGCAAGGTCAATACTGTCGCTGCTGGTTCCGAGAACTGGAACGCCCATCTTTTCGATAGAAGCTGCCAGACGAATGGCTGTTTGGCCACCAAACTGACAGACAGCACCATCCGGCTTTTCCAGTTTTACGATATGGAGGATATCTTCTTCCGTCAGTGGTTCAAAGTACAGTTTATCGGCAATATCAAAATCGGTAGAAACCGTTTCGGGATTATTGTTCACGATAATCGTCTCATAACCAAGATCTTTTAATGCCCACACACTGTGCACGGAACAAAAATCGAATTCAATTCCCTGCCCGATACGAATTGGGCCGGAACCGATAACCACGATCTTTTTGCGGCGGCTTTCAGGCTTAGATTCGTTCTCAATCCCATAAGTGGAATAATAGTACGGAGTCTCTGCTTCAAACTCGGCAGCACAAGTATCGACCATTTTGTAAACCGGAGCAATTTCCCACTCGTCCTGCATTTTTCGAAGCTCGTCCACAGATTCACCGGAAAACTCAGAAATTGTACGATCCAAGGACCCCATGCTTTTTGCTTTCAGAAGAAGCTTTTTTGTCATCTTCTGCTCAGAAAGTGCTTTTTCCATCTCGATAATTGCAGTTAACTTTCCGATAAACCAGAGATCAATCTTGGTGATCTCGTGAATCTTTTCCGGAGAATATCCACGGCGTAATGCTTCCGCTACCGTCCACAGACGACGATCATCCACATTGTGTACCCGCTCCAAGATTTCTTCATCCGAGAAGGAATCCAAACGATGATCTTTTAAGCTGAAGAGGTTTTGCTCCAAACAGCGAATCGCCTTCATCAAAGCTGCTTCAAATGTTGGGGCAATTCCCATCACTTCGCCGGTTGCTTTCATCTGCGTCCCCAGCACACGCTTTGCATTTACAAATTTATCAAACGGCCATTTAGGGATCTTTACAACACAATAGTCCAAAGTCGGCTCAAAGCAAGCATACGTCTTTTTCGTGATTGCATTTTTAATTTCATCCAAAGTGTAGCCCAAAGCAATTTTACTCGCTACTTTTGCAATCGGGTACCCGGTTGCCTTACTTGCAAGTGCAGAAGAGCGGCTTACACGGGGATTCACTTCAATTACACAATACTCGAAGCTGTCCGGATTGAGCGCAAACTGCACATTACAGCCGCCCTCGACCCCCAGCTCCTGAATAATATTCAAAGAAGCAGTACGCAGCATTTGTGTCTCTTTATCGGCAAGCGTCTGACATGGTGCTACCACGATGGAATCACCGGTATGAACGCCAACCGGATCAAAGTTTTCCATATTGCAAACGGTAATGCAGTTTCCATTATGGTCGCGTATTACTTCATACTCAATTTCTTTCCAGCCTTCAATAGAACGCTCGATCAGTACCTGATGTACACGGCTACGGTGCAGACCAAGTGTCCCGATCTCTTCAAGTTCCTCTTTTGTATGAGCAATTCCGCCGCCGCTGCCGCCCAATGTATAAGCTGGACGCACAACAACCGGATACCCAATTTTATCAGCTGCAGCAAAACATTCGTCAAGACTCTCTGCAATCACAGATTTCGCGCACGGCTGGTCAATTCGCTCCATTGCTTCTTTGAAAAGTTCGCGGTCTTCCGCCATACGAATCGTATCGGCACTCGTACCAATCATTTCTACATGATGCTCTTTTAAGAAGCCGCTTTCCTCCAGCTCAACTGCAAGGTTCAATGCATTCTGTCCACCCAGTGTCGGTAAAATGCTGTCGGGCTTTTCTTTAATGATTACTTTCTTAACGGTTTCGATGGTCAAAGGCTCGATATATACCTTATCAGCGATTTGCTTATCGGTCATGATCGTCGCTGGGTTGGAGTTGATCAGAATGACCTCTATTCCTTCTTCTCGAATCGCACGGCACGCCTGCGTTCCTGCATAGTCAAATTCCGCCGCCTGTCCGATAATAATAGGGCCGGACCCTATGATAATTACTTTTTTAATTTCCGCACGTTTACTCACAGGGCAGCACCTCCAATCAGATTCATAAAGCGATCAAAAAGGAATCGCGTATCATGTGGACCACCTGCTGCCTCCGGGTGAAATTGTACGGTGAAGACTCGACCATTCTTATAATCAAATCCCTCAATACTGCCATCGTTCATGCTAATAAAGCTTGGCTCAGCGATCTTCGGGTCCATTGTCTTAGCATCTACGACAAAGCCGTGATTCTGTGAAGAAATATAAACTCTGTTGGCTTTTAGGTCCTTGACTGGATGATTGATTCCGCGGTGACCATATTTCAATTTATAGGTATCTCCGCCATTGGCAAGTGCCATCAGCTGATGTCCCAGGCAAATTGCAAAGGTCGGTGTTCCGGAAGCATAGATCCGCTTGATTTCTTCAATCGGCTTTTTGCAGTCCTGCGGGTCTCCAGGCCCATTGGTTAACATAATTCCATCCGGCTTCCACTCTTTGACTTCATCATAAGAAGCGTCCCAAGGAAAACATTTTACTGTCGCGCCGCGCTCTGTTAAACAGCGAATAATATTCCCTTTAACGCCATAATCCATCAGCGCAATTTTCACGCCGCCATCGCCGTATATTTTGCCGCCGCGGATACTGACTTTCGGCACATAGCTTTCCATTTTAAAATTCTCGATCTGCTTTTTCATCGCTTCGAGGTCGATCGAATCGCCATACGCGATCATGCCGCGCATTGTGCCGCTCTCCCGCAAAATTCTGGTAAGTGCACGGGTGTCGATTCCCTGTAAACCGGGAATCTGATAGCGCTTTAAATAATGATCTAAGTCAATATCGCAACGGAAATTACTTGCTACATTCGAAACTGAATGAACAATATATGCACTCAGCCACGGACGTGTAGACTCAGCATCCTGATAACAGATTCCATAATTTCCGATCATGGGGTAAGTCATCACAACACTCTGCCCGGCATAAGAGGGATCTGTAAGAAGTTCCGGATATCCGCACATCGCACTGTTAAAAACAATTTCGCTTACAACATTGTGCTCATCGCCAAATCCGGTTCCTTCAAAGGTCATCCCGTTTTCCAACATTAGTAATGCCTTCATTCAATCACCAACCATTCTTTTAAACTCATCTTCTAAATTTCCCAGTTCCGCACAAAGAGAGCCCTTGAATCAGGGGCCCTCTTTACAGATAAACTCTATTTTTCTTTTGAAAAAGCATCTACAATTAGTTTAACTGCTTTCTCCGTATTTTCCTTGGTATTAAATGCGGTCAGGCGGAAAAATCCTTCTCCTGCCATTCCAAATCCGCTTCCGGGAGTACCAACAACACCGCATTTTTCTAAAAGCTGATCAAAGAATTCCCAGCTGGTCATTCCTTCAGGAACTTTCAGCCATGCATAAGGGCTATCCTGACCACCATAAACAGTGAATCCAGCTTTTCTGAATCCGTCTACAATAATGTGGGCATTTTGTTTATAATAGGCAATGTTTTCACGGACCAATTTCTGTCCTTCTTCAGAATAAACAGCCTCTGCCCCACGCTGTATTGGATAAGAAACACCATTCATCTTTGTGGACTGGCGGCGACTCCAGAGACGATTCATGGAAACACCATCAATCACAAGCTCTTTTGGAATCACTGTAAACGCACAGCGGGTACCGGTAAACCCAGCCGTTTTACTGAAACTACGGAACTCAATCGCACACTTCTTTGCACCCTCGATCTCATAGATGCTGTGCGGCACATTAGGGGTAGAGATAAACGCTTCATATGCTGCGTCATACAGGATAACCGCCTGATGATCCAGTGCATACTGAACCCATTTTTCGAGCTCCGTTTTTGAAATGCTAACGCCAGCCGGATTATTAGGGAAACAAAGATAAATCATATCCACATTCTGCTTTGGAAGCTGAGGCAAAAAGTCATTTTCCTCTTTGCAGGGCAAATAAACAATCTTGCTCCAACCTTTTCCTTCTGTATAAGTTCCTGCTCTGCCGGCCATCACGTTGGTATCTACATAAACAGGGTAAACCGGATCACAAACTGCAACGACATTATCAACGCTGAAAATATCCCCGATAGAGCCGGTATCGCTTTTAGCTCCATCACTAACAAAGACTTCATCTTCTGAAATGTCTAGTCCTTTGTAATCATGAGTAACAATTGCTTTTCGAAGAAACTCATATCCGGATTCCGGTCCATACCCGTGAAAAGTCTCCGGGTGCCCCATTTCCTCTGCCGCTTTTTTGATTGCGTCTACAACCGGGCGTACCAAGGGACGAGTTACATCACCGATTCCAAGCCGAATAATCTCTTTTTCCGGGTGAGTTTTCTGAAAAGCTTCTACTTTTTTTGCAATGTCTACAAACAAATAACTTGCAGGAAGTTTTGCCAGATTTTCATTTGCTTTTACCAACGCTAAAACACTCCTTTTGTCTGCTACTATAGAATAAAAATCATCTATTTTTTTCTATGTTAATATTAAATCATTATCAAATTTCAATTTCTCCGTCAAAAACAGTCACTGCCGGGCCTTCCATCCAAACGGTATTTTCTTTTTCGTCCCAGCTTACCTGTAAATCTCCGCCGCGCAGATGCAGCAGCACACTGTGACAGGTAATCCCGTTTAAGATACAAGCAACTGCCGAAGCGCACGCTCCGGTTCCGCAAGCCCAAGTTTCTCCGCTGCCACGCTCCCAAACGCGCATATTTACCTCGTGATCAGAAAGCACTTCAACGAACTCCGTATTGACTCTCTGCGGAAACACTGGATGGCGCTCAAAGGAAGGCCCAATCGCTGCTAAATCAAGAGCAGCAACGTCTTTTACAAAAGTCACACAATGAGGATTTCCCATAGATACGCAGGTGACGTGATATTCTTTTCCATTCACCAAAAGCGGCACATTGACCGCCCGGTCTCCTGGAAAATCCGCTGGAATCTGAGCAGGGTTCAAAATCGGGGCTCCCATATTGACACGTACCGATTGAACAGTGCCATTCTGAACATTCAGATAAAGCGTTTTCACTCCGCTTTGGGTATCGACCCGCAGCACATCTTTTTTGCAGATTCCATGATCATACACATATTTTCCAACACATCGAATTCCATTGCCACACATCATGGCACGAGAACCATCCGCATTATAAATATCCATTTCACAGTCTGCCTGTCTGCTCGGTTTAATCAGAATGATTCCATCTGAACCAATTCCGAAATGCCGGTCTGACAAACGAATGCTCAAGGCTGCCGGATCCGGGACCTTTTCTTCAAAGCAATTAATATAGATATAATCATTCCCGATCCCCTGCATTTTTGTGAATCTCAAGAAATCACCCCTTCTTGTTTTCAAAAATAGAAAATGGCAAAGCCGCCCTGTTTTCAGAACCTCCTTGCCATTTAAACTGTATTCGTTTTGACTCTCATATTTTATTATATTTTACAGGTTGTGTCAATGTTTTTTGCCTTCTAAAAGAGGCATTTCCTTTTCTGCACAAGTTTTGCGGATTTTTTGCTGAATTTTCGAGAATTTGCATAACACTTTTTAAAAAATTTCATTGTAATTTTAAAAATCTCTTAAAATGTAATTTTATTTTTTGGAATTTTGAAGACTATTTTTTCTATTTATGCAGAATCTTTTAGACCATCGACTGTCTTACTGCTCTAAAAAAGCTTCGATTGCTTCTGCATCTTTGAACCCTTTCTGATAAAGATGCTCCAGCATATTTTTATTTTTAGTAAGCGTATTAATTCCGGCAATCTGGTCCGGCGCTATAATCACAGCCTTCCCTTTTTCCTCCAATTCTTTGGCAAAAGCAACGCCCTCGTTGTACCTTTTGGCCCGAAGATGAAGGTTTCGTGCTGCTTTCGGATATCTACGACGCAGAATACGTGCAAAATGATCATCTCCACCGGAAGTACGAATTAAATTCCGCGGTTTTGTCAAAATTACAACGACGCGCTCACAGCCATCCTGCAATGCCTTTTGCACCGGAACCGGATCACTGAGCGCCCCATCAAAATAAAGAGTTCCATGGAAAGGATAAGGACGGCAGACAACCGGAATCGCAGAAGAAGCGCCCAGAATTCCGTAATCATCCTTTAAAAAGTCATTTTTATCAAAATATTTTACTTTTCCGCTCACTGCTTCAGAAGCAACTACTTTCATTTCTGCTGGGTTTTCTACAATTTTTGGATAATCCAAAGGATATTCTCCATCCGAATTGCTGAGGACCCCATAGACATAATTAAGGTCCAGATAAGATCCCCCATGAACCAGATTATGTAAGCTCATGTAATTTGGTCGAAAGGCATAATCGCGGTAATACCGTAGATTTCTTCCGCGCTGACCTGCGAGATAGGCCACAATATTTGCGCTGCCTGCAGACACCCCGATACATTCGTCAAACTTGATCTCTTTCAACAAACAATAATCAAACACACCGGCTCCATAGATTCCTCGCAGTCCGCCGCCAACATCAACTACTCCTGTTTTCATCATGATTCGCCTCATTTATGATATTTTCCATGATTCAAAATTTGAAAAGAACGATAAATTTGTTCACAGAGCATCACCCTTGCCAACTGATGCGGAAACGTCATCGGTGACATCGAAAGACGCAGATTTCCTGATTCTTTTACGGAATCATCAAGCCCAAAGCTGCTTCCGATTACAAAAGAAATGGAACTGACTCCAGAAACTGCTTTATTTTCAATCCATTTTGCAAGATCCGGAGAGGAAATCTCTTTTCCCTCAATACAGAGTGGAACTATTTGTGTATTTTTGCACTCAGAAAGAATATGCTCCCCTTCTTCCCGTAATGCCGCCTTAATTTGAGCTGCGTTTGGATTTTCCGGTAAACGACACTCCGGCAATTCCCGAATGGAAAATTTTGCAAAGCTCTGCATACGTTTTTCATACTCATTGCAGGCCAAACGCCAATACGATTCTTTTAGTTTTCCGATACAAACAATTTGTACATTCAGCATTTTTCCTCTCCTTAAAACACCGTAAAGTTTCCGGGGTTTTCCCGAGGTGCTACTGAAAGATCAAAATCCGTTCCCTGATTCATCCCTTCCATCGTGAGCGCACAAAGCGTTGTCTGCAGTGCAATCTCCGGCGTATTATTTTCACGGCTCAAATGTGCAAGAAAGAATCTGGCTGCCCCCATACGAACAAGCTCCGAAACAGCATCTGCACAGGCAATATTGGAGAGATGTCCAGTATCTGAAAGAATCCGCTTTTTAAGTGAGTATGGATATGGTCCATTTTGAAGCATTCCCACATCGTGATTGGATTCAAGGACTACCAAATCGGCTCCCATAATATGGCACCGTACTTCTTCTGTAAAATGGCCGAGATCGGTTGCAAAAGCAGCGGTTCGTCCATCTGACGTTTCGACTCGGTAGCCAACTCCTTCAACACAGTCATGCGGAACATGAAATGGCGTAACGCGCATTCCTGCACAATTAGTCCCATCCCAGTCAAGCGGCAAAGCACGAAAACTTCCATTGGCAATTTTTAAGTTTTCCAATGCTCCAAGCGTTCCATTCGATGCATAGACCGGAACTTTTAAGCGGGAAGCCAAAACTCGCAGTCCCGAAACATGGTCCGAATGTTCATGTGTTACAAAAATTGCCTGGATCGTTTTAGGATCAATTTCGCACAATTCCATGCGCTGAATCAGCTGTTTGGCGCTTCGACCGGCATCTATTAAAATTCCTGCTCCTGCAGAGCCTATGTAATAACTGTTTCCGCTGCTTCCACTAAACAGTGGGCAAAATCTCGCCAAATTGCATTTCCCCCTAATAAAGAAAAAGGGATGACCAATTGTCATCCCTTAAGGATTTTTATACCACCTGTGCTCCTATGGGATTTTCTTCCGTAACCCGTTCAATCTGACCCCCCAGAGCCTGAATCTTCTCAACGATGTGCTCATAACCGCGTTCGATATAATGAATCCCTTCGATCGTGCTGGTACCATTTGCAGCCAAAGCCGCAATCACCATTGCTGCACCAGCGCGAAGATCACATGCGTGTACGGGAGCCGCATTGAGATGATCAACTCCCTCAATCACTGCAAGTTTTCCATCAACCGAAATCTGAGCGCCCATTTTGCGCAGTTCTTCCACATAGCGAAAACGATTGTCCCAAACGCTTTCATTTACCATGCTGGTTCCATTCGCCAGAGAAAGCAAAACCGAAAACTGCGGCTGCATATCTGTTGGAAATCCCGGATGTGGCATTGTTTTAATATTACATTTGTTGAGAACTCCCGTGCTACGTACACGGACAGCCTCATCAAACTCTGTCACTTCGACTCCCATCTCTTCCAGCTTCGCCGTAATGGATTCCAAATGTTTCGGAATTACATTTTTCACCAGTACGTCTCCACCAGTCGCAGCGGCAGCGACCATATAAGTCCCAGCCTCAATTTGATCCGGAATAATAGAATAGGTTGTCCCACAGAGATGATCCACTCCATGAATTTTAATCACATCGGTACCGGCCCCACGAACATCTGCGCCCATTGTCGTCAAAAAGTTTGCCAAATCAACGATATGCGGCTCTTTGGCTGCATTCTCAATCACCGTCATGCCCGGAACTTTTGCTGCTGCCAGCATAATGTTCATCGTCGCGCCTACTGAAACGACATCCAGATAAACATTTCCACCGTGCAGATGGTCACTCTGTACATCTACCATGCCGCCGGAAAGCGTATAAGAAGCCCCCAATGCGGCAAATCCTTTTAAATGTTGATCAATCGGCCGCACTCCAAGATAGCAGCCACCTGGCAATGGAACCACCGAATGATGAAATCTGCCCAAAAGTGCTCCCAAAAGATAATAAGAACCACGAATTTTATGCGACAATTCATAAGAAGCCACATAACTATTCATAGGGCGGGGATCAATTTCCACAGTAGTATGGTTAACCCAACGAACCTTTGCCCCCAAGTCACGCAAAATATGCAGCATAGAAGCAACGTCTGTAATCTCCGGTATATTTTCCAAGCGGCACACATCATCAGATAATGCCACCGCAGGTATAATAGCAACCGCTGCATTTTTAGCTCCGCTAATATTAACTTCGCCTTCCAAGCGGCGGCCGCCTGTAATTATAAATTTATCCAAACTCAGCACTCTCCCATTTTTAAAGAGAAATCTTTCAGCTCTAACTCTAGTATACTCTGTTTTTATCATTCAAACAGACTCAATTATCAAAATACAATATTTTACAATTTTTCATCTCAAAAATTGCAATTATGTAAAGTTATCTATAAACACTTTTTTATATTAATACAAAAATAAAAAAATGTCAATCCTGTTATTTTTTCTATTATTTTTGTTTTCTTTCATAAAGCGGGAGAATATTCGAACTGCAATTTTTCCCATGTCTTGAGAATCAATAACAAGTAAAAATGGTTACCTGCCATCTAACCTCACCATAAAAAATGATGTGTACTGCAAAATAGACAATACACATCATTTTAAAAGATCAAAAGTCTTTCCATGTTTTTATTTTTTATTTTTCATGATACGACTGAGTTCTTCCATAAAAGTATCGATATCCTGAAACTGACGATAAACCGACGCAAACCGAACATAAGCGACTTCGTCGATTTTCTGCAGTTGTTTCATGGCATATTCGCCAATTAAAGAAGACGGAACTTCTCTATCCAAAGAATTTTGAAGCATGTTTTCGATTTCATCCACAACACGCTCCAGTTGATCTACCGAAATGGGCCGCTTTTCACAAGCACGCAGGAGACCATTCAGCAATTTATTTCGGTCAAATGTTTCGCGAGATTTGTCCCGCTTAATAACGATAATTGGAACCGTTTCAATGATTTCATAAGTCGTAAATCTTTTTGCGCATTTAAGGCATTCCCGGCGGCGGCGAATTCGCTCTCCTTCATCTGTCGGCCGAGAGTCAATCACTTTGCTTTCTTCATTTCCACAATATGGACATTTCATCAGCCTACCTCCTTATTATAATCCAACATATTCCAACACATAATCCCAATATTATTTATTATAACACGAATTTTTTCTGAAATTCAAGATGATATTGTGTAAAAATATTTTTGAATTGATTCTGCCTTTTGCTTCGCCTCAATCAGATCCTGACGACCACCAAAATTCTTCCGATAAACTTCAATAATTAAGTTTCCTTTATAGTTCTGCCGTTTGAGCTGTCTCATCAGCCGACCATAATCCATAATTCCCCGGCCTGGCAGCAAACAATCTTTTCCGGGCTTATGATCATTCAGGTGGATATGTACTAATTGTTCTCCCATCTGTGCACAAGTCTCAAACGGATCATGACCAGACCGCACTGCTTGTTTCAGATCAAGAACAAATGCGCAGTCCCCGTGCAGATAAGACCGCATACGGTGCAAAAATTCTGGATTTTCGCTGCAAAATGCATTTACATTTTCCTGCGCAAATGTGACTCCATAAGTTTTTCCAAGTTCAAAAAGGCGATGATATCGTTCAAAATAGATCTCTTCCGGAATATCCCCTGCGCGCTCTTTTCTCTGTCCGTGCAACACTAAAATTTCTGCGCCCAAAAATGCCGCTGCCTCAAAATACTGGCGATAAAATTCCATACCGTCTTCAAACCGACGCTCATAGGCCGAAAAAAGCAGGAAGCTCTCAAAACCTGATGTAAACGGATGCAGACTTAAAATCTTCGCGCCATGGCTTTCCGCCTGAATTTTAAGCTGGTCAAGATATGGATGGTGTAACTCGGAAAACGTATTAACGAACACTTCAAAAAAGCGAAAGCCACAATTCAGCAGCTTTTCAAATCCGTTTTCCAATGCTTCCGGATAAAAGCAAGCGGTCGAAATCCCGATTTGCACGCAATCATCTCCTACCGAATTATTATATCATTGCTCCATGCCCCCGTAAAGCGATTATCTTGATTTTAGAAAATTGTTTCTGTATAATAAGACGGTGTATGATTTTTTGAAGGGGGGATTTTTGAATGGGGTTGATGAGCGTAAGCGGACTGTCAAAATCATTTGGAGTTGAAACAGTTTTTCAAAATGTCTCCTTCGAAATTCAGCAAAATGACCGGATCGGTCTCGTGGGGGCAAATGGCAGCGGCAAAACAACACTTTTAAAAGCGCTGACTTTAGAGCAGCCTGCCGATGAAGGAACTGTTTCAAAAGCCAACCGTACACAAATTGGATACATGGAGCAACATGTTTGCCGTGATTTAGAAAGAAGTGCCTATGCAGAAGTTCTGACCGTCTTTTCCGATCTTCTCAAAATGGAACGGAATCTGGAAGAAATCGGACATGCTATTGGCGCAGGCAGCCCGGATATGGATCATCTCATTGAACGTCAAAGTCTGCTCAATGATACATTCCTTCGTCGAGGAGGATTAACCTGCCGCGCAAGAGCGCGCAGCACTCTTCTCGGACTTGGTTTTACCGACGAACAAATGGGGCAGCCGATCGGCGTTTTAAGCGGCGGCCAGCGTGCAAAACTTCAGCTTGCCAAGCTTCTGCTAAGTTCTTCCAATTTGCTTCTTTTGGACGAGCCCACCAACCATCTTGATATTTCCAGTGTTGAATGGCTGGAAGACTTTCTCCGAAATTTTAACGGTGCTTTTTTAGTAATTTCCCACGACCGATATTTTCTTGATAAGCTCTGCAACCGTACTTTTGAACTTTCCAACGGACATCTAACCTGTTACAAAGGCGGATATTCCTCTTATCTTTCACAAAAAGGGGAAAACGATCTGACGGTAACCAGACGCTACGAAAATACCCAGCGGGAAATTCATCGTCTGGAAGGCGTTGTAAAACAGCAGCGTCAATGGAATCGAGAAAAGAATATTCGTACGGCTGAAAGTAAGTTAAAAGTAATCGACCGTCTGCAAGATTCCCTGGAAATCCCTGAAAGTGCTGCACAATCCTTGCATTTTCATTTTTCGATCAAACAGCGCAGCGGTGATGAAGTTTTAAAGGCAAAAAGCCTCTCCCTCACTTTCGGTAAAAAACCGCTTTTCGAAAACATTGACCTTGATATTCGCCGTGGAGAACGCGTCTTTTTACTCGGTCCTAACGGCTGCGGAAAAACTTCTCTACTGAAAACGCTGTTGGGTCAGAACAAGCCGGACTGCGGGACAATCATTTTTGGAAGTGGTGTCTCAGTCGGATATTACGATCAATTACAGACTGGACTTCATCCAGAAAAAAATGTTTTGGATGAAGTTTGGGATTCTTACCCCAACCTTACACAGACACAAGTTCGCAGCGCATTGGCTGTTTTCCTGTTTCAGGGAGATGATGTCTTTAAATCCGTTGCAACTCTTTCCGGCGGTGAACGCGCCCGGGTATTGCTTTTGAAGCTGATTCTTTCCCGTTCTAATTTTCTTCTTTTAGATGAGCCCACTAACCATCTCGATATTCCTTCCAGTGAAGCGCTGGAAAATGCGCTGCTGGATTATGAGGGTACTCTCTTAATTGTTTCGCATGACCGTTATTTAATCAATAAACTTGCCGACCGCATTTATGATTTAAGACCGGATCGTGCTGTCCCTTACAAAGGAAACTATGAAGACTTTCTGGCAGAACAGAAAAAGGAACAGACAGCCTCGGAAGAATCCGATCTGTCTGCCCCTAAAAAAGAAAACTCCTATCAGCTCCGCAAAGAACAGCAAGCTCATTTGCGAAAAATGAAAGCAGATTTAGGTAGAACAGAAAATCGGATTGAGGAAATTGAAAACAAACTTCAAGCGCTTAATGAGCAACTGCAATTACCAGAAGTAGTCAGCGACTATCAAGCGACATTGGAACTGACGAAAAAAATCAATGCACTGCAAACAGAAAACGAGAATTTAATGTCTTTATGGGAAACACTTTCTAAAGAAGTCGATACTGCAGAAAATGATGTAAAATAAAAGATAAAAAAAACTGTCGCTTAAAAGCGGCAGCCATGTTTGTCACGTTCTCACGATTCTACTTCAGTTTGCTGGAACTCTTTGATCTTTTGTGCAAAAAGTTCTTTTTGCTGTTCATTACACTCGTCAACTTCCACTGTAATCGGTTCACTGAGATTCAAGCTGAATACACCCATAACGGATTTTGCATTCATTTTATACTTATCTGTACAGAGATTGACCTCAAATGGAAAACTGGACACAAGCGAAACAAATTTTTTAACATCATCAATGTTTGACAGATGAATTTTAGCTGTATACATGTTCACCAAACTCCTTTCTTCATCTGAGCCTTTTTGAAATCTTTCCAATTTTAGCGCATCATTTTAAAAAATTCAAGAGAATTCTTTATAATCTCTTAATATTTTTGTAATTGCTTTTTAGAAAGTTGGACTATCTTATGAACATTACCGCAATCACACTCGGCTGTAAAGTAAATCAATATGAGACCGAAGCTATGCTTTCTATGGCAGAAAATTCCGGATTTACTGTCTGCGAAGGAGACTGTGCCGATATTGTTTTAATTAACTCCTGTACCGTCACAGCCACCAGTGACCACAAAGTTCGTCAAACGCTTCATCGCGTGAGAAGGAAGAATCCCACTTCCATCATTATTTTGACTGGCTGCATGCCACAGGCCTTCCCTGAAAAGGCGGCCGCACTCGATGATGCCGATATTATCCTTGGAAATTCAAACCGCAGCTCATTAATTCCCCATATCCATGATTTCCTGACACATCGTGAGCGAATCATCGATATTGAACCCCACGGAGAATCCTTCGAGTCTATGCAGGTAACAGAATTTCATGAGCATACACGCGCTTTTGTCAAAATAGAAGACGGCTGCAATCGTTTCTGTTCCTATTGCATTATTCCCTATGCACGCGGACGAGTTCGATCCAAGCCGTTATCAGAATTAAAAGCAGAACTTTCCGAGCTTGCAGAAAACGGGTATCGCGAAATTGTGCTCACAGGAATCAATCTCCCCGCTTATGGGCAGGACATCGGGGCAACTTTATGTGATGCCATTGACACAGCCTGCGAAATCAGCAAAATCCACCGAGTTCGTTTGGGCTCTCTGGAACCGGAACAGTTAACTCCTCCGGTAATCGCACGGATGGCTGCGCAAAAGAAGCTCTGCCCTCAGTTCCATCTTTCTCTGCAAAGCGGTTGTGATAAAACTCTGCGTCGAATGAATCGTCATTACACAACAGAGGAATACCGGGAAATCGTTCAGAACCTTCGTGCGGCATTTCCAAATGCTGCGATCACTACTGATATCATGGTCGGTTTTTCAGGAGAAACGGAAGAAGAGTTTCAGCAAAATCTCGCTTTTGAACAGGAAATTGCTTTTTCAAAAGTTCATGTATTTCCTTATTCCAGACGTCCAGGCACTAGAGCATATGAAATGCCGGAACAGGTAAGCAATGCCGAAAAAGAGCGCCGTTCTGCTGCCATGATTGCGGCAGCACACAAAACACAGCAGGCTTTTCTAAAAGCGCAGGTAGGGCTTTGTGAAGAGGTGCTGTTTGAGCGTTCTTGCGCAAAAAATGTCTATGAAGGATACACTCCAAACTATACTTTGGTAAGAGCGGTAAGCAGCGATGATCTTTCCGGAAAGCTCTTGATGACAGAAATTTTAACTGCAGAATCCGGCTTTTGCACCGGAAAAATTCGGATATGATTTCATAACGCATGCAAAAAGGGTGATAGGCACTAAAGTTTACCTATCACCCTTTTTTATTTTGCTTTTAAAAGGATCTCGTTCATGGGTTTACGTGGACGCGGATTTGGTGACTCTGCCGGATAACCAATTGCAATGGAACAAACTAGCTGCATGGATTCACAGCCAACCGACTGACAGATTTCTTTTTGTGTATAAACAGTATCCCTAATCCAGAGAGCTCCAAGTCCCAAATTTACAGCCTCCAAACAGATATGCTCTACCGCAGCCCCAATTGAAAGTAAATCTCCCGTCATCCAATGATCATCATCATCTTGCCGAAAAACTAAAATAAGCACAGGTGCTTCTTTGATCACACGAGCTGAATTTTTAGAACTGTTCGCATAATTTGGAATCTCAATATCATTTTGCTCGAAAAGGTTCAGCATGATTTGGACCACATGGTCTTTTTGTTCCCCTTTGAGCACCATAAACCTCCATGGCTGTCGATTCTTAGCAGACTGGCACAAACGGGCACACTCTAAAATCTTTTCCATTTTTTCGTTCTCTACATCGCGTGCTAAAAATTTTCGGATGCTTCTTCTTCTTTCAACCACCGACTCCAATTCCATCAATCACACTCCCTTTTTAAGCTTTTTCTCATTATATAAATGATAATCAAGAATTTGTCAAGAGTTTTCTCTTGCTCTTTTATTCAATATCCTGCAAAGCAAAAACTTTAATGGCTCTATAATCAATCTTTTGTTTTTCTCCAGCTTTGCAATTCAATAATATTTCCCTCCGGGTCTTTGGCATATACAAAAACAGCTTCTATACTATTAGGATAAGCCGCAGTAACAACCTGCCCCATAGCACCTCCACCAGCGTTTATCACTTCTTTTAAGGTGGCTTCTACGTCATCCACTTCAAAGGCTATATGTGCTATTCCCGGACGGTTAATCTCTGCCGGTATTGCTCCTTTCAACGTATCATAAGAGAATATTTCCAAGGTTGGATGATCTTTATTATAACCTGGCAAAAGAAGATGCTCACCTGTAATATGTGCTTCTTTTAAACCGTTAAGCTTGTCCAACCACGCTCCTCGAAGATCACGCGTCTCGTTGATGCTTTGACAATGAAATACCGTCTTATAGAAATCTACCAGCTTGCTTGCATTCTTTGCAATAATATTGGTATGAACGTATCTAAACATTTTTAATAGCTCCTTTCCTCTCTGCCAATTAAGTTAATTTCAATTCAAGTATAACATAAAAGACATAAAAATAAAGCAAAGACTCCATATGCAGCTTTAAGCCTTAACTTATGAAATCCTTGCCGATATGAATGTTCTTGCGGCATTTATTTGATAAAATTAGTAATATCAAAATTTATAGGAAACTAAGAAAAGCAGTATTTATATCGGTTCTCCTAAAAATGGGCATAAAAACACCCGGCACTTAATTTTCGGCCGGGCGTTTGTATTGTTTCGTTTATGTCTAGTATCTCCGTCTGTTAGTACTACAGTACCGACAGGTGAATATTATTTCAGGCTAATTTGGGTTTTAGAAACGAGTTTATCGTCGCTAAACGTTAACGTTGCATTGCTGACTCCATCAGCTCCACGCCAAATATATCCGTATGATGTATTGCCAAGAAGTTGGGCTTCGGTATCCTTTTCTCCGTCTCCACCAAAAATTTGTTTAACCTGATCATATGACATCCCAGTATCGACCTGATCATATTTTGCAAGATCAATTGTTGGGTATTTGCTTTTATCATAAAGTCCAACTTCTGTCTTATCCGTAACTTTCCCGGATTGATATGTAATAACTGCAGATGACATCACGCCTGATCCAGTATAATTTACAGCTTCTGTTTTTACTCCGTTTATCTCATTACTTGCACCTTCTGTGCCTTTTCCTAAGATTGCTTCTACCTCATCTTTGCTAGCACCAAGTGCTACTTTTTCATAAAGCTCCGAAGTTATTTTCCCTTCAGTTTTCGAACTACTCGCCGCAGATGAAGTGGCTGAGGAAACAGATGCTTGTGTTTGAGTTGCCCCGTCTTTATTTTTTCCAGCCATATTAGTAGCTACTCCAATCACTACAAAGACAGCAATTACGATCAGAACCCATTTTCCAACTTTAGATTTCTTTTTCGGAGGCTTCTGAGAAGGCTCCGAAAACTAATTTGAATCATTACTCTCTTGTGTTACTGCTTCCTTTGTGTGTTTCATAAGAATCTCTCCTTTTAAATTATATGTTTACAATATATGGTGGAATTCAATACATTAATTATAATTATTGGATTGATTTGTTATTAATCTTATATTTTTGAAGTATAAAGTTTAAAAAACATTTTATGAAATTTTTCTGTTAATTCGTTCAAAATGCAAGAATCTTGATTACTACCAAATCTTACTTTGACAAATAAGATTTGGTATGGTATAATAATTTAGTTGGAAATATTCAACAAGCCTATCTTTTCATGCCAAACCGAAGGCTTTAATTTCGGCGTTGAAGGTCATTTATGAACTGTTCGAAATATCAATCAACAAAAGCAGGTATAGCAGTCGATAACCCGGGCGTAACACGGGACCAAATACTATTGGGCATTCACTTCGGTGGATGCCTTTTTTATACTCAAAACTCAATTCTTATTTTTAAATGACCATCCTTGAATTTTATCTATA
Organism: Caproicibacterium sp. BJN0003; assembly: GCF_026314295.1. Taxonomy (NCBI): domain Bacteria; kingdom Bacillati; phylum Bacillota; class Clostridia; order Eubacteriales; family Oscillospiraceae; genus Caproicibacterium; species Caproicibacterium sp. BJN0003. The sequence continues at coordinate 1,427,655 of NZ_CP111108.1, forward strand.
TAATGGTTATCATGTAGAAAAGGGTGAGGCTAAAAATGTCAGATTACTTTTCTTATTTTAATTTCATAATGAGTATTATTACTGGAGTAATTTCAGGACTTATTGCTACCGAAATCTATTATTTATTGGGTAGAAAAAATAGATTTATTGATGACAAGCAAACTTATGTACATTATGTTTTATTGGTAAAAGAAGCCCTTACAGAAGCTTATTTAGAAAAAAATATATCTGTACTCCAAATAATTCTTGAGGACCAACCAATACTTAAAAATATTTATAAAAGGAGTCTGAAAAGAAAGTTTGGTAAGCATGAAAATAATGACGCCAAAAGCATTCTATCAGATATAGAAGATTGCTTAAGCGAACTCCGCAACGATGTACTGGAAAATACTTTATTTAAGAAAAATGAAATTCAGTATCAAAGGGAATTAAGTGTACCTATGAAAAAATTATTAAGTTTAAAATATTGATTTTTTAGTTTTGAACGACTCTTTGGTCACCCTTTTTATACTTTAAAAGTGACAATCGCACTTTAGCGTACAGAGCACCCTGGTTGTTCATATCTCTATCCCAATATAATAAATCAATGCTTAAAACGATCCCCCAGCTATCTTTTTTAAGATAACTGAGGGACTTTTATTGTCAATGCACCTATTCATTGGGATTAATATAAGAGTACTCTCCAAAAACCAGAAATTTGGCTATTCTATCGCCTAATGTTCACCAAATCTCTATTTGAATTTCACTCAGTTCTCACATGAATTAGGTAACCTATTTTTATAAAAAGCAAAACCTTTTAACCACAAAACTCAGGATATACTCAGGCAATGATAAAACGACGGATCCGCCTTTTCAAAAAAAGTCCCTATATTAAACTTAGGAGTAAGGATAAATGATGACAAATAAAAAGTGCGATGTTCTATCCAAAGTTGCTCTTGCGTCGATCCTGCTGTTGGCTGGATTCCTATCGATATTCAACATCTGGAACGAAGGCTACAGCAATGAATTTTACGCAGCCAGCGTAAAAAGCATGCTGACAAGCTGGAAAAACTTCTTTTTTGTCTCGCTCGACCCAGGCGGATGGGTAACAGTAGATAAACCACCGGTCTCGTTGTGGGTGCAAGCGGCATTCGCAAAAGTATTCGGATTTTACGGTTGGAGCATTCTGCTGCCGGAATGTCTTGCCGCGGTGGCAACAGTTGCCATTATCTATCATATTGTCAAGCGGCATTTCGGCAACCTGACAGGACTCGTCTCTGCACTAGTTCTGGCTCTTTCGCCGATCTTTATTGTGGTCAGCAAAACGAACAATACAGATTCCGTCCTAATTTTCTTCATGACACTCGCAGCGTGGGCCATGATGGTTGCTGCCGATAAAGGGCAATTACGCTGGCTGCTTTTATCCGCAGTGTTTCTGGGGATTGCCTACAACGCTAAAACGCTGGAGGCGTTCCTGATTCTCCCTGCTCTCTATGCCGTCTATTTCTTTGCCTCAACTCGGAAATGGAAGACCCGTATTTGGCATCTTGCGGTGGCGACTCTCGTTCTCGTGGTGGTATCCCTTTCATGGTCGGTCATTGTGGATCTCACTCCAGCCAGTGAGCGGCCATATGTCGACAACAGCACCACAAATTCAGAGCTGGAACTAGCTTTAGGCTATAACGGGATTCAGCGCATCATTGGTCAATCCATGAACGGCGGACCACAAGAGAGCAGGTCGGACTTTACCGCCCAGTCTGGAAACACGGCAGATTTCGAAGCACCAAACCCTGATTCAGCCGATGTACCTAGTGCGGATGGTTCCAATCCTCCGCAGATGCCGGGGGATGATCAGACGGTCGGTAACTCGGGCGACACTACCACCAGTACCACTCAACAACCCACATCCGATGAAGGAGACGGAAGCTTCCGTGACGGCAGAGACGGCAGCAATATAGATGACGGTGACACCAAAGACAACATGTTAGACCACAGAGCCGACGGTAATATGGGTGGCAACACCGGAAACAACATGTTTAACGGTGGAGGCAGCGCAAGTGTCCTACGCATGTTCAACACTACCCTTGGTGGGCAAGACAGCTGGCTTCTCCCATTCGGTCTTTTCTCTGTTTTCGCACTTCTTTTAGGAATGCGAAAATCAACGGAAATAGATTCTGAAATACGAAGGAAACGGCGCGCCAATGTTTTGCTCTGGGGCGGCTCAGTAATCACAATGTTTACGTACTTCAGTATTGCGCAGTTTTTCCATCCATATTATATTTCCGTGATGGCACCGTTCTTGGCGGCTCTTGTAGGAATCGGGCTGACAGAGATGTGGAAGCTGTACAAAACGAAGGGCTTTGTTGGCTTTCTTCTTCCCCTGGCGTTGGCTGCCACGGGGGCTGTGCAAATTCTCATGCTCCAATCCTATCCATCCTATTCCGGAGTTTTAATCCCGATCGTTGCCATTGTTACGGGTATTCCAGCCTTACTTCTGCTTGTTTGGAAACTCCTGCACAGAAATACGACTGGGAAGCTGGCAACAGCCTGCGTCGTCCTCGGCATTACGGGACTACTGATTGCCCCCACTGTGTGGACAGGATACTCGGTCTTTTCTGGCAACATCAACTCTTCTATTCCCACCGCAGGTCCTTCAGTAGAGAAAAGCGGATCGTTCAGTCAGGCTGGCGGACAGCAATTTGGAGGGGGAAAATCCTGGGTTGATGGTTCTTCTAGTTCTGAAACAGCACTCATTGATTTCCTTGAAAAGAACAACACGGGTGAGAAATTTCTGGTTGCCGTGCCAAGTGCCTCCGAGGCGGAACCAATCATTCTTGCCACTGGAAAACCCGTTATGGCAATCGGCGGCTTCAGTGGGAACGACAACACTCTGACCGTAGCAAAGTTGCAGCAGATGGTGGAACAAGGAGAATTGAAATACTTCCTGGTTGGCGGAAAAGGCGGCATGGGCAATTCTTCCAATGAGGTAACCAAATGGGTGGAAGAAAACGGCACGGCAGTGGATTCAAGTGAATGGAGTGATTCTTCCAGTTCCAGTGCAGACAAAATAATGGGAAGATCCGATACATCTGGAACTCTTTATGATCTTTCTGCCTATAAGGATCAATGATCTCTGTTTGATGCTGATCACATCCTTGTGGCTATCTGACTGATTTATATTTTAGTCTCAATTTTAAAGGGCAAAGCTGACGATCAGACCCCGAATAACATCAGCGATTAAAAGCAATATATAAAACAATTCCCCAGTTGTCCTTATTAAGGAAAGCTGGGGAATTGTTGTTGTTAACACGTCTAATGATACATTACTATTATATTGAATATTTACAAACTTCAGCTCAAATCATTTCATTTTATAGAATTTGGGGGTATTATTAACGTAATAACGAAAGGAAACCAAACTATTTACATTAAAATCAGTCCAACATTCATGAATTTTCCAACTCCACTCGTCAAACGCTCGGAAACTTAGAATCTGAATTTCAGAAAGGATTTTATATAAGATGGACCATGTAATTTTTCATATTGATGAATTTCAAAAGTGGAAACTGCTTTTAAACAATGTTAAAAATCTACTGCTTTCATATGACAATGAATCTTCAAACATATCTGTGGAAGTGTTGGCTAATTCAGAGGCCGTCAAAGGATATATAGACATCAGCGACTCGGTCGATAAAAACTCGCTGGAAGTTTTATCTCAAAAAGGGGTTACATTTGCGGCATGCAACAACGCATTGCTCGCGATGGATCTTTCTAAAGAAGAGATTTTCTCTTTCGTAAAAATCGTTCCAGTCGGAGTTAGGGAACTCATTAACAAACAACAAGAAGGGTATGCATATATAAAGCCTTGAGGAAATCATTACAAGGCCAAATTGTTTATATAATTAAAAGGATGAATCTGTGAGAATCTAGAAAGAGTGGTCGTATGAAAGAATACGAAGTGCATGAGAAAATCTGGGATGGAGTCATGTATCCAGTTTCCAAAGAAAAAAATAAAGTTGTAATCGTCATGTCTGGCAGCGAAGGCGGACTGAATCATACAGAAAAGCTCGCACATTTTCTGCAAGATCACAATATTCCGGCGCTAGCACTTGGCTTATTCAAAACGAAGAACTCCCAACGGAATCTTGACAGAATTCCGCTTGAAAGAATTTATGACGCTATCATTTGGCTTCAGAGAAACAACTATAAAAACATTGCAGTTGAGGGGGTCTCAAAAGGTGCGGAATATGCACTGGCAGCTGCTATTGCATATCCGGAACTGTCTTGCGTGATCGTTAAAACGCCGTCTTGGTTTTACAGTGAAGGAATCATTTCGAATAGACCTTCCGGCACATCCTGTTGGAGTTATCTAGGAAAAGAACTCCCATTTACTCCATATAAAAAGAGAAAGTTCGGCATGGGAAAAACACTGTGGAAAACCAAAGAGTTTAATCTTCTCGAAGTGAATACCGGCAAAGCTGTTGTTCCGGAATCAATCATTCCGGTTGAGAAAATCAAAGCACCGATTTTGATGTTTTCGACTTCTGTTGATACGATCTGGCCATCTAAAGAAAGCTGCGAAAAGTTGGAAGACAGATTGAATAAAAAGAACTTTTCATATCCACACCGGCACGTTTGTTTTGATCACATGAGCCACATGATGATGGAATATTGTGATCCTCAAATAAGATGGTTTATGAAGTCCGAAAGACAATTTCCTGAGGAATGTGCGAAGGAACGAAAAAAAATGGGAAATATCTGCGTGGATTGGATCAAAAACATTTGGAACCCGGCAGATAAAAAAAGAACAGCCAATCAATAAATTCGAGAGCAGTTTTGCTTAATGACTGCACAAGAAACACAATGTGCCGTCTTCCCTTTCCATTTGCACTGTACATTATGTTTTCTAAATTTAGTATGGAGATAGATATTATGGATATAAAAATGAGCAAAAAAAGGCCATGGCATTTTTGGCTGACTGCATTGTTTCTTCTGTTTATGTATTCGATGGGGATATACGATCTATTTATGATGCTAAGCCATAATGAGGGCTATTACATATCTCATGGATATGGGGATCAAGTGATCAAATATTTTACAAATTACCCTATCCACTTTTTGGCCTTATGGATAACGAATTTAATATGTGGGTTCCTAGCACCCATATTGCTGATCTTTAGAAATAAGGCCGCAAAATCTTTTGCATTGGTCTCAGCTGTCGCTGACTTGTTGCTGATAACCTTTACTTCTATATTTAGAAACAGATTTTATGTATTGGGCAAAGGGGTGGCATCCTTTGATATCTTTATATTACTGATTACCTTTGGTCTGTATTTTTACTGCAAATACACCGACCATCATTATCGAATGGAGAAATAATATTACGAACTTCGCATGATATATTCTCCACATTAAAAGTTAAGTGAAATAATTTATGTTATTGAAAGAAGAAGCAGATATGGAATGCAAAATAAGGCATTGGAAAGCGGGAGATGCCCCCCAACTAGCAAAAGCACTAAATAATAGGAACATACAAAATAATCTTCGAGACGGATTGCCCTACCCTTATACTGAAAACGATGCGAAAGATTTTATAAAAGCAATGTTAGATGCCGACAAAGACAAAACTTTTGCATTTGCTATTACTCTCAATGATACAGTTGTTGGGAGTATTGGTGTATTCCGCAAAGATAACATTCATTTTCGCACGGCTGAAATGGGATATTACATAGCCGAACCTCTTTGGGGCAAAGGCTTAGGTACCAGTGCAATCACGCAAATATGCCACTATATCTTTGACCACACGAATATTATTCGCATTTTTGCTGAACCATTTGCCTATAATACCGCATCATGCCGAATCTTAGAAAAAAACGGATTCAAATATGAGGGAACACTTAGAAGTAACGCGGAGAAAAGCGGAAATATTTTAGATATGAAAATGTATTCCCTTATTAAGGAATAATAAAGCCTATAAGCAAATGAAGTCACTCAGAATCTTCCTAGTCTTCGCATTGTGCTTAATACTTATCTTCAACTAAAAAGAAGCATCACCTACCGTCCGGCAAAAGGATAGTGGATGATGCTTTTTGATGTGTGAAATTCTTTCACATTTGTTATTCAAAATAATGTTCATCGACTAAAAATCCGTGTTGCATTTTTGCCCTTTTTCGGAAGAATTTAGTCTCAATAATAAGATATATAAACATAAAGAAAACCCGCATGAATACTGACTTTTCAGCAAACATACGGGTTTTCGGCTTGGTGCCGGTGGTGGGAGTCGAACCCACACGGTATCGCTACCACGGGATTTTGAGTCCCGCACGTCTGCCAATTCCATCACACCGGCACAAAAGGCACTTTGATATTATATCGTGAATGCCTTTAAATTTCAAGCCCTATTCGTAATATTTTTACTATTTTTCTCTTTTTCCTGCAGAAAGCGCTCTTGAAGCATTCAAAATAGCCAAAATTGAAACTCCAACATCCGCAAAAACCGCAGCCTGCATATTTGCAAGCCCCAAAGCACTCAAAATCAATACTGCTATTTTTACGCCAATCGCAAAAATAATATTCTGCCGAACAATCTGCAGCGTTTTTCTTGAAATTGAAATTGCTGTTGCAATCTTAGAGGGCTGATCATCCATTAAAACAATATCTGCTGCCTCAATCGCAGCATCACTGCCCAAAGCTCCCATCGCAATTCCAATATCCGCTCTCGCAAGCACCGGCGCGTCATTCATTCCATCCCCAACAAATACTAATTGGCCCTTTGGAGATTTCTCTTTTAAAAGTCTCTCGACCTGCTCTACTTTATCTGCCGGCAGCAACTCGGTATGATATTCGTCGAGCCCTAACTCTTTTGCAACAGCTGCCCCGACCGCTTCGGAATCTCCAGTCAGCATGACCGTTCTGCGAATGCCACTTTTTTTCAACTCCGAAATTGCCTTGGCAGAATCCGGCTTAATTTGATCTGAAATAATAATATGCCCTGCATAAATACCATCTACTGCTACATGCACAACGGTTCCTGTCAAATGACAGGCATGCCATGGAATGTTCTCTTTTTCCATCAACTTGCTGTTTCCAGCATAAACAGTCCTGCCATCTACTTTTGCACAGACGCCATGCCCAGGGATTTCTTCTACATCCGTTACCCGACTGCTGTCCAAAGTATTGGTATATGCATTTTTTAAAGACAGAGAAATCGGATGATCTGAATAGCTCTCTGCTAAAGCAGCTATTTCCAAAAGCTGCTTTTCACTGATTTTATCTGGATGAACAGCCGTTACCTGAAAGGTCCCTTCGGTCAAAGTCCCGGTCTTATCAAAAACAACTGTTTCTGCTTTAGAAAGAGCCTCCAGATAATTTCCGCCTTTAACCAAAATTCCACATTTGGAAGCTCCTCCAATCCCTCCAAAAAAGCTCAAGGGAATCGAAATCACCAACGCACAAGGACAAGAAACCACCAAAAAAGTTAATGCACGTTCCAGCCAGACAAGCCACTGCCCACCCGTAATTAGCGGAGGCAAAAGGAAAAGTGCCAATGCCGAAAAGACGACTGCCGGTGTATAGTAATGAGAAAATTTCGTAATAAAATTCTCGGCAGGGGCTTTTTTACTGCTAGAATTTTCGACAAGATCGAGGATCTTTGTCACGGTAGATTCCGAAAACACTTTTGTAACCTGCACCCGCAGAAGGCCACTCTGATTAATGCACCCACTAATAATCGCATCCCCGACTTTAACAGTTCTTGGAACTGATTCTCCGGTAAGCGCCTTCGTATCAAGCGATGAATCTCCTTCTAAAACAATCCCATCCAGAGGAACCCTCTCACCAGCTTTAATTAAAATCACATCACCGACGGCCACTTCTTCCGGACTAACAGAAGTAACGGCTCCGTCCTTTTCCAGATTTGCCGAATCAGGTCGGATATCCATAAGAGATGAAATCGAACGACGGGATCGATCCACTGCAAAATCTTCAAAAAATTCGCCGACCTGAAAGAAAAGCATAACCTCTACGGCTTCATCATATTTTCCGATTCCTAATGCACCAATGGTCGCAAGTGCCATTAAGAAATTTTCATCAAACACTTTTCCGTGAATTAAATTTTTGATTGCTTCCCATAAAATATCCCACCCAATGACAACATAAGAAATCAAACAAAAAATAAATTTTCCACCTTCATCTAATGGCAGAAAAAAAGAGGCTGCAAATAAAATACCGCTAACGATAATTCTGACTAATTGTTTCTTTTGTTCTCTCTCCATAAAATCATCCGCTTTCGTTAGATTTTGAATTTGGATTTTTAAGTATTAATCGCTTAGAAACTTTTTATTCGGATACATGTTCCATGCCCTGATCAAGGATCGTGCGGACATGTGAATCTGCCAGAGCATAAAATACAGTTTTCCCCTCTCTGCGGGAAGAAACCAACTTACTTTGCTTCAATGCACGAAGCTGATGAGAAATCGCAGACTGAGTCATCTGGAGAAGTTGTGCAATATCACAAACACACATCTCCGACTCAAACAGCACATACAAGATTTTGATACGCGTGGAATCCCCAAATATTTTAAATAATTCCGAAAGATCATAAAGGGTATCCTCATCCGGCATTACCCGATTCACTCTGTCAACAATATCCTGATGTACATGAATAAATTCGCAGCATTCTGCTTCTTGATTCTTCTTCAAGCTTTCACATTCTTTCATATGAGATAATGTTCATATATTCATTATATGCAGACTTTTTAAAAAGTCAACAAAAACGAGAAAAAAATCCCATGCTAAAATCAGCATGGGATTTTCTAAAAAGGATAACAACCTCAACCTATTCTTATCATTCAACAAACCGGGCGATTTCTTCCATTGGTTTTCGAATTTTGCGCGGCATTTTTTGTTCATTGGGATAACCAAGTGCTACCATCATACGCAGCTTCTGCCCTTTTGGAATATCGAGCAGCTCTTTTACCTTATCTTCATCAAAGACACCGATAATGCAGCTGCCCAATCCCTGACTAGCAGCCTCCAGCGTTAAATATGCGGTAGAGAGCCCCAAATCTCCGTGCGCATAAACATGGTTTCCAAACATCTCTTGAATCTTGGGGAGCAGGCGCGGCTCCTCCTCTTCACACACGGTAATCAATACCGGAGCATGTTCTGTAAAGTGATTGACTCCGCAAAGTTGGGTCAACTTTGAAAGTTTCTGCAGCATTTCAGGATTCGTAACAACCACAAATCTCCATGGCTGACTATTGCAGCCCGAAGGTGCCATTCTGGCAGCTTCCAGGCATTTTAAGATTTTCTCTTTTTCTACCGTCTTTTCTTCATAGGTCCTGCAGCTATGACGCTCAGAAGCCAACTGATAAAAATCCGTCATATTTACCTCCTAAATAATATTTGAGTTTATTATAGCATAAGAGAATTTATCTGTGCTACCATTTTGAGAATTAATATTTCGTCCCTCAAATGTTTTCGCGTTTTGGATTGTTTCTTATTCTCGAGCATGATAAAATAGATCTGAAAAATAGAAAAGAGGATAAAAATAAAATGTCCGAGTTTTTTTATATTGCACCCGGCGCACATATAATCGGAGACGTTACGCTTGGTAAAAACACCTCCGTTTGGTATAGTTCTGTTTTACGCGGAGATAAATCCTACATTCGAATCGGTGAAAATGTGAATATTCAGGATGCAAGTGTTCTTCATGTTGATGCAGATTACCCCATTCATCTTGCCAACGGCGTCAGCATTGGTCACGGTGCTATGCTGCACGGGTGTTCGGTCGGAGAGAATAGTCTTATTGGGATCGGTGCCATCCTCCTCAACGGCGCCAAAATTGGGCGTGATTCGATCGTCGCCGCCGGAGCGCTTGTTACGATGCATAAGACTTTTCCGGACGGCATGCTGATTTTAGGGTCTCCTGCCCGTGCTGTCCGTCCATTGACTCCGGAAGAAATCGAATCCAACCGCAAAAATGCCAAAGTCTATCTGGAGCTTTCTAAAAAAGAGCTTTCTCCTGTTGCATGCTCGCCGTCAAAGTAAGATGGCTGATTATAAAGGAGGATTTTTCATGGACTTTTATCATCAGGATCCAAAAACGGTTCGCCAAATGATTCGCGAAGGAAAGATTACTTCTCCCACTTCCGGCATGTGTGCCGGGTATGCTCAAGGGAATCTTGTTGTTCTCCCCAAAGAATATGCTTACGATTTTTTGCTTTTTACACAGCGAAATCCAAAGCCTTGCCCTGTGCTGGAAGTCAGTGACGTCGGTTCCAGAGAGTTTCCGCTGACTGCAAAAGGCAGCGATATCGCTCGGGATATTCCCCGCTACCGCATTTATGAACATGGAGAACTAAAAGGCGAATATACTGATGTCTCTAAGTTTTGGCGAGAGGATCTTGTAAGCTTTCTTCTGGGCTGCAGCTTCAGTTTTGAAGCGCCAATGATCGAAGAAGGGATTGAAGTCCGCCATATCACACTTGGCTGCAATGTACCCATGTTCATTACGAACATTCAATGCAAACCAGCCGGTATTTTCCACGGCCCGATGGTTGTCAGCATGCGGCCGATTCCATACGAAAAAGTAGTTAAAGCTGTTACGGTAACAGAGCGCTTGCCACAGGTACATGGAACCCCAATCCATATTGGCGATCCTGCTCATATCGGAATCAAAGATCTGCAAAAGCCGGATTTTGGAGACCCTGTCCCGATTCATGAGGGAGAAGTTCCTGTTTTCTGGGCCTGCGGCGTTACTCCACAGGCAGTTGCTATGCAGGTAAAGCCCAGTTTTCTAATTACGCACTCCCCTGGCCATATGTTTATTACCGATGTGAAAAACTCTCAGCTGGGCGGCTAATCAGCTTTTTTGAAATAAAACAAATCCCTGTGCAGTTCATTTTAAAACTACACAGGGATATTTTTATACGTTAAAAAAATTAACCTGGAAGATTCAGCATACAGATTTTAAAAATTTTGATCTTATCCGCATATTCTTTAAGCACCTGCTGTGCTTCTTCAACCGTTACTTTTTGGAACCGAATAAAACTTCCCGGCCGCATCTGTCCAACCAAAGGAAGATCTGCCGTAATCACCGTAGCAATTTTAGTATAGCCGCCGGTAGTCTGACGGTCTGCCATTAAAATAATCGGCTTGCCGTTTCCGGGAACCTGAACTGCACCGATCACAATTCCATCGGAAATGATATCTCCGCCTTTTTTGTGCTCAATTACAGCGCCCTCCAATCGATAACCCATCCGATCAGAGTCACTGGTAACCTGATAAGGCGTTCCAAAGAAAGTATTAATCCCCGCTTTTGTAAAGCAGTCGTCCTGCGGTCCAAGAACCGCACGCAACGTTACTTCAGGATAGTAGGAAGGAATCATGCGCGGAGAAGCCTCTTTCAAAACTATTTTTGAAAGGGCTTCCTCTGACGCGCTAAGCTGCAGTTCATCCCCGGTTTTAAGATTGCGCCCTTCAAAGCCGCCGACTTTTGCCTTCATGTAAGTCGACTTGCTTCCCATAACCTCCGGAACATCAATCCCGCCTGCAAATGCAATATAAAGTCTCGTGCCGGAAGTCGTCATGCCAAACGAAACCGTATCGCCAGCCTTTATGCGAATCGCTCTCCACATAAAAGAGGGCTGTCCGTTCACTTTAACTTGTGCAGTTCCTCCGGTTACCGCAAAAACTGCATCTCCGGTAAACTCCATTGTCGGCCCCAAAAGGGTGCATTCTAAAACCCCTTCGGTCTCCGAATTTCCTACTAAAAGATTCGCCGCACGAAACGAATAATCATCCATCACGCCGGAAACAGACATTCCCGACTGCTGATATTCAATTCGGCCCTCATCCTGAATCGTTGTTAAAGGCCCCGCCATTTTAATTTTCACACTGCTCATTTTACGGTGCCTCCTTCCTTCGGAAAATAGCGATACTCATAGGTGCCGTTCTTCACAGCTTCTTCAATCGACTGATATTCTTTTTGATCAATTGGGACAAACCGAATATAATCACCCGCATGATGCAAAATTGGTGGTTGGCGTTGTGGGTCATAGAGCAAAATCGGCGTCTTTCCGATCAGCTGCCAGCCCCCAGGACTATCGATCGAATAAATTCCGGTCTGAGAACCCGCAATGCCAACGGAGCCCCCTGGAATCTTTGTCCGCGGCGTTTTAAGACGAGGAGTCGCGATTTTTTGGTCCATCCCTCCAAGATAAGAAAATCCGGGAGTAAAACCTAACATATAGACCAGATAATCTCTTCCGGAATGAATTTTTATGACCTCTTCTTCTGTAAGACCGCTATGTTCACATACAAATCCAAGATCCGGTCCAAGTTCTCCGCCATAAAGCGTTGGTATTTCCAAAATATTCGGACTTGGAAGATCCATATTCTGAAGATTTTCTTCCAATCCTTGTAAGGTTCCTAAGATCTCCTCATAAGAGCACTGCAGCGGATCATACTGCACCAACAGAGACCGATAAGTCGGATTCATTGCCTTAATAAACGGGAACTTCTTTTGCTCGATTGCCAAATACATTCCGCGTACTTTCGCACTGATTTCTTCAGAAATTTCATTTCCGAATTCGACGACAATACTGGAATCCCCTGCAATCAAATAACGCGCTTTTTCATTCATGATTTTTTATTTTCTCCTCTCCTATGCAAAGAGCTTACCCAGAGAAGTTATTCCCAGATAAGCGGAAAGAATCACAACAACAATACCAAGAACCAAAAGGACTTTCGGATGATGATAGCTTTCTCCCATAATTTCCGGTTTCTGCGAAGCGACCAGACAAATTCCCAAAGTCAACGGAAGGATCAATCCATTGAGTGCACCTGCCAAAACCAGAAGTTGTGCTGGCTGGCCAATCACCTCCATTACAAGAGTGGAGAGTACAATAAATCCGACTATAAACCATTTCTCGTGTTTTGCAACTGTTTTGCTCAGTGTTTTCAGAAAAGAAACGGAAGTATAGGCTGCACCCACAACAGCAGTAATTGACGCAGAAATCAGAACCAGTCCAAAGAAGCGATAACCAAGTTCCCCGGCGCCCTGCTTAAATGCATCTGCAGCAGGATTAGAAGGATCCAATGAAACCCCTTTTACTACTACGCCAAAAATTGCTAGGAACAGAAGAATACGAACAAGCGTTGCAACGCAGATTCCCATAACGGAACTCTGTTTTATCTGCCCAAGATGTTCTTGTTTGGTGATTCCGGCATCAATCAAACGATGCGCGCCGGAAAACGTAATATATCCGCCGACGGTGCCGCCCAGAAGGGTCAGAATCGCAGGGAATAATGTAGTATAACCAACAGAAGGAACAAAGGTTTCTTTTACGGCCGTTCCCACCGGAGGCTGGACAATAAAGATAACGATCAGGATAATAGCAATCATTATGCCGCCCAGGACTTTGGTAAGCATATCCATGGCTTTTCCAGCATTTTTAAACAGAAAAATTAGAACGCCGAGAGCACAGGTAATGATATAGCCCCATTTTAAATCAACACCCAAAAGGGCATTAAAGCCCAGTGCACCGCCCCCGACATTTCCAATATTAAAGACCAGCCCACCAAGAACAATTAGTGCGGCAATGACATAGCCCATGCCTGGCAGCACTTTATTGGCAACATCCTGTCCACGCAAACCGGAAACACACAAAACTCTCCAGACATTAAGTTGTACAATAACTGCAAGAATCATCGAAATCAAAATGACAAAGCCAAATCCACCATGATAATCATTGACAAATTTTGCTGTCTGCGTTAAAAATCCAGGTCCGCTTGAAGAAATTGCCATAATAAAAGCTGCACCTAAAAGCACTCCCAAATTTGATTTCTTTTTCTCCATCTGGGTCCCCCCTTTCTTATTCCTGAAAATTCAGCGAAGACCTTCGGCTAAATTACAGAGTTTGATTCCCTCTTTTTGCAGGCTTTTACGAATATTTTTCACGAATTCCACCGCTTCCGGTGTATCTCCATGAACACAAATCGACTGTGGACAAAGCTGCACAGTTTCCCCTGTAATCGCGATCACCTGATGCTCCTTGACCATTCCAATAATTCTCTTGATACACTCGTCTACATCATGAATCACTGCTCCCGGAGTTCCGCGTGGAACAAGGCTGCCATCCGCCTGATAAGCACGGTCTGCAAAGACTTCACTTGCTGCACGCAACCCAATATCAGAAGCTGCACGAATCATCTGACTGCCGGAAAGAGCCATCAGAATCAATTTAGGATCAACTTCATAAATTCCCTCGGCAATTCCACGCGCAAGGTTATAATCTTTTCCTGCCATATTATAAAGAGCGCCGTGTGGCTTTACATGCTGCAAATTGACTCCGCTTGCATCACAAAATGCGCGCAGTGCACCAAGTTGATATTTCACATAAGCTTTTGCCTCAGCAGGAGTAACTGTCATTTTGCGGCGTCCAAATCCCATTAAATCCGGAAAACCTGGATGTGCGCCTACCGCTACCTGATTTTTTTTGCACAATTTTACTGTTTCGTCCATTACGCAGGGGTCTCCCGCATGAAAACCACAACCAACGTTTGCGGAAGTAATAAATGGAATGATCTCTTGATCTCTCCCGATTTTGTAAGCGCCAAAGCTTTCCCCTAAATCACAATTCAAATCGATCCAACTCATATACAACACTCCTTTAAAAAATAAAGTATAATAGGGCCCAACACTTTTTATATTACCATAACAACTTATAAAAAATCAAATAATAACTGTCGATTCTTATGTAGAACTTACAATCTGTTTTTTAGCTAAAATTGATATTTCCTTGTCATTTACTTCTGATTTAGCAATTTGGTGCTTTCCTCAAGTATAAACAAGACAAAATTTATACCGAACAAAAAGGCTCTGGAATATTACTTTTCCAGAGCCTTTTTATAAAAATATTTCATCCTTCGTAAGTTCTCAGGATATCTTCTGCAATGTCTAAGACAGAAAGCCGCTGATCCATCGCCTGTTTTTCAATAAAGTGATGGGCCTCCTGTTCCGTCAAATGACGATACTGTACCAAAGCACATTTTGCTCTGCCAACTTCTCTCAGCTCACTGACTTTTTTCTGCAGACGACTGTTCTCTTTTTGCAAAATTGCAAGGCGCTTATTGGCAATCAAAGACAGACGCAAAGACTGATAAAAGATTGTTCTGTTAATTGGCTTCGAAACAACGATAACGCCTTCATCTTCCACACGAAGCGATACAGAATCTGCCAGCTCACTTTTAACGACCATCAAAACACCAGCAGAAGTCGTGTTACTCAAATCGATCGCCAATTCGTGCCCGAATTCATCTCTTAAAGGGGCATTGATTACAACTAAATCATATGGCATTTCCAAGAGGATTCTACGGGCTTCTCCGCCGGAAGCTGCAATTCCAATACGGTTAAATTCATGTGCATTCAAAAAATCCGAGAAATATTTTTGTCCTTTACTCGTACTGGACACAATCAATACGCTATCCACCCTTCATCCCCTTTTCCTTTGATTTTTTATTAAAAAATCTTTTTTACATGCGCAAAAAATAAGTTTCCATCTCGTATTTTCTAGTATCACCACAGGTTAGATATTTTTCCCATTCCTTACGTTTTTCTGTAAGATAACAGTTCAAAAGGGGACTCGGAACATAGCGATGAACAAATTCGCTCTTTTCTGCAAGATCCAATGCTTCTTCCAGACTTTCCGGAAGCATCTCTAAATGCTGCAATTCTTTCTGAGAGGCGGTAAAGAGGTTTCGATTCTCCGGCTCACAGAGAGGCAGCTTCTCTCGAATTCCTTCCATGCCGGCATAAAGGAGCAGCGCAAAGCTTAGATAAGGGCTGCAGCCCGGATCTGGACTTCTCAGTTCCATACGAGCATAAGAGCCCCAAGAAGCTGGAATTCGTACCAGCTGCGAACGATTCTGATGAGACCAGCTCACATATTTTGGCGCTTCAAAATTTCCAAACCTTGCATAAGAATTTGGAACCGGATTCAAAAAGCAGGTAATCTCGCGAATTCGGCGCAGAATGCCCGCCAAAAAGCTCTCTGCAATGGGGTTATGCTCACCAGGGTCGAGTTTAAAAAGGTTTTCTCCATCGCAGTAAAGAGAAAGATTGATATGAAGCCCACTCCCGCTTTCATTCTCCAGCGGTTTTGGCATAAAGGTTGCATAGAGCCCTCCTGCAGCAGCAATCGATTTAACAGCCGCTTTAAAAGCAACCAAGCGGTCGGCAGCTGTTAAAATATCACTATATTTAAAATCAATCTCATTTTGCCCTGGTCCAAGCTCATGGCGGCTGCTTTCGGGGCGCATTCCCATCTCTTCAAGACTGAGACAAATTTGCCGTCTGACATTCTCCCCTTTATCATTTGGTGCTACATCACAATAGGTTCCATGATCCTGAGGAATCAAAGTCGGATTTCCATCTTCATTTGTCTGAAAAAGATAAAATTCGCATTCAGTTCCCGCTTTGCAGACCAATCCAAATTCATCGAGGATCTGGGCACGGGCGCTCCGCAGTAAGGTTCTGCAGTCTCCTACAAAAGGAGAACCATCTGGCGTACGAATATCACAGAAAAGGCGCACGACCTGCCCCTCAGAGGGGCGCCATGGCATAGGGGTCAACGTATTGGCATCCGGAACCAAAAACAGATCGGATTCGTTGGCATTCAGAAATCCACGAACCATACTGGCATCAAATGAAATTCCTAAATCAAACGCGCGAATCAATTCCGAAGGCATTACAGAAACATTTCTTTGGTTGCCAAAAATATCACAGAACGAAATCCGAATAAATTTCACGTCATTCTCTTCTACATATTGCAACACTTCATCACGGGTATAGTTCATAAGAGCTTCCTCCTAAACCATTTTGATACTTCTCTGCAACAGAATATTTTTATTATACGGGAAAACAAACGAAATTTGAATGCAAATAAAGAAAAAAGATTCGTTTTAAAATGATTTTTTGCAGAGTTTTTATAATTTTTGCTTTATTTAAATCAATAATCAATCCCTAATGGTTACTCTATATTCTATTAATTTCACTTTGATTCATAACAACAGAAGACGGAAGTCCTGTAATAACCTCCAAATAAACCGGCAGTGGCGGATGATGTTTTAAGAATGCCTGCCGAAGACGTTTTTCAACTTGCTTACTGTCTTTTGACTTTTTTACCGGCAACATCAATACAAACTGATTCCGACTATAGCGACTGAACACATCTCCTTTTCGCATAGTTGTCTCAATGACTTTCTTTAGCATCGCCATCGTTTTATTGAATTGATCTTTAGAAAAATCCGTACCATTTTCCAATGACAAAGTAAGCAGCATTAAAATAACACAGTTATTTTCCCGATCAGCGCTTCTCACAATCATATGAAAAATATGTTTAAAGACTTCATAGGAACAAAAATAAGCGCCATTAATTGGCCGTTCATTGCGAATTGTTTCTTCCAAATCCTGTTCAATCTGATAGATATCCTTAATCGTATGATAAGTGCTGTTGGAAGCCCATTGATAAATATTTCGCACAATCTGAGGCATCTGTTCTCCCATCTCATCAAAATAGGTCTGAGAAACAACTGGATAATAATTTAAAATTTCCTGTTTCATATCTAACTGCTGCATGGTTCTAAATAAAAGAATATACAGCTTTTCATTAAAAGGGTCTGTTAAAAGTGCCCGATTACAAATAGAAAGCAATTCATTCCAATAGTCCCGACTTCCTTTTGAAAAAAGCAAATCACTAATTATTTCAATGGCATCCATATATAAACGGCGGTAATAAATCGACTGCTGAATTACCCACTGATGTTCAGATAATCCCGGCAAAAAGTCGCCGGTATATAACTGAATTGCTCTACGGCAAAGCTGCAATTTTTCCTCTTCAAAAAGATCGTTATACTTTACTTTTAATACAATATCTTCAAAATCCCACAAATCTACTTGAACCGGAATTTCCGGATTCCAAACATACTGTTTCCCCTCTGTAAAAATAAAATTCGTCTCAGGGTCTGCTTTTTTAATAGTTTGCGCAACAAATAAACAGCCGATTTTAATGCTCCGGCAGGATTATCCGCTTTACTGTCTTCATTCCATAGGCGGTTCATTAATTCTTCATTAGAAATTCTCAGATCGCGCTTTTGAAAAAGCAAAATCAACACCTCAAAAGGTTTATTAAGGCGCGTACCTGCTTCTACAATCCAATGGTTTTTCCAGCAAACGCTAAATTCACCAAACATCGTAACCTTAAATGGTTCCACTCTGCTCCCACCTTTCCATCCTGAAAATAGATTTGGTTACTTTTGGAATATTTTGTAAATTATTTTCTTTTTTCATTATATAAAATTTATTTTAAATATGCAAGAAGACAAGTTTATTTTAAAATATATAAAAAAAGAAAGCAGCCGCTTCAGGATTCAAAGCGGCTGCTCTTCATTTTTACAAAGAATGATTTTTTGTTTTAATTGGAATTACGCATTCGCATTTCTTTTTTGGTCGTTGTCATGATCTTCTTTGTCGTATCTTTTCTTAGAAAGGATCATAATTGCGACTTGAATCACAGCAATAACTGCCATCATTACTGTCCACTGATCAAAAATAGCCATTGGATTGCTCATATTTTCTGTAAGAACAAATGCAATGATAGAACCAACTGACGGAATCAAGCTGATAAAGCGCCATACTCCATGACGTTTCACTTGGTCTTTGTTTTCCTGATCATTCTGTGTGCTTGAGGCGATATATTGGTTTTGTTCTTTCTTTCTGCTTTCTTCCTCTTTTTTCTTACGGAAGAAGAAAGTAAGCAGAAGTGCTACACTGCCAAGTACTGTCAGAATACAAAAAATCAAATTCAGAAGTGCCCAATTCTCTGTTGGTGCTGCCTTTGGAGCAGGAGAATCCTGAAGTTGTACTTTCTCCGCTTTTTGGGCAGCGGGAGGATTCTGATCAGGCACTGTTGTCGTTCCCTCTGTTACAATTTCTGGAGCCGGGGCAGGAGCTGGAGCTACCGGAGTCGCACCATTCGGCGTCGTTCCTGTCGGTATATGGTTATTGATCGTAGGTGTTGTTGGAGGAACCGTTGGTGGGGTTACGGGCGGGACTACCGGCGGAATTACCGGAGCCGCAGTAATAGTAATTGCTCCATCCGTTACTGAAAGCCGATAGTTATTGCGATAATAACTGGTCATTACCGCCCCTGTGATTGGGTCATTTTCTTTTTCATTGGTGCTGTTAGAAGCAACATTGTAGATATCATATGTCATACTGTCTGTGAGCCCCATCTGGGTTGTTCCCACATCTGTGCGTTTCACAGAAAGTGTATCCGGATTAACGGTGAATCTGTATCCTTCCAAAATTCCTGTAACATCTGCACCACTGACTGTTTGCTCTGTTCCATTATAAACGAAGCTATTCGAATGGCCAATGATTGTAATTTTTGTAGGAGTGATCTTTGCAGGTGCCTTCAAGGTAAGCGTTTCCGGCAACTGATAATTTTTCGCTGCAGCTCCACTGAGGTTAAGGTGAGTCGCTTCTACCTCTTTCGCAGCATCAACATTTGCACTGTTAAACAAAACATCTCCAGCAGCCGCAGTCAGCTGATCCTGATTTGGCAGGTCTTTTACCGTAATTGTATATTGGGGAGCTGTTCTGTTTCCATCATAAACTTTATCCGAAGCTTTGAACTTAAAATTTTCTTCAGTGATCTGATAAGGATAAATTGTTAAAGTGCTGTCCTGTGTACTGATTTGATAGTTTCCGGGGACTGCAGAACTGCCGGTAAGGGCTACATGAATTCCATAAGTCTGCGCGTCTTCTCCCGGATCACGGCTGAGAGAATATTCCAGTGTCTCACCAGGAATCGTTCCGGTGACAGTCGCTGTTAATTCCGGATCGGAATCTCCGTAAGTCTTTGTTTTGGAATCTGCACTTACTGCAGCCTTAGCTGGAGTGATCTTTGCTTTTGCTGTAATGTTATCAATTGACAGCTGATAATTAGAAGAAGCATCCCCTATCAATTTTAGCCCTGCTGCTGTTACATCTTTATCTACAACATTACCGCCATCATAAGAAACGTCTTTGTCAGAAAACTTCACACTTTGGGCTTCGACCTGAACTTTTTCCCCATCAACCGTCTTAACGGTTAATGTATACTTCGGTTCCTCATCACTGCCATCATAAATCTTATTTTCTGCCTGCAAACTGATATCTGCAGCAGTAAGCAATTTTGCTTCGATTGAAAGGGTTCCAGGAACATATTCGATCGAATAATTTTCGGTTACATCTGTCCCGTTTTCTGTAATTTTGGTGTTTTCATTCTGGAATGTTCCCTTATAAACACCCTTATCTGTTCCCTTTGCAGAATAGGAATACCCGCTCAGGGTCTGACCGGAAACAAGCGGTGTTTCATCAGAAATTTTTGCAGTCGTAATGGACTGTTCACTTCCAGAATAAACTTTGCTCTCCGTCTCTCCAACAATCGTAGCCGAACGTTTGCTGATTACAACGGGATTTTTTATCACCGTCAGCGTATAGTTTTCGCTTTGCGCTCCCGTCAAAGTCGGATTGGATGCAAACGAAACTTCTTTTGCAGTTTCAGACGCATCTGCTGCAACGTTCCCTGTAATCGGTACATTGCTTAACGCTACATCATCATTTCCGATTTTAACCTCATCCAGATTATGAGAGGCAGTGACTTCCACTACATTAGTACCATCATAGGGACGATCAATTGGAGTCAACGTCAATGTGACTTCCAGTTTTGTAATGATTCCTTTTGCAGCAACTGGATTTAAAATATAATTTCCAAGCTCATTCTTTTTAAGGGTAATCACTGCATTTGCATCTTTATCGGTGCCGGCATTCGGATCCACAAAAGTAAGAGAATCAAGTGACGCTGTTACTTCATTATCAAGGATTCCGTCGACGCTTACGATTTTGCCATCTGCATCAGTGGTGCCATCATATGGTTTTGAATCCACATTCACCGTTATGGTGACCGGACGCGGATTAATTGTCGCTGTAATCGATGCTTTATTCAGTGGATTTCCATTTTCGTCCAGAAGTTCATAATTGCCTGCCGAAGAACCACCCAGCTTGATATTGGTAACATTGACTGTTTTATCTGTGCCCTGGTTTTTATCCGCAAAAGCGAAATCTGCTGTCACCGAAATTTTTGAGATGTCAGCCATTCCACCGGCCTTATCGGAATCAAGAAGGTTCATTGTATTAAAAGCTATGACTCCGTCAGCATTTACCGTGCTGTCATAAATCTTATCTTTCGCGGACAAAACGACATCCGTTCCAAGTTTTAAAGCACGTTTTGTAATGCTGGCTTCTGTTGTTTCAACAGTTGGCTGATAATTTTTAGCATCACTGCCTATTAATCCAACTCCATGGGCGGTCACCGTTTTGTTTGTTCCCACCTGCTCATCGTCAAAAGTGGCCGTTGCTTTCTCCCAGCTGACTTCTACCTGATCATTTTGGATCAAACCATCGCACGAAGCTCCGGTAAGAGTCGCCGTTTGATTTCCATCGTATGGTTTATCAGCAGCTGTAATTGCAATAGTTACCGGTTTCGCAGTGATATTTGCGGTTGTGGTATCCTCTGCAGAAATCAGTGCAAAATCCCCTTTTGCATTATTGGCAAGAGCAATTCCTGTTACCGCAACCATCTTTCCTTCTCCGACATTTTTATCAGAGAAATTCGCTTCTGCATTCTCTGTATTAATGGTAACTCCCGCTTCATTAAGTAGCTGCTTTACTCGATCAGAAGCACTAAATTCACTGGACTCAATCGCTGCATTCGTATTTCCGTCATATTCCTTATCACTTACTTTGATATTGGCCGTTACCAAGAGAGGAGTAATATTTGCTTTTGTTGAAAGCACTTCAGGCATTACATAATTTCCAGCATCTTTTCCATCAAGAGTAATTCCTGAAATTGTAACTTCTTTATCGGTTCCAACATCAGCCGTATCAAATTGGAAACTGAGTTTTGAAAAATTAAATGCAGCATCGTCTTCTCCTATAATTCTATCCAAAACTGTGACAGCCCCAGTTGCATGCGTTGTACCATCATAAGATTTATTGTCGGCAGAAACTATTAAAGCCAGTTCTTTTGCAGTAATATTTGCCGTAGCAGACGCTGTGCCTTTAATAAAATAATTGCCGCAATCGTTTCCGGAAAGTGTAATCCCGTTCACGGCAACAGTTTTATCTGTTCCAACATTCTTATCCTCAAATTGGAAATTCCCACCGCTTACCGTAACCTGATCATTTCCGATGATCCCTTGAAGACTTCCAAAAGTCCCTTTGGCATTGGTACTTCCGTCATAAACTTTATCTTCTGCGTAGGCGCTGACCGAAAGCTCCTTTGGATCAATCACACCAGTTCCACTTACAGAAAGTGTATAATTTTTGGCGCTATCTCCGCTCAGCTCCACTCCTTCGATGGTCAAAGCTTTATTGGAACCAGCATTCTGATTATCGAATACTGCTGTAACATGGTCGGTGTTATACTGAATCTCATCTCCACTAACCGCTCCGGTCACGATCATCTTGCTCAAAAAGTCTTTTGCTTCTGCGGTTCCGTCATAAGTCTTTCTTGCCGTAAAGGTTCCTGTCAAAGGCTTTGGATTAATCGTCACAGCCGCACTGCCAATCACAGGTGCGTAATTTGGATCACTGCTCTTAGCTTCCACATAAACGGTTACAGAACCAACGTCTTTCTGCACAATTGGATCAGACTGCCATGTTGTTCCGTCCGTACTATAGAAAATCTCATCAGTAGCTCCGGAAACAGGTGTGATTTCATAAGTGACACCATGCTCATTTCCGTCATACGTGAAGGTTCCTCCGGTAACTGTTAGGTTGCGCTGTGCCTGATCGACCGTAAGGGTTCCGCTTTCATACTGGAAATTATAATCATTTGCTTTTCCACCAGAAGGCATCAATGTATGTGATCCAGACACTGTTGGTTTTATAACGGTCGGTGCAGTGTATTCCAATGCTGTAGAAGCCGTTTCATGATTAACGAATCCAGAAACCACAACATCCGTCTGCGGATCATAACTTTCGAGATCAGCATAGTTGATCGTTTTTCCATGGTAAGCTGCAGTCAAAACAGCCGGATTGATGGTTACAGTTGCAGAGCCATAATAAGCTGTGTAATGGTCTTTAGTCACCTGATAACTGACCGCATAAGATTCCACACCCTCTGCGGAATTTCTTTTTACGTGAGTAAAAGAGGGGCTCTGCGTGAGTGTGTAGTTCCCGTTTTCGTCCATATACCGAACATCGGCGCCCTCAGCATCTCCGGAAAGCGCCACTGCGATTCCATAAGCGTGACCATCATAAGTTTTTACTACATTAGGAGCACTTACTCCGGCATTCATATTTCCATTATGGGAAAACACTGCATAATAAGTAGTATTGCCGGTTACTTTTGCGCTCGTCATTTCATCGACGGTCACCTTTTGACCGTTCTGATTCTGCCATTCTACAAAATAACATTCATTGTTGGGCAGCGTAGTCGGAATATCATCAGATTTAAGTGAATTCTGATAATCAACGGTTGCACTTGACTTATCAAGGCTTCCATAAGTTTCGCTTCCCGATTTTACTGCAAAATTCACGGTATACTGGTCAATTGCTCTACTGCAGTAGACATCGACATTATTAGAGGGCATCGTAACAACCATTCCAAACCAACCGCTGAAATGATATCCTTCTTCTGCCGGCATCGGCTCCGCTGTAACAGACTGCCCGACCTTATAACTGTCGGTCTTATAAATTTCACCGTCAACGCTATTATAGTGATAAGTAATGGTATAGCTTCTAAGATCGAATTTTACGTACTGTACTCCTCCTGAAATAGTCTGCGGATTGTTGGCATTTGGAGTATACTCTTTTTCGTCATATGCAACTGTTGGAATCTTTTCTGGGGCAGATTGAAGCTGGTTTCCAATCAGCGTTTTAAACGTTGTATAGCTGCCGTCCAGATTTTCCATCTGATAGTAAACGGAATAGAGTTCCATTTTGTCATAGACAAACGTATATTCATGATTTTCTTTTGTAAGGACTGCAGAAGTATCCTGAACCTGATACCCCCCAATTGCCTGATAAAAAACGACCATAGAAGCAGCACTAGAAGTACCGGTGGTATCTGCTGCGATCTGAGTCCCCGAAGTATCCTTATAATGAATCGTATAGCTCCAGTTATCCAGCTTTTTATAGGCTAGTTTAATTTCAATCTGATCACGATTCAAAACCACGCTGGTACTCGTAACGACAGGCTGATATCCATCAATTGCTTTTGCAGAAACCGTAACCGTGCTGTTCGGCTGACCGCTGCCGGTATCGGAAGGAGCGATCTCTTTTGTAGGGTCGTCTGCATCTACATATTTAATAGTATAGGTATCAGTCGTATTGGTGCTGTAATTTGCCCGAAGCGTTGTATCTTCTATAATCTGAGTTGAAAAGCTAAAAGGTACTCCATTTCTGGTCCAGCCTTTAAACGTATCCGTTCCGCGAATTGGATCTTCCGGTTTTTGGGCTGTTCCGCCGGCTGTAAAAGTTTGAGAATCAATTTGGGTTCCGCCCAGGGTGTCAAAAGTAACCGTTACTTGTTTAGGCACCCATTTTGCATATAAAAGCAAATCTTTTGCCGGCATGGTTTTTCCTTCAAATGTATAAGCATCTCCGGCTAAGGCTTCATTGTCATACCAGCCTGCAAAGTACAGAGTCCTCCCATTTTCTGTTTTCGTGGTTATTCCAACCTGGTAATTTTGAGGTGCCTGATTGGAGATATCCTGCTCATATGGGATACTGGTTACATCACCGACCGCTGGCCCTCCATTGGTAATAAACTCAAGGTCATAAGAATTGCGCGTGTAGTAAATATAGTAGTCATCCGAATCCCCATAACGATTAGAGTTATAAGTAAAGCCCGGAAGATCAATAAAGTCTTCATTTGTAAAATTCCAATCGCTATCTCTTTTCACTTCAAAAGGATCATGAATTTGATGATCCGTTCCATACTCATAATAATAAATAGTGCTCGAGCCATCCGATTTTTGCCCATATACCGTCAAACCGCCTTCCGGCATTGTGGGGGCTGCTGTATAAAAAGTATCTCCATGTTTGGAAGTATACCAAAGATAATCACTATTTTGGGCACTCGCTTCATCCCACCATTTTTGAAGGGACTGCTGATATTTGATATCGGTATGGGTATAAACAGCCTGCCAGCTACCACTCCACCAACTGTTCTTATAAATTTCAAAAGTGAGTGTATAGGTCTTGCGCTGATAATAAACATTCCGGATCGTCGTTCCTTCGCCTGAAACAGTCACTGCGCTCTCATCTGTTTTTTCCTGATTTAATTCGAACCCAGGTTCATTAAGAGCATCATAATCCGCATCCGTTCCTGTTAAGCCGCTGCGTTCTACCTTACTGTCATAAGAATATCCGTCGTCATCGGCATTTTCTTTCCAATAAACTACCGTATACTTAACTTCGGTAGCTTTCCATTTACTGGTCAAGGTAATATCCTGCGCCGGCATCGTCGAATAGGATTCATTCCATCCATCGAACTCATAACCGGTCTTTGTAGGATTTTGAGGTTGAGCAATCGCCTGTCCGTAACGGTAAATAACCGGATCAATATAACTGCCGCCATCCGTATCATAGCTTAAAGTATATTGATTACGATCATAGAAAATTTCAACAATTGTACTTCCGTCCGGAGCAATCGAAGTCTGCGTTACAGACTGAGGGGTAAATCCTTCGACTGTTTTCGCTTTCGCATCAGTCTGATTGCCAGCCTCTCCCGAAAGCGTTTGCGTCAAGCTGTCATTCACAATATAATCTGTTCCTTCTTCATTCTGAAACAGATGCTTTACAGTATAAGTCTGCATCCCTGACGTATAGGTGACTTTTTCTGTTACATTTGCTGCAATGCTGCTCACATTCAAACTAACAGCAGCTCTGTCCGGCGTAAATCCGGTAATAGCAGGAGATTTTACATTTGCAGTAAAATCCTTTCCCTGTTCAACTTCCGCCACATAAGAGGGAGAGGCCATTGTACCATCGCCAAAAACATAATTAATGGTAACTTTATATTTAGCGAGTACACGATATTGTGCATGAATTTTCAAATTTTCAGTGATATTGGAAAAAGATTGATCCCAACCGGTAAAGCAATAGCCATCTTTTCCAGATACCCGCGGCTCTAGTGCAGTTCCTCCTTTTTCAATCTGCTGAGAGGAAATCAACTGACTCTCAGCTTCATCTGCATAAAACTCCACCGTATAATATGTTGGGTCTTTTGCTTTTCTGAAGAAGTTGCAGACGAGGATGCCGATTGTGCAGTATCCTGTGCAAAAGCGGTCATCGGTGCCATCGTAGCGATCATGCCCACCGTCAGCGCAAGACTTACGATACGGTTCCATAAATTTCTGCCTTTTTTCATTGAATATGTACCTCCTACTCCCATCTTTGTCAGAATATGAAAGATATTTAAAAAGGATTCTACAAATTTAATTTTTTGTAATATTGTTTGTACAATCTCCCAAATTATAGCAAAACTTGTTTTAATTCTCCAAATATTTAAAATACAGTATTTTACTACTAATTTTGAGATTTAGTATAATTCTGTTTGGTCACAAAACGGTCACAAAATAAAGATTTAAATAGTTTAGATATCAAGAAAAATACAATTGAAGATTACTTTTACAGAGACTGTAAATTACGTTCTTAAAATTTCTCTCTAAAAAGCAAAAGCCCCTTTAGAGCTGCTGTTTAGTTAACGAAACTGCTAACTTAACATCAACCACTAAAGGGGTTTTATGATTTATCTATTGATTGAACCCGTTGTAATTAATTATTTTGTGTATAAAGCGCTTTATAAGGGTTTGCGGTATTTGGCGTCAAAACATAGAAATTGGCATCCAAAATTCCTTTGAGATCCGCCTTAAATAAGTTACAATACTCCTCCAAAAGGGGTTTTACTTCTTTTAGATCCTGCTCATTAGCCTTTTTGCTGCACACCTGCGGGGGCAGGTCAAAGGGAAGTTCATCCATACGGAGAAACATTTTTCCTCCATGCATGCCGGTCCCGCAAAACCTGCCAACTAATGGATAATGGTACGGATTATGGATTCCAAGGACCACAATCACACCGCCGGCCTGATATTCTCCAAGAAAGCTCCCTGCACAGCCACCGACCACCAGCTTTGGAATTTTATCCTGATATGCTTTCATATGAATGCCGGCACGGTAACCGATACTGCTTTCCACAAAAATCTTTCCGCCGCGCATAGCATAACCGGTAGCATCTCCGGCGCTGCCATGAATCACAACTTCGCCATCATTCATCGTATCTCCGGTAGCATCCTGCGCATTGCCGTCTACCACGATCGTCGCACCATTTAAATAAGCGGCCAGTGCATTTCCGGGAGTTCCATGGAGCACCACATGCTTTGCAGAAAGCCCCGCTCCAACATAACGCTGCCCCAAACAATGATTAACCTCTACATCGGGATCCGCCGCAGAACGAATCAATTCATTCAGTGTCCGAAAATGCATTTGTTTTGCTTCTAACTTCATCAATGCTTTTCTCCTCCTTATTCACCGGCATGCTTAACGCCTAAGATTTCCAGTTCCTTTTCATTAAGACCGATTCCTCGAAGCATCAATCGATTGCCGCGAAGCGCTTCTACAGAATTAATGCCCATGCCGCCCATCATTTCCATCAGCTCATGATTCCAACCGTTTACAAGATTTACAAGCCGTCTGCTGGCTTCATCCGGGTCCAGACGCTTTACCAAATCCGGCCGCTGGGTCGCAATCCCCCAATTACATTTGCCGATCTGGCAAGTACGGCAGAGGTGGCAGCCCATCGCCAAAAGTGCCGCTGTTGCAATATAAACAGCATCCGCTCCAAGAGCAATGGCTTTCACAACATCTGCAGAGCTGTGAATAGACCCGGAAACGATTAGAGAAATGTTGCCGCGGATTCCTTCCTCCCTTAGGCGACGATCGACCGCCGCAAGCGCAAGTTCAATTGGAATCCCCACGTTATCACGAATTCTGGTAGGCGCCGCACCGGTCCCGGCACGAAAACCATCGATTGCAATAATATCCGCTCCACTTCTTGCAATTCCGCTGGCGATTGCCGCAACATTATGTACTGCCGCAATCTTTACAATGATCGGCTTTTTATATTCGGTCGCTTCTTTTAAAGAGTAAACTAGCTGCCGCAAATCCTCAATCGAATAAATATCGTGATGCGGAGCGGGAGAAATCGCATCGGTCCCCATTGGAATCATCCTAGTACGGGAGACATCTTCTACAATTTTACTGCCGGTCAAATGTCCGCCGATTCCAGGTTTTGCGCCCTGCCCCATCTTAATTTCAATTGCTGCGCCGGCTTTCAAATAATCCGGGTGAACTCCAAACCGTGCAGATGCCACCTGAACAATTGTATTGGCACCATACTGATAAAGATCCTCATGAAGTCCTCCTTCTCCTGTATTATAGAAGGTTCCGAGCTCCTGCGCAGCCTTCGCCAGCGCCTCATGTGCATTGTAACTGATCGCACCATAACTCATGGCACCAAAAAGAATCGGCATATTTAATTTTAGCTGCGGGGTGGTCTCCGTGCAGATAGAGCCATTTTTATTGCGAACAATTTTCGATGCTTTTTTACCCAAATAGGTCCGCGTTTCCATCGGCTCTCTGAGCGGATCAATCGAAGGATTCGTTACCTGAGAAGCATTGATAAGCAGCTTATCCCAATAATTCGGATAATCATTTGGAGTCCCCATTCCGGAAAGCAACATACCGCCACTTTCGGCCTGACGATAGATTTCTGTCATCGCTCTCTGAGACCAGTTATGATTCTCTTTAAATGCCGCATCGTTTTTAATAATTTTTAGGGCTCTGGTCGGACAAACTGCCACACATCTCTGGCAGTTAACACATTTCATTTCATCACTCATCATCAAATGATGCTCTTGATCAAAAGAATGCACTTCATTCGCACACTGCTCCTCGCAAAGACGACATCCAATACAGCGCGCTTCATTTCGCACAATTTCATAAGCTGGAAGCTCATAATTGATATTCATCAGCACTCTACCCCCTCATTCAAATGGAAAATCAGTGGTTCACCACCGCGGGGTGCCCAAATCCGATCAAGGTTCGGTTGAATCTTGCGGATTGCACTTTCCTCGCTGGCAATATAGACGGTCTCATCTTTTTCTGCTGCTACAAGCGACCGCAGCTTTAACCGATCATTGAGCGCCATCAATCCGCCGGAAAAGCCTACAAGAATTGAAAAGGGTCCTGTAATCAAAAGGCTTGCAAAGGTATTTCGCAAATAAGCGAGCTGACTTCTCTCAGGCTCCGGCCGATGTTCGATTGTTCCCCAAAACGGTGCTGCAATCACACTGGCAACTTCCTGCATTGTAAGTCCCTGTCTGCGGTTAAGGTAATCAATGATATAGGTGATGACCTCCGTATCAGTGAGAAGATTACATTTATAGCCATACATTTCAATATAGCGTCGATTCGCATCGTAGGAAGAAATTTCCCCATTATGAACAATACTGTAGTCGAGCAGTGCAAACGGATGCGCTCCTCCCCACCAGCCAGGCGTATTGGTCGGATAACGTCCGTGTGCCGTCCAGCAATATCCGGAATATTCATCCAAGCGATAAAACTCGCCTACGTCTTCCGGATATCCAACCGCTTTGAAAACGCCCATATTTTTTCCGGAAGAAAAAACATATTCTCCGGGGATCTGGGTATTAATCCTCATGACACAACGCATTACATATTCGCGTTCATCCAACTGGCTTTCCCTTAAACGAGTTGGCAGAGGATTTACAAAATATCGCCAGATCAGCGGCTCATTCGTAATTCTTGGATGACGTCGAATCGGAATCTTTGACAAATTCACCAAATCAAAGTGATGGTCTAAAAAGTGCTCACATTCTTCTTTGGCCTTTTGGCTGTCGTAAAACACGTGGAATGCGTAACTATCCTTATTTTCCGGATAAATTCCATATCCTGCAAATCCACCGCCTAATCCATTGCTCCGGTCATGCATTAAAGCAATCGAATCAATCATCTTTCCTCCGCTGATTCTACGCCCATCTTTACAAAAGATTCCAGAAATCGCACAACCGGCCGGGATCCGCACCTGACCTTCTTTTTCCATGTTGTTTCCTCCTCGACCGTTACAATTTTAAGTTTTCAAAAGCAAACGGTCTTTATTTTTTCTCTTGAATAAGAAAATTTTGAAATGACGTTCTAAAATAAAGTTTTTATGCAAAACGCCTTGTTTGTTGTAGTTGCTATTATAGAGCGCTTCGTTTTAAAAGGTCAAGGCCTTTTTTAGAAAATTTGAATTTTTATATTTTAAACTTGCATTAAAAAGTTAAAATGTTTATATTTGATGTGTCAAAGCACACAAACTTGAATTTATTAAGCAAATATATTTCATTGATTTCACTTATTTTTAGATTTTCGCAAAAAAGCATTGACATCTGAGCCCCCCTGGTTTATAATTCAAAGCATAACAGCAAAGGCGCTGCGGGTTTTTCCCGCAGCGCCTTTTTTTATGTTTATCTCCGCTGTTTAAGTGCAAGATCATAAGTTTTATCTTGCTATCCTTTTAATTTGTCAAACCGTTTCTTATGATTAAAATCAGGAGGTAAGAACGATGTCAACAAAATGTATTCCCGAATTATTTGGAAAATTGGTGTTCAACGATACCATTATGAAAGCACGTTTGCCCCATACCACTTATAAGGCACTGCGGAAAACGATTGAAGACGGCAAGCCATTGGATATCTCCATTGCTGACCCGGTTGCCAATGCAATGAAAGACTGGGCGGTAGAAAACGGTTGTACCCATTTTACCCATTGGTTCCAGCCGATGACCGGCATCACTGCCGAAAAGCACGATAGCTTTATCAGCCCAGAGGCAAACGGAAAAGTCGTCATGGAATTCTCCGGAAAAGAGTTGGTCCGTGGCGAGCCGGATGCAAGTTCCTTCCCTTCCGGCGGTCTGCGCGCAACTTTTGAAGCTCGCGGCTACACTGCATGGGATCCTACCAGCTGTGCCTTTATCAAAGGCAATACCCTCTGCATTCCTACCATTTTCTGCAGCTATACAGGAGAAGCACTGGATAAGAAAACCCCTCTGCTGCGTTCCACCGAAGCTCTCAACAAACAAGCAATGCGTATTTTGAAGCTCTTTGGAAACGAAGATGTCACAAGCACTAAAACGACTGTCGGCCCCGAGCAGGAGTATTTTCTGGTCGATCGTGACATGTATAACCAGCGGGAAGATATGGTCTTAACCGGACGTACCCTTTTTGGTGCAATGCCTCCCCGTGGCCAGGAGATGGAAGATCACTATTTCGGCGCAATCAAACCTCGAGTCGCTGATTTTATGAACGATTTAAACGAAGAGCTGTGGAAACTCGGCATTCTCGCGAAAACGGAACATAATGAAGTAGCCCCTTCACAGCACGAGATGGCTCCTATTTTCACAGATACCAATACAGCAACGGATCACAATCAGCTGACAATGGAAATCATGAAAAAAGTTGCAGAAAAGCATAATCTTTATTGCCTGCTTCATGAAAAGCCATTCGATGGCGTGAACGGTTCCGGTAAACACAATAACTGGTCTATGTCCACCAATACCGGTGTCAACCTTTTGGAGCCCGGCGACTCTCCTATGGAAAATGCACAGTTTTTGCTCTTCCTTGCCGCAGTCATCAAAGCGGTAGACGAATATCAGGATCTTCTGAGAATCTCCGTTGCAACTCCTGGGAATGATCACCGTTTAGGAGCAAACGAAGCACCACCGGCTGTTGTGTCCATGTTCCTGGGCGATGAACTGACAGAAATTCTGGAAAGTATTGAATCCGGCAAACCGTACAATCCTAAAAATAAAGAAAGCATGGAAGTCGGCGTTACCGTTCTTCCGCATTTCCCCAAAGACTCTACCGACCGGAACCGTACTTCTCCCTTTGCTTTCACCGGCAATAAATTTGAATTCCGTATGCTTGGTTCTTCCCTATCTGTCTCTGGTCCAAACGTTGTTCTGAACACCGCAGTTGCTGAAGAGCTGGAAGAATTTGCAGATGTTTTGGAAAAAGCCTCTGACTTCAAAAAATCCTTGCACAAACTGATTAAAACCGTCATTAAAGAGCATAAACGCATTATCTTTAACGGAGACGGTTATAACGATGCTTGGCTGGAAGAAGCCAAAAAACGTGGCCTGCTGAATCTGCCTACAACAATGGATGCGCTTCCGTATTTTGTTGCCGATAAAAACATCAAGCTCTTTACAAAACATAAAGTCTTAACTGAAACAGAAATTCATTCTCGTTATGAAATTCTGGTCGAAAACTATAGCAAAACGCTCAATATTGAAGCTCTAACAATGATGGATATGACTTCTAAACAGATCCTTCCTGCTGTTTCCGCCTATGCAGACAGCATCAGCCTTTCCGCTATGCACAAAAAAGCGGTTAACAGCGCGCTTAAATGCACCATGGAAAGCTCTCTGTTGGAAAAGTTGTCCGATTTGACTGACAAAACTTATGAAGAATTGTCCGCTTTGGGCAACGCCGTTGAAAAGGCAAGCTCTAAAAAAACAAATAAAGCAACTTCTGACGCTTACTGCAAAGAGGTTCTGCCTGCTATGACATCTTTACGTGAGAGTGTTGACAAATTAGAAACCCTCACTTCGAAAAAATACTGGCCGTTCCCGACTTACAGCGATCTGCTGTTCTACCCGGACTAATAATCCATTAAAACTTAATGCGCACAAAGGGGTGTGTCTGATCGAAATTGCGGATTCGGTCAGGCGCACCTCCTTTTTATATTCCCCTTTCGCACACTTAAATAGAGGAGGTAAAATTTTATGGATGGTAATACAACTGCAATTTTTTCTGCTGTAAACACCACCTGGGTACTTGTCGGAGCAGCACTGGTCTTCTTTATGCAGGCTGGGTTTGCAATGGTTGAAACCGGCTTTACCCGCGCAAAAAACGCCGGCAACATCATTATGAAAAACATGATGGATTTTTGTATCGGCACCCCCATTTATTGGCTCTTAGGTTTTGGCGTTATGTTTGGCGGAATTGCCGCCAGCGGAGATGTCAATCCAATTCTGGGATGGTTTGATCCCATGATCGCATCAAATTCCTATTCTCTACCCGCTGGAGTGGACAAATGGTCTTATGTAATCTTTCAGACCGTATTTTGTGCTACTTCTGCAACAATCGTTTCCGGTGCTATGGCAGAACGAACAAAATTTATTTCGTACTGCATTTACTCTGCCTGTATCAGTGCTTTCATCTATCCCATTTCAGGGCACTGGATTTGGGGCGGCGGCTGGCTGGCCCAGCTCGGATTTCATGATTTTGCCGGTTCCACTGCTGTTCACATGGTCGGTGGCATCTGTGCTCTGATCGGCGCAAAAATTCTCGGACCCCGTATCGGCAAATACGACAAAGATGGAAAACCAAAAGCAATTCTTGGTCACAGTCTGACCCTTGGCGCTCTTGGCTGCTTTATTCTTTGGTTCTGCTGGTTCGGATTTAACGGTGCTTCCACAGTAGGAATGCTCAGTGCTGACGGCAATATACTTTCTGCTGACCCGGCAGTTTCTGCTGGTCATATCTTCATGACAACAAATTTGGCTGCCGCTGTGGCTACCTGCACTGTCATGATCATTACCTGGGTTCGTTATAAAAAACCTGATATTTCGATGACACTGAACGGCTGCCTAGCCGGTTTAGTTGCAATCACCGCAGGCTGTGATTTAGTCGATCCTTTTGGCGCTGCTATGATCGGTCTGATTGCCGGATTTGTCGTGGTTTTTGGCATTGAATTTATTGACAAAAATCTAAAGATTGATGATCCGGTCGGCGCAGTTGGCGTCCATTGTCTGTGCGGTGCAAGCGGTACTATCCTCACTGGCCTTTTCGCAACGAAAAAAGGACTGCTCTATGGCGGCGGCGCAGAATTTCTTGGCATCCAGCTCCTCGGCGTAATTTCTGTAGCAATTTTTGTTTCTATCATGATTACCATTGTGTTCCAAATTCTCAACCATACCATTGGACTGCGCTGCAGTAAAGAAGAAGAGCTCCGTGGTCTCGATATCACCGAGCACGGCATTGCTTCTTCCTATGCAGACTTTATGCCGATTGCTCCAACCGTTCTGGATGGAATCAGCAATGGTGACTTTTCTGTTGATACCGCGTTTAACTCTTCTGTCGAACATGCCTTCTCTGTAGTGCACATGCCTGCTCCCAAAATTTCCAGCAGACCGGGAGCTAAAATGACAAAAGTCACAATCATTTTTAATGAAGAAAAAGTAGAAGACATGAAAAATGCCATGAACTGTCTTGGCGTGATGGGCATGACCTTCACAAAAGTTATGGGATGCGGTACACAAAAAGGCCATGCAGAATTTTACCGCGGTGTAAGAATTGAGGATGTCGCTCTCCATCCAAAGGTACAGCTTGATATCATCGTCTCCGCCGTTCCGGTAGACACGGTGATCGAAACTGCCAAAAAGACACTCTATACAGGCCACATCGGTGACGGCAAGATCTTCGTTTACAACGTTGAAAATGTCGTAAAGGTTCGTACCGGCGAAACCGGATATGACGCTCTGCAGGGCGACTAAACATAATTATAAGAGAAAATCTTTTGAATCAATCTCCTCCTGATAAAGGAAAGGCCCAGGTGAATTCCACCTGGGCCTTTCCCTATCTTTACAGATACTATTTAATTATGAAACTGAGCCAAATCGATCAAACGGGAAAAACCGAAATACAGCTTTTCCAATAATTGCTGAAGTGTCTAAAGGTCCGATCATGCGGCTGTCAGCTGAATTATTTCGATTATCGCCCATCAAAAAGATCTTACCTTCAGGAACGGTCATTTGGACATTATATCCGCTCCATACCGCTTCTTTGACATAGGGTTCATTAAGCTGTTCCCCGTTGACCGTAACTGTACCGTTTCGAACGGTAATCTGATCCCCCGGAAGTGCAATCACTCTCTTAATGAGGTTCTCATTGAGCGGGTTTTTGTTGTTGCACACGATAACATCTCCACGCTGTGGTTTATAATTGAGCTCCCAAAGAATGACCATATCATTATTATAAAAAGTATTTTCCATACTTCTTCCATCTACTCTGCTTGGTCTTGCTATAAATTGGCAAAATAATAATGTAATAACAACCGTCAGCACAATCGTGCGCAACCAGCTGAAAAATTCCTTTTTAAGCCCATCATTTTTTTCTTGTTGTTCCATCTAATTCCCCCTTCTTCATTTAGGGATAAGAATTATTATACCATGATTTAAAAGCTTCTTCAAGAAGTGCATCATTTTAATTCTGGTGGTTTATAACTGAATTTTTTTGAAATAAAGCGGTAACATCGCCTATCGTGCTTTAAGGGAAAAAACGAATTACCATAACATTTATAAAATAAAAGCAGCTATTTTTTTACCACTGACAAATCACACTTGGTTTTGCAAAAATTTCGTCAAGTCTTTTTAGAAATGGAATAATAGAATTAAAATCAACTGCTCTATGGTCAAATACTAAACACATCGGAAGTATCTTTCTGATGCCAATTCCTTTGTTTCCATCTTTTTGTATATACACGCCCGGCCGTTCCTGAATCGATCCAATTTCAACCGCAAAAACCTGTGGGGGTACAATTTCCAACAGTGCAAAAGCACCTTTTTGCTCTTTATATAGCGGTCCTATATTCGACACCGTTACGGTACCGGACATGATATCTTTTTCTGTTAAACGTTCCTTTTCCGGTATCTTATAATAATCTTCTTTTTCCTTACCCTTCAGTCCTTTTACCCTATGTCTGGTAATTTGAGTCGCAATGATTCTTCTTATGATCGTCAAATGAAATTTCTTTAATTCATTCACTGTATCAGCAAATGCAGCTCTATACAGCATCTCATCCATATTGGTTTTTTCTACTCTTTTTGATAGATTTAACATATACTCAGCAATTTCATTGAGTGACAGCTTGCCAACATTAGGGATCGCTGGGGGAATCATTTTACCGTCAGATAAAAGCCATGGTATTGAAATATTGATTTCATCAAGAATATGTGTTGAGCCTTCGGTTTTCTTGTAATGATATTCTATATAGGAATTTAATTCTGGTGATGCCAATAACCCCTCGGCAACCACTTTCAGCATCATTGTATTAAACGTAATTTTATATCCAAGCCCTTTTCGTTCCTCGGCAAGTTTTAAAAAGTCATTATAAAAGTCAGTGATATCAGGCTCATATACATACGACACATGCGGTACGTTCTTCCATGAAAGTGAAGTCATGTGTGCAACTGTTCTTCTTTGCAGGTTAAATATCTCAGAATCCATGAAAATCCCCCCCTTAGATAAACCAAATTTGAGCTGCAATCTTTCTTGGCGGTTTCCCTCAATTTATGCTTTGTAATTCTCGCATGAAATCGTCCAGGAAGTCAATGATTATTTTTTGATCGTCCTGTGTTCCATATAGATTCACGCATAATGTTGCTTGATCATCAAATGTGGTAAGTGAAACTTGAAAGTTTGGAATGTATTTGATAGAACCCGTCATATAAGCATCCATCATTTTAGAACTGCCGAAAACAAGGCGATCTTTATTTAGAATTCCAATATTCGTAAAAGCAATTGGAGGATTCGAAAAATATTTTTTTAAAAGATCATAAGCCATTTTATAAGGAAGCACCGTAAAAAGTTTTTCTAAGAGGGCAATATTTTTGATACATCCCAGATTGTTTTTTTGTGCATCCATTTCTTTTTTAACTTTGAAAAGCGTACTTTCAAAGCTGTCTCCCAAATCCGGACCAACATAGCAACTGAGGTTTGACATTAAATTGCAAACCCCTCCCGCTTTATGCTCTGGAAGAAATCTTCTTAAATCAATGGCACAGGGCAATGGGGCGATATCCCCGAAGAAGCGGAAAAGCACCCGCAAAAGAGCTGTCATCATGATGTCATTGATGCTGGCGTGATGGTTTTTGGCATAGCTTTTCAAAAGCAAAAACTGTTGGCGCGGAATTTTTCTGATTTCAATAAAAGGATTGGAAAGGTCCCCTTCAAAATGAAATTCTTGATCTCCATGAGGGTTTAACTGAGCTTTGGAACAATAGATTTTCATTCGGTCTCTCAGGGAATGCGCCTTCAGAATTTGTCGAACGCTTCGATCCTCAATCATAGACCTAATACGAACTTGTTTTTGATCTTTCAAACAGGTATAAGTTGCCGCAAGCTTATAAAGAATCTCTTTAAAACCGGCAGCATCGCACAGCATATGGTTCATTAAAACGCAAATAGTATCCGTCTTTCCTTTTCTTATCACGCCGATTTTCATCTGGGGGCCTTTTTCCAAATCAAGCTCTTGACAAAGGAATTTTTGAGCCGTAAAACTAGAGTCTTTTGTCTCAATAAGAGATACCATCTGATCCGACGTATAGCCATAATCCACCCACACAGGACGATGTGGATAGGTATCTTTAAAACCACAGCGAATAAAAGGAAAAGCATCTGCCAAAAGATTAACGGCCTGCTTTACCCATGTACAATTGAGTTCATCTGAAAACTCTGCGGTAAAATGAAGAACATGATTGTTGATCTGTTTTACTTCAAACAAATTTTGGAGAATATCCCACGCTTCCACATGATATTCCATTCTGGTTTTTCCCCCTCTGTAAAATGACCAGTTAATATAAATTCGAATTACTATTCGAATTTATATTATAGCTCATCTACATAAAGTGTCAATGTTTTTCGAATAATCATTCGAAATAATTGACAGGCATACTGCTGCATTGTAAAATGAGCTTAGATAGGAGAAATCGTACGATGGACAAAAAAAGAATTACCAGTAAATTTAAGCAGACCCGCAGCGCCAACACCAGGCAAGCCATAGTGGAAGCGGCTGAATCATGCTTTTGTCAAAAAGGATATTTTGAAACATCTATGAAAGAGCTGGCAGCTGCTGCAAAGGTATCGGTTGGAAGTTTTTATTTTTATTTTAAAGACAAAGATGAACTTTTAATGGAAGTTTATCGAAATCAGAATGAGCGGTTCATTCAAACAATCAGCAATTCGCTCCATAAAACCGCACAATATAAAGCAGATAGAAAAGCTTGGCTTCATGAGTTTATTTTGGACTTGCTCCAAACTTATGGAAAATCGGCAAAAATGAGATCTGAGCTGAGGGTCCTCAATTATGAGAATTCTAAAATTTCCCGGCAAAAAGGATTAATTTCTGAGCAAGCATTAAGCCATATTATGAAGTCTATTGAAAATTCGCCTATGATTAACGACTTAAAAGTGAAAAATTCACGGATTGCGATTTTGATGGTTACCGATATCGTAAATTTCACCTATGATCGTATTGCCGACGAAAACGAATACCAAGAAGACAATAAAAATGATATTATCGAAGAATGCTTTGACATCGTTTATAAGTATCTATTTTTATAATGTGAACATTTTTCACATGAAGCTTTATCATTAGAGCTGCTTTTTAGCTGTATTTTTTGTATTTTAATATTATTTTGCATCTTGGTTCTGCGAACTTGCCGTACCAATATTGGTATTGGTCATTTGTAACCTGATCGACTATGTTACCGGCTTAGATGCAGCATCAAAGCACGGTCAAAAAATCAGTAGCTGCCAAAGTATTTAGGGCATTGCAAAAAAGGTTTGCATGTAGCTTTTAGCAGCAGTCGGCGCTGTTATTCGATTAGCCGCTTTGCTATGCAGGTGACAATTTCGGAATAACAATGCTAATCACGTCACACATAGCCGTTTGGCTTATTTAATGGATTAATCAGTATTCTCGGAAACTTAGAGTACCTCCCCCGATTCCTTAGGGTGTCTAGTTTCGATGCTTGAAAACAAGGTCAATTCTCAGGTACCAGACAATTCCAACAATCAAAAGTATTTATGGATATATAAAACCATCCCCCAGTTATCCTTTCAAGGACGGCTGGGGGACTTTTTGTTGTCAATGGCCTAAATTTCATATCTACAGAATGCAAATAACTAGAATTTTCTTTGTCTTTAGACAGTATTGGAAGCTTTGTATAATAAACAATATTTTTTCTTTTCATGCTTCATGCCATAAATGCACAAAAAAATCACCCCGCAAGGGGGTGATAAAAGCAGTGTGTTTTTAAAAAAAGCGATTCATTTTTCCTGCGTATTAGCAGAATCGGAAATCTTCCTCATATGATTTGCCATCAAATTTGCGACGATCGAACCGGAAAAATTGTGCCAAACACTAAAGATTGCGCCCGGAATTGCGGCGGCCGGTGAAAAGTGCGCAGTGGCAAGGGTAACAGCCAGACCGGAATTCTGCATGCCAACTTCAATCGCAACGGCGTTGCGCTTTGCTTCATCCATCCCAAGCAGTTTTGCACCGAGAAAGCCAAGACCGTAACCGCACATATTATGAAGAACAACCACTACACAGATCAAAAGGCCGCTTGTCATGATCTTTGCTGCATTCCCACCGACAACGGCACCGATAATCAGCACAATAGCGGTTACAGAAATCAACGGCAGCACATCGCTGAATGCCGTAACTTTATCCCCAAACAGCTTGTGAACAATTAGTCCAAGCGCAATTGGAAGCAAAACGACCTGACAGATGGAAAGAAACATTCCCCAGAAAGATACCGACACCCATGTCCCGGCAAGCCACCAAGTCAGCAACGGCGTCATTAACGGCGCTGCGAGAGTGGAAACCATCGTCATGCTAACAGAAAGAGCCACGTCACCCTTTGCCAGATAAGTCATAACGTTGGAAGACGTTCCGCCCGGGCAAGTGCCAACCAGGATTACACCTACCGCCAATTCCGCCGGCAACTGGAAAATTTTTGCCAATGCGAATGCGAGGAGCGGCATAACTGTAAACTGAAACAGGAAACCCGCAAAAACATCCTTCGGTCTGCGAAAGACCTCTCTAAAGTCAGAAAGTTTCAACGTCAGGCCCATGCCAAACATCACGATTCCCAACAGGAGCGTAACATGGGGAGCAGCCCAGGTAAAGGCATGTGGAGAAATCAGTGCAACAACAGCGACGGCCAGCGAGAGAACTGCCATATATTTTCCGGCAAGATCACTCAGTTTTTTTAAAGCATTCATAATTTTCCCCTCCAAAACATTTGAACACATCGAGACAACCACGCATGATCTGCAGAATTTTCCATACAGACGCCAAAAGGGCTTTTGCCTCCAAAGAGGCAAAAGCCCTGAAAAGCTTCTGCGGTACCACTCTTTTTGCCATCCTTTAGGACAGCCGCTCGTAGGCATCATCTTTGAATGCCCGGCAATATAACGGTTGCCAGCCGTTCGCTCCTACGCAGACCAAAAGGCCCTTCAGATGAATGCTTATGGGTGATATTTTACGTGAACCCCACCATGCCTCGCACCAACCGGCAATTCTCTTTCGCGGGGAAAGCACGCTACTTTTCCCAATCATCGCATTTGTCTATTTGTGTTTTCCTTACTATAACCGACCACTTCAGATTTGTCAAGATGTTTTTAGAAAAAATCGATAAAAACTCCCGTATGTCACACTTTAATATTTTCATATTGCGAATAAAACAATTTAGCGAACTTTTTGACTTTGTACTGAGTATCTTCCAATTAAAAAGAATCTCTATCGACTGCCTCCTTCTAGATGGTTAGTGGTACTTTTTATATGTGAATATATTTCACGTTCCTATTCAAAAATTTAGCTGTATAATACAGCTACTAATCTAATATTTCGATGCTCTTCGATATCAAAACGATTTCAAAAATCAAAAATAAAATCCCCGGGAAGCCGCATAAATACTGGCTTTCCGAGGATTTTTGTTTGGTGGGCCATCTAGGACTCGAACCCAGCACCAACCGGTTATGAGCCGGTAGCTCTAACCAACTGAGCTAATGGCCCGTGTTTTGCAGAAAACATGTAGTTTCTGCAAAGAAATAAAAAGAATCCGGACGTAAAAGCAACGTCCGGATTCAGCCTTGGCTCCCCAAGTTGGACTCGAACCAACGACCCTGCGATTAACAGTCGCATGCTCTACCGGCTGAGCTATTGAGGAATATCTATGTTGGCACTTACCTATTTTCCCGGGCCGTTACCAGCCAAGTATCTTCGGCGCAAGCGAGCTTAACTTCTGTGTTCGGAATGGGAACAGGTGGACCCTCGCCGCTATCTGCACCAACTGATCGAATGTCTTTCGGCAATGATCGTGCTTCTCTATGGGATTTATTCATTTGGTGACCCGTGCGGGATTCGAACCCACGTTAACGGCGTGAGAGGCCGCTGTCTTAGCCACTTGACCAACGGGCCGAATTCAGCGCTGCTTCATAGGAAGCTTTTTAATTATACAAAAACACATTGCTTCTGTCAAGGCCTTTTTTTCATTAATTCTTTATTTTCCGTTATTTTATAAAAATATCATCAGAATTATGGCTTTTATTTTCTTTTTTACACTTAAAAAATAAAACCATCCTTTTCATTTTATCTCTTTTTTTAACATTTAAAACGAAATCCTTTTAGAGAAGCAATTGCACCACTAAAGAATTGTGTTATAATAAAAGTGATATTTGTGGCAAGTCTGCTCGGTAAATAGATTTGCTCAAACCCACAATTTAAGATAAAAGGAGGGGCTTTTCATGCCCAATACCGATGTCCGCCGTAAGGTGAATGTGATCGGTCACCAACATCCTGATACAGATTCCATCTGTTCTGCGATTGCATATGCTTATTTAAAGAAAAAACTTGGGATCAACGCTGAAGCACGCCGCGCTGGTCTTTTAAATCGAGAAACTGAATTTGTTTTGAAATATTTTGGTGTCAAATCCCCTAGGCTTTGCACTGATGTCAGCCCTCAGGTAAAAGATATTGACATTCGCTGTCAGCCCGGAGTAGATGGAAACATGTCGCTAAAGTCTGCATGGATGCTGATGCGCAGTGTAGAGATTGATACACTCTGCATTACAAATTCCCAAAAAGAACTTCTTGGTATTATTACCATTCGGGATATTGCAACTGCCAATATGGATTTATTAGATACTGCCGTCCTTTCCAAAGCGCATACCCCCTATAGAAATGTTGTACAAACCCTGGAAGGTAAAATGATTCTCGGTGATGAAGATGCCGTGATCGACAAGGGCAACATCTTTATTGGAGCCGCTACACCAGACGCCATGGAAGAATATGTTGAAGAAGGCGATATGGTCATCCTTTCCAACCGTTACGAAAGTCAACTTTGCGCCATTGAATGCGGTGCTGGATGTATTATCATCTGTGGTGGTCTCGCCGCTCCAAAAACCATTATTGCACGCGCAACAGAAAAAGGATGCAGAATTATTACGACTCCTCATCCTATTTACGACGTTGCAAAACTAATCAGTCAGGCTGCTCCCATCAGTCATTATATGACAAAAGATAATATCAGTAAATTCAATTTGAACACACCAGTTGAAGATGCTCACAAAGTAATGGCCAGTGTTCGGTTCCGCTATTTCCCCGTTTTAAATGATAATGGCCTTTATTGTGGTGTTATCAGCAGACGAAACTTACTGAATGTTCACCGCAAACAGATTATTTTGGTTGACCACAATGAAAAGACGCAAGCTGTAGATGGCCTTGACCAAGCAGAGATTCTTGAAATCATCGACCATCATCGTCTGAAGGCTGTAGAAACCATGAATCCCGTTTATTTCCGCAATGTCCCAATGGGATGCACTTGTACGATTGTCTATCAAATGTTTCATGAAAACAATGTGGAAATTCCAAAAGAGATTGCCGGTCTGCTGCTCTCCGCAATCCTTTCGGATACTCTGATGTTCCGCAGCCCAACCTGCACCCCTGTTGACAAAGCAGTAGCCGAAGAACTCGCTAAAACTGCCAACATCAACATTCCTCAATATGCCGAGCAAATGTTTGAAGCTGGTGCAGATCTAACCGGAAAAAATGCAGAAGAAGTTTTTCTATCAGACTTCAAGATTTTCAGTCGTGGAGATGTCCGTTTCGGTGTCGGTCAAGGAACCTATATGACTAAAAAGTCAAAAATTGCCGCTAAAAAGCTAGTTGGTCCTTATTTATCAGAAGCGGCTGCATATCAGGGAATTCCGATGATTTTTTACATGTTTACCGACGTGCCCGGAGAATCAACCGATTTGATGTTCACCGGACCTCACGCTGCTGCGATTATCGAAAAAGCATTTCACGTAAAGACTCAAGGAGACTGTGCTGTTTTGCCGGGCTTAATGAGCCGCAAAAAGCAATTGATTCCACCTTTAATGGCAGCAATTCAAGAAGAAATGCAATAAAAGCATTTAAAATAAGCGCTTCGGAATTTTCCGGAGCGCTTTTTATATGATCTTTCTAATTTTTGAGCGAAAGTGTTTTTTCAGAATGCTCTTCGTTAAAATTCTCTCCCTGTTCCTGTAATTCTGTCAAGTGGCTCCAATATCTCTTAGGCATATGATTCATTCGGCACTTTGGATTTAACCGCCCTTCAATTGCAATGGTATCATAAAAGCACTTCCAAAGTGCTCTGAAATTTTTTTCTTCCTCATCAGCCGGAAAAGCCTGAAAATTCTCCAATGGAATCAGAATTGATTCATAAGGCTGATAAACGACTGCCTCTCGATGTGTTTCATCATAAATCAGGAAATGTTCTTCGGGATAGCGCCTGCAAAAATGTGGTGCTAAAAGCGGCAATACTCGATTTTTAGGAGAAATTACAGCACAAAGTGTATGATTCTGTTCTGAGAAGCGCACAAATCCACATAAAAGGTGAGTTTCATTTTTTAAAAATTTAACAGCGCGGTAAAGCTTTCCGACTGAATCATCTGTAAGATTATTTAAAACATTCGCGCCATCCCGAAAAGCTCTGCGGATCGTTTCTAAAATCAATTTTTCTTTTTCCGGTTCACAGGACAAAAATCCTTCTTCTATAAACCGAACTACCTTGGGAGATACCTTTTCATAAAGTGCATTTAAAACACGTTTCGCATGAGAAAAGTCCGTTTGCACTTCGTGCGTTGGAAATAAAGTAACCTGTCTTTCCTCTTTAGAAAGGATTTTTATTGGATTTTCTCTGCGGTAAAACGCATCAAATACACAGCAAATGCAACCGTCAAAGCTTCCATCATAGTGATAAATAATGTTCGTTTCCTGCATGATTGTCCTCTCTACCCTCTGATTCTAATCGGCATTAACTGCCTAATTTGCTCAAAGGATTCTGTGGGCGAAAAAAAGCTTAACTGCTCAGGTGGTTCTTCTGTCTTCAACAATTCGATCCCCTGCTGACTAATCAGATTTCGCAGAACAATATCGGGAGTAACCCGCAGTCCATCGATCATACGCCCTCCACAGGTTAAAAAATACTGTGCCCTCTTTAATACC
This sequence comes from Caproicibacterium sp. BJN0003, assembly GCF_026314295.1. Taxonomy (NCBI): domain Bacteria; kingdom Bacillati; phylum Bacillota; class Clostridia; order Eubacteriales; family Oscillospiraceae; genus Caproicibacterium; species Caproicibacterium sp. BJN0003. Next base: position 1,472,152 of record NZ_CP111108.1, read on the forward strand.
ACTCCCAACTTTTTTAGGCCGGTAAAGTCCAGCGTAGCAGCACGGCGCGCCTGCAAAATTGCCTTAGCTGATTTTGGTCCAATTCCAGGCACACGCAGCAAGGTATGATAATCCGCACAATTCACCTCTACAGGGAAAAAGTCCATATGCTGCAAAGCCCAATTGCATTTGGGATCAATCACCGCATTAAACTGCGGATGCTCTTGATCCAAAAGTTCACGCGCTTCAAATCCATAATAGCGCAAAAGCCAATCCGCCTGATAAAGCCGATGTTCTCTTAAAAGAGGCGGTTTCGTCTGTAAAGGCGGCAAAAGTGCATTTTCTGCTACCGGTACATAAGCCGAAAAGAAAACCCGTTTTAGCTGATATTTGTGATATAGACTCTCTGCGAGATTTAAAATTTGATAATCGGTATCTTTGGTCGCACCGATAATCATCTGGGTGCTCTGCCCTGCCGGTACAAACTTTGGTGCATAGCGATACTGTGCCAACTCTTTCGTATGAACCTGAATCCCACTCGAAATCAATCCCATCGGATGAAAAATTGCCTTTCGGTTTTTATCGGGACAAAGCTTGTTCAAGCTCTCTTCTGAAGGCAGTTCGATATTAACACTCATTCTATCCGCAAGCATCCCGAGTCTTTTTAAAAGTTGGTCATCTGCCCCGGGAATCGCTTTTACATGAATATATCCCCTAAAATGATATTCCTCCCGCAATAATTCCAGCACTTTCAGCATTTGCTCGCAGGTGTAATCTGGATTTTTAATAATTCCACTGCTTAAAAATAATCCCTCAATATAATTTCTTTTATAAAAGCCAATCGTAAGTTCCGCCAACTCCCGCGGTGTAAAAGAAGCCCTTTTCACATCATTGGAACGGCGATTGACGCAATATTTACAATCACAAATACAAGAATTGGTATAGAGAACTTTCAACAGAGAAATACATCTGCCATCTGCTGCAAAGCTGTGGCAGATTCCGCTGAACTGTGTCGAACCAAGGCCGCCTTTTTTTCCGGAACGATCAACCCCACTCGAAGTACAGGCAACATCATACTTTGCCGCATCCGTCAGAATTTTCAGTTTTTCCATTGTCGTCATTGCTCTATCCTTCTTAATATCCTCAATTTGAACATATGTTCTATTAGTATCATAACAGCATTTGCGAAAAAAGTCAATGAAAAAAATAAAATCCTTTGCATTTTAAAAAAAGAACAGCATCGCCTTTTATCACGATGCTGCTCCCTTTTTAGCAATTGCCGGGATAAACATACTCTAAAAACTCTCGTGCTGTTTCACAAAGCCGATGAATCGTTTCGACCGGCGTCGGCGGATAATTTTTAAACTGATAACGTGGGAAAAAACGCGTGATATGCAGCGGGATATCACGCCGCACAGACGAAAGCCAAGAAGACAACTCTTTCATTTCTTCTATACTGTCGTTTTCTCCTGGAATCACCAGGGTTGTCACCTCCAGATGACAATGATCCGCCATTATTCGGATCGTCTCTTTTACCACTTCCAAATTTCCGGCGATCTTCTGATAAAACTGCGGTGTAAACGCTTTTAAATCCACATTGGCGGCATCAATCAGCGGCAAAAGTTCCTGCAGCGGTTCTTTACAAATCGTTCCGTTTGTCACCAGCACATTTTTGAGATTTCCCTCATGAATCTTTTTAGCGCAGTTTCGAACAAATTCATAGCCGACTAAAGGCTCATTATAGGTATAGGCAAGTCCAATATTTCCTTTTGGAACCAACTCCTGCGCTTTTTTGAAAAGCTGTGTCGGCGTACAGAAAATCTGTCCGCACTGTGTCTCTTGTGCCATGGAAATCTCATAATTCTGGCAGAAAGGACACCGAAGATTACAGCCGAAACTGCCGATCGAAAGGATTTTCTTTCCCGGATAGAATTGTCTCAGCGGTTTCTTCTCGATTGGGTCGAGAGAAATAGAGGTGATTTTTCCATAATTAATTGGAATTATCTTCCCATTCTGATTTTTTCGTGCCCGACAAAATCCAATTTCTTCATTCTCTAAGGCACAATGATGAAAACAGATTTCACAAATTTCTTTCAAAAATGTCTCACCACCTCAAACCGCTCCAACGAATAGGTCTGGTTTTTTCCGATGCCTGCTTTTTCCCGCGCAATCTTTATCTGCTGTTTGACGGAAGTCACTCCCTCTAGGTTCGGAAGCAGAAGTCCTCTCCTTTCTCCATCAGAAACAATGACCCCATATTTTTTCACATCCAACTCTTCGGGCGACAAAATCTTTTCCGGCTTTTCCAGCACATCCACACTGTACTCCAAGCTTGGCAGTTCTTCTTTTCTGACCGGCGAAAATCTTGGATCAGCAGTTCCTGCCGAAACAGCATTGTGGATAATTTCCTCTGCCAGACAAGGAAAAATCGGTTCAATGGTCCCGATGCAGCCGCGCAGTCTTCCTTCCTGATGAATCGAGACAAATGCACCGGCTTTCTTTTTCCGCAGTCCTTCCGGCAGCTGCGTTAAAAGATTCTGCAAAGACAAACTTTTTCCTGTCTCGACAAAAGTCTCCAAACTTTTTCTTGCCAAACGCACATAAGAATCTTCCTTCTGCCTTTTCTGCATAATCCTTTTGGTTTCCTGCTCATCATAAAAGCAATCAAAATGACGGGAATCATCTTTCCCTGTTACTGCAAAACTCGCTACAGCATAACCTACTCCAAAAGTTCCTTCATAAGAAAGCAACTCTGGAGAAACCGACAATCCATCCAATCCTCCCGCCATAATCTGAAAAGAACGCAGTCCGCATTCTGCCGCCGATTCGCAAAAAGGTTCTGAAAACTCCAGGAATTTTAAAAAGTCTCCCGTCCTCATTGCCTCTGTCACCTGCTGATCAAAACGTGGGCCATCTTCAGAGAATCCGTAAGGACCGCTCTCCAAAAGCTTATGAGAGAGATCACCACTTGCGACAAATACAATTTTACGCTGCAACACTTCCGCTGTCTCAGAAATACATTTTCCGAGGCGATAATGAGTCAGCGCCGATAATCCAGAAAGGCCAACTCGAATCACTTTACAAGAGACTCCCGCTTCCTGCAAAAAGCGCAGCGGAATCATTGTTGCGTGGTCAAGTTCCGGCTCTTGCTCTCCGAAAGTTCCAGCCGGCAGATGTGCCTTTCTAGCCCTTTTCATTAGTTCTTCTACAAACAGCTGATCATAATCCGCTGTGATCCTTACATTCGGTGCTCCAAATGAAAGAAAATCCCCCTCTGCTTTTTTTCCGGGAGAAATATGAAAGTAATCCGCATACAACACCGTATGCGGTGAAGTAATCACCACAGTATCCGGATTCCAACCTGCCACCATTCGGGCAACTTTTCGATATGCTTCGATTGTTTTACCGATTTTCTTTTCTTCACCTTTGCCGATCTCCGGCAGAATAATCGGTGGATGCGGAACGATCACTGCCCCTAATACTGACATCTGCAAACGACTTCCTTTCCTCTTTAACTGCTTCCATTATAGGACGGTTTTCTAAGAAAACAAGAAAATTCTTGATCAAGAATCGCTGCTGGTATTTTGCCATACTTTATGTTAAAATAACCACAGATATTGACGGGAGATTTTCTTTATGACGAGTAATGAGTTATGTAAACTATGCCTTGGATTTTCCGGTGCTGTAGCCGACTGTCCTTTTGAAAACGGGGATGCTATCGCTCTGCGCCATAAAGAGAATAAAAAGTGGTTTGGGCTGATTACCCAGCAGAAAAAGGGGCTTTGTATTAATTTAAAATGCGAACCGTCAAAAGCAGATTTTTGGCGCAGTGTTTATCCAGACTCCGTTACCGCTGGATGGCACATGAATAAACGTCACTGGATCTCCGCATATCCAAATCTTGCGCTTCCACTATGTGATCTGCAGGAAATGATCTGTGACAGTTTTCATTTAACTTCTACCATTTCCCCCCACAAAAAATCGAAGACGAAAGGCAGGAAGAATTCACCATGAACTCATCTAATGTTTATTTTACAAATATGCGCGTAAAGCCAGGTGACAGCCTACAAAAGAAGCTTACTCGGCTGATCACAGCTGCCGGCATGGGAAAAATTCATTTTGAGGATCAATTTGCCGCAATCAAGATGCATTTTGGAGAGCTTGGGAATCTTGCTTTTCTGCGCCATCAATACGCAAAAACGATTGCCGACTTTGTAAAAAGTCAAGGTGGAAAACCATTTTTAACAGACGCCAATACGCTTTATGTAGGCGGCAGAAAGAATGCATTGGAGCACCTTGATACCGCTTATCTCAACGGGTTTTCTCCGCTTCAAACCGGCTGTCAGATTTTGATCGCCGACGGTCTCAAAGGAACAGATGAAGTGCTGGTTCCGGTAAAAGGCGGCGAATATGTAAAAGAAGCAAAAGTTGCTCGTGCGCTGATGGATGCAGACATCATCATTTCTCTGACCCATTTTAAAGTTCACGAGGCAACTGGAATTGGCGGCACACTGAAAAATATTGGTATGGGAGGCGGTTCCCGTGCTGGCAAAATGGAAATGCACAGTGCCGGAAAGCCTCTGACCGATTCGGAAAAATGTATCGGCTGCGGACGGTGTACCAAAGTTTGTGCGCATCATGCCATCACGGTTACCAACAAAAAAGCTGCAATCGATCATGAAAAATGTGTAGGCTGCGGCAGATGTATCGGGGTTTGCCCCAAAGACGCAATCTGCGCTGCTAATGACGAAGTAGAAGAAATTCTCAATAAAAAGATCGTCGAATACAGTTGGGCTATTCTGCATAATCGTCCACAGTTTCATATCAGTCTAGTTGTGAGCGTTTCTCCCTATTGTGACTGTCATGAGGAAAATGATACGCCGGTCGTACCGGATGTAGGCATGTTTGCTTCTTTCGATCCGATTGCATTGGATCAGGCTTGTGCCGATGCGGTAAATCAGCAAATTATTTTACCCGGTTCCGAATTGGACGGAAAAGCAAAGCAAGGCGACGACTATTTTACAGCGCTTTTCCCCAACTGTTCCTGGAGAACACAGATCGCTCATGGAGAAGAAATGGGGCTTGGCACAAAAGAGTATCAGCTAATTACCGTAAAATAAAAAACAGCTGTCCGGCAGTAAACGCTTTACCGGGCAGCTGTTTTTTATTCTATCAAATCAAACTCAGACCTGTTTCAAAGCCTGTTCCAAATCTTCCAAAATATCATTCGGATTTTCGATTCCGACGGAAAAGCGGATCAGATCCGGTTTTACACCGGCTTCTAAAAGCTCCTGATCACTCATCTGACGATGCGTTGTGCTTGCAGGATGCAATACACAAGTACGCAGATCCGCTACATGAGTTACGATGGAAGCGAGCTTTAAGCCAGACATAAATTTACTGGCAGCCTCTCTTCCTCCCTTCACGCCAAATGACACCACACCGCTGCTTCCATTTGGCAGGTACTTTTGTGCAAGCTGATAATATGGGCTGCTTGCAAGTCCTGGATAGTTAATCCAGGACACTTTCGGGTGCTTCTCCAAAAATTCTGCGACCTTCTGTGCATTGGAGCAGTGGCGTTCCATCCGCAGAGCCAGCGTCTCTAGACCAAGGTTTAGAAGAAATGCATTCATCGGAGCTGCCTGCGCACCCAGATCGCGCATCATATGCACTCTGGCTTTTGTAATATAAGCTGCCTTTCCAAACTGCTTTGTATAGGTGATTCCATGATAGGATTCATCCGGCTCTGTTAACGCCGGATATTTCCCGTTTGTCCAGTCAAAATTTCCGCTGTCTACAATAACGCCACCCAACTGTACTGCATGACCATCCATGTATTTCGTGGTAGAATGAACAACAATATCCGCCCCAAATTCAAATGGGCGGCAGTTAATTGGAGTTGGGAATGTGTTATCGACAATTAGAGGAACCCCATGCTCATGAGCAACCTGTGCAAAGAGTTCCAGATCTGTTACGACCAAAGACGGGTTGGAAAGAGTCTCGCAGAAAACCGCACGGGTATTTTCCTGAAAAGCCGCTTCCAATTCTTCTTTTGTCGCCGACGGATGCACAAAAGTAGTCTCTATCCCCATCTCGCGCATTGTTTTATTAAATAAATTAAAAGTACCGCCATAAACCGCATTACTCGAAACGATATGGCTCCCCGTTGGGCAAATATTAAAGGTTGCCATAAAAGATGCTGCCATTCCGGAAGAAGTCAGCATTGCGCCTACGCCGCCTTCTAATGCAGCAATCTTCTTTTCCACTGCATCCAAAGTGGGGTTTGCAATCCGTGTGTAGAAAAATCCATCTTCCTCCAGGTCAAACAGCTTTCCCATCTGTTCTCCTGTCTCATACCGATAAGTAGTACTTTGAACAATCGGAAGTACACGCGGTTCTCCATTTTTCGGCGTATAGCCTGCGTGGATACATACGGTATCCGGACGATACTGCTGCATAGCAAACACTCCTTTGTCTTTTGCATAATCCATTATTTTTCTTTCTTTTGCTTTTTATAATAGCATGAATTTGCCTTTGATACAATCTCAAAATGAATCATTACTGCCTAAAAGAAGCGGCTGCAGTTGTTTGCCTTCTAAAGCTTTTAATGCTGCCGGCAAAATCATAGAAAAATCTGCTACCACAGAGGTCGCTTTTGTTTCCGGTGCATCTTGCCGGAATGGAGTAAAGAAAATATGCTTGGTATTGAGCAAGCGTCCAATATTTTGGGCAGAAGCTGCCAAAGCATCGTTTGTTGCTAACGTAATCAGCACCGGTAATCCAATACGCAAACAGGACTTTACCGCCATTGTAACTGCTGTATCCGTAATTCCATGCGCAAGCTTCGCCAGCGTATTTCCAGTACAGGGCGCAACGATCATCAGATCCACCAAATGCCGCGGACCGATTGGTTCCGCTTTTACAATGCTGTCAATAACCGGGTGACCGCAAAGCATCTCCGCCCGAACTTTAAAATCTTCTGCATTTCCGAATCTGGTATTGGTGCTGCTCGCTGTTTCGCTCATAATCGGAATAATTTGATATTTGTCCTGCACCAAAGATTCCATTTGCTCAAAGGCTTTTGAAAACGTGCAGAATGATCCACACATAGCAAATCCAAAGGTAAGCTGTTTCATCCTTTCACTCCCTCATCATCATATAAATCGTTTGCTGAATCACTTTTCCTGCTGCTTTTGGAGCTATCTTTGCCGGCAGCGAAAGTGCCTGCACAACATTGATTTCCAGCTCCTTTGCCGCTTCCAAATCGACCCCACCAGGGGAAGATGATAAATCAATTAAAATAATTGTATTTGGAAATTGCTGCAGAACCATACGGTTAAATAAAACTACCGGCACTGTATTAAAAATCAAATCAAAAGAAACTTTTTCCCCGATTTTTGCTGTTAGAATCGGCTCCATCCCAAGTGATTCAATCATCGCATAATCTTTTTCTTTTCTTGCGCAAACAGAAACATTTGCCCCCATCGCTTTTAGCCTTAAAGAAAGCTGTTTCCCGATTCTTCCAAAGCCAACGACTAGGCATCTGCTGTGATAAAGAACATCTGGATATTCTCCTATTGCAATTCCAATCGCTCCCTCTGCAGTAATGGCCGCGTTGCGAACCGCAAATTCCTCCTGCGCATTATAATCCCGCACATCTACGTTTTCCCAAAGCGGACTGCTCCTTAGCAATCGCTCTTTCATCCCCACATATACTCGATGTCCTCCGCATTCCTTTGCAAAATGATCGTCTAAAGGAATCGGCTCATCTGCATAAATTGCCTTCAAATTCTTTCCGTCAGTACTTACTGGAAGCGGCAGAATTAGATCCCGGCAATCATCCATTGTGGTTTTTAAATCCACTTTTTGAATGGATGAATGAACAAAATTAATATGGGGAAATCCATAAACGAAAACCTCATAGCCATCTGACGCCAGCAGTTCTGCCAAAAACAATTGACGTTTGTCTCCCCCTAAAATTCCAAATGAATGACGAAAAGGCACAGCAATCCCTCCTTAGCCTCTTTAAGCCATATTATGGAGTATTTTTCTTTCCTGTGCGCATACCGAAAAAGATTTTGTTTTTCGGTCCTTTCCAAAGAAAACTATTTATTTTATCCTGAAAAAGTATTATAATATAAAAACGTATCTTGTTATGATTGGAAGAGGTGTCTTGCCTTTATGGATGATATTTTATCACGTGTTAAAAAAATCCACTTTATCGGAATCGGCGGTTCCGGCATGTGCCCTATCGCTGAAATTCTAATTCATCGTGGATATCAAATTTCCGGTTCCGACAACAGTGAATCCGATACACTCGCCAGAGTGCGCACTTATGGAATTCCGGTTTATATGGGACAAAAAGCCGAAAATCTGCATGATGCAGAGCTAGTCGTCTATTCGGCCGCTATTAAAGAAGATAATCCGGAACGCGTTGCCGCAAGGGAACGTAAAATTCCAGAAATTGAACGCAGCGTCATGCTGGGAATGGTGGTTCGCCGGTATCCGGACAGTATCTGTGTTTCCGGGACCCATGGAAAGACGACAACGACCGGATTGATCACCACAATCTTAATGGACGCTGGGCGTGATCCCTCTGCTGTAATCGGTGGGAAGCTGCCCTCTATCGGCACAAACGGACGTGCCGGACATTCCGGCACTATTGTCTGTGAAGCTTGCGAGTATGTTGATACTTTCTTGCAGTTGTATCCTGCAGTTTCTGTGATTCTGAATGTAGATGCAGACCACCTCGACTATTTTAAAAATCTATCCAACATTATTAAGTCTTTTCATCAGTTTGCAACACAGACTTCTCGTGCAGTCGTTGTAAACGGAGATGATTTAAACTCTCAAAAAGCACTTGAGGGCATTGATAATCTGGAAATTATTACGTTTGGACTTGATCCTAAAAATCGCTATTATGCGACAAATATTGCCCCGACCAAAGGTGCAAAAGAAAATTTTGATATCGTAAAAGATGGAACTCCTCTTTGCAACGTAACGTTGGGAATTCCGGGCAAACACAACATTTACAATGCGCTTGCAGCATTTGCAGTAGCAGACTACTTTGGTGTTCCAGTAGAATCCATCAAAAAGAGTCTCCATACTTTTACCGGCGTTCACCGCCGTTTCGAAATTCTGGGGCACTTCGACGGCATCACAGTTGCCGATGATTTTGCACATCATCCTACCGAGCTTACTGCAACTCTAAGCGCTGCCATGCATATGGGATTCCATGAGGTCTGGGCAATCTTTCAGCCCCATACCTTCAGTCGTACAGCTATGCTGCTTGATGATTTTGCAAAAGCGCTAACGATTCCTGACCATGTGATTGTCTCCGAAATTCTGCCGGTACGTGAAACGAACACGTATCACATCTACGCCGAAGATTTGGTCAAAAAAGTCCCCAGTGCTGTTTATCGAAAAACATTCCCTGAAATCACCGACTATGTTATAGAAAAGGCAAAGCCCGGAGATTTGATTCTCACCCTTGGCGGTGGAGATGTCTATAAATGTGCGAACCAAATCGTCAAACGATACCAGGAAAAAGCATAGTCACGAAAAAACGCCGCCTCATGATAAATGAGCGACGTTTTTTAAGATTTCTCTATTTACTTCAAAGAAAGGCTGTGAAATGATATGCGATATGAAGGCATTGTTTATCGTCCGCCGAGTGAAGCCAGAAGCTTGATTATTCAGCTTACCATTGGATGTGCCAGAAACACCTGTACCTTCTGTACAATGTATAAAGAAAAGAACTTTCGAATTCGTAAGCTGGAAGATGTTGTCCGGGATTTAAAAGAATCACGGAATACTTATTCGTATGTACGCCGAATTTTTTTGGCAGATGGAGATGCTTTAATTGTAAAGACTCCCGATTTGCTTTACATTCTCAGCGAAATTCGCCGTCTTTTCCCAGAATGTGAACGAGTGACTTCTTATGGTGCTCCAGCAGATGTTCTTCTGAAAACGCCGGAGGAATTGCTGCAGCTGCGCAAAGCTGGCCTCGAAATGGTTTATATTGGTGCTGAAAGCGGCGACAATGAAGTCCTGAAAAACATTCGAAAAGGCGTTACGGCAGAGGAAACAGTTGAAGCCTGTCTAAAACTCAAAAAAGCAGGAATTAAAGTCTCTATGATGCTGATTTCCGGCATGGGCAGCCGCGTCCGCTCCAAAGAACACGCACTTGCAAGTGCCAAGATCACCTCTTTAATTAAGCCCGAATATGTCAGCTTTTTGACTTTGCGAGTTTATCCTGGAACCCCTCTTTACGATCAAGTAAAGAATGGTGAATTTCAGCGAATGTCCCCTATGGAACTGCTCGATGAGCTTAAACTCTTTCTCAAAAATGTAGACAGCGAAGGTTCCGTTTTCCGTTCTAATCACGCTTCCAACTATGTGGATTTAGGAGGAGACCTAAATCGAGATATTCCAAGAATGCTTGCACAAATTGAAGAAGCACAATCTGATCACGATTTTAAGCCGGACTTTATGCGTGGTTTATAAATTTTAATAAGAGCTTACAAAAAGGATCCGCAGACGGAAAGTTCTTCCATCTGCGGATCCTTTTACTTAATTTTAATAAGCAGCACTCAAAGGGTTGATAATTCCCTCGCGCTTCTTTTCCAAATCTTCAATAAATGGAATTGCTTGACCCGCACCTAATGCGACACACAGTTCCGGATTCTCTGCGACTCTCACAGGCATCCCAACGTGCTTAGAAAGGAGATCTGCAAACCCATAAATTTTTGCAGAACCACCAGTCAAAATAATGCCATCTGAAAAAACATCCCCTAAAAGTTCGGGGTCCGTTTCTTCCATCAATTTCTGAACCGCATGAACAATATCCATCGCCGGTTCCGTCATTGCTTCCAAAACTTCTTCGCTGGTAACCTCTGCCCACGCCGGAAGTCCATTCTCTGTATCTTTTCCTTTGGCCGTGAACGTCGTTACAAAATCTGTTCTGGGCAAAACCCCGCCGATCGCAATTTTGCAGGCTTCAGCCATTCGCTCTCCAATCTGCAAATGATATTTATTACGAATGAAACGGGCAATGGCTTCATCAAACTTTTGCCCCGCAATTTTAACAATTTTGGAATTGGAAACCCCGCGCAAAGACAAAACTGCCATATCCGTCGTTCCACAGCCAATATCGACTACTAAAACACCATGTGGAGAACTAATATCGACTCCAGCCCCCATCGCCGCTGCGATTGGTTCCTGAATCAAACAAATCTTTCGTACTCCCGCTGCGCTGATCGAATCCACAACTGCACGTTTTTCCACTTCGGTAATATTGCATGGAACACTCACGACCACCCGCGGCATCACCATCTTTTTTGCGCCCAGTTCATGAATATAGTGGCTGACAAGATACTGCGCCAAATCGAAATTGGAAATTACTCCATTTTGCAGCGGACGCTCCACACGAAGTCTATTTCCGGTACGCCCAAGCATTTCATAAGCTTTTTTTCCGACCGCCGTTACCTGATTCTTTTCCGTATCGATCGTAACAACCGACGGCTCATGAACGGTAACGCCCTGTCCATTTACAAAAAGTTTGATCGCATAAGTGCCTAGATCAATGGCAATATCGGTACCGAGCAAATCAAATCACATCCATTCTTTATAGTTCTTTTATTATAATACAGATAAAAGTGCTTTTCAACGGGAAACAGGAGTTGTTGCTACTGCAATTCCAAAAACATCTTTCGCTCCTGCACAAAATAAAGTCTGCCCAGCAGAACACATTGTCGCTCCCGTTGTCAAAATATCGTCTACTAAAAGGATCTTTTTCCCAAGAATCTCTTCGTCATTTTTGGTGCAGTAAACATCTTTCACATTTTCTAGACGATCCTGTTCTGATAATTCATGCTGCGGAACATTATCCCGCACTTTAGAAAGCAGTTCTTGATAGGGAACTTTTATATCTTTAGAAATTTCCCTTGCGAGAAGCTCACTTTGATTATAGCCGCGCTGTCTTTTTCTCTTTTTGGAAATCGGAACCGACGTAACCATGTCCGGCCGAAAAGGAATTTCCTTCATCCGCTCCGAAAGCTTTTCTCCAAAATATTCTTTTAAAATCGTTTCATCCTGAAATTTAAACCGAATCAAGGCACTTCGTACTTCGCTTGTATAATCATAAAGTGCTGTACAAGAAAAAGGATACTTTGACAAGAGCAAAAAATCCCTCTGCCAAAAAGTTTCCGAAACCGTCTCGGAACAATGCTTACAGATGATCTGACCACTCGACAAAACACAATCACAAAAGACACAGTGCGGCGGAAAAAAGCATTCAAGCATCTTAGTCAGAATCTGGTTCATGATTTTCTTCTCCTGTTAAAAAGGCACAAAGTCCTGAAAAGCGCTTCATTTTCTTATCGTTTTCTACCATAGTACGAATCGTTTGCTGTGTTCCAACCAAAATCAGTAAATTTTTCGCTCTTGTAATCGCCGTATAAAGTAAATTCCGATATAAGAGCTGCGGAGGACCCGGATAAACAGGCATTACAACCGCATCGAATTCACTGCCTTGACTTTTATGAATGGTCATCGCATAGGCAAGCTCCAACTCTTTTGCCATGCCCAATTCATAGGTAATCAAACGACCATCCATTTCGACTTGTAGTATGGAAGCTCGACGGTCAATTTTTTGCAGAATTCCCATATCCCCGTTAAAAACGCCTTCCCCCTGAGATCCGTCTTGCTCTTCCCATGCAATATGATAATTATTTTTAATCTGCATCACTTTATCGCCTTCGCGAAACAAAAATGGACCCACCCGAATCTCGGCTTTTGTGCGGTCAGCTGGGTTTAAAACCGCCTGAAGCCGACGATTCAGCTCAATCGTTCCCAAATCGCCTTTTCGTGCCATTGACAAAACCTGAAGATCTGTCATCCCCGAATAGCCGTAGGATTCCGGTAAACGACGCTTCACCAGATCAATAACTGTCTTCGAAATCTTCTCGGGCTCACTGCACGGCAAAAAGAAGAAATCCCGGCTGTGGTCATTGAGGATTGGCATTTTCCCTTCTAAAATTGCATGTGCGTTGGTGATAATCAGGCTTTCCATCGCCTGCCTGAAAATATGTTTCAATGCAACAACAGGAAGCTTTCCCGAATCAATCAAGTCCCCCAATACGTTGCCTGCCCCGACAGACGGAAGCTGATTTCGATCCCCTACAAGAATCAGCCGACATCCCATCGGCAAAGCTTTTAAAAGAGACTCAAAAAGTTTTGCATCCATCATTGACAGCTCGTCCACAATCAGTGCATCACATTCCAAACGATTTTTTTCATTACAGGAAAAAACCGGCTGATCATTTTCTCCCCATTCCACCTGTAAAAGGCGGTGGATTGTTTTCGCTTCTTCCCCTGTCATCTGGCTCATTCGTTTTGCCGCTCGCCCAGTTGGAGCCGCTAGAAAAACTTTTTCTCCATTTTGTTTTAACAAGTGAATGATAGCATGCAACGTCGTAGTTTTTCCAGTACCCGGACCTCCTGTGAGTACCAGAATCCCACCGGTAACGGCTGCACGAATTGCTTCTCTCTGCTCCGGCGCATAATTTAATCCCGTGGAACTTTGGAAGTAATCGATTTTTTCCTCTACATTCTGAATTGGCTGAGAGGGAAATTCCAACATCATTTTGAGACGATCTGCAGCATAATTTTCCGCCTCATAATAATCCGGCAAGAAGCAGCAAACTCTTGAATGAATCTCACATGAATCAAGCGTTCCGTCCGAAAGCAGTTCCTCCATTACAGAATCCGTCTGCTCTACTGAAACCCCCAGCATTCCCGCCGCCGCAGGAACTAATTTATCTTTTGGAAGATAAGTATGCCCATTTTGCAGATTATGGCGTAAAACAAAAATAAGTCCCGCACGAATACGGCAGTCATCATCCGCCGGACGTTCCATCGATGCAGCAATTTCATCTACGCGGTGAAACCCAATCGAAATTCCCTCTTGGCACAAGCGATATGGATTTTCCCGTACAATATCCGGCGTCTCTGAACCAAAAGTCTGATATGCGCGCACCGACTCCTGCGGGGTGATTCCATACTGAGAAAGATAAAGAATCACTTCACGGATCGAGGTCACTTGACAAAAATATTCGTTAATCTTTTTTGCTTTATTCAGCGTAATTCCCTGAATAGAAGTCAATCGGTCCGGCTCTTTTTCGATAACCTCCAAAGTGTTCTCTCCGAATGCTTCCACCAATCTCTGAGCAGTCCGAGGACCAATCCCCTTGACCGCCCCCGAAGAAAGATACTGTAAAATTGCTTCGCTGGAATGCGGTCGAAGCCGCTCAAAAGCCTGCACCTGAAACTGTCTTCCAAAAGTTGGATGCTCTCCCCAAATACCAACAAGGTGCAGTTCTTCTCCTGGGGCAGCACCAGGAATCGTCCCTACCGCGGTCACTAATTCTTCCCCATTATTAATCTCCAAAATTGCATATCCATTTTTATCATTTTGAAAAACGACCCGTTCGATGGAACCGGTCATCTCTAAAAGCTTCTCTTCCTCTGCCATACTGCACCTTCTGTCTTTCCAATCAATTTAAGTATAGCACGGATCTACCGCATTTTGCAAACCTCTGCAGGAGCATCTTTTTCGCTGCAAATTATTGCCTGCGGCTGTCCCTGCAGCAGAATTTCACAAACATTTCTGGTCTCTTGGTCCATCCCATCATCAATTACTAAAAGACGTTTTTGAGAAACGCCTTTCGCTGCCTTTAGTTTCTGTAAAGCACCGCGCATCAAATACTCAGCGTCTTCCCTGTGACCAGAAAGATGCAATGTCAATATGATTTCTCCTTCTTTTCGATCATTATAAATCCAAAAAACCACTGACCGAAAAAGGTCGCATAAGCCGACAATCGCTAACAGTCCAAAAAGTACCTCCCCCACAGACATAAAAAATCACCTCATTGCAGCGTATGCAAAAAGGTGATTTTTGGTTCTTCTAAAGATTATTAACGAACTTACTGCAAAGCAGCTTTCAGTTCATTTACGCGGTTTTCTTCTTCCCAAGGCATTCCATTGCGACCCATCTGGCCATAATTGGAAATTGCGCGATAAATCGGGCGACGCAGATCCAATGTCTTAATAATAGACGCTGGACGCAGGTCAAATACTTTCTTGACTGCATTAGCAAGCTTTTCATCATCATATGCAGAAGTTCCAAAAGAATCCACACGAATGGAAACCGGGTTCGCAACGCCGATTGCATAGGCAAGCTGGACTTCGCACTTCTTGGCAAGTCCGGCCGCAACCAGATTGCGTGCTACCCAACGTGCAGCATATGCCGCGGAACGATCTACCTTTGTTGGATCTTTTCCGGAGAATGCGCCGCCGCCATGACGGCCATATCCACCGTATGTATCCACAATAATCTTCCGTCCGGTAAGTCCGCTATCACCTACTGGACCGCCAATTACAAAACGTCCAGTTGGATTTACATAATACTTTGTATTTTCATCGAGCCACTTTTCCGGAATCACATTCTGAATCACTTCTTTTAAAAGGTCACACCGAATCTGACTGAGCGGAATCTCCGGATCATGCTGTGCCGAAACAACAACCGCCTCTACACGAATAGGGGTATCATCGTCATATTCTACTGTTACCTGAGTTTTTCCATCGGGCCGCAGATAAGGCAAAGTTCCATCCTTACGCACCTGTGCAAGGCGATAACTCAGCTTATGTGCCAAAGAAATCGCCAACGGCATTTTTTCGGAAGTTTCATCACAGGCATAGCCAAACATCATGCCCTGATCTCCGGCGCCTATGGTATCCGCTTCGTCTGTTGCGCCATTTTTCTTTTCATAGGATTCATTAACGCCCATTGCAATATCCGGAGACTGCATATCAATGGAAGTCAGAACGCCGCAAGTATTCCCGTCAAACCCGCAAGCAGGATTATCATATCCAACGGAATTAACGACCTCACGCACAACTGCCGGGATATCGACATAGCACTCAGTAGAAATTTCTCCCATCACATGGATCACACCGGTACATGCCGTTACCTCACAGGCAACATGTGCCTGCGGGTCTTTTTCGATGATTTTATCCAGAATTGCATCCGCAATTTGATCGCACAATTTATCGGGATGCCCCTCTGTTACTGATTCTGATGTAAAAAAGTGTTTTGCCATAAAAATCGTCCTCCTGTAATTAAAAGCGCTGTCCGGTGAAAAACCGAACAGCGCTTATTAAAAGCAGCCTCATCTTTCGGTCTCACCGCAGGAATTAGCACCTTACCGGATTTTTTCACCGGTAGGTTGTCGGGCATCATAGGGCCTGGTCCCTCCGCCACTCTTGATAAGGGGAAAATATTAAATTCTTGAATTGTGTACAGTATAGCATAGAGCTTATAGGCTGTAAAGGGACAAATATCATTGTCTGTCCAATTATCGGGGATTTCAGACAGAAACTGATTTTTTAGACTCTTCCATGAATCAAAGGACTAACCCGTTTATAAAGTAAAAGCGTCAAAATTGATGCCAAAACACCTTTGATCAGATTCAGCGGAGTCGTTGCAAAGAGCACCAAAGTCGGAACATCAATGATTGCATGGTTTACACTGGTACCCATTCCAACAATCGCTTCCATCGGCATATGGAATGCTGCAGCATAAGCCGGAAGTAAAAGAAAAGCATTTAAAAGTCCACCGACAACGGCCATCACTAAAATGCCAACTGTCATACCAACGACTGCATTTTTGCGGCTCTTATGGCATTTATAAATCATTGAAGCGGGGACGACAAGCCCGCATCCAATGATAAAATTCGCAAAATCACCAATTCCTGCGGTAGGAGTTCCCTTAATAACCAAATGCAAAATGACCTTTACTGCTTCAATAATTGCTGCAGCAACCGGCCCCATTGCAAATCCGCCAATCAGCACTGGAACTTCACTAAAGTCAATTTTATAAAAGGACGGCAAAAACGGAAGCGGCACTTCAAAATACATGATAATAAAGGCTAATGCAGAAAGCATTCCGATCATCGCAATTCTGCGAATATCCGTACTCTTACTCTTGTTGATCGTCGTTTCATTTGTAAAATTTGGCATAATTCTTTCTCTCCTCTGGAGATATGGAGGTTTTAAATTAAAAGAAGCCCACGAATACACAAAGGTACTCGGGGCTTAGCTTTCTTTCCATATCTTCTTCCATCCGGACTATACCGTCGGCTCTGGGCTCTCACCAGAATCCTGCGACTGACAAATCGCTCGCGGGCTTATCGGCACAAAGGCCGCATAACCGCCGGTGGGGAATCACACCCCGCCCCGAAGAATTCACGTGATTATTTTAACATACTATTCTATTGCTGTCAAGTCTGATTTTGACACTCTTTGGGAATACAGTAATCAACCTGTCATTTTGCGTATGAATCAGGTATTATCTTGATATTCCTTTGGAATAGACTGGTTGACAATTTTTTTAATAAAGTCCAATGAGAATCCTGACATAAACTGATTCACTCCATGCTTCTCTGCTAACTGCTCTGTATATTCACTCAGCGGATAGATACAAAGATTTTCTCGATCTCCCTCGTAATGTGTAACAATTGGTTTAAACTTCAGATCTGTCACGGTCGTTTTTGCTGTTGACAAATCTTTCGTGACAGTCACCGTTAAAAGACCACTGATTAATTCATTGATGTCTTCCTGTCCGGAAAGGAAATTACCGAACGCATACATGACCGGACATTGTGCTCCATCACTCTTTCTAGTCAGCACTTTAAGTTCCTGCAAGACATGCACATGGTTTCCAAAGATGATATCGGCACCCCAATCAACCATCTCCTGAGAAAGTGTTTTTTCATTATCGGAAAGCTTATAATCGTCTTCATTTCCCCAATGTGCATGCACTACAACTACATCTGCCATGGATTTTGCTTTCTGAATCAGCTGTTTTACCACATCGGTATCACTGGTATAAACGATCCTTAAAGGAGAATCAGAGGGAAGCTCATTGCCGTTTGTCATTTCGACAAATCCTAAAAAAGCAACCTTAATCCCATTTTTTTCGATTATCCGAATGTTTTGCAGATCATCCTCATTTCGATAGGCACCAGTTACCGGAATGTTTTTTGCCTGCCAATAATTAAGCGTTGCTTCAATTCCTTCTGGACCCATATCCAACATATGATTATTTCCTTGATTAATCAAATCAAAACCAGTATCAACCAAAGCATCGCCATCCTGGGTCGGCGTATTAAAGCACGGATACCCGCTCGGTTCATAAATAGATGTTGCAAGCGGCGTTTCTTGATTCAAAGTTGCAATATCTGCTGCACTGATATAAGGTTTCACTTTTTTATAATAGGGCCTAAAATCATAACCACCATCAGCTGTTTTTACATGCTCGTAAAGCGCCTCATGAATTAAATTATCACCCGCTCCTAAAATTGTCACAGATGTTGTCTTTGGAGCTTGTCCTTCCTGCGACGATACTACAGCATTTGTTTGAACTTCCGTCTGTACTGATTTCCCGTATCTATCAAAAGTAAAAAATAAAATTAACCCCAAACCCACTGCGGCTAAAATAACACTTGTCCGGAATAAAAGTGTCCGGCGCGGTAACCTACGCTTCTCTTTTCTCTGAACTTTCATGATATCCTGCTTTCTAAAAGTTTTTAAGATAATCTTTTATATTCTGCTCTTATTATACCATATTAAAGGGAAAATTATAGAAAAATCAAGGAATTACAAAAAAAGCCACAGCCAAAATGGCTGCGGCTTTTTCTCTTTAAACAAGCAAATAATTACTCGTTGATCTTAATAACAACACCGGAACCGACAGTATGGCCGCCTTCACGGATAGCGAAGCGGAGGCCTTCCTCGATTGCGATAGGAGTGATCAGTTCAACATCCATCTCGATGTGATCGCCAGGCATGCACATCTCAGTGCCTTCCGGCAGAGTGATAACACCGGTAACATCGGTGGTACGGAAATAGAACTGCGGACGATAGTTGTTGAAGAACGGAGTATGACGACCGCCTTCATCCTTGGTCAGGACGTAAACCTGAGCATGGAATTTGGTATGCGGATGAACGGTACCGGGCTTTGCCAGAACCTGGCCACGCTCGATCTCTTCACGCTGAATACCACGGAGCAGAACACCGATATTATCGCCGGCCTCTGCATAATCCAAAGTCTTACGGAACATTTCAAGGCCTGTAACAACAGACTTCTTGCGCTCAGTAGTAAGACCAATGATTTCAACTTCCTCGCCAATCTTAACACGACCACGCTCTACACGACCAGTTGCAACAGTGCCACGGCCGGTAATTGTGAAGACGTCTTCAACAGGCATCAAGAAAGGCATATCGGATTTACGGTCAGGAGTCGGGATATATTCATCGACTGCATCCATCAACTCATGAATGCACTTGTACTCAGGTGCATTTGTATCAGTAGAAGTAGACTCCAGAGCCTTCAGAGCGGAACCACGAATAATCGGGGTATCATCGCCCGGGAATTCATACTCGTTCAGCAGATCACGGATTTCCATCTCTACCAGATCGAGCAGCTCAGGATCATCAACCTGATCGCATTTATTCATGAAGACAACGATATAAGGCACACCAACCTGACGAGCGAGCAGAATATGCTCACGAGTCTGAGGCATCGGGCCATCAGCTGCAGAAACGACGAGGATTGCGCCATCCATCTGAGCAGCACCGGTGATCATGTTCTTAACGTAGTCAGCATGGCCCGGGCAGTCAACATGGGCGTAGTGACGCTTTGCAGTATGATACTCAACATGAGCAGTATTGATTGTAATACCACGCTCACGCTCTTCAGGAGCACTGTCGATGTTGGCATAATCCTTAAACTCAGCATCGCCTTCAAAGCTTAGTACCTTGGTAATTGCAGCTGTTAAAGTGGTCTTGCCGTGGTCAACATGGCCAATAGTACCAATGTTTACATGGGGCAGAGATCTGTCAAACTTTTCCTTTGCCATTGGAATTTTCCTCCTTTTGTATTAAACAAATTAATATCAAATTATAATGAACCTGTTGGTTCATATTTTAGCAAGAGTTCCGGAAAAAATCAAGTGTTTTCCGTACTTCTGTGCATGAAAGAAAATCAGTTGCTCTTTGTACGCTCGCTGATAATCTTTTCAGAAATATTCTTCGGAACTTCTGCATAATGATCCGGCTCCATAACGAACTGGCCACGGCCTTGTGTCTTGGAACGCATATCTGTTGCATATCCGAACATTTCAGACAATGGAACCATCGAATGAATCTGCTCAGCGCCGCCCATAGCATCCATACCGCCAATCATACCGCGGCGAGAGTTCAGGTCGCCGATCACGTCGCCCATATACTCTTCCGGAACAGTAACGGTTACTTTCATAATCGGTTCCAGGATGACCGGATCAGCCTTCTTCATTGCATCCTTAAACGCCATAGAACCGGCGATCTTAAATGCCATTTCAGAGGAGTCGACCTCATGATAAGAACCATCATACAGCTCAACCTTGACATCCACTACAGTATAGCCGGCAAGAACACCTGCCTGCATAGCGCCTTGGATACCTTGGTCAACAGCCGGAATATATTCCTTGGGGATAGAACCGCCAACAGTTGCATTGACAAATTCATAACCCTTTTCCGGGTTCGGATCGACTCTGATCTTAACATGACCATACTGGCCTTTACCACCGGACTGACGGACGTATTTGCATTCTACATCTGCATGCTTACGGATTGTTTCCTTATAAGCAACCTGCGGTTTGCCGATATTTGCTTCCACGTGAAATTCACGCAGCAAACGGTCAACAATAATCTCCAAATGAAGTTCGCCCATTCCTGCAATAATGGTCTGGCCGGTTTCTTCATCGGTATAAGCCTTAAAAGTAGGATCTTCTTCTGCCAGTTTGGCAAGAGCAATTCCCATCTTTTCCTGACCAGCTTTGGTCTTCGGCTCAATTGCGACACGGATAACAGGCTCCGGGAATTCCATGGATTCCAGAACGACCGGATGCTTCTCATCGCAGAGTGTATCACCGGTAGTCGTATTCTTTACGCCGATTGCCGCCGCAATATCACCAGCATAAACCTCATCGAGGTCCTGACGATGATTTGCATGCATCTGCAAAATACGGCCGATTCTCTCATCACAATCCTTTGTGGAATTATAAACGGTAGAACCAGTTGTCAACACACCGGAATAAACACGGATAAAGCAAAGCTTTCCGACGAAAGGATCCGTTGCAATCTTAAATGCCAGTGCGGAGAACGGCTCATCATCAGAAGAATGACGATCCTCTTCCTCACCAGTTTCAGGGTTTGTACCGCGGATAGCCGGAATATCGGTCGGAGCAGGCATAAACGCAACGATTGCATCCAGCAGCTTCTGCACGCCCTTATTCCGATAAGAAGTACCACAGGTAACCGGAACAAACTTATTTGCAATGGTTGCTTTACGAATGGTTGCCATGATTTCATCACGGGTAAGCTCTTCGCCATCCAGATATTTTTCCATCAGTGCATCATCTTGTTCAGCAACATGCTCGATCAGTGCTGTATGGTATTCCTGTGCTTTTTCCTTCATGTCGTCCGGAATTTCTTCCACACGCATATCCTTGCCCATATCATCATAATAGACATCGGCAGTCATATCGATCAGATCGATAATTCCGCGGAAGCTGTCCTCACTGCCAATCGGCAGCTGGATCGGCACAGCATTGCACTTTAAACGGCTCTTCATCATGTCAATTACATTGTAGAAATTGGCACCCATGATGTCCATTTTATTGACATATGCCATGCGGGGAACATGATACTCTTCAGCCTGACGCCAAACTGTTTCAGACTGAGGCTCAACGCCGCCCTTTGCGCAGAAAACGGTTACAGAACCGTCCAATACACGCAGGGAACGTTCAACTTCAACTGTAAAGTCAACGTGGCCGGGAGTATCAATAATATTGATTCGGTAATCACGGTTCTTATCCGGATCACCAAAATACTTGCTGTTCGTCCAGAAACAAGTTGTTGCGGCAGAAGTGATAGTAATGCCTCTCTCCTGCTCCTGAACCATCCAGTCCATGGTGGCTGCACCATCGTGCACCTCACCAATCTTATGATTCACGCCCGTGTAATACAGGATACGTTCGGTCGTGGTTGTTTTACCAGCATCAATATGAGCCATGATGCCGATATTACGAGTTTTTTCAAGTGATACCTGCCTGGGCATAGTTTCCTCCTTACTTCTACGATCAACAGAAACAGAGTGCTTCTACCATTACCATCTGTAATGTGCGAATGCTCTGTTTGCTTCGGCCATCTTGTGCGTATCATCGCGCTTCTTAGCCGCGCCGCCTGCACCGTTTACAGCATCGAGGATTTCTCCGGCAAGCCGTTCTCTCATCGTCCGCTCAGAACGCTGACGGGAATACGTTGTAATCCAGCGCAGACCCAAAGTCTGACGACGCTCGGGGCGAACCTCCATTGGGACCTGATAGGTAGCGCCGCCTACACGACGGGCCTTAACCTCTAACGAAGGCATTACATTCTCCATAGCCGCCTCAAAAACTTCGAGGGGCTCTTTACCCGTTTTGTCTTGAATAATCTCAAACGCACCATAAACGATCTTCTGGGCTACGCCCTTCTTAC
Source organism: Caproicibacterium sp. BJN0003 (assembly GCF_026314295.1). Lineage (NCBI taxonomy): Bacteria > Bacillati > Bacillota > Clostridia > Eubacteriales > Oscillospiraceae > Caproicibacterium > Caproicibacterium sp. BJN0003. The sequence goes on from NZ_CP111108.1 coordinate 1,494,769, forward strand.
CGTCGATCATGATGTTGTTAACAAGGCGGGTGACTAACTTGGAATTATAAAGCGGATCGGGCAAAACATCACGTTTTGCGATATTACCTCTTCTTGGCACTTTACTTCCCTCCTTCACAAAAATGATATCATAGGTACTCGAAAAACAATTTCCGTTCGGCCAGCAAGAGACGTCTATAAAAACGCCGTAGTAGCAACCTTAAAAAGGATACTTTGCAGCCTAAGGTTCTTGTTATTTTGAAAGCACAGACTTCTGCAAGAATTATTTCTTCTTAGCAGCTCCGGCCTTCGGGCGTTTTGCACCGTATTTAGAACGGGCCTGCATACGCTTTTCCACACCCTGAGCATCCAAAGTACCGCGGATGATATGATAACGTACACCAGGCAGATCCTTAACACGACCGCCACGGATCATGACAACACTGTGCTCCTGCAGGTTATGACCAACACCAGGAATATAAGAGGTCACTTCCAAGCCGTTAGAAAGACGAACACGAGCAATTTTACGAAGTGCAGAGTTCGGCTTTTTCGGGGTAGAGGTCTTCACAGCGGTGCAGACACCACGTTTTTGGGGAGAATTCTGATCGATCGCAACGCGCTTCTTAGAGTTCCATCCCTTGAGCAGAGCCGGCGCTTTGGCCTTTTTTTCAACGACCGCACGTCCGGTATGAACCAGTTGGTTAAAAGTAGGCATTAATACACCTCCTCTCAAAAAAATAATTATATGCTAACCGGCAAAAGCCGGATAACAGCATCTAAACACACTGAAACCCACCCGGAAAATTTTCCTGAGGTGGGATAAAAATCAGTGTCGGTGATAAAAAAAGCATTCTCTTTTGCTAATTATTTGTAAAATCATCCAATTCTATTCTAAAAAATGCTAAAAATCACCACGAGTAAATATTATACAGCTAAATTGCATGGCTTGTCAAGCTCTGATCTTCATGTTGAACTTGGACATCCCGATAGCACTTCATGCCGGTACCGGCAGGGATCAGTTTACCAATGATAACGTTCTCCTTAAGACCTGTCAAATGATCGACCTTGCCCTTGATTGCAGCATCGGTCAAAACTCGAGTGGTCTCCTGGAAAGAAGCAGCTGAAAGGAAGGATTCCGTAGCAAGAGATGCCTTTGTGATACCGAGTAATACTGGGCTACAGGTAGCCTCTTTGAGCCCTTCTTCCCCAGTTGCAATTCGATCACGGACCTCCGCGTTGGCCTCTTTAAAGTTGCTCTTTTCCACAACGGATCCGGGCAGCAGAGTGGTGTCTCCAGAGTCTTCGACACGAACTTTCTTCATCATCTGACGAACAATTACCTCAATATGCTTATCGTTAATATCAACGCCCTGCATCCGGTAAACACGCTGAACTTCTTCAATCAGATAATCCTGCACTGCCTGTGTACCGCTGATTGCCAAAACATCATGCGGATTGACAGAACCTTCTGTCAGGCGTGTGCCCGCAGTGATTTGGTCTCCCTCATTAACGATGATTCTGGAACCAAACGGAATCAGATAGCTGCGGGATTCGCCCTTATCATTTGTGACCACCACATGGCGGTTCTTCTTGATATCTTCAAAAGTAATCTTGCCACCAATTTCAGCAATAATTGCCAAATGCTTTGGCCGACGTCCTTCGAACAGTTCCTCAACACGCGGAAGGCCTTGTGTAATATCTTCTGCACTGGCAACACCGCCGGTATGGAAGGTACGCATGGTCAACTGTGTGCCAGGTTCGCCGATAGACTGTGCCGCAACAATACCAACTGCTTCACCAACTGTCACTTCAGATCCTGTTGCCAGGTTCATACCATAGCACTTCTTGCAAACGCCATGCTTTGCGCAGCAGCCCAAAACAGAACGAATCTTAATTCTCTTGACACCACGGGATACAATCAGTTCCGCGTCGTCGACAGTCATCATCTTGTCTTTGGAAACAAGGACTTCTCCGGTCTTTTCATCTACAAAGTCTTCTACCAGATAGCGTCCCAAGAGACGCTCACTCAGAGGCTCAATAACTTCTTTGCCCTCTTTAATGTCGTAAACTTCAAGGCCATCGGTTGCGCCGCAGTCATCTTCATAAATAATGACATCCTGCGAAACATCAACCAAACGACGGGTAAGGTAGCCAGAGTCAGCGGTACGCAGAGCGGTATCAGCCAAACCTTTTCGAGCACCACGGGAAGAAATGAAGTATTCCAAGATATTCAAACCTTCACGATAGTTCGCACGAATTGGAATTTCAATTGTTTCACCGGACGTATTTGCAATCAATCCACGCATACCGGCGAGCTGACGAATCTGGCTCATAGAACCACGCGCGCCGGAGTCCGCCATCATAAAGATTGGATTGTAGCGATCCAAGTTTTTCTGCAAAGCATTCGAAACATCTTCGGTTGCCTGCCCCCAGATTTTCAGAACAGCTGCATGGCGTTCTTCGTTCGAGAGCATACCTTCTTTATACTGATCAGAAACAAGATCGATCTTATCTTCCGCTCCGGCGATAATCTCTTTCTTCTGCGGAGGAATTGTTGCATCACAAACAGCAACTGTAATTCCAGACAGTGCCGAATATTTATATCCCTGTGATTTAATGGAATCCAAAACCTCACTGGTATCAGCAGTTCCATGGATTCTAATGCAGCGCTCGATAATATTTCCAAGCTGCTTCTTGCCAACCAGAAAATCAATTTCAAATTTCAAAGCATTCTCGCGCTTTGTACGATCGATAAAGCCCAAATCCTGCGGAATCGGACGATTAAAGATAATCTTGCCGACCGTTGTATCCACCAATCCCGTAATGGTCTCTTCATGATAAACAACAGAGCGGCGAACTTTAATCTGTGCATGAAGGTCAATGACTTTATTGTCATAAGCCATAATTGCTTCATCGATATCTTTAAAGATTTTGCCTTCGCCCTTTTCGCCGTCACGGTCCAAGGTCAGCCAATAGGAACCCAACACCATATCCTGCGTCGGCACGGTAACCGGACGTCCGTCAGAAGGCTTCAAAAGGTTGCCGGCTGCCAGCATCAGGAAACGTGCTTCTGCCTGTGCCTCACTGGAAAGCGGAAGATGGACTGCCATCTGGTCGCCATCGAAGTCGGCGTTATAAGCCGTACATGCCAGCGGATGAAGTTTCATCGCACGGCCTTCTACCAAGACCGGTTCAAAAGCCTGAATACCTAAACGATGCAACGTAGGTGCACGGTTCAAAAGGACGGGATGATTCTTAATAACAATCTCCAGCGCATCCCAAACTTCCGGCTTTGCGCGTTCTACTGCTTTACGGGCAGCTTTAATATTTCCGGCAGCACCGGTTTCCACCAAGCGCTTCATTACAAAAGGCTTAAAGAGTTCCAATGCCATTTCCTTAGGCAGTCCGCACTGATACATTTTGAGTTCAGGACCAACCACGATAACGGAACGGCCGGAATAGTCAACACGTTTGCCAAGCAAGTTCTGGCGGAAACGTCCCTGTTTGCCTTTCAGCATATCAGAGAGAGATTTTAACGGGCGGTTGTTAGGGCCTGTGACCGGACGGCCGCGGCGACCGTTATCGATCAAAGCATCGACCGCTTCCTGCAACATACGCTTTTCGTTGCGTACGATAATATCCGGTGCAGAGAGTTCCAACAAACGCTTTAAGCGATTGTTTCGGTTAATGACACGGCGATACAGATCATTCAGATCAGAGGTTGCAAACCGTCCGCCGTCCAGCTGAACCATTGGGCGGATATCCGGTGGGATAACCGGAACCGCATCCAAGATCATCCATTCGGGGCGGTTACCGGAAAGACGAAATGCCTCAATGACTTCCAGACGTTTCAGAATCCGAATCCGTTTTTGGCCGGAAGCATTTGCAAGCTCATCCTTTAATTCCTGAGAAGTTGATTCCAAATCGACTTCTTCCAAAAGTTTTTTGATCGCTTCAGCACCCATACCGGCATCAAAATCATCTTCATATTTTTCGCGCAGATCCCGGTATTCTTTTTCTGTCAGAAGTTGTTTTTTCTGCAGTTCACGGACATTGCCCGGATCTGTTACGATATACATTGCAAAATAAAGCACTTTCTCCAACATACGGGGAGAAATATCCAAAACCAGTCCCATACGGGAAGGAATTCCTTTAAAATACCAAATATGTGATACAGGAGCCGCCAATTCAATATGGCCCATCCGTTCACGGCGAACCTTTGCTCTGGTAACTTCAACACCACAGCGGTCACAAATCTTGCCCTTATAACGAATCCGTTTATATTTTCCGCAATGGCATTCCCAGTCCTTCTGCGGCCCAAAAATACGCTCGCAAAACAGGCCGTCGCGTTCCGGCTTTAAAGTACGATAGTTGATCGTCTCAGGCTTTTTGACTTCACCATGCGACCATTCACGGATTTTTTCGGGAGAAGCCAGACCAATTTTAATCGATTCAAATTCACATTCCATACGCTACGGTTACCCCCTTCATTCTTTGTCGTCCGTCTTGTCGGCATTGCCGTCAAACTCGTCGTCATCCATTGTGTCGTCTTCGAAGTCATCGTCCTTTTCAAAGTCATCGCTGTCTTCGTTTTCATCCGACTTGCCGTCAAACAAGACATCTTCTGCGTCATCTACCGAGTAACCATCCAGGTCATCGGCAACATTCGGTTCATCAAAGCTCTTTTCCGCAGCAGAGAAACTAACATCGTCATCGTCGTCCTCAAAGCTCTTGAGATCGACTTCCTCCTGATTATGGTCAAGCAGCTTGACATCAAGGCCAAGGCTCTGCAGCTCTTTAATCAGCACCTTAAAGGATTCCGGAATGCCCGGTTTCGGGATATTCTGACCCTTTACGATTGCTTCATAAGTTTTAACACGACCGACCACATCATCGGATTTTACAGTCAAGATTTCCTGCAGAGTATAAGCGGCTCCATATGCTTCCAATGCCCAAACTTCCATCTCGCCGAAACGCTGACCGCCAAACTGTGCTTTGCCGCCCAGAGGCTGCTGCGTAACCAGTGAATATGGGCCGGTGGAACGTGCATGAATCTTATCATCGACCAGATGATGCAGCTTGAGGTAATACATGATTCCGACAGTGACCGGATTATCAAAATGTTCTCCTGTACGGCCATCACGAAGCATGATCTTGCCGTCTTCGCTCATTCCTGCTTCACGGAAGCACTCTCGGATATCCTCTTCATGTGCGCCATCAAAAACAGGCGTCATGATCTTCCATCCAAGAGCCTTTGCCGCCATTCCTAAATGGACCTCCAAGACCTGTCCGATATTCATACGGGAAGGAACGCCCAGAGGATTCAAAACAATATCCAGCGGTGTGCCGTCCGGCAGATACGGCATATCTTCTACCGGTAAAATTCTAGAAACAACGCCTTTATTACCATGACGGCCCGCCATTTTATCGCCTACGCTGATCTTACGTTTTTGAGCAATATAGCAGCGAACTACTTTATTGACTCCCGGGCTTAATTCGTCGTGGCTGTTTTCACGAGTAAAGACTTTTACATCTACAACAATTCCATATTCGCCATGCGGTACACGCAGAGAAGTATCTCTGACTTCTCTTGCTTTCTCGCCAAAGATTGCACGCAGCAAACGCTCTTCTGCGGTCAGCTCAGTTTCACCTTTCGGTGTTACCTTTCCGACCAGGATATCACCCGCACGTACCTCGGCACCTACACGGATAATTCCATCTTCGTCGAGATCTTTTAAAAGATCCTCATTGACGTTTGGAATATCACGAGTAATTTCTTCCGGCCCAAGCTTTGTATCACGTGCCTCGGTCTCATGCTCCTCAATATGAATGGAAGTGTAAACATCTTCGCGGACTACTTTTTCGCTGATCAATACAGCATCTTCGTAGTTGTAGCCTTCCCATGTCATAAAGCCGATCAGAGCATTTTTACCGAGCGAAATTTCGCCGTCTTTAGTAGCCGGTCCATCCGCCAGAACATCGCCCTTTTGGACTCGGTCATTTGCATTGACAACCGGAACCTGATTGATGCAAGTTCCCTGGTTGGAACGCATAAATTTAATAATATGATAAGAATCAAGTTTTCCGTCATCGGTAATGACTTCTACTCTATCCGCGCTGACACTCTTAACAACGCCTGCATGCTTTGCCAGTACACAGACGCCGCTATCAACACCGGCTTTATATTCCATACCGGTTCCAACGATTGGAGACTCCGTTGTAAGAAGCGGCACTGCCTGCCGCTGCATGTTGGAGCCCATCAATGCACGGTTGGCATCATCATTCTCCAAGAATGGGATCATCGCTGTTGCTACAGAAACAACCATTCGCGGAGAAACGTCCATATAATCCGCTTTTTCAGCTTCCACTTCTACAAACTGATCGCGGTAACGGCCGTTGACCTTTGAATGGAGAAAATGTCCATCTTTATCCAGCGGCTCATTTGCCTGTGCGACGATAAAATCATCTTCCACATCAGCTGTCATATAGACAACATCTCTCGTAACAACACCGGTCTTTTTATCGACTTTCCGGAAAGGAGCTTCGATAAAACCATATTCATTAATCCGGGCAAAAGTTGCCAGATAAGAAATCAGACCGATGTTCGGGCCTTCAGGCGTCTCAATTGGGCACATACGGCCATAATGCGTATAGTGAACATCACGAACTTCGAATCCTGCACGGTCACGGGATAGACCTCCAGGTCCCAAAGCAGAAAGACGACGTTTATGCGTCAGTTCTGCCAGTGGGTTTGTCTGGTCCATAAACTGAGACAGCGGAGAAGATCCAAAGAACTCCTTGATAGCGGAAGTTACCGGGCGAATATTGATCAGGGAATGCGGAGTCAAAACTTCGAGTTCCTGTGCCTGCAGAGTCATACGTTCACGAATGACTCTCTCCAAACGAGAGAAACCAATTCGGAACTGATTCTGCAGCAATTCGCCGACTGAACGGATTCGACGGTTGCCCAAATGATCAATATCATCTGTGGTACCGAGTCCAATCGCCAAGCAGTTCATATAATTAATCGTTGCAAAAATATCATCAATAATGATATGCTTCGGGATTAACTCATCAATTCTGCTGCGAATTGCATCTTTGAGATCGTCCCCAGTTACGCCGGATTCCAGAATCTCATTGAGAATTGTAAAGCGAACACGTTCATTTACGCCGCATTCCTCTTTCGCATCAAAATCGACAAATTTCTGAATATCGACCATCCCGTTAGAAAGGACTTTGACTTCCTTCTCGTTGACTGTTACACAAACACAGGAAACCCCTGCGTCATCCATCTCATGGGCAAGTTCCATATTGACAACAGTGCCCGCTTCAGCCATCAGCTCTCCTGTAGAAGGATTCACCACGGGTTGGCTCAAAGTCTGGCCGACAATACGACCGGCAAGATTTAATTTTTTATTGTATTTATAGCGTCCTACACGGGAAAGATCATATCGACGATCATCAAAGAACAGGCCGTTCAAATGAGCCTGTGCGCTCTCGATGGTTGGCGGCTCACTCGGACGAAGCTTTTTATAAATCTCAAAAAGAGCTTCTTCTGTGTTCTTACAAGGGTCTTTCTCGATTGTAGCGTGCATCCGATCATCGTCACCGAAATAATCATAAATTTCTTGATCGGTTCCGAGGCCCAACGCCCGGATAAGAATTGTTACCGGAAGTTTGCGGTTTTTATCGATCCGCACATAAAAAACATCATTCGCGTCATTTTCATATTCCAACCATGCGCCACGATTCGGAATCACTGTAGAACTAAAAAGTTCTTTACCGGTTTTATCGTACTCCATCTTATAGTAGACGCCCGGAGAACGAACCAACTGAGAAACGATTACACGTTCAGCACCATTGATTACAAAAGTGCCGCCCTCTGTCATCAGCGGGAAATCGCCCATAAAGACGTCGGATTCCTTGATTTCTCCGCTCTCTTTATTGAGCAGCCTGGCGGTCACATGCAAAGGCGCCGCATAAGTGGCATCGCGCTCTTTACACTCTTCCACGGAATAGTTTGGTTTATCGGTATCCAGATGATAGTCGATAAAATCCAAAACCAGATTTCCCGTGTAGTCGGTAATGCCCGAAACATCTTTAAAGACTTCCTTGAGGCCTTCATCCAGAAACCACTGATAAGAATTTTTCTGGATTTCGATCAGGTTGGGCATTTCCAAGACTTCGTCAATCTTGGAAAAACTCATCCGGACATTTTTTCCTACCTTAACCGGTTTGACATTCACCATTGGCAGAATCACTCCATTCATGTATTTGCCACTTTCTGGCATTTGAAACGAAAGCGTCTTATTTTAAATCTCTTGCACCACTCTTTGTAATCCAACGAATTACTCTTGCCTTTTTACAAAGAACATGATAATATAAATAAGTAATCGAATAGGCACACTTATCTATGATGATGCAGTATATTATTTTATAACAAGTTAAAAGAATTGTCAAGGAAATCCAATGATTTCTCTTGACTTTTTATTTTTTACGTGCTAATAGGGCTTGCTATCTGTAAAAAACGGACAGCAAGCCCTATTATTTTACCTTATCCCAATCAACAAGACCATTCATCAATCTTCATCAATGCAGGTCACAGTCTACTGATCGATCCCATTTTTCATTCTGCTCCTCTTTAATGGTTGTCCGGATTTTTTCCATAAAGCTGAAGCAAAAGTTTTTGGCTAAACTCAAGTTCTATTTTTAATTTTTGGTTCTCTTGTATTTTCTGCGCAAGCTCTTTTCGTAAGCGATTCAGCTCTTTTGTCATCTCTTCTGACTGATTCGGAACTACAACGGAATTTTTTTCTAAAACATCTTGTTTCTGTGACTCTCTCTTGAGTTTCAAATTTAGAATGCTTTTCTTGTTTAAGGTACTTTCCTTGCTCGGAATGTTTTTCTCGTTTAGAGCGCTTTCTTTTGAGCTCGTTTCAATCGGAAAATTTTGTCGCAGAGGAGCAGGAGATAAATCGTTTTTAAAAGGAATCCGGTATTCCTTTTTTTCTGTCTGACGTTTTGCTTGATCCGTTTGATTGGATTCCAAATGCAAATTTTTATCCAACTTTTTCTGTACTGTCTTTGGCTGTGAAATACTGACAATACGGCAGTCTGGGGTCACTTTGTAGAACCCTTCCGGCAGCTTCATTTGTTCCCGTATCGAAACTTGTTTTAAGGGCTGTAATTCCTGCACTCTTTCTGTATCTTCCGACATTTTCTCCAAATCTAAATTCTTTGCAATGATTTCTTCACGCATAAAACAAATTTCTCCTTTAAAAGATTGTTTCTTTGGAATTTTCCGGATATAATAATTGGTAAATGTATAAAATCATAAGGAGGGCATGCCATGAAACGGCTCTCACTATTTTTATTTGCTTCTGTCTTCTGCTTCTTTCTTCTTGCTGGATGTTCTACACAAACCACTGAAAAAGCAGAGCCTCCTGTACTAACAAAATGTATTAATATTGGAAATTGTCTAGAGGCTCCAAAAGGAGTCAGTTGGGATGTTCCCATGAACCCGTCTTACTTTTCTCTGATAAAAAAGGCAGGATTTCAATGTGTACGTCTACCAGTGCGTTTTTCCGACTATGCAGATAAAAGCCGTCCGGATTATCTTTTGGATGAATCTTTCTTAAAAAAGATTGACTCTTATATCAACGAAGCACTCAGTCAAAATCTAACTTTGGTTCTGGATTTGCATCACTTTATGGAAATCATGGACAAACCTAACGATAACATTAATTGTTTAATTGCGATTTGGGATCAACTCTCACGGCGATACAAAGATTATCCAAATGCGCTTGTTTTTGAGCTGCTTAATGAGCCACAAGGAAATTTGGACAGTGCAACTTGGAACAGCTATTTACAAAGAATTGTTCAAACGATTCGCAAAAACGACACCAAGCATTACTTAATCGTCGGCGGTGCAAACTACAATTCCATTGATTCTCTTTCAGCACTGGAACTACCAAAAGATGATCGTTTAATTGCAACCGTCCACTACTATGAACCGAATAATGTCACATTTCAAGGGGATCCTTATCACGCAGGGTTTGAGAACCTCCATGATATCACATGGACCGGAACAAACGAAGTAACTGCTTATCTGAAAATGCGATTGGAAACCGCCAAAAAATGGGCCGATGCACACAATGTTCCTCTCTTCCTGGGGGAGTTTGGAATCAGCCGTGAAGCGCCTGCACAAACGAGGGTAGCTTGGACCAACGCAGTTGTTCAGGAATGTGAAAAATCGGGAATCAGCTACGGATACTGGGAATTTGCTTCCGGATTTGGGATCTATGACCTGAGCACTTCCTCTTGGAATACCAATATGCTGAACGCATTAGTTGGAAGCGGTTCTTAATGGGCAGCCTGCAAACCATCATCCGAATAGAACGTAAAGAAATCCGTTGTTAAATTCTGCGGAGAAAAGCTGACAAAAACGTCATCAAAATGATATTGATCAATGACATCCTGGATATTTCCGCCATAGTAGCGCGGATCGATCATATAGACTTTCGAACAGCCCAGCGAAAAGAACGATGCCACTGGTACCATCAGAGAATCCTTAATAAACAAAACTTTTTTCCCATCCGGATGATCAAAATTGGTAATTTCCACAAAGCCCGGATTTCCATCCATATAAGTAAAATATTTATCGCACTCGGCATCATAAATATCTCCGCCCGAAAGCATAGAAGTAAAGCAGACCGATTGCTCAAAACGCCCGTTGGCTGTGATTGCCTGATTACTTCCCTGTGCATAAAAGAAATAATTGGTATCAAATTTGGGATAAATAAAATCAAAATCTTCCGCTCCAGAATACAGAATTCCTTCCTTACGTCCCATTGACCCCAGATATGAATTTTTATAAATAATTTGATTGTAATTATTGATATCTGTATAATAGGCTTTATTTGGAAACCCAAAATCATACTTCTCGTCTACAACATCTGCAAAACTTTTAAACGCATTAAAAGCAGTTTGAACCTTCCAATGATGATCTGTCCGATAAAAGCTGTCTTGCGTATAAGTTCCATTTTCTTTCATAACTTCCCGAAAGTCCAATGTGTCAATCTGGTGGCTGCGCATTTCATCCAAAAACAAGTCTGCCGTTTCGTTCGCGTAATTGTAGGGAATTCCCTTTTCGAACTTGGTAACTCCTTCAATATATTTATCAGGCGTCATTACATACATCACATGGCTGCCTACCGACTCGGCGTCCTTTTTTAATCGTTCCATTCTCTCTGAAATCGTCTGAACATCATTGGGGCCTGTCGTAAAATAGGTATAATGCAGGGAGCCGTCTTCTGCTTTTACGACTTCAAAGTTATTAACTTCTTTTTTATCCATCAGCTTTTGCAAATATCCATAAGTTTCAATAAATCCATATTTTCCAAACACTTCTGTACTAGCAGTATTATTAAGATTGGTGACTAAATTTGAAAAGGTCTGTGGTTTTTCAGAAGTACTTGATGTTTGGTAGTCACTGACATCTTTTTGCAAAGAAGGAAACACTGTCTGAATGTTTAAAATAGCCATCACAAAAAGGAGCGTCACGAACAAGGCCGCTGTCACTGTTTTTTTCGTAAAAAAATGTTTCATTAACCTCGGCTCCTTTCAAAATTGAAAATAAATAAAGGGATTATAACTTCCTTTTACCAGATAAGATACACATACAATGAACAATAAAATCATTCCAACCGGGTACAGAATTTCCATAACCCGATGAAAGGGAGCCTCCATATAGACGGATTTTTCGTCATAGGGAGGTTCTTTTGAAATACGGCGTTCGGTAAGAATTCCCTTGGCCAAAAACTGATTGACAATTCCGACAACAGGCATAGAAAAGGCTGTACAAAGAACAAAAAACACCCAAAATTCTTTTAGGAACATAGAAGCATAATCATTCCAAAAACCATTTTGGACAAAGTTAAACATGCTCTGAATATAATTCACTGCTTTCGGAAGGGAATCTGAGCGGAACAACACCCACCCTAACACAATGACTAAAAGCGCATAAATATGGCGAACAGCATTTGGAACCTTCATCTTTTCGAAATGGAAAACTCTTTCCCATGCAATACAGACAAAGTTCAGAATTCCCCACGCCAAAAAAGTCCAGTTTGCGCCATGCCAGATTCCTGTTGCAATCCATACCACTACAAGATTTCGAATCACCTTGTCCTGATTGCGCATCCGTGATCCCCCAAGCGGAATATAAAGATAATCGCGAAACCATGCGCCCAATGTAATATGCCATCTTCTCCAGAACTCGCCGATAGATTTAGAAATGTAAGGATACCAAAAATTTCGCGGCAACTGAAAACCGAACATCAGTCCAAGTCCAATGGCCATATCGGAATACCCCGAAAAATCAAAATAGATTTGGAAGGTATATGCAATTGCCCCCATCCATGCCAATCCAACCGGCAAAGTTTCCATCTGTTGCAGAGAAAAAATCCGATCTGCCACGATTGCCATATTATTGGCCAAAAGGACCTTTTTCCCGAGCCCCACTAAAAAGAAACAAACACCGGAAGAAAACTTTTGTATGGTTTCTTTGCGACCATAAATCTGAGGCTCAAAATCCGTATATTTGGTAATTGGTCCCTGCGTTAACTTCGGAAAAAAAGAAAGATACAGTGCAAAATTCAGCGGATTCTTTTGAACCCCAACACTTCCTCTATAAACATCAATTCCATAAGAAATCGCTTGAAAGGTAAAAAACGAAATTCCAACAGGCAATGCAAAAGTAAATTGTGCTACATCAATTGGTGAAGTCATAAAATAATTGATTGTCTGAACGGCGGACGAAAGATATTTAAAGACAAAAAGCAATCCTAAATTAAAGAGAATAGATAAAGTTAAGAAAAAGATTTTACGTCCTTTGGATTTTTTTGCAGAGTCAATCAAAAGTCCGAAAACATAATTAATTAAAATGGAAAGAATTAAAATTCCAATATTTTTTGGTTCGCCAAAGGCATAAAACGCTAAACTGCAGACCAGCAAAATAATATTTTTGAACGTGATGGAAAAGGAAAACAAATAATATAACAGTAATGACGCCGGGAGGAAATAAAATAAAAAGGATAAGCTAGAAAAACTCACAATTTCTCCTCCTTTTTATTCCGATGAAAGTTTCTTTCATATTCTTCTCTTATCGAATAATAATTACGATTGGAAATTTCAAACCAATGTGAAATCAACGCTGCCAATAAAAGAAAGGCAGTTAAAATTCCTCCCTGAATCCAGGTGAATGAATGGCCAAGCCATTGATAAAGAGGAGGTAAAATAGTACCGACTTCGGATGGATCCGGAACGAGGACTCCGGAATCCTGTGAATTCTCATGGACCAGTTGAACTTGCAGCTTCCCAGCATTTAAACTTTGCTCTGTTTTTGCATAAATGGTAACTTCGGATGCAGTACAGTCACTACTGATTTCTAATTGCCCTTCTTTTGTGATCGTAATCCCTGTATCTGTGCCGGATAAAAAAAACTCTGGAGTCTGATCCTGCGGCTTCATATTCAAATCAGTCACAGATGCCTGATAATTTTTTATAAGACTGCCCGTATGCGGAACTGTTATCTGCGTATCTCCAGAAGGCGTAATAAAATAATACTGCCCTCTCATTGCAGCCTCACTATTCTTTAAAAACTCAATTTTTCCGATCGTATAAGAAATAATCTGATACTCAGATTCAACTGCGGTAACGCCCCACGATTGGATCTGTGTAAGCGAAACCCGCCGGCCATCTTCGGTAAGCAACTGTGAAAAAGGAGCATACAGCGTCCCACTAAAATCTCCTGGAACCATCAATGTTCCATTCTCCGGGTAAAGGATGCTTGCTGTTTCTGTTTTATCATCCGGCTGCAAAATTGCAAAAGACTGATCGAGTAAAGACACGCTGACAGTCTTGCTGATCGTCAGGGTGAGATTCATTTTTAATTCAGTATCTTGATTGTTTTCTACATGAAATCGAATCCCATCATACGCCGAAACATTTCGCCTCGTATCATCATAAAGATAAGACGAATAGTATCCCTTTTTAAGATTGGTGCTGTCTGCTGTAACCGTAGTCTTTGTTGACTCCTCTTCTCCTGTCGTATCGACCGTAACATCTGCACCGTCATTCCAAGACTTTATCTGTTCCGGCACAATCTGCACTGCATTGCTATCCTTTGAAGCAGCTGATACGGGGATTGTAAGAAATGACAGCAACAAGCAGATCGAAAGTCCGATCGCCCAAAACAAACTTTTCCTATATTTTGTTTTTATAAATCCATTCTGCTTCACAAAGCACCCCATAATCCACCTTGAAAATTTTTAGTTTAAGTATTGCAGTTCATCAAAGACTTCATAACGATTTAGTGTAGTGTCAATTTGCTTTCTGTAATTTTTCTCCTGAGCTCTATCTTGACGGCAGTCTGTAATCCATGTACTTAAAAGTGTTCGAAAAGCAGCGCTGCTCATTAGCTCTGCAAGATTGTCCACTCGATAAGAAGCTTCATGTTTCGAAATTTCCTCCTGCAAGCTGCACTCAAAAACGACTCCTTCTTCCGAAAAAGAAAGCTTCTGTAAAGCCACCTCTTTAGAGGGATTCCAAAGAACCAACGACTCATAATCAAAAGTCGCCAGCACAAGTTTTCGTCCATCTTTCGTGGTAACCGTATGATCAAGTTCCACAAAAGGAAGTTTTTTGCTTGTGAAATTCTTCTTCGACTTTTTGCGGTACTCAATATTCAAAGCAAGGTCATCCATTGTACTTAGGCCGTTCTCCATCGTTCTTGGAAGCGTCGGATCCCGATCATAAACAATTTGCATCATTTGCCTTTTATTTGGTTCCGTAATTTTTTGCATAGAAATTCCATATTTCCATTTTGAACCGATCTGCATAACATTGGCTACTTTTCCGCTCCACTCTGTTTCGTTCCGATCAGTGGCAAGCCGAATTGTTATTTCTTCCTCCGGTGGAATGTATTCGGGGAAATCGAAGACAAGAGAAATTCCGTTCTCTGAAATATCGTAAGTATGGGTTCGGAGCAGCTTGTTGTCATACGCCACCAAACAGCCAATATTTGCCTGGAATCGTTCAAATTCACGATGTTTCCGTCTTCCGTAAATAAAAAAGACAGACATCAATAAATAATACAAATTCACTGAAAGCCAAAACAGAATCAAAAGATATGACGGCATGGCCAAGGTAAGAAGAAGATGGAGGCATCGTACCCATCCAATCCCATCTAAAGCCAAAAGGACAAGCAAGGTAATCGATGTTTTAAAAGAATACCCAAAATCGCTGGATTTCAGTTTTTCTTTACTGTCCTTTTTCGTCACTTCAAATTTCTTCTGCGAAATTCCAAGAGATTCTTTTAAAACCGGTAAAAAGAGAGCCGGTACCAAAGCCGTTTCATAAATATTTGTAATACGGGTGTTTCGAATATTTCCAGATAAACAATTAAGCGTATAGTGATTCAGCAAATACATTGGCAGCCAAAAGACCAAAACTTCTCCTAAGGTACATTTAACAACGATTAGGTCAAACACAGCATACAAAATTGGAGACAAAATATAAATCATTCGCTTAATTGGGCTGTACTGATATTGTCAATATTGGTTTACACTTTTTTCTCAAGAATGTTCGACCTTATGCTGCCTCCTGCAATGAATCATAGTACTGCTGTCGCTTAACCATCGGAGGTAAGCCACCGTTAGCTGAACAGATTCGCCGGTTATTCCAATAGCCGATGAAGTATCTCCAAATAAGAGTTTTTAACTGTTCTACTGTCATTGAGCTGGTATCGTAACGTCCATAAAGTAATTCCTCTTTGAATCTTGCCCACATACTTTCACATCTGGCATTGTCATGGCATCTGCCACCGGCACTGTTCATGCTTTGAAGAATGCCATATTTGTTGATTGCCTTACGATATAACCCGCTGGTATACTGCGTACCTCTGTCACTGTGAAGAATAGCTCCCCTAAGCATAGGATAGGCTCTATAAGCGTTATCTAAGGTTTGTTCACAAAGGGGAGCTTTCATATTTGTATCCATGGCAAGACCCAATACCGCTAAATCGTAGCAGTCAAAGATGGCTGAAACATACAGTTTTCCATCAGAAGCTTTTATTTCAGTCATATCAGTAATACATTTTTTTAGAAGTTTTTCAGCAGTGAAGTCACGTTTTATTAAATCATCTGATTTCCGGGCTTCTTTGTCAGCTTTAGTAATACCATTAGGCTTGCGTTTTGGTTTGTGATTAAGACCAATTTCGTCCATGACACGATAAACAGTTCTCTCGCCGGGAATGTGTATACCCTCCGGCTGTTTGAGTTGTAATGCCTGATACATACGGATTCTTCCATAAGTGTCATTACATTCATCCTCACTACAAATATCAAGCATTGTATCTACCAATTCCTGATATTTCCATGGAGCATCCTTTGCTTTTAGGTATTTATTGAATGCTTGTCTGGAAACATGAAGCACTCTGCAATAAAAAGAAATTTTGCCCTTAATCTCGCCGTCATCAGTTTTGGTTGCAATAAACATCAGTCTCTGTTTTTTGCTGACTTCCGACGGCTGGCTGCGAAAAAAGCACTGGCTTCTTCGAGAAATTCATTTTCTTCTTTTAAACGACGGATTTCCTTATCCTGCTCTTTAATGCGCTTTTTGAGTTCGATAAGCTCATCGTTAAGAGATAAGGCATTCTTAGGCGTATGAACCGCGTCATTTGCGCTGAGACGACCTTCTTTGAAGGCTTTTATCCAGGTGTACATAGTACCCTTGGGAATCCCTAATTCGTTAGCTGCTTTATGCCCACCAATTTCCTGAGCAAGTTTTACAGCTTGTGCTTTAAATTCATTGTCATAAGATTTTTGATTTTGTGCCATAGGTTGTTTCTCCTGTTCTCGTATTGATTATGATTATATATCAAAGTCCTTGAGAATAGGGTGTCAACTTTTATGATACAACATCATTCCTGTGAGCATCTCATTCAGAACAGCTATCAGGTAAGTGGACCATCCCAATTGGTTGACCGTTTCTGCTCGGAACAAAAAGTTCTGCAAATACAAACTCTCAGCGGCTTAAAAGCAGCTACTATTCTAGGATCGCAGCCACCCGCCTTAGAAGGGCTGACTTTTTCAAAAATTTCACTTTCCGAACTGGTTTTGGCTTTGACCGATCAGGAAGGAGGAATTTCTCATGCGTAAGTCCATCACTTTGGTCCCGTTTCAGGAAAGAAAATCATTTACCGGTCTTTTTCGATATGTACTTCATTTCATTTGGATTCCAATGGTGATTTTTTACGGCTATCTAGGAATGGTCATTTTATCAAGTCTGCATGATCGTCATCTCAGCTGCGAACTAAATACCGCATTCTGTCTGTTGATTACGGCAATCGTGCTGCGTGATCATTCTTTTCGCATGCCGACAGTTCTAGGGATTTCTCGGAAAACCCAAAATCTCGCTTACTGCGCAGCTTTTGCCGTTTTTGCAGCTGTTTTCGCCCTGACCGATACTTTTTTAGACTGGGTTTTATCCCTCAACGGACAGTATATCTCATTTTTCACGATGTGCCAGCAGAGCGACAGTGTTTCCGCCGGAATGACGTTACTGGAACAGCAAATGACATCGCCTTATGAAGAGATCGTATCCGCACCGTTTTTTGTGCCTGCACTGATTCCGATTGCTTTTCTCTGGCGGTTTGCTTTCTATTGGGCATTTCTTTTGCTGGGGAATTTTTACGGAAGCCTATTATATCGAATCGGTTGGATATGGGCAGTCTTGCTCTTCATATTATGTTTTGTCAAATTTTCTTCTTTTTCTTTCATTTTCGCATTAGTTCCCGTATTCCTTACACCGATGCATACTTGGTTTTTTATCCCCTGTGCAATCGGCACGTTTGCCTTTCTCATTTATATTTCTCATTTGCTTACCCATCATCTATCGATCAAAGCAACATGACTTCATTCTAAGTCATCGCACTTTATGTGAGGTGCAGTTTTATGAATCAGAAAACGAATTTGACTTTAGAGCAAAGTTCCAATCGAATTGCAATTATTTTGTTAATTAACATCTTGGGACAAAATCTTTTAGCAAAGATCTTTCCTGTTTCTTCTTTTAATATTGACCAGTATCTTTATGCGACAATTTTAAACGGTTGTATTTTCATGATTGCTTCTCAACTCTTATTAAAGACTTCAGTCAAAAAGGTAATCAAGCATCAAAAAAAGAGTCGTTTTTCTTTGATTGAAAATATTTTATGGATATTTTTTACGGTCTCTTTAAACTTTTCAGGCTGTGCTTTATATTCACGGCGAGACGCACCCCCCATAAACGTGCATCTATCACAGATATGGCTCTTTCTTTTATTAGCAGTTTTCACAGGATTCTATGAGGAATTTATATTCAGAGGTGTCTTTTTAGAAAATCTATGCAAAAGCAGCGGAAAAGTTTTTGCTGTTATATGGACGACTGTTTTATTTAGTTTCATGCATGGAACACAATTTCCTGCACCTTTAATTTTGGGGATTACAATGGGATGTCTCTATGTAATGAGTGGAAATTTACTGTTGCCGATTGCAGCTCATAGTATAAATGATTGGTTTGGATATTTGTTGACACCATTTGGAAACTTCTTATTCCCACAAAAAGCACCTGATGAAGTACAGCTAATTCTTAAATGGAGCTGCTTTGCAATTTTCCTTTTAACCACTTTATTACTTTTACTCTATTATCATTTTTATAAGCATATTTCATTTCACCCCATTAAAAAAACAAAAGAGATCCTAAAATCTATTAAAAGTCATAAAACATCCTATCAAAAATTCTCTGGAACTGCCTGTATGACTTTCTTTTTGTTTCTAATATTAGCTAATATTCTTAGTGATTTTAGTCATTTGTAATAACATAAAAAAAGGGTAAATTCATAAAATATTTAGCTGGGAAAGCCCATAAAAACGCCCTAAGCATTCGAGTAAGGATTTTCGTTCCTACCTGATTGCTTAGGGCGTTTTTTATAAAATCTTATTTTTAAACGTCGTCATCTTTTTGTGATGACAAATCGTCCGAACTGCAAATCTGTGCAAACGTATAACTGTCAAGCTTTTTTCTGACCATCTCAGTGATCTCATCGTAGACTTTATGAAACCGGCAATGTGCCCCACTGCCGCTGTGCGCACAACAATACTCATCCTGTTGGCATCGGCTGATCATATAAGGGCCCTCCACTGATTCCAGCACCTCACGCAAAGTGATTTGATCAGCAGGACGCGCCAGTGCATAACCGCCATGAGCCCCTTTGAATGAAACAATCAGTCCATCCGATACTAATTTTCGGAGAATCTTTAAGGCAAATCTCTGCGGAACGTGGGTATTTTCTGAAATGGAGCCGGCGTCTACTTTTCCATTTGTCTTGGTGAGCAATTCCATAATTCGAACTGCATAATCCGTCTCTAAAGTCATGACCATAGCCGCCATCTCCTTTCAATCAATCCAAAAAATCTTTCAGCTTTTTGCTGCGGCTTGGGTGACGCAATTTACGAAGAGCTTTTGCTTCAATCTGACGAATTCTTTCACGAGTGACATTGAATTCCTTACCGACTTCTTCCAAAGTACGGGAACGTCCATCCTCCAAGCCAAAGCGAAGGCGCAATACTTTTTCTTCTCTGGGGGTCAACGTATCGAGTACATTAGAAAGCTGTTCCTTGAGCATAATATGGGAAGCAGCATCTGCCGGAGCGGGTGCATCATCATCTGGGATAAAATCGCCCAAATGACTGTCTTCCTCTTCACCGATCGGTGTTTCCAATGAAACCGGCTCCTGCGCAACTCGCATAATTTCACGGACCTTCTCCACCGGCATATTAAGTTCTGCACTGATCTCTTCTGCAGTAGGCTCACGGCCATTTGCATGCAGAAGCTGACTCGAAACTTTTTTCACTTTATTGATCGTTTCGACCATATGAACTGGAATTCGAATGGTACGCGCTTGATCGGCAATTGCACGAGTAATGGCCTGACGAATCCACCAAGTAGCATAAGTGGAGAATTTAAATCCTTTTGTATAATCAAATTTTTCCACTGCTTTAATCAGGCCCAGGTTTCCTTCTTGAATCAAATCGAGGAATTGCATTCCTCGGCCCAAATACCGCTTTGCAATACTGACAACCAAGCGAAGGTTTGCTTCTGCCAAACGCTTTTTGGCTGTTTCATCTCCATCGGAAATCCGAATTGCTAAATCGATCTCTTCTTCGGGAGAAAGCAGTGGAACCCGCCCGATCTCTTTCAGGTAAACCTTAACCGGATCATCAACTGAAATACTTTCACTCCCAACTCCGGCATCGGCACCGCTGTCTTCCGGCGAAAGATTCAAATTGATATCATCCAGATTTTCGGTTCCGAAATCTTCTATAATTTCAACGCCCTGACTCTCCAGTGTATCATAGAATTTTTCCAGCTGTTCCGGTTCAAAATCCAGCTCTCCAATCGCGTCAAGAATCTCTTTGGTTGAAAGTTGTCCTTTTGATTTACCCTGCTCAATCAATTCCCGGATCACTGTTTTTTTATCCGGTGTTGGTGTAACTGTCATTTCCTTAATCCCCCTGTTTCCTTGTTTTCTGTTCTTTCAAATATTCAACATATGCTAAAAGGTCCTTTTCACTGGAATTTTTCTGCAACATCTGTTTTTGCGATTCTTCCAGAATTACCTTTACATAATCTTGAGCATCTTTCCGGCTCATAGGAATGTCTGCAACCTTCGCAAGGATTCTCGCAAGAGTTCCCATTTCTTCCGGAGAAAAAACAGACGATAAATCTGTTAAATCTGTAGATTTTCCCTCTTTCATTCTGTCCATAATTACCCGATATACACGGCAATTAAAGGAAGTACTGAATTTTTCCGGCGGTAATTGCTGAAAAATCTGCAAAGAAGCCTCTGGATAACGAATTAAATAGGCAAGCAACGCTTCTTCCGCCCCTGCTGCCCGCAGCTTATCCTGCTTTTCTGGGTTCACAGAATCTTTGAGTCCAATCCTTTTCTGCTGAAAAGAACGGAATTCTTTTTTGCGTTCAGATTTCTGTTGTTTCTGGCGCTGTCTTTTGATCTGACTTAAAAGTGTTGTTCGCTCCACATGTGTCTCTTCAGAAAGTTTTCCAGCGTAAACTTCCTGTTCAATCGGATTATCAAGCGTTGCCAAAACTTTTACGGCACTTTCCAAAAAAGCAACTTTTCCGTCCGGTGTCTGAACATTGACTGTACGACGCGCTTTCTCCAACTGATATTCCACGTCATTGCCGCACTGATCCAAAAGCTGCTGAAAACGAGCATGTCCATTCTCTCCATAAGAGCGAATAAACTCATCCGGATCTTTGCCGTTCGGCACTACTAAAATCCGCACATTCAGCCCCGCTTCTCTCAAAAGGGGAATACTGCGCGAAGCCGCCTTTTGTCCTGCAGAATCCGCATCATAAGAAGCGATTACTTCCCCTGTATAGCGGGAAATCAACTTTGCCTGCTCTGGGGTCAGTGCAGTTCCAAGCCCTGCAATCGCATTTGTAAAGCCCGCCTGATGCAATGCGATTACATCCATATAGCCTTCGCAAAGGATCAGGTTATCTTGCCCCGAATCTTTTGCAAAATTGAGTGCAAACAGATTCCTTCCTTTATGATAAACCGGCGTATCACTGGAATTTATGTATTTGGGCTCTCCGGGGCCAAGAATTCTTCCGCCAAACGCCATAATGTTTCCTCTTAGATCAATAATTGGAAACATCGCACGGTCATAGAAACGATCAATCAAATGGCCGCTGCGTCCGCGAAAAGCAAGGTTTGCACTCACGATTTCGTCTTCTTTATATCCCTTTTTCCCGAGAAAATCCACCAGAGAAAATCTACCGGGTGGTGCATATCCCAATCCGAAATGGCGAATTGTCTTCACGCTTAGTGCTCTGCCCATAAGATAATCCAACGCTTTTTTCCCCTGCGGAGAAAGCAACATCTGATGATAATAGCGGGCAGTTTCCCGATTGATCTCATAAATTCTGGTACGTAGCTTCATTAGTCCATTGTCTGCTGCATCTTCAGGGACTGTCATTCCCGCACGCTGTGCAAGAAAACGAATTGCTTCCATATAATCAAGATTTTCAATTTTACGGACAAAGGTAATTACGTCCCCTCCAGCGCCACAGCCGAAGCAATAAAACGAACCATTTTCCGGATAAATATTGAAGGACGGTGTCTTTTCATTGTGAAAGGGGCAAAGCCCAACCAGATTTCTTCCCTGCCTTTTTAATGAAACATAGGAAGAAGCAACTTCTGTTAGATCACTGCGTGATTTGAGTTCTTCTAAAAATTCCTGCGGCAGCGGCATTTCGAGCTCTCCTTCTTCCTTTTTAAATCTTTCAAAAAATCAGCGATTCCATGCTTTGGGAACGTAAATCTCCATAAATTTTTCGACTGCATATTGGTCAGTCATTCCCGCGATATAATCTGTTACCGCGCGGTTAAGCCCGTCTTCTTTCTCAATTCTCCTCATATCATCCGGGAGATTTCCCGGCTCCCCAAAATATTCATAAAGCTTTCCGATAATTCCGGGAACTTTCTTCTCTTCACTCTTTGCATACGGATTTTCATAGACGGAATGAAACATAAAGCGTCTCAGTTCATCAAAAGGAACTTCAATTTCCGGCTCCATTTCAATTTTTCCATTCTGGCTGCTCTCCACTACGGAATGAACCAATGTATTGATTCTTTGACTTTTACTGTGTCCCAAAAGATTCGTAAGTGTCTGCGGCAGGTCTTCTTCGCTAATAATCCCAGCACGTTCAGAATCATCAATATCATGGTTAATATAAGCGATTCGATCAGAAACCCGCACAATCTGCCCTTCCAACGTCTCTGCTTGTCTTCCGGTTGTATGGCACAAAATGCCATCTACTACTTCTTCAGTCAGATTGAGGCCTTCTCCATTTTTTTCTACACGCTCCACCACGCGAGCACTCTGTTCATAATGGCGGAATCCTCCTGGGCAAAGCTCATTGAGTGCGCGTTCTCCTGCATGCCCAAAAGGGGTATGTCCTAAATCATGTCCCAAAGCAATTGCTTCCGTGAGATCTTCATTCAGGCACAACGCCCTCGCAATGGTTCTTGCAATCTGTGCTACTTCTAATGTATGGGTCAACCGCGTACGGTAATGATCCCCTTCCGGTGCAAGGAAAACCTGTGTTTTATGTTTCAGCCTGCGAAAAGACTTACAGTGGATAATGCGGTCTCTGTCTCTTTGAAACGGCGTGCGCAAATCATCGTCTTCTTCCGGACGCTTACGGCCTTTCGTCTGATCGGAAAATGCCGCATATGGAGATAAAATCTGTCTCTCAATCTTCTGTGTTCTCTCCCGTACTGTCATCTTCAGATATGCACCGCCCTTTTAAAAACATTTCTACATGAATATACGCAAAAAAATGCAAAATTCCTGCAAAAAGAAAAAATCATTCGCAAAAATAAGTTTCTCCCTCTATTTTCACACAAATTGCACCACTCGTTGCTTCTGTAAATTCAGTTTGAAAGAAATGGAATTTCTCACTTTTAATGTGGAACTGCAATTTGACTTCTGCCCCAAACTCACTCTTGTCAATCTTGCCGCCATATTGAGGAATCAATGCAGAAACTTTTCCGTATTGGGAATAGCTGCAAGAAAGAGATAAATTTTTACCAGGGTACATAGTAACAATTCCGGCATCCTCCAAGGCAAGCGATGCCGTATGGGAATAAGCGCGTACCAATCCGCCTGTTCCCAGAAGAATTCCTCCAAAATATCTGGTCACAACGATCATTGCGTTGACCACACCATTTTTAAGAAGTACATTCATCACCGGAACCCCTGCTGTTCCCTGCGGCTCTCCATCGTCTGAGCAATGTTGAATTCCATCTTTTAACACATAAGCCGAAACATTGTGCTTTGCATCCCAATGGCGTTTACGGATCATCTGCAAAAAATCCTGTGCTTCCTTTTCCGTAGAAACGGGAAACGCATATCCAATAAATCGTGATTTCTTTTCCGTAAAATCCCGTTCTCCGGATTTTTGCAAAGTCCGATAGACTTCCATAAAAACGTTCTTCCTCTCATATAAAAACAGGCGGCGCATTTCTGCACCGCCCGATTAAAACCAGTTTAATGATTTATTTGCCAATTCCATAACGCTTTTTGAACATATCAACGCGACCGCTGGTATCCACCAGCTTCTGCTTGCCGGTGAAGAACGGGTGGCACTTGGAGCAAATTTCAACGCGGATATTTTCTTTTGTGGATCTGGTATGAATCACATTTCCGCATGCGCAGGTAATGGTTGTTTCTTTGTACTGGGGATGAATTCCTTCCTTCATGATTGTCACCTCTTTCTTCCAACTGCAAACTTAACATTAAGATTTTACCATAGCCATTTCAAAAAAGCAAGTACTTTTTTAGAAATCTCAACTGAGTGCCCCTGACTGCTTCAGATAAGATACATATTCCTCCAAGCACATCCCATAAGAACGCATCTTCATTGCCGATTCTTCTCCGACATATCGATAATGAGTAAAGCTGCCAGACATTCCGGTATATTCCGTCTTAGACTCCGGGTATCTCCTGATAAATCCATAAAAAACGCATTGATTATCGAGCCACTTGGCCGCTGCACTATTCTCAAAATCTGAGTCTCCGTCTACCTCGAACGACAATCCCAAAGCATCTTCACACGCATTTCCAGGCGGAACGGTCTTTGCCGCCTCGGCTTCAGCACGAACCTGTGTATATCCGCCGCCAGAAATTAAAGAAGAAACCTTATCCTGATAAAGTTTTTCCTGATCATCTGCATTGATATATCCACTCTTAAGCTGAATCGAATATCCTGCTTTTTTAGCAGCTGCTAAAAATTGTTTTAAAGCATCCGCAATCTTTATGTTGACTGAAACACCGGAAACTGTTGTAAGCTGCGGCGGTTTCTCCTCTTTATTACAGGGAAATTTTGACGAAATGACTGTTAAAAGAGAAGGATCAAGCGGCTCTTTTGCAATTGCCTGTGAAGAAACCGTCTTCTGATCCTCTTCTGTCCGAATTTCCTGTAAAGACCGATAGCATAAAAATACGCCGGCCAAAATAACAATCAAAATCAAAATTAAAATAATCCGACGACTAACCTTAATGGTCCCATTTTCATTCTTCGATAATTTTGTTCTGCCTCTGCGCAAAAATGTTCTTTTCGTGCCCATGCGGTCCTCCTCTCTATCTTTATTTTCTCTTGTTATTATTGTAACCTGCGATTTCTTAAAAAGCAAACTCCAAAAAAATGCACAAATAAAGGAATCAAAATTTGATTGTTGATTTTTTCACAACTGCAGAGTAAAATGGATGTAATTTGAAAAATTTAGGATCGAGGTTTGCAGTATGAGAAAAACAAAAATCATCTGTACAGTCGGACCCGCCACAGATCAGGGCGACACTCTGCGCCAGTTGATGCAGAACGGCATGGATGTTGCACGGCTGAATTTCTCCCATGGCACACATGAAGATCACAAGATGCGAGCCGATAAGATCAAGCAGCTTCGTGAGGAACTTGATCTTCCTGTTGCCCTGCTGCTAGATACCAAAGGTCCGGAAATACGAACAGGTACTTTTAAGGAACAGCAAGTTACATTAAAAGAAGGCGCCCCCTTTACACTGACAACGAAACCTATTGTCGGTGATGAAACAATTTCCTATGTAACATTTTCACGTTTACCAAAAGAAGTTCACCCCAACAGTAGAATTTTAATTGACGATGGACTGATTGAGTTGAATGTAAACTCCTGCACAGATACAGAAATTCACTGTACAGTAATAAACGGCGGCACACTTTCTTCTCAAAAAGGAATTAATGTCCCGAATATTTCACTTTCTCTTCCTTTTATCAGTGAAAAAGATCAGTCTGATATTGCATTCGGTGTAAAAGAAGGATTCGATATGATCGCTGCTTCCTTTACACGCAGTGCGGAAGATATTTTAAACTTACGGCGCGAATTAAAAAAGAATAACTGCCATAATATGCGTATTATCGCAAAAATTGAAAATATGGATGGCGTTCGAAACATTGATGAAATTCTGCGTGTTTCGGATGGAATCATGGTTGCACGCGGTGATCTGGGTGTAGAAGTCCCCCTTGAGGAAATTCCAATTCTGCAGAAGCAGCTCATTAAAAAAGCGATGCAACAAGGAAAAACGGTCATTACTGCCACCCAAATGCTGGATTCTATGGTCAGCCATCCTCGTCCCACACGTGCAGAGGCTACTGATGTCGCCAATGCTATTTATGATGGAACGAGCGCAATTATGCTTTCCGGAGAGACAGCTGCAGGAAAATTTCCAGTAGAAGCTCTTAAAACTATGGTCTGTATTGCAACACGCACCGAGGAAGATATCGATTATGCTGCTATTCTTAAAAAGCGCCCTATTTGCTCTTCTAAGTCGGACGTCACTTCGGCAATCTCTCATGCGACCTGTACCACTGCTCACGATTTAGGTGCAGCAGCAATCATTACGGTTTCCAAATCAGGTACCACTGCCCGCATGATTTCAAAATATCATCCCGCCTGCCCCATCATTACCGGCACTACAGACCCCGTCGTTCGTCGCCAGCTAAACATTTCCTGGGGAGTTACCCCCATCATCATACAGGAGCAGGACAATACCGACGCACTTTTTGACCATGCAATTAAGATGGCCCAAAAAGCTGGTCTTGTAAAAGACGGTGATCTAACCGTAATTACTGCCGGTGTTCCTTTGGGAATTTCCGGCACTACAAATTTGCTGAAGGTACAGTTGGTCGGTGATATTTTGGTTTCTGGAAAAACTGCCAATAAAGGATCTGCCTGCGGAAATCTCTGTGTGTGCTCTTCTCCGGAAGATGCTAAACAAAATTTTAAAGCAGGGGATATTTTAGTCGTTCACGAGACAGATAATCAATATCTTCCTTATATGAGAAAGGCTTTCGCAATCGTCTCGGAAGCCCCCGGACTCAACTCGCATGCCGCGATTGTAGGCCTTGCACTGGACACTCCCACAATTGTCGGCGCCAAAAATGCAACCAAGATTTTGCGTAGCGGAACGGTTGTCACAGTGGATGCCGATCGTGGAATTGTTTATTGTGGACAGAAAAAATTCTCTTAAATTTGCTTCATCTACTAAAAAGGGATACCGGAAATTTCCGGTATCCCTTTTTTGACCCTAAATCGATTATTTTGCTTCGTAGAAAGAACGGATTCCACGATAGGTCATATAAATATCCAGTTTGGAAACCACTTCAAAAGGAGCATGCATTGACAAAACCGGAACCCCAACATCAACAACATCAACATTCAAGTTTGCAATGTACATTGCTACCGTTCCGCCGCCGCCAGCATCAACTTTTCCCATTTCACCGGTTTGCCAAAGCACATCATTTTTCTCGAAAATTGACCGAATCTCTGAAACAAGCTCTGCTGTTGCCTCACTGGTTCCGCTCTTTCCGCGGCCACCGGTATATTTGCTCATCGCAACACCATTATTCAGGAAAGTGGAATTATTAAGCTCATACATACTTGCATAGGTGGGATCGTACGCCGCCGTTACATCCGCCGAAAGGCATTTTGATTTTGCCATTACATGACGCGGAACAAGGCCCTCTTTTTCAGCCAAGTCTGCAATAAAGTCTCTCATAAAGACACTGTTGAGTCCAGTGTTTCCATCACTGCCGATTTCTTCCCGATCAGCAAGGACGGTAACGATTGTACTCTCAGGCGTTTTTGCCGTCAGTGCAGCCATCACTGCAGGGTAAGCGCAGACGCGGTCATCATGGCCATAAGCACCGATCATACTGCGATCGAATCCAAGGTCGCAGGGCTTAAACGCCGGTACAAACTCAATATCCGCACTGACAAAATCCTCTTCTGTAATTCCGTATTCCTGATTTAAAAGGCGCATCACATTCAGTTTGAAAATCTGATCTCCTTCATCATCGCGAATCGGACGGCTGCCAACAAGGATATTGAGGTTCTCTCCCTCAATGGCCTTCATCATTGGCTTACGCATCTGCTCATCTCCCAGATGCGGCAGCAAATCGGTCACGGTAAACATTGGATCCCCCGATTTTTCGCCGAGGCAAATATCCACTTGAGAACCGTCTTTCCGGCAAACTCTGCCATGCATTGCCAAAGGAATGGTTGTCCATTGGTATTTTTTAAGGCCCCCATAATAGTGTGTTTTAAAAAGTGCCAAATCATCTTTTTCATAAAGCGGATGGGGCTTTAGATCAAGACGTGGAGAATCAATATGAGATGCAGCAATTCTTACGCCATTTTTGCAGCCTTTTGTTCCAAAGACTGTCAGGATAACTGCCTTTCCACGGTTATTGAAATACACCTTGTCGCCGGCCTGATAATTCTTATCAGGGTCGTAAGGAGTAAATCCTTCTTTCTCCGCCAATGCAATCGTTGAAAGGACAGCTTCCCGTTCGGTTTTAGAAGTCCCTAAAAACTTCTTATACCCTTCACAGAATTTATCTGCCTTTTCAATTTGCTCATCTGTTACCGAAAAGAACCCGTTCTTACGATTAATGAGAAGTTTTTCGGCAAGTTTTTTTGTTTCGCCCTTATTTTCTTTTTTTGCCATACCTGATACCTCCGATCAAAATTATTTTTGGGAATTATATAGACTTTTATACTGCTGATAATTGCTCAGCACCCGCTGAACATATGTCTTAGTTTCTGGATAAGGAATTTCTTTGAGTGTGATTCCATCATCAGAATAATCATTGTCGGAAAGCCACCTGTTTACATTGCCCATTCCTGCATTATAGGCAGCAATACAAGTGCCGAGATCCTGATAAGTACCCTGCAAAATTGAAAGGAATTTGCATCCGTAACGGATGTTAATCTCTGGATTGTAAAGATCTTCGTCTGTATATTCCGGATCATCCGGCATCTGCCACTGCAGCCAGTCAAATGTTTCCGGTGTGATTTGCATCAATCCTCTGGCGTCTGCTCCGGAATGCGCATTGGGATCAAATCCGCTCTCGGCTTTCATGACAGAGTAAACGAGAGAAGGTTCCACTTGAAACTGTGTCGTATATTGATCCACAAGCTCCTGATACTTCTGCGGATATGCAGCATACTGCACCTGTTCATTGCTTTTATGAAGCAATGACACCAGACCAACAACGACCCCTGCTATCAGAGTTAAAGCCGCTACCACAATCAAGATTCGTTTCTTTCGTAATTTTCGGTTGGTTCGTCTTTTGATATATCTCATGCGTTTCCTTCCAATACCTGCTGCAAAAATTCAGAAGCACGCCCCCCTACTTGTTCCGGCAAAAGATTGCCGTTTAAAATAAAATCGGAGTGCTTCCGGAAAAAATCATCCGAATATTGAACGGACATTCGGGAAAGAGCTTCTTCGCGGCTAATCCCATCACGTTTTTGCAGCCGCTTGATTCGAATTTCTTTTGGTGCCAGAACTGCCGCTATAAAATCGCAGCGAGAATCAAGTCCGCTCTCAAAAAGCTGCGGTGCATCAATGATAATTGCCGGAGTAGTTTCTTTTGAAAAGATTTGTAGCTTCTTTTCCAGTAAAGCGAGTATTACGGGATGCGTAATTTGGTCAAGGAGTTTCGTATGCTCTGCATCCTGAAACGCTCTCTTAGCGAGTTCCTTACGATTGAGTCCATCTGCCGAAATCAGATCTTCTCCAAAAGCCCGCTGCAAATCTTTGATGCAATCGGGATCCTGTACCGCTTCTCTGGCAAGCTGATCACAGTCAATGATTCTGCAGCCCAAATTTTCGAGTGCTGCAGTCCATGTCGATTTACCGGCTCCAGTCGGACCGGTCAATCCAATAATCAGCTGTTTCAAAGATGAAGCACCTCAAATCCGGCTGCCCGCATCAAACGATTATAAACTGCCAACCCAACTCCTTTTGGTGCAGGGCAACGAGCATAAACGGTTTTTGCGTCAAGAAGGTCTACTTCGCGCAGGGCATCAAAAAGATGATGTGCCATCTGGGACATATCCGTCTCTGCCCCATAACACAAATAAGGGCTCTTTAATCCCGCACAATCCTCATCATAGCAAAGAGCCATTACTCCCGGTGCAATGTGAGAATTTACATAATTTCTGTACTGCTCATCATTGCCATCAAGAATAATTACATTTGCTTTCGGAGAATAATGCTTATACTTCATTCCCGGAGAAGAAGCACGCACCCCTTCTTTTAAAGGATGCAGCACTGCATCATCCATCTCTACTTCTCCCAAAACAGAACGCAGCTGCTCCAATGTGATTCCACCCGGCCTTAAAAGACGCGGTGGATTTGACGCCAACGTAATCACTGTGGATTCGACGCCAACCTTACAGGGACCACCATCAATTACGGCTTCAATTTTTCCAGAAAGATCATGCATAACATGTTCCGCTGTCGTAGGACTTGGCTTTCCGGAAAGATTTGCAGAAGGCGCTGCCAAAGGCAAACCAGCAGCTGTAATCAGCTGCTGCGCCGCCGGATGAGATGGAAAACGAATTGCAACTGTCGGCAACCCGGCACTAACTTCATCGGGAATACAATCTGCTTTTGGTAAAATCATAGTAAGTGGCCCCGGCCAAAAAGCCTTTGCCAATTTTTTTGCACTTTCGGGGACAGTCGCTACCAAATGATAAATCTGAGAAAAATCCGAAATATGAACAATCAACGGATTATCCATCGGTCGTCCTTTCGCTGCAAAAATTTTCGCAACGGCTTTTCCGTCCAGTGCATTCGCCGCAAGTCCATAAACCGTCTCCGTCGGTATCCCGACGAGGCCGCCGTTCTGAAGGAATTTTGCCGCACGCTCAATTCCTTCCATATCCGCTTTTAACAGTTCCGTTTCCACCATTCTTACCTCACTTTTAATTTTCATGCTCTGATGAGCGCATATTTTTTTCCAATTGAAGCGTTCGATCCGCTGCAATTAAAGGATCTATCAACTGATCCAAACTGCCATTTAAAACGTCCTCCAGCTTATACAGCGTCAGACCGATTCGATGATCGGTTACACGGCTCTGCGGATAATTATAAGTGCGAATCCGCTCGGAACGGTCGCCTGTTCCTACCTGACTGCGACGATTTTCTGCAATCGCCTCATCATGTTTTCTCTGCTCTACTTCAAAAAGCCGACTTCTGAGCACTCTCATTGCTTTATCTTTATTTTTATACTGACTGCGTTCATCCTGACATTCGACTACCATCCCCGTCGGAAGATGCGTAATCCGGATTGCCGAACTGGTCTTATTAATATGCTGACCTCCGGCTCCACTGGAACGAAAGGTGTCAATCTGCAAATCTTTAGGATCGATTATAAGCTCTACCTCATCGGCTTCCGGCAGAACGGCCACCGTCGCTGTTGAAGTATGAATTCTTCCCTGCGTTTCCGTTTCAGGGACGCGCTGCACGCGGTGAACGCCGCTTTCATACTTTAAGCGGGAATAGGCACCCGCTCCCGAAATCTGAAAAGTAACTTCCTTGCAGCCGCCGAGTTCCGTCTCATTTAAATTCAAAAGCTCCGTCTGCCAATTTCTGCTCTGTGCATACATCGTATACATTCGATAGAGCACTGCAGAAAAAAGAGCTGCTTCTTCCCCACCGGCTCCTCCGCGGATTTCCACGATCACGTTTTTTTCATCATTGGGGTCTTTGGGAAGCAAAAGAATATTAATTTCCTCCGTAAGGCGCTTAATTTCTTCCTGCGCTTCTTCCCGATCCATAAGGGCAAGATCATGCAGTTCACGGTCTCCGGATTCCAGAAGCTCCTGGGCTTCCGACAATTTTCTCTGAGCCTTCTCATATTCTCCATATGTACTGACCAAAGGCTCCAGATCTTTATATTCTTTCATCAGCGCTGCAAATTTTGTCTGATCTCCTGCAATTTCAGGCAAACAGAGCTTCTGCCCTAATTCTTCATATCTTTTTTGAAATATCTGTAAATTTTCAAACATAAAAGTTCTCTCCTTATGAATTAATTACCAACATTCTGTAAATTCATAAAGAGTCCCCTAAGCTTTTTCTTTTGGATCATCGCGTAAGATTCTGCGAATATTCTTTTCACATTTTAAGCGCGGAACCATAACTTCTCTTCCACAGGAGGTACAGCGAATTTTAAAATCCATGCCCGCCCGCAGAACCAAAAAAATTTTATTTCCGCAGGGATGCGGTTTTTTCATTTCAATGCGGTCACCGGGTCTGATATCCATCTGAAAATCCTCCTTTTATCTTTGCGTTTCATATTAGTATACCACGAATCCACCATCAGAGACAAATCTTTTTCGGTCGGAACCTTGCTTCCCACTTTTCTTTGTTTTATAATAAAAACACAGTTTAAAAAATGAGGGTGAAATCCATGGCAATTAAAGAGGAAGTTTTGCAATATCTGCGAAAATCCACGGGAGATGTCTCTGGAGAAGAACTGAGTGAGAGACTTGGAATCTCCCGCACAGCAGTTTGGAAAGCAGTAAATGCCCTGCGGGAAGAAGGCTACGAGATTGCTTCTGCCACTCGCCGCGGATACCACCTTTTAAAAGAACCCGACCGAATTGATGCAGAAGATCTTCTGCAAAACTTAGATACGCAGTTCCTCGGCAAAGAGATTCAGGTATTTAAAGAAATTGACTCCACTAACGAAGAAGTAAAACGTCAAGCACTGCGCGGTGCCCAAGACGGTCTTGTGATCGTTTCTGAAGAGCAGAACGGTGGCAAGGGAAGACTCGGGCGTGCATGGAACAGCCCTTTTGGTACAGGACTTTATTTTTCCTTCTTATTACGTCCTGAACACATTCCAGAGCCACTGACAAATGCCACCCTTTTAGCAGGGCTCGGTGTTGCGCGCGCCCTAAGACATGTTTGGGGATTAGATGCTAAAATCAAATGGCCAAACGATGTTGTCATCGGCAATAAAAAAGTCTGTGGGATTCTCACTGAGATGGCTGCAGAAATGGATAAAGTGCAATATATTGTTCCGGGAATCGGTATCAATGTTGGAAACCAATCATTTCCGGATGAGCTTGCAGTGAAGGCAACTTCGATATTGATTGAAACTGGAAAACCAGTGAAGCGTTCCGACGTTTTGCTGGCTATACTGAAAGAACTGGATAAACTATTTCTAAAGAAAGAATTCCCCCTCAAAGAATATAGTGAGCTATGCGTCTCACTTCATAAAAAAGTTCGTTATACGCGTGGTTTAAAATCTTATACGGGAACTGCTTTTGCGATTGCTCCCAGTGGAGAATTGATGGTACGCAGTGATGAAGACGGAACAGAAATTCCGATTAGCACTGGAGAAGTCATTGTTCAGGGAATTTATGGACAAAACATTTAAGAGTTTTTGATAAGTCAAAAGGCGCTTTGTATAAGCAAAAATTGTTTATACAAAGCGCCTTTTAATTTTGTTTGATTTAAGTCATTTCAAAGATCAGAAGAGGCTCTTCATGCGTGCCCAAAAGGACTGATCGGTCTTTGTCTTGATTCCATCATTCACTGATGCATCTTCATTTAGTTTTTCGTCAGAATCATCTTTTTTAATTTCATTAGTCTTCATGATAAAGCTGACATGGTTGCTGCAGTCATCAGAAACGCCGGAGAAAGTTTTATAACTCTTTGCCTGATCTAAAATTGCATCTTTCAGATCAAGCAATTTCTCTGCATCTGCTTTGCTGGAAACCACTTTGTTGGCAACAAGATCGATGCCATTTACCTTAAACTGATTGGTTCCGGTCGAGAGTTCTCCGCTCTTTTCTGCCAAAGTACCGGCAGCCTCTGTTAACTGTCCAATGCCATTCTGCAGCTGAATTCCTCCACTTTGCAGTTCTGTTGCACCGGTCTGTAGTGCCGAAGCACCTGCATTGACCTGTGCAGAACCACTCTTAAGGGAGTTCGCTCCATTTTTAGCGCTCTCTGCCCCATCAGAAACCTGTTTGGCACCGGCAGCCAGCTCATTTGCCTTTTGCATTAAAGTATCAACTCCACCAGAAACTAAAGTCAGATTGTCAGAAATCTGTTTCGTTCCATCAGCGACTGACTTTGCACCATCATTGAGCTGTTGAGCAGATTCATTCAATTTCTTTTCCTGCCCTGCAAAATTACTCTTAATCGTTTGGGCAGAACCGGTAAGTGTACTGTTCGCACCTTGGCCGATCGCCTGAATATCATTGCCAAGTCCCGTTAGCTTTGTACCGATCGTTGTGTTATTCTGGATACCAGCAATCATTGCATTGATCTGTGCTTTTGTAGTCGCATCTGTTGTAGTAGCCGCAATGCCTTGAAGATTTTTAATCAAATCCGCATTCTGCGTCTGCAGGGTTGCACCAATGTCTTTTGTATCACTCCCAGCCTTTGCAAGGCTTTGGACAAACGGCTTATTGGAATCACTCATATCGGCACTGATCTGCTTCATAGAAGAATCTACTAAAGAGCCGGTCACCTGCTGCAAAGCCGTTGTAAACTCTCCTAATCCACTCTGTAATGCAGCCGCTCCGTCTTTCGCCTGATCACTGCCAGCCGAAAGCTGTTTTACGCTGCCGTCTAATTGTGTAATACCCTGTGCAAAAGCACTGCTGCCATCTTTCACCTGTTTTGCACCGGTCGAAAGGGCTTCTGTTCCGGAAGCCAACTGGTCGCTGCCAGAAGAAAGTTGCTGGGTACCGCCTGCAAGCTCTGTACTCCCACTATTTAAAGAATTGATTCCATTATTCAGCGTTTCTACTGCGCTCTGCAATTCCAGCATTTTATTGTTATAAGTAGAAAGAGCACTTGCCAAAGCTTCAGAACCTTCACTCAGCTGACCGGAAGCACTTTCCATTTGATCAACTAAAGAGTCAACCTGACCCACATCAAAAGAAAAACTACCGTTACTGCTTTGGGAACCCGCAGGGAGTGCTGCACCCATAATCGAGTTCATTTCCAAATTGGTGGCATCCGCAGTAATTGTAAAACTATCTTCCAAATTAATTTTGCTTAGACTCTCCAGCGTACTGATAGATGATCCTAAAGTTTCCTTCATGCCCGGCAAAGAAATCATGGTGACGATTTGATTGTTTCCTTCTGAAACGACCGCACCGCCTTCCGAACATTTTACATTCTGAAAATGGTCGGTAGAAAAACTGCAGAGAGCTGCCGCCAAAAACGGCGTATAAATCGTTCTTGATTCTCCTCCGACCGATTTTGTTGCCTTTTCATGATTCTCAAAAGAAACGGTCATTTCCAGCTTTCCGGATTTACCCGCAAGCTGATCTGCACTAATTTCCTGTCCGTCTAATTTATAATCCACTTTCATGGTGACGGGAGCTTGTGCACTGCTATTTCCTTGATAGTAAAGGTCGTCTCCGGAAATATTTTTCCATTCCAGTTCTTTGCCGTCTAAAGTAGGAGAATCGTCTCCCTTTACATTTTTAACATCTGTTAGATTCGTGGATTCGGAATAATTTCCAATTCCATTATCATTGTGAACCCATGCACTAACTGTCTCATTCTGAACATTGCCATTCGGATCGGTAATCAAATAAACCGTTTCTTGACGTTTATAATTTTTGGAACTGTCGTTTGCCGTTGTTCCCTCTGCCGCAAAAGCGGTTGTTGTCACCAGAGAAGCACACAATGCAATACAGATCAGTTTCATCATCACTTGTTTTTTCATGCTGTCTCAATCTCCTTTGAATTAGTCTTATTCTGAATCCAGTGATAGCTGGTCTTTTCAATCACTTTGTTAAACAAAAGCAAAATAGCCGGCAAAACAAATATAATTGTTACCATACTGATCAACGCGCCTCGAGCCAGCATAGAGCAGAGGCTCTTAATTAGATCCACTCTGGAAACAAGCACCACGCCCAAAGTTGCTGAGAAAAAGGTTAGGCCGCTCGTCAAAATAGAGGTAGAACATTTTGTAACTGCCGTCAGCATAGCCTGTTCCGGCACACTGCCGTTATTGAGCTCTTCACGGAATCGATTCGTCATTAGGATTGCATAATCAATCGTTGCTCCCAACTGAATCGTTCCGATCACGATACTCGCAATAAACGGAATGACCGTTCCGGTAAAGTACGGAATGCCCATATTCACGGTGATTGCAAATTCAATTGCTGCAACCAAAAGGACCGGAATTGAAATTGATTTAAACGAAATCAAAATAATGACAAACACTGCAAGAATCGAAACGACACTGACATTTTTAAAATCAATATCAGCAACCTGAACCAAGTCTTTTGTCATAGCGCCTTCGCCCGCGATCACAGCATCCGCGTCATAAGACTTCGCAATTTTCTTCATCTCATCAAGCTGTGCATTGCACTGATCGCTACCCGCTTTGTAAAGGCTGTTGACCAGAATCATTTTATGGCCGCCTTGATTGAATGTCTCCTGAATAGCTGCTGGTTCAAACGCTGTGGGAATTCCGCCCCCTACATATTTCTCATAGGAAAGCGCCTCATTAACACCATCGACATTTTGCAGTTCCTCGGTCAGATTTTTGATTTTATAATCATCCAGCTGATCGCTGACTAATACAAAGTGGGTGGTATCCATCTTAAAATCTTTTTTAAGTTTATTGGTGCTGACGATTGAATTCAAATCCTGCGGCAGGGTCTGATCCAGCGCATAATACTGACTGACTTTTCCCTGTGCTACTGAGAACGGAATTAGCAGTAAAACAAAGACAACTAAAATCCCTTTATGATGCTTTACAATAAACTGCGGAATTTTCTTTGTTTCATGAATCAGCACACGGTGTCTATATTTACCGATGGCATGATCAAATGTCATCAAAAGCGACGGCAGAACGGTAAGCGTACTGATCACACCTAGAAGCACACCTTTCGCCATCACGATACCAATATCGGCTCCCAATTTAAGACTCATGGTACAAAGTGCAAGAAAACCTGCAATTGTTGTCAGACTACTGCCTGTAATAGAATTAAAAGTTGCAACAATCGCGGTAGCCATCGCATTTTCTCGATCAGACTGTTTCGTACACTCTTCGTTATAGCGATGCAGAAGAAAAATAGAAAAATCCATCGTTACCCCTAATTGGAGAACTGCTGCCAACGCTTGGGTGATATAAGAAACCTGGCCAAGAAAAACGTTACTGCCAAAATTGTAAATGATCGGGAAAACGATGCCCAGCATAAAAATCAACGGTACAATCGTGCTCTCCAAAGAGAGGAAAAGGACT
The DNA here is from genome assembly GCF_026314295.1 of Caproicibacterium sp. BJN0003. Classification (NCBI taxonomy): domain Bacteria; kingdom Bacillati; phylum Bacillota; class Clostridia; order Eubacteriales; family Oscillospiraceae; genus Caproicibacterium; species Caproicibacterium sp. BJN0003. The sequence continues at coordinate 1,531,990 of NZ_CP111108.1, forward strand.
ATCATACTGAGCAGGACTGCGACCAAAACATATTTTGGCATTTCTGTTTCAACAATATCTTTTGTATCTTTGACGATTGCCGTCATACCAGCTAAAAAACAATTTTTATTTGAAATAGAGCGAATCTGTGCAATCGCCTGAAAAGTGCTTGGCGACGCGGCGCTGTCTTCAAATGAAATGATCATCATTGTTCCGGTATCGCTATAAAAAATCTTTTTAAAATCATCCGGCAGAACATCGTTCGGGATCGAGGTATCCTTAATATCATCTGCCCAGATTACTTTATGGACCCCGGGAACTTCTTTAATTTGATTTTTTAAGTTGACAACATCTTTATCCTCCATATTATCAACTACCAGCATCGCGGAACTTCCCATATTAAAATCTTTATCCAAATATTTCTGGCCAATCATAGAATCCAGATTCTCTGGAAGATAAGACAAAATATCATAATTTACAAAAGTCTTGCTGTATCCAATGACTGATGGAATCAGTAGCAAAACTGCAAGAATTACAATGACTCTCCGGTGATGCACAATCCATTTTGCAAATCGCTGCATTTTCATTCCTCCTTTTATCTATCTGCGAAGTATTTTTCGAATCGATTCATAAAGAATCGGTTTTAGATGATCAATGTCGGTGGGCTGCCTGCGCAAAATTGCATGATAACTGACTTGAGCCACTAATTCAATAATCATATAAAGCAGTTGAAAAGATTCTTGTGCACTGAATTTTTCCTTTTTCATATTTGCTGTATAAGCCGCCAGCAGTTCTTCCATCGTCTGGTTTTCTTTTGCCTGCGCAGAAAGCAGCGTTGGATTTAAAAGCCCTTCTGAAAGATTTTTATTAATAATCTTTAAAATTTCCGGATCTCTTTTAAATCGCTCAATAATATCATCCACCAAAAAAATGATCCGTTCCACGCAGCTTTCTATATTTTGCTGCTGTGCGCGAACCATTGCAGAATGAATAATTTCAGTGCTGTAAAGAATGATCACCTTATTAAGCAATTCCGTTTTATCGTGAAAATAAAGATAAAACGTTCCCTTTGCCACTTTGGCCCGTTTTACAATCTGATCTACCGAAATCCCGGAAATTCCTTTTTCTGCAAAAAGTTCATAAGCCGCTCTTTCCAAATTATTTTTCTTTTGCTTCTTTTTATCTTCAATTTTGCTTTGCAACCTAATCCCTCCTTTCTAAAAATGACCGTCGGTCATTTACCGCTTTTTAGTATATGCAAAAAATGACTGAAAGTCAATCTTTTTCAGATGACTTTCAGTCATTTTGTATACCTGCTCAATTTTTGTGAATTTAGCTATTATATTTAGTAAATATTTGTGTGATTTGCTAAGAACTATTTGTCTGGATGATACTCTTTTATCTCATCTTTCAGATGAACATCAACTTGATCAAACGGGATGGTAAGTTTGGCACGGTCAAACGCCAATTTGACTTGTTCCTGCATTTCATAGTACAGCGGCCAATAATCGGCTGTTTTGCACCAAACACGAAGGAGCAGACGCACCGCACTTGCTCCATGCTCTCGTACAGCCACCATCGGAGCCGGCTCTTTCAAAATTTTTGGATTCTCTTCTGCTAATTTCTGCAGTACTGCTTTTGCCGCCAACAAATCGTCTTGATAAGAAATTCCATAGGTAAGATCGAGCATACGATTTTCCATCGCGGTATAATTCGTAATCACAGCCGCCGTTAAAGTAGAATTAGGAATCACAACTTCTCGATTATCAAAGGTCTTCAGAACAGTAAACATCATTTCGATTCGCATAACAGTCCCCTCGGTACTGTCCACAGCGATATAATCCCCCACTTTAAAAGGCTTTGTCAAAATAATCTGCGCTCCACATGCAACATTGCTGAGATTATCTTTTAAAGCCAATGCCGCAGTCACTCCGGCCGCGCCAACTGCCGCCACGATTGCACTGACATTCACATTGAGCTGATCCAGTACAGCAATCACAACGATTACTTTCAGCAAAATTTTCAGTAAAGAACCTACAAACGTAACAAAGCCAGCCTCAACACCGGTGCGGTTCAGCATACGTTTTCCAATCCGAATCAGCCAGTCACTGAGTTTCCAGCCGATTGCAAAGATCAGAAGTGCACCAATCAGTCTTGGCAACGCCCCTTGTATCCACAAAAGAAAATCCTGCCACATGGTTTCAAATGGCATGTATGCTCCTCCTTTCGTTTAGACTACCTGAAATAAATAGAATTTTAGGTAGTCTGTTTCGGGGACATTCCACAGAATCGGATGATCCGGTCCCTGCTGTCTTTCTTCAATCTGCCGCAGAGAAACACACGCTTTTGAGGATGCCTCCCGCAGCATTTTCCGGAACAGTTCATCCGTCATAAAATGGGAACAGGAACAGGTTGCAAGATATCCTCCACGAGGCAGCAGCTTCATTGCACGTTCATTGATCTCTAAATAGCCGTGTGCTGCATGTTCTACCGTTCTGCGGCTCTTTGTAAACGCAGGTGGATCCAAAATGATAAAATCGTATTGTTTTGGTGTAAGGCTGGAAAGCAGATCAAAAACATTTGCCGTTTCAAAACTCATTTTGGAGTCCAGGTGATTTTCTTTTGCATTTCTTTGCGCCATTTTAATCGCATCATCGCTGATATCCACTGCATGAACATGCTGTGCCCCGCCCTTAGCCGCGTTTAAACCAAATGAACCTGTATGGGTAAAGCAATCCAACACTTTCTTGTTTTTTGCAATTTGTGCAACTGCGCGTCGATTATACTTCTGATCCAAAAAGAAACCCGTTTTCTGTCCGTTTTCGAAATCTACAAAATAACGAATACCGTTTTCCACAATCGGGACTTCACAGGAAGATGGAATCTCCACTTCCTTTAAAGGATAAAATCCTTTTCCCTGTTCCATCCCTTCCAGCTCTCGAATTCCTACATCATTGCGTTCGAAAATTCCGCGAATTTCAATTCCGTCATCTTTTAGTATCTGATAAAGTGCCTCAAAAATAACCGGTTTCCATTTTTCCATTCCAAGGCACAATGTCTGGGTGACTAAAATATCATGAAATTTATCGACTGTCAGACCAGGCATCTGATCCGCCTCTCCGAAAATAATACGGCAGGCATCCAAATCTTCCGCTTTCATAATACTTTTTCGGTATTCCCAGGCATAGCGCAGGCGACGAGCAAAGAATCTTTCGTTGATCTCATCATTCGCATTTCTGGAAAGCACCCGTACCCGAATCTTGCTGTGCGAATTATAAAAGCCTGTCCCAAGAAAGCTTCCTTTCTGAGAATGAATTGTGACAAGCCCTCCATCTTCTGCAACTTCTCCTATGGGCGTAACTTCCGTATCATAAACCCAGGGATGTCCCATCAAAAGAAAAGCTTCCGCTTTTTTACTGACCGCAACCTGCGGATAAATTTTTTTCATATTTTTAATCCTTTCCTGCCCGTTTTATCATCAACCATTCGGTCTTAACACTGTTGTTCCCGTTTTAAAGTACGATCCTGCAAAATGCACCAACCTGTCACTGCGAAAATCACAATGACACTTCCAATCAGCGCAAAAGTTCCTGGTTTTTCCCCATTAAATAAAAACACCCAAATAGGATTTAGCAAAGGTTCAACTGCTCCAATCAAATTACATGCAAGCGGAGGGCAATCTCCCGTTGCAAGTCCAAAAAGCACATAAGGAATTCCGAGCTGAAAAATTCCCAACGCCAAAATCGTAAGAACGCTCTGTACTGTTATCTCCATCGGTGTCCAAAAAGCAAACGGCAGCCCAATTACCCCCGATATCAAAAGGCCTAAAAAGATTCCAGACATTCGCTCGTTCTTTCCGCTTTGCCCGAAAAAGACATAGGTACAGGCAACACAAAAGCCACAAAAAACGCCCAGAAAATTTCCAAGAAGGCTTCCGCTGCCAAGCTGATCAAAAAAGAAAAGCGTGATTCCACACATTGTAATCCCTACAACAAGTGCATCTGCATGGCGAATTTTCTGATGGAAAACCAATGCATTCATAATTAGAATAAAGATTGGAGAAGTAAATTCCAGCACGATCGCATTGGCAGCCGTCGTCAGCTTATTGGCAATTACAAAACAGATAAAAGTAAGGGCCAAAGTAAAGCTGGCCAGAACCGAACGCTTCGTCAAACAAATCGGAATCTTTTGATATTTCATATATATATAAACAACGACTGCTGAAAGCAAGCTGCGAAGTCCACAAATTACCATCGAATGCCATGGAATCAATTTAATAAAAATTCCGGCAGTACTCCAAAGTGCCGCACATACCGCCATCATGATAACAGCCTGCTTCTCACGGGAAGTTTTCAAAATCTTTTCTCCTCTTCTCAAAATCGACTAAAAATTGCACAATTTCTATGATAGCGGAATCATCTTTAAAAAGCAATCATAAAGAAAAGATTCTCCTTTCAAAAACTTTCAGACCGTAGCTTTATGAGAGAATTAGTTGACATTATGTGATCGAATGCTATAATAAATCCAAATTCAGAGAAGTTTTTAGAAAGGGAGCGTATCCGCTATGACAAAAAGAAATGTAACCGCAAAATTTGCCTCTCAGACAAAGTATTATCGAATTGTTTCAAAGCAGAGCGGAAAAGCGATCGATGTATGCGATGCCGCAATGGAAAGCGGAATACTGCTGGAAGTCAATGATAAAAACAATTCTGACAGTCAGCTGTGGATGATTATTCCCGGTCAAAAATCCACCTGCCGCTTTCGCAACAAGGCAACCAATAAATTCTTCGATGTGATCGAAGGCGGAACTAAAAATGGTTGCTGGCTCCACCAATGGGAAGAAGCAAATGCTTCCACGCAGCTTTGGAAAATTGAATCTACCGGAACGGCCGGTGCTTATAAAATCAAATCTATTGCTGCCGAAAAATATCTGGATATCGTTGGTATTTCCTCTATTGCCGGCGCTAATTTGCAGCTTTGGGAAAATACAGATGGGGATAACCAAGAGTGGGCACTGGAACTGATGGAAGATTTCACTCCTAAAAAAGAAAAGAAAGCCAAAATGGCGGCTTCTAAAGCAAAAAGCACAACATCAAAGCCGAAAAAAATCACTCCTAAAAAAGCAATTGAAAAATCCGAATGAAACGTTCAGGACATTTCTCTTCTGTCAAAAACATCAAAAGCAGCGCCATTAAAATCGGTGCTGCTTTTTTATCTTTTTCAAGCAGAAAGATCCCATCAATAAAAGGTAGAAAATGAATTCCGCCTTTAATCGATGGGATCTTTTTAAACAAATAAAACGAAACTAAAATTATCTAGCAACCAAATTGACAAGTTTGCCCGGAACATAGATCTCTTTCAAAAGTTTTTTGCCGGAAAGTTCTTCTGTAATCTTTGGCTCCGCTTTCACTGCTGCCAAAGCATCCTCTTTTGAAATATCCGCTGCAACGTTCAAACGTGCGCGAACTTTTCCGTTCACTTGGACCACGATTTCAATCGTATCTTCTTTACATTTGGATTCATCATAAGAAGGCCATGCCTGCTGACATGCCATCTTATCGTTTATCTTTAGCTGCTCCCAAACTTCTTCCGTCACATGAGGTGCAAAAGGATTAAAGAGCAGAGTGAAAATTTCAAGTTCTTTATGAGTGATCGAGCCAGCAGCATTAATCTCGTTCATCAAGCTCATCATGGCAGCGATTGCCGTATTGAACTTCAGATTTTCGATATCCTCACTGACCTTTTTAATTGTTTTATTGAAAGGCACTTCCATCTCGGGGCGAATAGTTTCTTCCGGCGTCATCACATCGAGCAGTGCATAATACCGCTCAACAAGACGACGGCAGCCTTTGATACTCTTGGTGCTCCACGGGGCCGCTTTTTCAAAATCTCCAATGAACATCTCGTAAAGCCTCATGGTATCCGCACCGTACTCATCAACAACATCGTCCGGATTCACCACGTTGCCGCGGGATTTACTCATTTTTTCTCCGTTTTCACCCAAAATCATGCCATGGCTTGTTCTCTTTGCATACGGTTCCGGACAAGGCACGACGCCAATATCATAGAGGAATTTATGCCAAAAACGGCTGTAAAGCAAATGAAGTGTTGTATGCTCCATGCCGCCGTTATACCAATCGACCGGCATCCAATATTTCATGGCTTCTTTGCTTGCAAGCGCCTTATCATTGTGCGGATCAAGATAACGCAGGAAATACCAGGAAGACCCTGCCCATTGCGGCATGGTATCTGTTTCTCTCCTCGCAGGGCCGCCGCAATGCGGACAAGTGGTGTTGACCCAATCCTCCATATGAGCAAGAGGAGATTCCCCATTATCCGTAGGCTCATAGCTTTTAACCTGCGGCAGTCTCAGCGGCAGCTCACTTTCGGGCAGAGGAACCCAACCACATTTTTCGCAGTAAACCATCGGAATTGGCTCGCCCCAATAGCGCTGACGGGAGAAAACCCAATCACGCAGCTTATAGTTCACTTTGCTGCGCCCAAAGCCTTTTTCTTCAATATATTGCTTAATCTTTTCCTTGGCTTCTTCTACGGTAAGGCCATTCAAGATTCCGGAATTGACCATTACTCCGGTAGCACAATCGGTAAATGCCTCTTTCTGTACATCGCCGCCTTTTACAACTTCGACGATCGGCAGTCCAAATTTCTTTGCAAAATCCCAGTCACGGGTATCGTGTGCCGGCACAGCCATAATAGCGCCGGTGCCATAAGTCATCAGGACATAATCGGAAATAAAGATTGGAATTTCTTTTTGCGTCAATGGATTCACCGCTGAAACACCGGCAAGCCGAACCCCAGTCTTCTCCTTCTGTACTTCGGCACGTTCAAATTCACTCTTTTTAGAAGCTTCTGCCTGATAGGCTTTGACTTCATCCATGTTCTGAATTTTATCTGCCCATTTTTCAATGTAAGGATGCTCCGGAGAAATAACCATATAAGTAGCGCCGTAAAGCGTATCCGGGCGAGTCGTATAAACGGTCAGAAGATCTCCGGCCGTTGTTTTAAAATCAACTTCAGCGCCAGTAGAACGGCCAATCCAGTTCTTCTGCTGAATCTTAACCCGATCCGGATAATCCACCAAATCGAGGTCATCAATTAGGCGCTGTGCATAAGCGGTAATTTTAAGCATCCACTGGCTTTTAACCTTATGAACGACTTCGCTGTGGCAGCGTTCACAGACGCCTTCTACAACTTCTTCGTTTGCAAGCACGCATTTGCAGCCGGTACACCAGTTGACGCTCATTTCTTTTTTATAGGCAAGACCATGTTTATAAAGCTGAAGAAAAATCCACTGCGTCCATTTATAATATTCCGGATCTGTAGTATTAATTTCCCGATCCCAGTCAAAAGAAATCCCCAAATTTTTAAGCTGCTGCTTAAAACGAGCAACATTTTTCTTGGTCACTTCGGCGGGATGGATATGATTTTTAATTGCAAAATTCTCGGTAGGAAGGCCAAAAGCATCCCAGCCGATCGGATAAAGGACATTATATCCCTGCAAACGGCGCTTTCTCGCAATAATATCCATTGCAGTATAGGAACGCGGATGCCCGACATGAAGCCCCTGTCCAGAGGGATATGGGAATTCGATCAGCGCATAAAACTTTTCTTTATCACTATTATTTTCCGCATGAAAAGCATCGGATTTTTCCCATGCCTTCTGCCACTTTTCCTCAATTCTTTTATGATCGTATTTCATTTCTCGATTCGCCCCTATCACTTTATACTGATTTTATTCCTGACTGAGAAGATCTGAAAGATCCTCTTGTGTTCCATCCTGCCACAGTCGGTCAAGATCATAAAAATGCCGCGCTTCTGTGGTAAATACATGAACCACAACATTTCCGTAATCGATCAGGATCCAGGAATGACTGCGATATCCTTCTGTGCGAACCGGCGATTCGCCCTTCTCTTTCAGCTGCACTTCCACTTCATCTGCCAATGCTTTTACTTGTGTGCTGCTGGTACCGGTTGCCAAAACGAAATAATCCGCAAGAGAAGAAATCTCTCGAATTTCGATCATCCGAATTTCTTTTCCTTTCTTCCGATCCAGAATCCGTACAGCCTCTTGGGCCAACTCTTTTGACTCCATTCTTCTTCAGCCTTTCTTTTTGTTTTTCTTCATTCGATTCAGTACAATCTCATTATAAGCCGAAATCGTATCCGGATGAATTGGCGCACACATCTCGGAAAGCTCTCGAATGGTAAAAACCATTCCCTCCAAAAGTGTTTCACCTAAATCTTTTTCCGCTGTTTTTCTAAGCTGTTCTACACCTTTATAATCACGGTCATCAGAAATAAAATCAGAAACAAAAATGATCTGATCCAAAAGTGTCATACCGACACGTCCTGTTGTATGATACCGCACAGCATCCAAAATCTCCGGATCCGAAATAATCTTCTCATTTTTAAGATAAGCGGGTCCCAACATTGCATGCCAAAGTTTCGGCGCATTTTCTTCTATCGGCGTCAAGGCGATTCCATATTTTCTCATCAACGCCCGTTGCTTTTCTTTCGGAATATCTTTCATAATATCATGAAGAATTCCTGCAATCTCTGCTTTATCCTGATCAGCACCATACTGTTTTGCGAGTTCTCCTGCACGTCTGCTGACACATTGGCTGTGATAAAACCGGCCATCTGATAAAAGCGGCCGAATCAAGTTTTCATAAGGTGTAAGATTCATGTTTTCGCTCCTGGTATAAAGAATGTTTTTCAATATAATCCGCAACGGAATCCGGAACTAATTTTCTGATATTCTCCCCTTTTTGAAGGGCTTCCCGCACCATTGTAGAAGAAATAGGCAAATAAGAAATATCTTCTATCAGCGTTTTGCCGCCGTAATTCTTGAGCTTTTCTGCATAGGCCCGCATTCTGAAAAGGCCACTCCGACTTCTTGGTGCCCCGCAGATCGTGGCATTCTTCAGAATCTTTTGAGAATCATGCCATGTAAGAAGCGTGAGAAACATATCCTCTCCAGTAACAAAGAAGAGCTCACAATCAGGATGCTCGCGGGAAATCTGCTCCAGCGTATCGGAAGTATAGCTTGGCCCCTCGCGAACCAGTTCCATATCGCTGACTTCAAATCCGGATTCCTCTTTTGCTGCAAGGCAACACATCTGATAGCGGTCTTCTCCGCTTGCAAGATTTGGAGCTTCTTTATGCGGCGGAATTCTTGCTGGAATCAAAATCACTTTTTGGGCATTGATCCGTTTTTGAAATTCCCTTGCTAAATGCAGATGCGCCCGATGAATCGGATTAAAAGTTCCGCCATAAATTAAAAGTCTTTTCACTGTGCGTCCCCTCTGGAACAAAAAGCATCAAGCTTTTTTTATTCTATCCTTTTTTCTTCGTTTTGGGAAGGGTTATTTTCGGTTGTTTGTCATTTCTGCGATATAAAACGAATTTTCGGCCGATAACCTGTACAATTTCGCTCTTTGTTTCTTCTGCAATCTTTTGAGCTGTTTCTCTGCTTGTTTGTTCACAGGTTTCCAATGTTTTTCCTTTAATCAGTTCTCTTTTTAAAAGAGCATCGTCTGCCTGCTTGATAACATCGGCGGAAATTCCAGATTTTCCGACCATCAAAATCGTATCGATCGGATTTGCCAAAGCGCGCAGATAAGCGCGCTGATTACTTGTCAGCATAAATGGTGCTTCTCCTTATAACTTTTTAAATTTTCTGCAAACCGTCGCAAGGCTTTGCCGCGGTGGCTCACTTGATCTTTTTCTTGTGCCGTCATCTGCGCATAAGTTTTTTCTCCCACCAAAAAAAGCGGGTCATATCCGAATCCGTCTGTTCCGTGAGGCTCGTCTGCAATGATTCCCTGACATTCTCCGCGAGAAGTCAGAATATCGCCGTTTGGAAAGACACAGCAAATCACGCTGACAAAAGTTGCCAGACGGTCTTTTGGGGGCACATCTTTTAACGCAGCAAGTAATTTTTGATTTCGGTCATTGTCATCTGCATTAGGGCCTGCCCACCGTGCAGAATGGACGCCCGGCTGACCATTTAAAACATGAACGCAGAGTCCGGAATCATCAGCGACTGCCGGAAAGCCGGTTTCCTTACAGGCAGCAGCTGCTTTTAGATACGCGTTCTCTTCAAAAGAAGTCCCTGTCTCTTCCACTTCTTTTAAATTCTCGGCCGGCACTACTTCAATTCCAAGCGGCTCTAAAATTCGGGAAAGTTCACGCACTTTATTCGGATTATGTGTTGCCATCACAAATTTCATACGGATCTTTCCTTTCACTCTGATTCGGAGTCTTCGGGTGTGCGCTCAAAAAGAGCCGTTGCAAACGCATCCGCATCAAACGGCTGCAAATCGTCAATCTGCTCTCCTACACCGATAAATTTAACCGGCACTCCCAGATTTTCTCTTACCGAAAGGACGACGCCGCCTTTAGCGGTTCCGTCTAATTTGGTAAGAACAATTCCTGTGATTCCGGCAGCAGTTTTAAATTCTTTTGCCTGATTAACTGCATTCTGTCCGGTTGTTGCATCCAGAACCAGCAGGATTTCCTGATCGGCATCGGGGAGTTCCCGTTCGATCACCCGATGAATCTTTGCAAGTTCCTCCATTAGATTCTTTTTGTTATGAAGACGCCCCGCCGTATCACAGATAATCACATCTGCTCCACGGGATTTTGCCGCCGAAATAGTATCAAAGACAACAGAAGCCGGGTCGCTGCCCTCTTTCTGTTTGATCATCTCACAGTTGGAACGTTCTGCCCAAACCTGCAGTTGCTCAATTGCTGCTGCACGAAAAGTATCGGCTGCCCCGAGGATCACCTCTTTGCCCTCCGATTTTAACCGATTGGCAAGTTTTCCAATGGTCGTTGTTTTGCCGACCCCATTTACTCCGATCACCAGAATGATAGAAGGTTTCGTGCGAAGATTGAGCTCTTCCCCGCCGCGCAGCATATCTGCCACTGTCTCTCGAAGAAGTTCCATCACTTCATTCGGGTCGGTAATTCCACGTTCTTTCACTTTTTCACGCAACTTGTTACAGATATGCTGAGAGGTTTCAACTCCCACATCTCCCATTACAAGGAGCTCTTCCAATTCTTCAAAAAGATCTTCGTCGATCTTTGTAAACGAATGGAGCATACTCATCACATTGTGACTCATGCTGTCACGGGTTTTTTTCAATCCCGCTTTAATTTTATCAAAAAAGCCCATGGTGATATTTTCTCCTTTCAGGAAACATTCAGTTCCTTCTCAATTTCATTGGTATGTAATTCCAAAAGTTTGCTGATTCCTTCCTCCTGCATGGTAACACCGTAAAGCATATCGGCTTCTTCCATGCTGCCGCGCCGGTGCGTAATCACAATAAACTGTGTCTGTGCATTCATGCGGCGCAGATAAGCCGCAAACCGATCAACATTAACATCATCGAGAGCCGCTTCGATCTCGTCCAGCATGCAAAACGGCGGCGGATTTACTTTCATAATGGAAAAATAAAGAGCAATCGCAACGAGTGCTTTTTCACCGCCGGAAAGGGCTTCGATATGTGCAACGATCTTGCCGGGCGGCTGCACTTGAATTTCAATTCCGCTCGTCAAGGGATTTTCAGGATCACTGAGTGAGAGAGAAGCGGTTCCGCCGCCGAAAAGTTCACGGAAAGTAGAACTAAAGTAGGCACTGATTTTCTGAAAGCCCTCCTGAAACTGTCCTTTCATCTGATGTGTTAATTCTCCGATCAGATGATGAAGTTCATCACGACTCTTTTCGATATCCTGTACCTGTGTGTTCATAAATTCATAGCGCTCATTGACTTCTTTATATTCCTCGATTGCAGAAACATTGACATTGCCGAGGGCGCGGATCTTTCCTTTCAGGGTATTGAGACGTTTCTGTGCTTCCGGAGGATTTTCAATCTCGGGAGCCGATTCTTTTGCTTCCCGTGGGGTCATCTCATACTCTTCCCAAAGTTTTGAGATAATAGAATCATACTCTTTCTGCAGATTATCACGCCGTTCTTCGAGACGCGCCAAATCATGGCCGGAAAGTTCCTTCTCTTCCGATTTTTCTCGTTCCTGACGGCGAAGCTGCGTGCTTTCCTGTTCCAATTTCATCCGGTGCTCATTGAGAAAATCGATCTGCTGCGTCTGTGTTTTTGCCGTTTCACGCAGAGATTCTGCTTGCTTTTTGAGAGAATCCGACTTTTCTTGAGCCTGCTCACGCTGCTCCTTTAAAGACTCAATTTCTTCTCCGAGTGCCTTTGCATGATCGATATGGTTGATTTTCTGCTGCTGTAATTCTTCCACTTTTTGGCGCAGAGAATCTGCATCTTTTTCTTCGCCCAAAATCTCCATCCTAATCGTTTGGCACTTTTCGGACAAATCGTCGCTCTGCTGATTAAAGTCGGTCCGATTCCCGCTTTTTTCTTCCATCTTCTTGGAAATCTCCGCAATTTTTTCTGCGATGCTTTCCTCTTCTTCTTTTGCAGCGCGACGGTTTTCTTCTTGCTCTTTAAGGCGATCTGCTGCAGATTCCTTCTCTGCTTGGAGCTGCGTGCAGTCCGAAATCATTCCATCTAAATCCGATTTCAACCGGTCGCGGTTCGATCTGAGCTGAATTCGATCTTCCTGTGCTGTTAAAAGTTCTCCCTGTGTTCCCTGCAGAGAAGCTTGTGCTGCTGAAGTCTCTTCGGAAAGATGATGATATTTCTCTTCGGATTCTTTTGCCTTTTGATGTTGCTCCACTGCTTTTTTGCGAAGCTCTTCGATCTCAGAAGCTCTGCGCAAAAGGCCGGAATTTCTGGCAAGAGAACCGCCGGTCAGTGATCCTCCGGCATTGACAACTTGTCCATCCAGCGTAACGATGCGAAAATGATAAGAAAATTTTCTTGCAATTTCTACCGCATCATCCAAATTTTGGGCGACTACAATCCTTCCGAGCAGACTATCTCGAACCGAATCATATTTTGGCTCACAGGAACAAAGATCTGAAGCAATTCCAACAAATCCTCCGCACTGAGAAAGACCTCTTTCCTGCAGGCTTTTGCCATGAACAGAAGTCAGCGGCAAAAATGTAGCACGTCCGCTATCTTTCTTTTTTAGGAGCCGGATTGCCGTCTTTGCATCCTGTTCACTTTCAACGACAACATACTGCATGGCACCGCCAAGCGCTGTTTCCAGAGCGACCGCATACTCTCCCGGCACCGAGAGGATTCTCGAAACAGGTCCATGAATGCCGGTAAGGACTCCATGCTTCGCTTCCTGCATCACTATTTTAACACTCTTCGCAAACCCTTCCAGATTGCGTTCGAGGTCTTCCAAAACTTTAATACGGTGATCGGTTTCTTTCGCTTCTAAAAGCTGCTGTTCGGCCTCTTTTTTCTGCTCATCGGCTTTTTTGCGGCGGGAAAGAAGGCGCAGCTCATATCCGCGGACTGTATTCTGCAAGGCAGATATTTTGGTGTCCATCTCTTCCAGCATTTTTCCGCTTTCTTCAAAAGAAAGTTCCAATTCCTCTCTCTTTTGACTTTTGGCTTTCAGGGTCTCTTCAACAACTGAAAGGCGCATTCCGATTTCGGAAATAGAGGAAACAGAAGCGGTTTCACGAACCTTTGCCTCAGTCACCTGCTGAGATAACGCGGTCATCTGACGAGAAAGATCATCGATCTGTGCAGAAGCTTCATTCATTGTTCGGCGAAGAGAATCCAGCTTTTCGTTCACTTGAGCCATTGTCTGATTAAGTGCTTCTATCTGCTGCTGCTTCTGCGAAATCTCTGCCTGATAGGAAGTCATCTCTTCTTCCAAACGAGACCGATCATTCTGGGAATTTTCTAATTCTATTTGAAGACGTTTCATCATCTCTTCTGCATGACGCACATCTCCCAAACAGACATCTGCCTCTCCATCTTTCTGAACTGCTTCCGCCTCCAAAGAAGAAATCTGCTGGCGAATCTCATCAGCTCTTGCAGTGGCCTTAGAGGATTCTGAAAAGTTCTGCTCGATTTTTTCCTGCAGATCATCCAGCGCTTTTGCCGCAGCTTCCTGCTGAGCCTGTGCCAAAGCGATTTTATTTTCCTGCTCTTTCAGAATTCTCCCCGATTTTCCAAGTGTATGAAGCCACAAACCAATTTCAAGCGTACGCTTTTCTCCAGAATAATCTAAAAATTCCTGTGCTTTTTGGGATTGTTCTTTTAGCGGGCCTACTCTGCTTTCCAACTCAGAAAGAATATCGTTTAAGCGCAACAAATTCTCTTCGGCCGCAGAAAGCTTTCGCTCGCTTTCTTCTTTGCGGTAACGGAAACGAGATATTCCGACTGCTTCTTCAAAAACCTCCCGACGATCCTCCCCTTTGGCAGCAACGATCGTGTCGATTTTACCCTGTCCGATAATCGAATATCCGTCACGACCCAATCCGGTATCCATAAAAAGTTCATTGATATCTTTCAGCCGGACATTCACTTTATTGATGCGATATTCGCTCTCTCCACTGCGATAATAGCGCCGGGTAACGGATACTTCATCTTTATCAAACGGCAGTCGGCGATCCTGATTATCGATATTCAGGGTCACTTCTGCATACCCCATCGGCTTTCTTCCTGGAGTACCGTTAAAAATCACATCTTCCATCCGCGTACAGCGCAGCGTGCGGGTAGACTGTTCCCCCAACACCCAGCGCATCGCATCGCTAATGTTACTTTTTCCACTTCCGTTTGGACCTACGACCGCCGTAATCCCATCATGAAAGGTTAAAACCGTCTTTTCCGGAAAAGTTTTAAATCCCTGTATTTCCAAAGATTTTAAAAGCAATCAGTTCACCTCCTGCGGAAGAATTTTTACACGATACCCTAAAGCAGCCAATTTTTTAATATTTTCATGATTCTGTCCGATTGCCTGCGAAATCTGTCGTCTTGGAACATAGAAAACAAACGAGTCCTCTTTTTTTCCCTGCAGCTTTCTATAAAAATATCGATACCAGCGAAGACTCTCGCAGCGCTCTCGAAAAGCTGCGTGATAAGGCCCCGCTACTAACTTATCTTTAAGTTCCGGCGAATCATGAAGTCCTAAACGAATGACACGAATTTTTTGTTTCTCAAAGAAATCCAAAAGATCAGCACAAAGTTCCATGCTTTCTTCCAGAGACGGCGGGCAATAAGCCCCCTCGCGATACCATTTCTCCATCTCGGTTCCCTTTAATGTCAAAGCTGGATAGATACGCACCTCCGAAGGAGAAAGCTCAGAAAAATCTCTCGCTGTTTTTCTTGCTCCCTCGGCTGTATCTCCCGGAAGCCCTGTCATCATCTGCAGTCCCAGTGAAATATTGACCTCATGGATCATCTTTGAAGCTTTTCTAACCTGTCCCGCTGTGTGCCCCCGGCCATTTTGAAAAAGGACACGATCATCCATACTCTGCGCACCTAACTCGATCGTGGTAACGCCATATGTCAAAAGGGTCTTCAAAATCTCCGGGGAAATACAATCCGGTCTTGTAGAACAACGGATTCCGCGAAATTGGCCACTCTTTACAAAAGGCCACGCTGCTTCCAGAAGAGAAATCATTTGTTTTTCAGGTAACGCTGTAAAACTGCCCCCAAAGAAGGCAATTTCCGTTTTCGCTGCACGGTCTCCGAGACTTTTTAATGCAATGTTTGCGGCATTTTTCACTTCTTCCGGAGTCAGCATTTTCTGCTGTCCGGTAATAATATGCTGATCGCAAAAACTGCATCGATGCGGACAACCGAAATTTGGGACAAATAGTCCAACCGTCGCACTCAATATCCCATCAGCTCCAACGCTTCCCGCGCTGCCTGCTGCTCCGCTTCTTTTTTGCTGCGTCCGCCGCCTTTTCCAATCACATTGGAGTTTAGGTGGACTTCCACCATAAAATGTTTATCATGATCGGGACCGGATTCGCCGGTAAGAAGATAGGAAAGTGTCTCTCCAGGATTTTTTTGGATAATCTCCTGCAATTTTGTCTTATAATCTTTAAACGGCGCTTTCTGATGCAAAGTCTTTAAAGCCGGCAGCACAAACCGAAGAATAAACTCGCTTGCAGGTGTTAAGCCTCCATCCAAATAGATTGCAGCTGTAATTGACTCAAACGCATCCGCCAAGATAGAAGAGCGAGTGCGCCCACCGCTATTTTGTTCTCCATGGCTTAAATAAAGATATTTTCCAACTTCCATCTCTTGAGAAAATCCGCAGCAAGCTTTTTCACAAACCAAAGTTGCTCTTGTTTTTGTCAGATGACCTTCAGGCCAATCCGGAAAATGTTTGTAAAGATAATCCGCCACTACAAAACCCAATACGCTGTCTCCTAAAAATTCAAGACGCTCGTTGCTCCCTAATGGCGCCTTTGTCTCATTTGCAAAAGAGGAATGAATCAACGCATTTTTGAGTAGCGCCGGATTACGAAATGAATATCCGATCGCTTTCTCTAATTCTTGCAGTTCTTTCATACCGTTTCATGCTTCCCTTCCTTTACATCCGAATTTGCTTTTTTCATAGAAGTAATACTTTCTGTAATTTCAGAAACAATGTTTCCTTCTACATACGCTTTTGTAAGGCGAAGCGCATTATAAAAAGTCTTTGCCTTAGAACTTCCGTGTGCTTTGAATACCGGTTTTGCACATCCCATTAAAGGAGCTCCTCCGTATTCATTATAGTCCATTGTTTTCTTGAGTCCCTTTAAATCACTGAGCATTAGCCCTGCTGCCAATTTCGTCTTCAAGTTTTTCGTTAAAACTCCCTTTAACTTTTCCATTACCATCATGGCAGTGCCCTCATAAGTTTTTAAGAATACATTGCCGGAAAAGCCATCTGCTACCAGCACATCGCATGCATGACCGTTAACGCTGCGGGCTTCCACATTGCCCACAAAATTGAGATTCGAATTTTTGAGCAGAGCATAGGCCTCCTGCTGCAAAGAAGAGCCCTTATGCTCCTCTGTACCTACATTCAAAAGTCCGACCGTTGGATTTTCAATCTGCATAACTTTCTTCATATAGAGTGCACCCATCAGGCCAAACTGATACAACATTTCCGGTTTGCAGTCCGCATTTGCCCCGCCATCCATCAACATAAAACAGCCTTTGCCATCCGGAATAACCGGTGCAAACCCAATTCGCTTAATTCCATGAATTCGTTTGACAAGAAAAGTGGCTCCAACCGTAAGTGCACCACTGTTTCCAGCAGAAACAAAGGCATCCCCTTTTCCTTCTGCCAAAGCGCACAACCCAACTGCCATGGAAGAATTCTTCCACTTTTTCAGGATTTCAGTCCCCGGATCCTCCATCGGCATAACATCAGGACAATCCAGGATTTCCATATGGGACAGATTTATGCCATTTTCTTTCGCTGCCTTTTTAATAATATCCGCTTTCCCCGTTAAAAGGATCTCCACATCCAGTTCTTCTACGGCCTTTGTAGCACCCTTTAAAATTTCAAGCGGTGCATAATCTCCGCCAAAAGCATCTACGATAATCTTCATAGCTTCCCTCTTTCCCATTTCTGTCAAGCTGATTCGATCTGTTCTTTCAGTGCCTTTAATGCGCGTTGGGAAAAAGCACTGTATCGTTCTTTTTTATCCCGTATAACTTCACCAAGCGGTGGAAGAATGCCAAAATTTGCGCCCATTGGCTGAAAATCAGCATTGCCGCCTTCCTCCACATAATGAGCAAGCGCACCTGACATTGTAACTTTCGGCAAGATGAAAAGCGGCTTTTTCTGCTGATACCGCAGCGCATTTTTTCCTGCCAAAAGGCCGCTCATCGCAGATTCCATATAACCTTCCACGCCGGTCATCTGTCCGGCAAAGAAGAGCCTTGGTTCCGTTTTCATCTGAAAAGCAGCATTTAAAATCTTAGGAGAATTTAAAAAAGTATTTCGGTGCATCACTCCATAACGCACAAATTCCGCCTGCTCCAGACCCGGTATCATTCCGAAAACACGTTTTTGCTCTCCAAACTTTAAGTTTGTCTGAAAGCCGACCAAATTATAAAGTGTTCCGGCAGCATCTTCTCGGCGCAGCTGTACATTTGCCCATGGACGATGTCCGGTATGAGGATCGCGCAAACCAACCGGTTTTAACGGTCCAAATCGAATAGTGTCTGCTCCTCGTTGTGCCATCACTTCCACCGGCATACATCCCTCATAAACCTTCGGATCGCGTGCATCAAACCCATGAACCGGCGCCCGCTCTGCATTTACCAATGCATCATAAAAGGCTTCGTATTCAGCCCGATTCATAGGGCAGTTGAGATAATCTCCCTCTGTATCCTGATCATATCTGGAAGCCGAAAAAATCTTTGAGAAATCGAGACTTTCCGCAGTTACAATCGGGGCGGCCGCATCAAAAAAGCGAAGAGTCCCGCCGCAAAGCAAATCAATCTGTCCCGCAAGCGGTCCTGCTGTGAGAGGACCTGTGGCAGTCACCGTAATGCCATCTTGGGGGATTTTTTCGACTTCTTTTTCTTCGATTTCAATATTCGGATGATTTCGGATCGCACTTGTCACGGCATCAGAAAATTTCTGACGGTCTACCGCTAACGCGCCGCCCGCCGGGACTCTGCAATCAAATGCAATCGGCACCAAGAGACTCCCCATCTGCCGCATCTCTTCCTTTAAAAGACCGGCAGCGCTATTTAGGCGTGCAGCTTTTAAAGAATTGGAACAGACAAGCTCTGCAAAATCAGGATTTTGATGTGCCGGCGTATAATGCGCTGGTTTCATCTCTACCAAATGAACTTTTTCTCCGCCCTGAGCGATCTGCCATGCTGCCTCACAACCGGCAAGTCCCGCTCCAATCACGGTAATCATTCTTCATTCTCCTCAATGCGTTCATATCCGCAGTCCGGTGTAATGCAATAATATTTGGGGTGTTTCCCCTTCTTTTTCAGAAGCGTTTTTCCACAGCGGGGGCACTTCTCTTTGACCGGCTCGTCCCATGAAACAAAATCGCATTTCGGATAATTGCTACAGCCATAAAAAACCCGTCCGCGTTTTGTCTTCTTCACAATGACACGTCCATCACATTTCGGACAATCCGCGCCGTTTTCCTGTACCAACTTCTTGACATTTTTGCATTCCGGATAGCCGGAGCAAGCGATAAAGCGCCCATAACGTCCGGTTTTAATGACCATCGGGCGACCACACTTTTCGCAGATCAGGTCAGTCTCATCCTCTTTTAAATGAATCTTAACTCCCTGCATGTCTTCTTTTGCCTTTTTTAAAGTCTGTTCAAAATCCCCGTAAAATTGATGCAGGGTTTCTACCCAATCGTTCTTTCCGCCCTGAACCCCGTCCAGTTCGCTCTCGACCTGTGCTGTAAACTTCACATTCACGATTTTAGGGAAACGCTCACACATCAGCTTTGTAATGACTTCTCCCAATTCAGTAGGCTTTAAGGCTTTGCCGTCCCGCACAACATATTCTCTGCCGGTAATTGTGCTAATAGTTGCTGCATAGGTACTCGGACGTCCAATTCCATTTTCTTCCAAAGCTTTAATGAGGCTTGCTTCTGTATACCTGGCTGGCGGCTGTGTAAAGTGCTGATTCCCCCCAATCTCTTTGCAGTGAATCGGCATTCCAACTTCGAGAGGCGGTAAAATTCCTGATTTTTCTTCGGATTCATCGTCTTTCTTTTCCTCATAAAGTACCGTAAATCCATCAAATGTAACGGTATATCCACTCGCTTTAAATAGATATCCATTTGCACTGATTTCTGCCTGTGTAGTTGCCTGAATACAGTTGCTCATCTGACAGGCAAGGAACCGCTCCCAAATCAATTTATAAAGCTTATATTGATCATTAGAAAGGTTTTCTTTAATTTTATCCGGTTCTAAAGAAACCACAGTCGGACGAATTGCTTCATGACCATCCTGTGCATTAGCCTTTGCTTTATAATGACGTGGTTTGTCTGGAAGATATTTTTTGCCCCAACGCTGTTCAATATACTTTGAAGCATCATTGATCGCATCTTCGGAAAGGCGCAGGGAGTCGGTTCTCATATAAGTAATTAAGCCCACTGCACCCTGGCCGGAAATTTCGACGCCTTCATAAAGTTCCTGTGCGGCCTTCATGGTTCTTCTCGCAGTAAAACCAAGTCTGCGGCTTGCCTCCTGCTGCAGGGTGGAAGTGATAAAAGGAGATGCCGGAGATTTGCGGCGGGTTCCTTTTTTCACTTTTGTAACAATATATTCGGCGTCTTTTAATTTTTCAAGGATCTGATCAGATTCTTCTTTTGAGGAAATCTCCAGCTTACCATCTTGATTTCCATAGAAAGAACCAGCAAACACTCTGCGGGAAGTTCCCTTTGCAGGCGTAAACTTTCCGTCAATCGTCCAGTATTCCTGCGGCTGAAAAGCGCGGATCTCATTTTCTCGATCTACAATGATGCGCACCGCAACACTCTGTACACGTCCTGCAGAAAGTCCTCTGCGAATTTTCTGTGAAAGGAACGGACTAAGTTTATAACCCACCAAACGATCCAAGATTCTGCGGGCCTGTTGTGCATTTACCAAATTCAAATCAATGGAACGCGGGTTTTCCATACCGGTTGTAATTCCTGTTTTTGTAATTTCGTTAAATGTAACACGGTTTATCGCATTTGTATCTAAATCAAGCAAATAGGCAAGATGCCATGAAATTGCTTCTCCTTCGCGATCAGGGTCCGTTGCCAGAAGGACTGCATCGCTTTTTTTGGCCTTATCGAGAAGCTCATCAACCAGTTTTTCCTTGCCCTTGATAATTTCATATTTTGGTTTAAAATCATGTTTTATATCAACACTCAGTCGGCTTTTCGGAAGATCACGCACATGACCCATTGAAGCGATCACGTCATAGCCGGATCCAAGATATTTTTTAATTGTCTTCGCTTTTGCGGGAGATTCCACAATCACTAACGTTGACAAATAAGACACCCCATTTCTAATGACAATCCAAAAAATAAATTCTTATGGTAACATACCAGATTATGGACCATTTGTCCAGTCTAGCACCTTAAAAAATCACATTTACAACTCCTGCTCTGCCCTTTTATAGCGATTATTTTCGCATTCTGTGGCCGCATCCTGAATCTCAAGTTCGGTGAGCGCCGCCATCAATTTTGCAACCGGCAGACCAGTTTTTTCCTGCAGCACCGAAATATGTTGCGGCATACGGGTAAGTACTTTATATACGCTCTCCCCATCTGGAGAAAGCCCTTCCGGTGCTGCCAAAGCAGTCTGGTCCAAAGGAGAAGCAGATGGCTCTCGTACCCAGTCATAGCGGGATTCCAAATCCTTTAAAATATCTTCCGCACCCGTAACTAAGGTAGCTCCATCTTTAATGAGCTGATTAGTACCCTCTGAGAAAGTGCTTTCAAGTCCTCCCGGAACAGCATAGACATCTCGATTCTGTTCCAGTGCATCTCTCGCCGTAATCAGTGAGCCACTGTGAGCTGCGGCTTCCACCACCAAGGCTCCTATAGAAAGCCCGGAAATAATTCGATTTCTAACCGGAAAATGAGCCGCTAAAGCAGGCATTCCCGGTGGATATTCGGATACGAGCGCTCCGTGCTCTGAAATTTCTTTTCGCAGGGGAGCACTTCCCATTAAATAAGGAAAATCAATCCCGCAGCCAAGCACAGAAATTGTCTTTCCTTCGCCTTCTATTGCACCCCGATGAGCACTTTGGTCAATTCCCATGGCACCGCCGCTGACAATAACGACACCGGCTTTTGCAAGATCGCGTGCAAAACTTCGTGTGATTCGGCGACCATTTTCTGTTGATTTTCGTGTTCCGACGATTGCGATTGCTGGGATATGACTCAGATCCGGAAACGTTCCCTGATAATAAAGGACCAGTGGCGCATCATAAATTTCGCGTAGGCACTGCGGATATTCCTCATCTTCATAACAAATTAATTTCTGCCCCGCAGCATACGCTTTTTCAATTTGATTTTCGGCTTGTTCTATCGAAAAATTGCGAAGCTTTTGCAGTTCTGAGCGTCCAATTGAAGATTCTATTCTCCAGTCTTTTTCTCCCGCTTCATAAAAAGCCTTCAAACTGCCATAGCGTTCTAAAATCGGCCGCAGCTTTCCTCCTCCGGAACTAATCGCCTGCTGCATCCAAACCCAATAAGCCTGATTATTCACGGGAAGCTCCCCCCCGCATCATTTCCCAAAGCAGAATTGCCGCACTCGCAGAAGCATTTAAAGACTCTGCGCGTCCTAGCATTGGAATGGTAACCGGCTGACAAAGGGCAATCGTTTCTTTAGAAAGTCCATTTCCCTCATTTCCAACCGCCATAACAGAAGGCTTCGAAAAATCGGCTTCTGTCACCCTGAGTGCATCAGAATCCGGAACTGCAGCCCAAAGAGTCCACCCACATTTTTTTAAAAGCGGCGCTGCTTCTGCAAAATTTGGAATTGAAATCATTGGAAGACGAAAAACCGCTCCCATGCTGCCCCGAAGTACCTTTGGAGAATAGGGATCGCAGCCTTTTCCACAAAGTAAGACCGCTTTTTCTCCCAGTGCCTCTGCTGTTCTAAGTACCGTTCCCAGATTTGCCGGATCCTGAATCTCTTCCAGAGCAACCACACAGCCGGAAGCTTTTGTCTGCAGAAAAATTTCTGTCTGCTCTGATTCACAGGGAAGCGTACAGACACAAAAAATTCCCTGCGGCTGTTTGGTATCAGATAAAAGCGGCGCAATATGCGGAGAAATCTCATAAACTTGCTCTGCTTTTTCACGGATTTTAGCAAGATAAGAAGCATACTTTTCTGCCGCATGAGCAGTATAAAAAGCTTTTTGAATCTGCATCCCGCTTTTGGCTGCATCTGCGCAAAGCCGTGCGCCTTCGCAAAGAAAAGCTCCTTGCTCACGCCGCGCCGCAGCTCCTGATAAAAGTTTTGCTGCGTGCGAAATCATCTCATTTTTTCGACTGGTAATCAATGTTTCTATCATAGCCTGAATTCCTCTCTTTAACAAAAAGCTATAGAATAGAAAAGTTGCGCCCGGAAAAAACCGGGCGCAACTTGAACTTTTTAGAGAGCGGCTTTTGCTTGCTCCACAAGGCTCTTAAAAGCAGCTTCATCAGCGACTGCAATTTCCGACAACATTTTACGATTTAGATTGATGCCGGCCCTCTTGAGGCCATTCATAAATCTGCTGTAAGTGACATCGTTCATCCGGCATGCTGCAGAAATACGAGTAATCCACAGGCGACGGAAATCGCGTTTACGGGCTTTACGACCTGCAAATGCATAGTTTCCGGATTTCATAACGGCCTGTTTCGCCATCTTAAAATGCTTTGATTTACTTCCCCAATAGCCTTTTGCGAGCTTTAAAATCTTCTTTCTTCTTTTGCGCGTCATCATTGCGCCCTTGACTCTTGCCATTTTCTATACCTCCGAACACATACTTATATGCTTATTTTCAAAATAGATCCGTTCGCGTTCTTCCTTATGATTTATTTATAAGGAATCATCATTTTAACGGCCGCTACATTTGTTCTATCCGCCACACGGGTACCGCGCAGTCCACGTTTTCTCTTTGGGCTCTTGCCGTGACCGTTCAAAAGATGGGATTTATTGGCATAGGCACGAATGACCTTACCGTTTTTGGAAAGCTTGAAGCGCTTTTTTGCGCCGGAATGCGTCTTGATCTTAGGCATAATGTTTATATCCTCCTTGATGTTTAAAAACTTATTTGGCGGGCTTTGGTGCAAGGAACATCAGCATATTGCGGCCCTCCAGCTTAGCTGGTTTTTCCACATTGGCAATTTCGACCAGAGTCTCTGCAAAATGGCGCATGACTTCATACCCCTGTGCGGGATGTCCCATCTCACGTCCACGGAAACGGATCGAAACTTTTACCTTATTGCCCTCTTTTAAAAAGCGCTGTGCATGGCTCTTTTTCGTTTCAAAATCATGAACGTCAATATTAAGAGAAAGGCGAACTTCTTTAATCTCTACGATATGCTGATTTTTGCGGGCTTCTTTCTCCCGTTTTGCCAGCTCAAAGCGGTACTTTCCGTAATCGATGATCTTACATACTGGCGGTTTTGCCTGCGGCGCAATCTTCACCAAATCTAGATCCTCTTCGTAAGCAAGCTCCAGAGCTTTTGCCGCGGGCATAATTCCAAGCTGTCCGCCATTTGAATCGATCACTCGGACCTCACGGTCCCGGATTTCCTCGTTGATCTGCAGTTCCTTGTTGCTAATGATTAAACACCTCCAAATAAATTGCCTTTAAATTGACAAAGCGCAGACTAATCCCGTCTGCGCATCAATACAACCCCGCCCCAAAAAGGGCACTGTATTGACCTGTAAACAGACGAAACCGTACAGGTGTGAGCATATAAGCCCCGCTTTGTTTTGCCTTTTTATTATAACATGCTCCAAAAGAATGTCAAGAACAGTTTTTTTAAAAATTAATTGTGATTTTTAAGCATAGATGCTAAAATAAAAACAGAAAAGCGATCTTCATATAAAATGATAAGGAGTGTGCATTTATTATGATCCTGACAACAACAGAAAATATCCCCGGGAAAAGTTATCAAATCATCGGCATGGTACGTGGAAGCACGATTCAGTGTAAAAATATTGGCCGTGATATTGGCTCCAGCTTTAAGAACCTGGTAGGCGGCGAAATGAAATCCTACACAGAGATGATGAATCAAGCCCGTGAAATTGCAACACAGCGTATGGTAGACGATGCACAACAACAGGGTGCTGATGCGATTGTCTGCATGCGGTACGCCTCCTCCTCGATTATGCAGGGTGCAGCTGAAGTCATTGCTTATGGCACTGGAGTCAAATTCTGCTGAACCTTAAATTTTCTAAAATGCAGTTTCTTAAAAGGGACTGCATTTTTTGTTGCATTTTTAATCTTTAAGCCGTTCTGCAGTCAAATCCAAAAATCGTTGCAAAGCCTTCGAAACATACCGATTCTTTTTACAAATAGCGGAAAGGAATCGGCAGGCATCCTGATCATCAATCTTATAAACCGGCGGAATCTTTTCAAAATTTCCGCATCGAATGACGGTATCGCTGATAAAAGAAGCTCCAAAATCTGCCAGAGTCAATGCAAAAGCCGTAAGTGTCTGATTTAAAAACATCTTAATTTTCGGGTGAAATCCTGCATTGCTGCAAAGTTTTTGTGATCGATCGTAAAGATCGTGTTCTTGATTAAGAAACAAAAACTCTTCCTCCCAAAATGCAGAAAGCGGCACTTTCGGACAATCTGGCTGTAAATAATATCCGGATAAAATCTGTTCTTTTGTAAGACGAGATTTATTAAAGATCTGATTTCTAGGGGAACATGGCGGCAACGCCAGAAAAATCTGCTCTTGATGAAGTGGAAGCACTGTTAAATTCTGTGCTTTCTGTGTTTCATAATCAAGCACGCAGTCAACAGTTCCTTCTCCCAGCATCGTTTTGAGCTCAGGATATCCATCTTCCACCAGCGAAATTGAAATTTTCGGATAGTGCCTCGCATAATCCGTAAGAATCGGCGGTAAAAAACAAGTGCAAAAAAATTGTGAACCACCAATCGAAAGACAGCCTGCTTCAAGATTTGTCAGATCTGAAAGATAATCCCCCAATTCTTTTTCAAGTGTCTCTTCTTTACTGGCACAATCTACAAAAGCTCGTCCCTCCGAAGTCAAAGACAAAGGAAATGTATTACGGTCGAATAGGCGGCAGCCGAGTCCTTTTTCAAGCTTTATAATGTAAGCACTCAACGCAGGCTGAGAGATATAAAGCTTTGCAGCGGCACGAGAAAAATTTTTTTCGTGTGCAATCGTCAAAACATAAAGTCGATCCAGTGGATTCATATTTTGCCTCCTATTATATAAATTCGCTTATATTTTTTATATCAATATAGATATTTGTTTATATTAGACTTTTATGGTATCATAGCATAACATGGAATAAAGAACAAGGAGAGGGTTTCTTTGAACGTGCTGCTTTTTTTATGCCCGGCACTATTTCTTTCCGGATTTGTTGATTCAGTTGCTGGCGGCGGCGGCCTAATCTCTATGCCCGCGATTTTGTTGACGGGACTTCCTCTGCAACAAGTTTATGGGATTAATAAATTTACTGCGGCAAGCGGAACCACTTTTTCAGCGATTCGCTATTTTCGCCACGGTGCTGTCGATATCAAAATTGCATTGCTCTCAGCTTGTGGTGCTTTTCTTGCTTCTTCTTTTTCCTCTCGAGCAGTTCTGTTTCTTCCGGAACGTCTTTTAAAGGGAGCACTACTCTGTCTGATGCCGATTGTTGTTGTACTGATTTTAATGAAAAAGAAAGGCAACGACACAAACCGCTCCACAGAAATTCCCATTAAAAAAAGATATCTCATGGGATTTTTAATTGGAATGATTGTCGGTTGTTACGATGGACTTTTTGGACCCGGCACAGGGACAATCGCAATTTTAGTTTATTGCTATCTGATGAAATACGATATGAAAACTGCAGGTGGAAATGCCAAGATTTTAAATCTTGCCTCAAACTACGCCGCACTTGTCACTTACATCCTCGCCGGAACGATCAACTATGCGATAGCAGTTCCCGCCGCATGCTGCTGTATCGTCGGGAATCTAATCGGTTCCGGCTTGGCTCTAAAAAAAGGCAGCGTGGTTATTCGTCCCATCATGCTGGTCGTCGCCGCTTTACTGATTGGCAAAACCGTAATGGATTTCTTTTAACTTTCCTTCCTTTTATATTTTTAAAAAGCCCTCAAACTATGAAAAGTAGTTTGGGGGCTTTCGTATTAATTAAATACTTGTTTCTCTGATTTCTTTATGAAGTGCAAAAGAATAAAGTAAGCATTCCGTCACCGGAAGATCGAAGCATTTTTCGAGTGCTTCACGGTAGAGAAGGAGCTGGCCCTGATAACGATCCCATAGTTCCTTTGCAGATTGAACGTGATCCGTCTTATAATCCATCAAAATGATCCCATCATTTTCCTCAAACGCACAATCTATTGCTCCCTGTAGTACAACCGGCTCCTGTGCCATAGAACCAGTCAGTTTCTGATCAAGACGCTTTGCTGGGATTTCCACTGAAAAGCGATATTCCCGAAGAACGCGCGGAGATCTTTGTATCCGATCAAAAACCGGCGCCTGACAAAAGTCCGTTACGGCAGAAAGATTGACTGCATTTGCCTGCTCCGATGTCAAAAATTCTTCTTTGACAAGGCGTTCCAGTTCTTCCTGTGCATTTTCCTTTAAAATTTTCCAGTCTGCGAACTGCAAAAAAGCATGTAGAGCGGTTCCGCGCTCTGCCGGAGTCAATCCCTTTTTGCCTAAAAACGCTGGTCGGCTCATGGCGGCATATTGTTTCTGAAGCGGTTTTTCTGCAAGCTCAGAAGCAGCTGTTTTTGCTCGTACCGCCCCTAAATCCCGATAAGGATATTGATATTGTGTATAACGCATCAGTTCCTCGAGTAATTTGGGATCTGCCGGCGGCATCTCAATCTTGCATGCTTCATTTTGTTCCGGCTCAAACGGCTGATCATGGATCAGTTCCACTTTCCATAAAGCGTCGCAGGGAAGGACTTTGCAATCCATATTGGAAAGTTCGCGCAGCTTTTTGGAATCCGGATGACGCAGCGCACAGAGCAAAATCCAATCAGACAAGCAATCTGCATGTTGGACTGCAAAAGGAGGAATCTGATTTTTTTCTCCCATCTTACAGGCTAGTGAAGAGAGCGTCTTTTCGGGATCTTTTTGGGAGCAGAGAAGCAAAAGTTTTTCCTTTGCCCTTGTAAGTGCTACATAAAAGACTCTCAGTTCTTCACTCATTCCCTCCTGACGAAGGAGAATCGCATTTGCTTGCCATGGAAGCGTCTTTACCCGATATTCTTTTCCTGTCGCTCGCAGTTGGATTCCTAAGCCCATCTGTGGGTGAAGGAGAACAGTGTCCTTTTCCGTATGAAATTTTCTGGAACATCCCGCTAAAATTACAATTGGAAATTCTAGTCCTTTGCTCTTATGAATACTCATGATCCGTACCACATTGGCACTTTCGCTGAGCGTCTCTGCCATCGGAATATCTTGCCCTTGATTTTTGAGGCGTTCCAAAAAGCGAAGAAATCCGGAAAGCCCATTATGACCGCTGTCCTCATACGATCTGGCGCGTTCCTGCAAAAGGCGCAGATTTGCAAGGCGCTGCGTCCCATTTTCCATTGCAAGCACAAGATCCGCATAACCGGTTTCTTCATATAAAGCTCCAATCAGCTGATCTGACGGAAGCGCGGCTGCAAAATTGCGCCAAAGAGAAAGCTGCTTTAAAAAAGAAAGAATCCGTTCGTTTCCTTCTGCGGCAGCCTTTTGCAAAGAAGCAAAGAGGGAACTGTCTTTGCTTTTCGCACGTATATCTGCCATCTCGTCCAGACTAAAGCCACCGATTGGGCCCATCAAAAGGGCAAGCAAAGAAAGATCATTGAGCGGATTATCAATCGTCTGCAAAAGGGAAAGCACTGCCCGTACTTCCGGTGCATCAAAGAATCCCTTTCCAGCATCCGCCCATGCAGGGATTCCCAATTTTCCCAATTCATCTGCATAAACAGGCGCATATTGATTTGCGCTGCGCAATAAAATACAGATTTCTCGATATTGTGCAGGCCGCATCTGCCCATTCTCTGTTACCGAGTTGGTCGCGGTCCATTCAAAAATCTTCTCTGCAATCCGTCGACATTCCGCTTCCAGAAAATGATCTGTTTCTTCGGCAGAATACTGCAGAACATCTAGTTCCAGAGCAGAATCCTTTGTTTCCGGATACTCCGCTCCGCACACCAAAGATTCTTTTTCGGTATATTCCATCTGTCCAACTTCCCGGCTCATCAGCTGACGGAAAAAGAAATTAACCGATTCCGTAATTCCAAAACGGCTGCGAAAGTTACGGTCCAGTGTAATACATGCGGGAAACTGTGCATGATCTCTATGATATTCAGCGCTTTTTTCCCGTCGGCGAAGAAAAAGTTCCGGCATTGCCTGGCGAAAACTATAGATGCTCTGTTTGACATCCCCCACCATAAAAAGATTCGTCTCATCTTTGGAAACCGCACGAAATAGCAAATCCTGCGTTTCGTTCGTATCCTGATATTCGTCCACCATGATCTCGTCGAACTGATTGGAAATTTCTTCGGCAGCAGAAGTCTTTTGATAGCCTTCCGGCGTCTCCTCCACCAAAAGCTGCAACGCCCAATGTTCCAGGTCTCCAAAATCGGCCATTTTTCGTTCTGCTTTTTTCTGCTGCAGCGCCGTATGAAATTCTTCCAAAATGGCAAACAATTTTTCGACAAGCGGTTTTAGCTGCTGCAAGTCTTCCAGACACTCTGCTTCGGACGGCGCAAAGATTGCTTTTAAATTTTCAATTCCAGATTTTACTTCTTTCCGATTTTCTGCCACCGCAATTTTAATAGAATCATCGGAATAGCCCCTCGGAGTGGAAAGACGTTCAAAAGAGGCCATTTGAATCTTCTGAGAAAAGTCATCCCAAGAATCATTTTGAAGACTTTCGAGAAGGGCCTCTAGCATTTCTTGATCCGACAAAAAAGCCGGCATAGAAGCTGCTCTCAGTTTCTCATCCGCTGACTCTAACAGCCTCATAGAATGCTGCGTTATCGAAATTGCATAGGAAAATGTCTGCTGTGCAAATCGGATAATTACGTCTCCCCAAACCGACTGTCTGATATTTTGGCAATCATACATCGCTGCTTTTTCCCGCAGCCAACGAGACGGAAACGGGTGACTGCGTACAAAATCATACAGTTTAAAAAGAATATTCCGGAGCAGATGGTCGTCCCGCCCAGCTGAAAATGCGTCCAACAGTTGATAAAAGACAGGATCATTTTTTTCGTAGAATAAATTGAGAACCATATCCAGTGTTTCATTCTGCAAAACCGAAAGCTCACTCTCATCCGCAATTCGAAAATCCGGCGAAATTCCGACTGCAGAAAAATGTTCCCGCAAAAGTTCCTGGCAAAAGCTATGTACAGTACTGATATGTGCTCTTGATAAAAGCAGCTGCTGTCTTTGCAGAAAGAGGCTGTCCGGTTCCTCTTCCAGAAGTTCTGAAAGCTTGTCTGCAATCCGCCCACGCATTTCAGCGGCAGCGGCCTTTGTATAAGTAACGACCAGAAGGCGATCCGCATCAATCGGATCTTTTGGATCGGTAATTCTTTTGATAACCCGCTCTACCAAGACCGCTGTCTTTCCAGAACCGGCTGCCGCAGATACTAGAAGCGGTCCGCCGCGCGCTTCGATCGCGTCTTTTTGAGCGCTTGTCCATTCACGTCTCATCTGACTCCCCCCTCCTCAGAATCTCAACTGCCTCTGTCACAGATACATTCGATTTCGTTTCCCGAACGGGCATTCCTTCCTCGGTCATACAAACTGCCCCATACGGACACCACTTGCATGCGGTATCCCGATCTTTTAAAGGCTGTGCTTCCACATTTCCCCGATGAAGTTCTTCTGCCATCTCCTTGACCATTTCCCGAATATTTTGGAGAATCAGCTCAAAATCCCTGCTGCTTACAACACTGCTCTTTGATGTTGATGCCCCATTTTTTAGAGCCGCAGGAATATAAGTCCCCTTTCCGTCCTCCTCCATATCGGAAAGGATTCCTGGGTCGTCCAGCAAGAGACCATTCATACGCAGCTTCTTATTCTGATCTTTTTGGATCGTTTCGTCATCCGTCTTTCGACTGGCAGTAAAAGCCGGCCGGTCTGCCGGCATATAAAGGATTCCCGCAGGCTTCGGATTTTTCCAGTGTGAACCGCCGTTTTCGCACAGCGCTGCAAGATAAATCAACATTTGCAGGTTCGTTCCGTCCAAAACATCGGAAAGGCGAAACATCTTCTTGCCAGTCTTATAATCAACGACCCGCAGATAGGTATTTCCGTCAATTTCATCTGCATCTACACGGTCGACCTTTCCATCAACTTCTACGCTTCCGCCGTCCGAAAGTGAAATTTTCAGCCCGGGAATCTCACTTTGTCCAACCGGAAGCTCAAAATCAGTCGGTGAAAATCTGCTCTGAGAAAGCTCTTCTGCAATATGCCATATCACGACGCAGGCCGCTTCTGCTACGCGCTGCAAAAGCCATGAAAAACGTGCTGTCTGAGTCTCTGTTCCACCAAGTTTTTCCTGTGCATAAGACAAAAGCTGCTGATCTACATTTTTCCGCAGTTCTCTTTGTCCCATCTTTAAAATCTTTTCGGCGCCGATCTCACGAAATAAATGCTCTAAGAGATAGTGCATCAAACTGCCATATTCCAGCGCATCCAGTTTTGCCATTCGTCTTTCCTCTATGTTCATTCCATAGCGGCAGAAATAGCGGAACCTGCATTGATGATACGTTTCAATTTGTGTCGCCGAAACACGCATATTTTTAGGAAAAATCTTTTGGGCGTTTTCAGAATCTTGAAAGACTGCAGTTTCTCTCTTTGACGCTTTTTCCAGTGCATTCATACGGGCTTCTTCCCCTGTTTCAGAGAACAATTGACGCAGAGAAGCTTCTACCGCTGTCTTATGGTTCCACCGCCGCGCAAGCAGCTCGAAAGCAGCCTTTTTAGATCCTGCAAAATAAGATTCCGGTAATGTCATTTCCGATTCAACCGGGCAATGAGGAAACAGTGCCGAAATCTCCGAAACCAGCGAAGAAGGCTGCTTTTGGGTCCCATCGCTGGAATTAATCGGCCACGAAACATAAAGTCTTTCACTAGGAGCTGAAGCCATTTGATAAGCAAGAAATCGTTCCTGCACAGCAACCCCTGAAAGCGGATCACTGAGCGGTAGTCCATGATCGATCAGAGAAATTCTCTCTGAAAAGCTTAGAATTCCTCCGCTGGAAGGAGTCTGTGGAAATTCCCCCTGACAAACGCCAAGTAAAAAGACGACTTTCGGTTTTGCCATGCGGATACGATTTGCGGCACCTATTGTCACTTCATCCAATCCCTGTGGAATACTTGCCATTTCACTTTCTGAAATCACCATTCGTAAAAGTTCTAGAAAGGAAGTCCGCGAGATCGGACGTTCTGAAATGGTCATCGCGCACTGATCCAGAATCTCCATCAGCAAATCCCAGAGACGAAGCGTATTATCTGCAAGCGCAGGGGCTCCTCCTTTTTCGAGAGAATCCGCAAAATTCCGCAGATTTTCTTGTACCCCGGCTTCCGTCAGATAATCGTAGACTGCTTTCGCCATCCCTTTTCCGTCGGTGTCTTTGGTCCTTTCTCTTAGATGTGCCATGGGCGTAATGATTTTTTCCCGCACTTCATTAAGTTCTCCTAGAAGGTTCTGATCTTTCTCTGTCCATTTGGAAACGAATCCACCGGGGTGCATCGTAAACGGCGTCTGCCAAGCCGATTTATTCAACTGCCAAACAAAGCAATAATTTTCCAACTGTGACTGCATATTTTCATCAATTCCAAGAAGATTTGTCTTAATGCATGTAAGAATTTCCTCGGTTTCGAATCCGGAAGAAACAGCTTTTAAAGCCGACAACGTAAGTCGCATTAAAGGCTGTACTGTAATATTCTGTGCTTCGTCCATGAAAAATGGAATCTCGTACCGCTCGAATGCAGCGTTTAAAATTCCACGGTAAGGCTCCAATGACCGAGCCGCCACTGCAATTTCCCGGCAGCGATAGGTGCTGTTTACTAGAAATCTTCGAATGCTTGCTGCTGCAAATTGAGCCTCATCATAAAGATTCTGAGCTGCATAAAGATGAATCTGTTCTGCACTTTTATCTACCTTTTCCCGTTTGCCCCGATAAAGATTTGCCTCCAGTTTGGCAAGATCTTCCGAAAGGAACCGTTTACCTTCCGGCAAAACATCTGGTGCTGCCACCGGCACATTTCCTTCTCTTGCAAGCCGAATCAATTTTTGTGCCGTTTCCCGAACGAACGAAAAAAGTCCCAACCCATGTTCAGGGTCTGCCAATTGATCTGCACAAAGAGAAACCGTAACCTCTTTGCTCTGACGAATTATACATTTAAGAATTTCATATTCCTGCATGGTAAAGCTTTGAAACCCGTCAATATAGACGACTGCATTTTCAAAAAAGGGATGGGCTTCCAGTAAATTTGCCGCGCGGGTTAGATCGTCCTGCGGATCAAGATAGCTCTGACTTACCAATGCTTCATAAGAAGACAGAATTAAAGATAGTTCTGAAAGCTTTTGTTTCAGATTCGGCGTCTGGGCACTCAGAGAAGCTTTCTGCAAATCTTCCGGCGAAACACGGCACATCTTAAATTCGCTTTCTCCCTGCAGCAGTGTCGAAATCAATTCCGTTCCATTTGCGTTTTTACGGTAAAAATGCAGGCGATCTCGAACCTGCTCCAATGCCATATTCATCAGGATGATTCTGCCTCCGGCCGAAAGCCGTTTTCCGGCCATGGCTCCATAGGTACGACCGAGTAAATCACAAAGGCGAGAAAAGCTTAGCACATAAATTTTCTGTGCGTCTTTAGCCCCGAGTGCATGCAAAATTGTTCTTTCATTCTCAAAAGAAGCCTGCTCTGGGACTAACAAAAACAGCTTTGCCTCTTCGTCTTTAGCATGTTTCCGCAATTCTTCCTGCACAGTTCTTGTCTTTCCGCTTCCAGAACGCCCCAACAATAAATGCAGCATCTTCTCACCCGTTCCTTTTTTATTTATTTTTATTATATCATAAACAATTGGGGCGGAAAAGCTAAAAAAGGCTCCTTCGGAAAACCGAAGGAGCCTTTCAAAATCTTTTTAGGAGTTTTGAGAAAGCCATTGGCGAATTTCTTCATAAAGTTCCACCGTTTTAAATTTGACGGCAAACCCTGGTTGTGTCATTTGCTCCTGCGCCGGAGTCAATACATCAGAAAGATTACTATCCTGCTCTGCGCCCGGCAGACAAAGCGCCGGAAACAGCACGCACCACCAATTATGTCCTTTGCCCTCACCAATTAAAATACGAAGCGCACGATAAGTACCAGCAGGCAATGTTACATTTCCATAGGTTCTCGTAGGAAACCAACAGTCTTCTAACCGCACCTCTACCGGATCGTCATTTCCATTTTCTCTCAGGACTTCTTCTCCGGCTTTCTTTAAATCTGCAAGATGTTCCTCGGCAGCTTCTTGTGCTTCTTCGCGGCTATCCGCATTTTTAAACCACTGTTCACTAACCGAAAGGACCCGATCCCGTACTTTTAGTTTTAACGCTTGATCCTCTTCTGAATCTGAATTTGCAAGAACGTGCAGCCGCAAAACCCGATCAGAAATTCCTTCCCCCGCAGCAGTGATTCCCGTACAGGAAATTGCCAAACAAAGGACTAACGCTGCAGCAACTGCTTTTGTAAAAAGGCGCATGCCCCATTCCTCCTCTAAAATAAAGTTCAAAGGAAGTATGGGGCATACTGGAAAATTTATACAATTTGTTTAAAAATTATGGTTCAATTTGAAGCGGAACTGAGACTGGTTCACACAAAAAAGTCTCATCATATTGCTTTTTTAAGGAATCCACGCATTTCTGCGCCAAAATAGGGCCCTCAAAAATTCCAAATACCGCAGATCCACTGCCTGTCATTGCGGCACCAAGCGCTCCCATTTTCAAAAAAGCTGCCTTCAATTTCAAAATTTCCGGAAGTTTTAGAATATCTTCAAAGAAGTTTCCAAGAGAAGCTGAAAGCTTTATCAGATTTCCTTCTTTGATTGCCTGCTTTACATTTTCACTGTAACATGCTTCTAAAGAAGGCAGTCGATCCGCCATCTCAAAAGCCGCCTTTGTTTCCACCCCAATTTTAGGTTTACATAAAACAATTTCGCAGGTAGGCATTTCATTTAACGGAGCAATCTGCTCTCCGATTCCCTCAACTAAAGCTGTGCCTCCCTTGATGCAAAACGGCACATCCGCTCCGATTCTTTCACCAAGAGCAAAAAGAGCTTTCTCCGAAAATGGTTTTCCGGAAATCTGATTTAAAATTTGCAGAACGGCTGCGGCATCGGTACTGCCACCGCCAAGTCCGGCTTCGTGCGGAATATGTTTTTCAATTTGAATTTGAATTTTGGGTGCTTCGGGAACGATTTCGTAAAAATGTTTTGCCGCACGATAGGCAATATTTTCGGGACCGTCTGGTAGATCTGCATCGTCACACTTTACGAGCAGAATATCACTTGGCAGGATCGTCAAGCAGTCAGCAAGACTAACGCTTTGATTCACCATTCGCAGAAGATGATACCCATCTTCTCTTTTTCCAACCAGATCCAGAGCAAGATTAAGCTTTGCATAAGCTTTTACAACAAACGGTTTCATAAATCAGCACCCAAGTTGCTTTAAAAAGTCACGAATTCTGGAAAGCGCTTCTGTGATATGATTGATACTGTAAGAATATGAAACACGAACGTATCCTTCGCCGCAATTTCCAAAGGCGCTGCCCGGAACGACCGCTACATGCTTTGCATAAAGCAATTTTTCACAAAATTCATCACTCGAAAGTCCCGTGCGCTTAATACATGGAAAAACATAAAAAGCGCCCTCCGGCTCAAAGCAGGTCAAGTTCATTTCATTAAAGCCGTCCACAATCAGCCGGCGGCGCATATCATACTGCTCGCGCATATAAACGATATCAGCGTCCCCATGACGCATTGCTTCAATCGCTGCATATTGGCTGGTAGTCGGAGCGCTCATAATTGCATACTGATGAAGCTTTGTCATCTGTGCGATCAGTTCTTTTGGCCCCATGGCATATCCCAAACGCCAGCCGGTCATCGCGAATGCTTTTGAAAAGCCATTGACAACGATCGTACGCTCGCGCATGTCCGGAAGGGACGAAAATGCAACATGCTGCTGATCTCCATAAGTCAGTTCACTATAAATTTCATCAGAAAGGACAATCAGATTGGTCCCACGAATCACTTCGGCAATCGCTTCTAGATCTTTTTTCCGCATAACTGCTCCCGTCGGATTATTTGGGAACGGCAGTACAAGAAGTTTGGTCTTTGGCGTGATCGCTGCGCGCAGTTCTTCCGGTGTCAAACGGAACCCATCTTTTTCTTTTGTTTCGATAATAACTGGAACAGCCCCTACCATCTGTGCCATCGGTTCATAACAAACAAAGCTAGGCTGCGGAATCAAGACTTCTTCTCCTGGTTCTACTAAACAGCGAACCGCAAGATCCAAAGCCTCACTGCCGCCGACGGTGACAAGCACTTCTGTTTTTGGGTCATATTGAACATGATAGTGACGATCAAAAAATTTGCAGATTTCCTCTCTTAATTCTGCAAAACCACGGTTCGGACTATACCATGTTTTTCCCATCTCCAAAGACTTGATTCCTTCTTGTCGCACATGCCATGGAGTCGAAAAATCCGGTTCGCCGATAGAGAGAGAAATCACATCATCCATTTCGTTGGCAATATCAAAAAATTTACGGATACCGGAGGGGCGAACCTGCTGAATCCGTTTTGTCAGCAGTTTGCTGTAATCAATCACAGTATACGTCTCTCCTCTCGTCCTTTTCCTCCTCCTGATTCATAATGACGCCGCTCTCTTTATAGCGAGTCAAAATAAAATGCGTTGCGGTGGAAAGCACACTGTCCAAGGTGGAAAGACGACGCATAACAAACATTGCTACATCCTGCATCGATTTTCCGTGAACGGTAACCGCGAGGTCATAGCCTCCGGACATCAAATAGACGCTGTCTACTTCAGGAAAGCTCATTACTTTTCCTGCAATCTCATCGAAGCCACGATTTTTCTTTGGAGAAACACGCAGCTCAATTAGGGCGATAGCCTTATTGGTATCGACACGCTCCCAGTTGATCAGGGCCTGATAGCCGCGAATAACCCCTCGTTTTTCGTAATCAGCGATCGCTGTGCTGATATTTTCTTCCGTTTCGTCCAGCATTGCTGCCAGCTGTTTATTGCTCAAGCGGGCATTCTCATGTAACAAAGTTAAAAGTCGATCCATCGGTCTTTCACTCCTTCTGAAATACTGTTTTTTATAAATTTTGAGCTTTTATTATACCATATTAAAAAAAGAAACAAAAGAGGAAAGTGCATAAAATGCACTTTCCTCTTTCAAAAAGCTTATTCCGAAATTAAAACCTGCACCGGCGTTCGTTTTTCATAAATTGTAAAATGTGAAAAGCCAATCCGCCGCAGCATACTCAAGGTCTCCTCGATTCCGCTGCCTACATCAGCCCAACGATGCGCATCACTTCCCACCGTTACCATGCTTCCTCCAAGACTTTGATATCTTTTCACAATTTTTTCATTTGGCATCGTTGTTCCCATTTTTTGCCGCAACCCACTGGTATTGACTTCCAAACTCTTCTTCTGCCGAATCAATTCCTTCAATATATGGTCAATCTGGTTTTGATAGTCTTCTATGGGAATTCCAACCCCATACTCTTCAAAATATCTCCACGGATAAGTGAGATGTGCCAGAGAATCAAATTTTCCCCAACGGATCATCTCTAAAAGTTCTTCAAAATATTGGGTCAATACCGGTCTTACATCCCGATGCTGATAGTCAAAATCATAAAAGTCACGTTCATTTTTGACATTATGTAAACTTCCAAGGACAAAATCGAATGAACAGGCGTTTAAAATATCATCCGCGCCGCTTTTATTCTGCATCGGTTGTCCCAATTCGACCCCAGTAAAAATATGGATCTTATTTTGAAAGGAAACAGCAGCACGCCGGGTTTCGCTCCAACTTTGGCAAACTGATTCATGAAAATGCTGTTCCCAATAAGTATTACATTCACAATGATCGGTAACCGTAATCGCATAAAGTCCCTGATCAAGTGCATTTTTGCAAAGCATCATGACCGAATCGGCACCGTCTTCACTGTATTTAGAATGGGTATGAGAATCTGACAAAAAAGGATATTTCACATTTTGACCTTCTTTCTAAAAGGTTCCAATTTTTTGAATTCTTTTGAATAAATAAAAAAGACAAATTTATTTTAACATTTTTTATCTTGGAATCCTAGACATCAGTGTGACTGTTTTACTTTGGCGGAATCTCTGATTTTTAAGCAGTTTGCCGAGGGGGAAAAAAATATTGACAGTCTCTCTTTTATCGTTCATAATAAATTTAAAAAGTTTGAATCATGTATCGGAGGGAATAAATATGCGCGCGGTTATTACAGTTTTGGGCAAAGATATGGTGGGAATTCTTGCAAAAGTCACCGCGATCTGTGCAGAAAACGGCGTGAATGTAACGGATGTTTCGCAGTCGATTATGCAAGATCTCTTTGCAATGATTATGTTGGTTGATCTGAAGGATTCCAAAATTCCGTTTGATCAACTTTCTGACAAATTTACAGCACTCGCAAAGCAAGAGGGACTCACAATTCACATCATGCACGAAGATATTTTTAATTCCATGCACCGCATTTAAATTGATACGGCGTCAAGAACTAATAAAGGAGTAAATCCATGCTCAATACCCATGACATTTTGGAAACCATTGATATGATCGACAATGAAAACCTGGACGTGCGTACGGTCACAATGGGAATTTCTCTTTTAGACTGCATCGACAGTGATGCAGACAAAGCGTGTGACAAAATTTATGATAAAATTTGCCGGTACGCACGTAACCTTGTAAAAACCGGAGAAGATATCAGCAAGGAATATGGAATTCCAATTATTCACAAACGAATTTCTGTCACCCCGATTGCGATGGTTGCAGGAGCCTGCCCCGGTGTAAATCCTGTTCGCTATGCAAAAGCACTCGACCGGGCTGCAAAAGAAGTCGGTGTTAACTTTATCGGCGGCTACTCTGCTCTGGTTCACAAAGGATTCGGCCCCGGTGACTACGCATTGATCGAAAGTATTCCCGAAGCACTTTCCGAAACTGAACTCGTCTGCTCCAGCGTAAACATCGGCACAACCAAAGCCGGCATCAATATGGACGCAGTTGCAAAGATGGGCAAAGTAGTCCGTGAAACCGCAGAGCGCACTGCCGACAGAGACTGTATTGGCGCTGCAAAGCTTGTCGTTTTCTGCAATGCTCCGGAGGATAATCCTTTTATGGCTGGTGCTTTTCACGGAGTAGGCGAGCCGGACTGCGTTATCAACGTTGGTGTTTCCGGCCCAGGCGTTGTACGCGCAGCTCTGCATAAATGCCCAGATGGTGATTTAACCGAAGTAGCGGATATTATCAAAAAAACTGCCTTTAAAATTACCCGTATGGGACAATTGGTTGCGCTGGAAGCCAGCCGCAGACTTTGCGTTCCCTTTGGAATCGTAGATTTGTCTCTCGCCCCCACACCGGCAGTCGGAGACAGCGTTGCGCATATTCTCGAGGAAATGGGGCTGGAGCGTTGTGGTGCCCATGGAACAACCGCTTGTTTGGCACTTTTAAATGATGCGGTGAAAAAGGGCGGCATTATGGCAAGTTCTCATGTAGGCGGCCTTTCCGGCGCATTTATCCCGATTACCGAAGATGCAGGAATGATCGACGCTGCCCGCTGCGGTGCGCTCTCTATCACGAAACTAGAAGCCATGACCGCTGTTTGCAGCGTAGGACTTGATATGATCGCTGTTCCCGGCGATACCCCCGCCGAAGTGATTTCCGCTATTATCGCAGATGAAGCAGCCATCGGTATGGTGAACCTGAAAACAACAGCTGTTCGGCTGATTCCTGCCATCGGCAAAAAAGTCGGCGACGAACTTAACTTTGGCGGTCTCTTAGGCAGCGGCCCTGTAATGGAATTGAATTCCTATTCTCCTGCCAAACTGATTGCACGCGGTGGTCGGATTCCCGCTCCTATGCAAAGCCTTAAAAATTAATTTTGAATTCTGAAAAGTAAAAGATTCATTTTTTAAAAAGTCGAAATTTGTAATATTAAAAAAGTTAGGATAAATTCTAATTCTTTTGTTTTTTCTGCAGAACTTTCAGATTGATTTTGCATACATGTTTCTTGATTCTGCATTTTAAGGAAAATGTTTTATTGCTTATTGATGATATCTACCAAATTTTTAAAAGATTTTTGTAAGATTTGTGAATTTTTCTCTTGAATTTTGATTGCAATTGTACTACTATGATTTTGTCTTAGTAAGTTTCATAAGAAACCTAAATTTACATTTTATAGGCTTTTAAAAATAGATGCTGTCAATCTTTTCCCGGAAAACAAATGTTTTCCGGGATTCATGCCGTTTTAGGAGGTGTATCTATGGAAAACTTAATTGACCAAATTGTAAAAATGGATCAGCAGGCTCAAAAGATCACTGATCTCGCACAAAAAGAAAAGCTCCAGGCTACTAGTGATGTTGCTAAGCGCCGAGAAGAAATTCGGGATGCTTATTTAAAAGAAGCAAGAGAACGCTTACACAAAAACGAACCTCAGGAACGTAAATTGGCTGAAGAAAAATGGAAAGTCACGGAGCAGAAACAAGCTGTTCTGCGAGAAAAGATGGAAGATATTTACCATCAAAATCATGATGGTTGGGTTCAGAAACTGGTCAGCCGTGTATTGGAGGGATAACCATGGGACAGACCTCATCAAACGCCGTCCTCAGTAAAGCGCGCGCACTCTATGGTCAAAGGCTGCGCTTTGAGGACTGGATGGCTCTTCTGGATTGTTCTTCCGTCAATGATATTGCCACTTATCTAAAAGCGCATACCGTATATCGTTCCGTCCTCGTTTCGATAGATGAATTTCATATTCACCGCGGTCAGCTAGAAGCCTGTCTGCGGGAGCGGCTTTTTAGCGAAAGCGCAAAATTAGCTCGATATGATCTAGACCTTGGAGAACATGTTTCAGCTTATCTTCTTCAAAAGCTGGAAATTCAAATGATTCTGCGCTGTATCACAAGACTGAATTCCGGACAGATGGAAGATCCTTTCTTTTTAATCCCGGAAAGCGCAGCACATCAAACAGAGATTGACGAAAAAGCACTTCATACGCTCTCCAGCTATGATCAGCTGCTTCATGCACTTTCCCATACACAGTATGAAAAAATTCTTTTATCATTTGCTCCAAAAAATCCTGAAGAACAGATTGATTATACCGGAATTGAAAGTGCCCTTTGGATTGATCTGATGCAGCGACTCTATCAAGTCATCTATAAAGAAACAAAAGGACAGACCCGTGAAGAATTGCTGCGTATTTTCGACGATTACATTGATCTCAGTAATTACAGCAGGATCATTCGTTTGAAGCGAACTTATCACGCTGACCCCGACCAGATCAAATCGCTTCTGCTGCCTTTTGGCAGCCTAAAAAAAGAAACGCTTGATCGAATGGCAGCAGCAGAATCCGAAAAAGAAGTCGCTGAAATTATGCAGACAACGCGGGTTGGAAAACGTACACTCTCAACCCCACACAAAGACCCGGACGATCTGATCTTTTATATTGAATATCATGACTGCCGCAAAAAGATTCGTTTTAGTCCCAACCCTAGTGTCGTACTTTTTTCCTATGTTTTTCTTCTTCAATCAGAACTACATGACCTAACCACGCTAATTGAAGGAGTGCGTTATCAACTGCAGAAAGCAGAAATTCAAAATCTTCTGAACCCCGAGCGGTTCAGCGGAAGGAGTTCCTAAATCTTGGCTATTATCAAGGTAAAAATCATCAGCATGATAGGACAACTACGTGAATTGGACGCAGTAACTGCAATCTGCGGAAAAAGTCACCTATTTCATCCAGATAATGCGATGAATTTTTACTCTAACACAGAATCCTTTCTGCCTTTAAGTGAAGATAATCCATATCAGGCGCCTTTGCAGCAGCTTTCTTCTTC
This sequence comes from Caproicibacterium sp. BJN0003, assembly GCF_026314295.1. Lineage (NCBI taxonomy): Bacteria > Bacillati > Bacillota > Clostridia > Eubacteriales > Oscillospiraceae > Caproicibacterium > Caproicibacterium sp. BJN0003. The sequence continues at coordinate 1,573,675 of NZ_CP111108.1, forward strand.
TATCAAATCGATTGGGCAGCCCCTTCATCTTTTCTCAGAAGAAGAAACTGAAAAGAAACAGCTAAAGCCTATTCAGGCTCTTCACTATGCGCAGGCAATGTCTAATCGTATCGCAAAGCTTCAGGCACAGCACGAAAAAATTTCAAAAGAAGTACAGCGCCATGAACAAGATGCAAAAGATGCTGCCCATTTTGTCGGGTTAGCAATTGATTTGAAAAAAATTCGTGTATGTCAGTTTATCTCTATTCACTTTGGTTCTTTGCCGAGAGCCGGTTATGAGCAGTTAAAAACATATGAAGATAATCCATTTGTAGTGTTCTTTCCTTGTACATCGGATGAAAAAACAGTTTGGGGGGTTTATATTTGCCCCATAGATCAATGCCCAGAAATTGACCGGATTTTTTCTCGTCTGTATTTTCAGCCGCTAAATTTGGAACGCTTTGACGGCACTCCAAAAGAAGCTGTTGAACAATTTAAACAAGAAGCCGAAGCTTCCCGCAATGAGCTAAAAAAGGTCGATGACGAAATCCAACAGCTTTGGAAAAATGAGCAGGAACGCTGCAATTTGATTTATTCATGGCTGACAATTAAAAATACTTATTTTGGCATTCGAAAATACGCCTTCCAATATAATGGCTTTTTTATTCTTTCCGGCTGGATTCCTCAAGAAGCCGAAAATTCCTTTACCAGCAAGCTTGATCAGTGTTCCAGCGTAGAATACAATCTCGATGATGCCTCTAATGAGTTGGTCCATTCCCCGCCGGTAAAACTACATAACCACCGTCCATTTAAAGCTTTTGAATACTTTACTGAAATGTACGGCCTGCCAAATTACAGCGAAATTGATCCAACTCCCCTTCTCGCCTGTATTTTTGTGACACTATTCGGCATTATGTTTGGTGATGTAGGGCATGGTATCTGTGCATTTCTGCTCGGCTTATGGATGTGGAAAAAGAAGAACATGCCTCTCGGACACATTTTAATGCCTTGCGGAATTTCTTCTTGTATTTTCGGCTTTGTATTTGGTTCCGTATTTGGATTTGAGCATTTGCTTGATCCGCTCTATTATGCACTCGGATTTTCAGAAAAGCCGATTTCCGTTATGGAAGGAAGCACAACGACTAATATTTTGATATTTGCTGTTTCTATTGGTGTTGTTCTCCTAATTGTCGCTATGTTCCTCAACATTATCTCTTCTCTTCGTCAAAGACACTATGAGCGTGCACTTTTCGGACAAAATGGGGTTGCTGGTCTGATTTTTTATATTAGCATTGTCTTCGGATTCGTCCTGCAGCTTCTCGGTACTCCGGTAATGACCCCGCTTTATGTAACTCTTCTGATCGTTTTGCCTCTCTTAGTTATGTTTTTCCGTGAAGTTTTTGGCGGCCTTATGGAACATAAGCCCGATTGGAAGCCAGAAAAATGGGGCGAATTTATTGTTCAGAATTTCTTTGAATTATTTGAATTCCTTCTTTCTTACCTCAGTAACACCGTTTCATTCCTGCGGGTAGGTGCTTTTGTACTAGTCCATGCCGGCATGATGAATATGGTATTTACGCTTGCAGATATGGTCGGTGGTGTCGGTTATCCAATTGTCCTTATAATCGGCAATATCTTCGTAATGGCGTTGGAAGGATTGCTCGTAAGCATCCACGTCCTTCGTCTGAATTTCTATGAAATGTTCAGTCGTTTTTACGATGGCGACGGTCGTCCCTTTACTCCAGTAGAGGTTCGTGTCCCATCTTAAAATAATTAAAATGAATTCAATTTGACTTGGAGGTTTTTGTTATGACTGCAATTTTATTAGCTGTTCCAGTAATCTTTTTAATTGGCTCTGTAATGTGGGCTGTCCGCGCGGTAAACCACGGAAAAAAGCCCCGTACTGCTCTAATGACGCAGATTTTCTCCTGCCTTTTGGTCGGTGTCGTTACCCTGGCAATCCCAATGACCGCCCATGCAGCAGATGCCGTTGCTTCCAGCGCTAACGGTCTGGTAGCAATCGCTGCCGGCCTCGCGGTTGGTATTGCCGGCGTCGGCGGCGGAATCGCAGTTGGCCCCAGTGCTGCTGCAGCAATTGGTGCCTGCAGTGAAGATTCTAAGAATTTTGGTAAAGCAATCATCTTCGTTGCATTAGGCGAAGGCATTGCGCTGTATGGTCTGCTGATTGCAATTCTGCTCTTTACGAAGGTGTGAACCATGCGCTTTTATCTAATCAGCGATAACGTTGATACGCAAGAGGGTATGCGGCTTGCGGGAATTGATGGAGTCGTCGTACACAAGGCCGAAGAAGTACAAAAGGCTTTGGACGACGCAATCAAAATGGATGATGTAGCAGTTATTTTAATCACTGCTACCTTATTACAGCTTTGTCCGGAAAAAATCTATACCTTAAAATTAAAAATGAAAAAACCACTGATTGTAGAAATTCCGGACCGCCATGGAAACGGACGTACAAAAGACTCTATTTCCGAATATGTCCGCGAAGCCATCGGGGTAAAAATTTAACCTGTGGGGAGGTGCAGACTGATGAAAACAAATCCTTCCGCAGCCCCAGCCGATACTTCGGCACCAGCTACGGTAAATCATGAAGATTTCCACGTTGGAAAATTTTATGAGGCAATTAACCAATATGCCAGCGAACAACGCCAAAAAATCAAACAGGAAATCTTAGATTATAAACAAAAAGAACTCGAGAAAGCAACCGACCAGGTTCTACAAGAGGCCTACGAGATGATTCAGAAGGAAATGGCCAACATGACCGCCTCTATCGCTCGTGAAATGGCAAAAAAAGAACTAGAAGGCCGGCAGGCACTATTAAAGCGTAGAAAAGCAATTACTGAAGAAGTCTTTAACAGCGCTGCAAAAAAGCTTTTGGACTACGCAAACGGAGCAGAATATCCTGAATACTTAAAGAAGTGTGCACTAAAAATGAAACCACTCTTTACAGTAGGAGATACTGTAATCTATCTGCGGGAAGAAGATAAAAAATATGAGGACCTTTTAGAGCCGCTTTTTGGTCGTTGTATCTTCCGTATAGACCGAAAAATTCGGCTCGGCGGTTTTTGGGCTGAAAGCAATACGCAAGGAATTGTTGCTGATGAAACTTTTGATTCTCTCTTGGAAAATCAGCGCAAATGGTTTGCGGAAAATACCCATATGGAAATAGTATGACGATTGAGGTAACTGTGAATGAGTAGAAATGTGATTTTCGGCATTAACGGTCCGGTCGTCACCGTAAAAGACACCAAAGACTTTTCCATGATGGAAATGGTCTATGTAGGAACACAAAAACTTGTCGGTGAAGTAATTGGCATTACCGACGACCGCACCACAATCCAGGTTTATGAAGAGACCACCGGACTTCGCCCGGGTGAACTGATCACTGGAACCGGGTTTCCGATGAATGTAACGCTTGGCCCTGGAATTCTGGATAATATTTTTGATGGAATTGAACGTCCCTTAAAAGCGATTGCAGATTCTTCCGGCGCATTTATTGCGCGCGGCTGTAATGTGCCTGCACTCGATCAGGAACGTAAATGGGATATGACCCTAAAAGTAAAGCAGGGCGATAAAGCTTCTCCTGGACAAATTTATGCTACCTGCCCGGAAACACCGGCAATTGAACACCGCTGCCTCGTACCCCCCGCCCTTTCTGGCACGTTTACAAAAGTGATGGAAAACGGCAGCTACCGGGTCAACGATACAATTGCAGAAATTACTGATGAAGAGGGTACTGTTCACCCGCTGACTCTCTGTCAGCACTGGCCGATTCGGACCCCACGTCCTGTAAAAGAGCGGCAGCCAAGTTTTGTGCCACTGATCACCGGCCAACGTGTCATTGATACGCTGTTCCCAATTGCAAAAGGTGGTGCAGCAGCAATTCCTGGCGGTTTTGGTTCCGGAAAAACAATGACACAACATCAACTTGCAAAATGGTGCGATGCAGATATCATTGTTTATGTTGGCTGCGGAGAACGTGGAAATGAAATGAGTCAGGTTCTGGAAGAATTCGGCGCTCTAATTGACCCAAAAAGTGGACGTCCGATGACTGATCGTACCGTTCTGATTGCAAACACCTCCAATATGCCGGTTGCTGCCCGTGAAGCGAGTATTTATACTGGTGTAACACTCTGTGAATACTACCGTGATATGGGCTATCATGTGGCAATGATGGCGGATTCTTCTTCACGTTGGGCAGAAGCTCTGCGTGAAATCAGCGGCCGTTTGGAAGAGATGCCTGCTGAAGAAGGATTTCCAGCCTATCTGCCTAGCCGTCTGGCAGAATTTTATGAACGCTCTGGTCTTGTGAAAAACCTAAACGAAAGCGAAGGCTCCGTTACATTAATCGGCGCTGTTTCGCCTGCAGGCGGTGATTTTTCTGAACCGGTTACTCAGAATACCAAACGTTTTACCCGCTGCTTCTGGGCACTGGATAAATCACTTGCCTATGCGCGTCATTATCCTGCTATCAACTGGATGGAAAGTTATTCGGAATATATCAACGATTTAAATCCATGGTACGAAAAAAATATTGGCCCGGAATTTATTAAATATCGTTCTGAAATCAGCTCCATTCTGTTGGAAGAAAACAAGTTAATGGAGATCGTAAAATTGATTGGTGCGGATGTACTGCCGGATGACCAAAAGTTAGTTATTGAGATTGCAAAAGTCATTCGTGTTGGTTTTCTGCAGCAAAATGCTTTTCATCCGGAGGATACTTATGTTCCACTGGAAAAGCAAAAGCGCATGATGGAAGTCATTCTCCATCTCTATCATAAGGCAAAGGAATTGGTCACCACCAATATCCCGATTTCTGGTCTGGTACAGTCTGGCCTGTTCGATAAAATCATTAAGATGAAATACGATGTTCCAAATAATAAATTGGAACTTTTCGATCAATACCTGTCCGAAATTGATAAAACCATTTCCGGACTCGTGATGAACTCTTAAGGGGGCGCAGAAAATGATTTTGGATTATGTTGGAGTCAAAGAAATCAACGGTTCCCTGATCGTTCTGGATGACGTCCCGAATATTTCCTTTGATGAAATGGTAACCATTCAGCTCGAAAACGGTACCCAGCGCCAGGGACGTGTTGTTCAGATGGAAGGCTCTCGTGTCGTGATTCAGGTATTTGAAGGAACGCGCGGTATTTCTCTGACAAACACACGCACTCGTCTAACCGGACACCCAATGGAAATGGCGCTGTCTCCCGAAATTCTTGGACGTGTGTTTAATGGAGCCGGCCGCCCTATTGATGGACTCGGCGATATTTTTCCTGTAAAATGCGCTGACATTAACGGTACCCCAATCAATCCCGTCAGTCGAAAATACCCGCAGAACTATATCAATACCGGTATTTCTTCGATTGATGTGCTGACTACCCTGATTCGTGGACAAAAACTGCCGATCTTTTCCGGCTCCGGCATGAAGCATAACGAGCTGGCAGTTCAGATTGCCCGTCAGGCAAAGATTACTGATAAGGGTGGAGAAGATAGCTTCGCAATCGTTTTTGCCGCCATGGGCGTTACAAATGATGTCGCAGAATATTTTCACCGCAGTTTTGAAGAAAGCGGTGTTCTTGGAAAAGTCGTTATGTTTTTAAACCTTGCCAGTGACCCAATTATTGAACGTACTCTTTGTCCAAGATGTGCGCTGACAGTTGCTGAATATTTGGCTTTTGAGCTTGGAATGCACATTCTTGTTATTATGACTGATATGACAAGCTATGCGGAAGCTTTGCGTGAGTTTAGCTCTTCAAAAGGAGAAATTCCAGGAAGAAAAGGCTTCCCTGGTTATTTATACAGCGACTTTGCAAGTCTTTACGAACGTGCAGGCATGATAAAAGACAAACCCGGCAGTGTTACACAGCTACCAATCTTAACTATGCCAAATGATGACGTCACGCACCCAGTCCCTGATTTGACAGGTTATATTACAGAAGGCCAGATTTCTTTGGACCGCAGTTTGGATGCAAGTGGAATCTATCCTCCTGTCAGTGTTCTCCCCAGCCTTTCCCGTCTTATGAAGGACGGTATCGGCAAAGGATTTACCCGTGAAGATCATCCGGCTCTTGCAAATCAGCTTTTTGCAAGCTATGCAAAAGTAAATGATGCACGGTCTTTGGCCAGCGTAATCGGTGAAGAAGAGCTTTCCCCTATTGATAAAGATTATATGAAATTCGGCAATCTCTTCGAACATCGCTTTTTACGGCAGGGATTCCATGAAAATCGGACGCTTGCGCAAAGCCTTGATTTAGGCTGGCGGTTACTTGCAACCCTTCCGCGCAGTGAACTGGATCGTGTAGATGATGATCTTCTCGACCGCTACTACGAAAAAGCCAAAAAGGAAATTGAGAAGCAAAAAGCAGAACAGGAAAACGCAAAGCAAATGGGAACCGACTCTACAGACCTTAATTTCGATCAGACTACAGTGGGAGGGAAATAACCGATGGCAATCACAACCGTTCCGACAAAAGGTAATCTTTTGGCTACCAAGCGTACGCTCTCCCTTTCGCAGACCGGTTTTGAGCTGCTTGACCGTAAACGCAACATCTTGATTCGCGAGATGATGCAGCTAATTTCCCGTGCCAACGAGATTCAGAGTAAGATTGACAATGTTTATGAAGAAGCATATTCCGCTCTGCAAAAAGCAAACATTACATTGGGAATTGGAGTTGATCTAGCTCGTACGGTTCCTCTGGATAACAGTTTAAAGCTGTCTTTCCGGAGTGTCATGGGCGTAGAAATTCCGATTGTTACGATTAACGATCCTCAGGAAAAACAAGAAATTCCCTTTGGACTTTCTCAGACAAATTCATCGCTCGATCTTGCTTTTTCAAAATTTCAAGAAGTCAAATATTTGACTGCAGAACTTGCTGAGGTGGAAAACAGTGTCTATCGCCTTGCAGATTCTATTAAAAAGACACAGAAACGTGCAAATGCACTGAAAAACATTATGATTCCCCGCTTTCAAAAAGCTGTAAAATTTATTTCAGATGCACTTGAAGAAAAAGACCGAGAAGAATTTTCAAGACTGAAAGTTTTAAAGGCCAAAAAAGAGCGACAAAAACTTCAAAAACAAAAAACATAATAAAAAGGATGGGCTGCCGAAAGACTTCGGCAGCCCATCCTTTTTTAGAGAGAGGAGAAATTTATGAAAAAGAATCTTGTAATCATTTAATAAATACAGAATAACCGGTGAATGTGTTTATTCTGTGTCATTTAAAAGAAAAATATACGAAATATGGATCAAAATTTTTACGTTGGAAGTTTGTATTTTAATAACATTACTCCTCCGACCATCAAGATTAATCCAAGTATCTTCTGCCATGTAAACGGAATTTTTTCTTCATTCAAAAGGCCAAACGCATCCACTACAGCGGCTGTAAGAAGCTGTGCAATTAAAATAATAGAGACCGCAATCGTTGCTCCAAGCCCTTTCATCGCCAGCATAACGGTAACTGTGATGACAACTCCCAAAGCTCCTCCGAGAAGGTCCAGCTTGCTTGCTTCCCCAACCGCACTAAAATTTCCGGTCCCAAAAAAGATCAGAACAATCACAGAACACAAAAATGCAATTCCTTGCACTAGTACATTCGATTCATAAAGTCCAATATGATCACTCAGACGTGTATTAAATACCCCCTGAAAACTCATTGCAGCCCCAGCAATGATGGCAAATATAACTGCAAACATCAAAAAATTCCCCCTGCAGGAAAAGTTTACCCTCCTTTTTCTATTTCTATACAGTGAAACCAAATTTGCCGCTTTTACGCTTTTAAAATATAAAAGCCTTTTCTCTCAGCTTAAGTCTAAGAGAAAAGGCTTGTTCCTTATTTTTCTTCTGGTATTCCGTGTTCAAGTGAAAATAAATTTTTAAAAAGCTGATCATAATCTTTTTTCTGTGGAATTGCGATTCCACGCTCTTTATCAGCAAGCAGCAGCAATGTATCTCCAGGCTCAATTCCAAACATATCCCGTGCTTCTTTTGGAATAACAATTTGCCCCTTAGGCCCAACTTTAACAGACCCCATATATTTATCATCAAGCATTTTTGAAAAACTTTTCATTCAAATACACACCCTTTTAACTGATTTTTTAGTATAACTATAAGAATAACATTTCTTACTTGTAAAACATTTATTGCAAATATTATAACCCGAATGAAAAAAGAAATCAATTAAAACGATTTTTTGTAAATAGAATGTTCATTGACAAGTGAAAATCATGAGTCTACAATAAATAATAATTCAAATTACATAAATTTTTGAAACTTTTGGGGATTTGTATTTTAGGAGGGTAAAAGATGAAAACAAAGAAAGTCGGCATTATTGGTCTAGGACATGTGGGCGCTCATGTCGCATACAGCATCGCTGTTCAGGGAATTGCGGATGAAATTGTTTTGGTCGATCAGAATGAAAGCAAAGTAAAAAGTGAATGTCAAGATTTGATTGACAGCGTTGCCTATCTTCCTCATCGAATTAAAGTCACTGTCGGCGGCTTTGCAGACCTTGGGGATTGTGATATAATTGTAAATAGTGTTGGTAATATCGATCTGCTCCGCGGCAATAACAATCGTCTGATGGAAATGGACTTTACCATCGCCGCAGTAAACGGCTACGTTGATAAAATCAAAGCTTCTGGTTTCGATGGAGTCTTAATTAATATTTCTAATCCTTGCGATATTGTTACCAGGCAGCTGGCTCTTGGACTCAAACTTCCGCGCGGCCGCGTATTTGGAACTGGAACCGGCCTTGATACGGCCAGATTAATTTCAGCTTTGGCCGAACAAACCGGAATCGATCATAAATCCATTACCGCTTATATGCTTGGAGAACATGGCAGCGACCAATTTGCACCGTGGTCTTGTGTATCTTTCCGCGGTAAATCCCTGGATGAGTGGGCAAAAACGGACAAACGATTCCAATTTGACCGCGATGAAATGCAAAAATATGCAATTGGCGCGGGCTGGCGTACATTCAGTGGAAAATTCTGCACCGAATACGCGATTGCCACCACTGCCGCAAGAATGGTTCACATTGTTTTTCATGACGAAAAGCAGATTCTTCCGGTAAGCTGTGAACTCTGTGGGGAATATGGGGAATCCGGGCTTTTCGTCGGTGTTCCTGCTGTAATTGGAGCAACTGGCGCAGAAGAAGTCGTAGAGCTGTCGCTGAATACTCAAGAAAAAGAAAAGTTCCATCATTGCTGCGAACAGATCAAAAAGAACATGGAACATTTAAAAGAAATTAAGTGAAAATTTTTAAAACTGGAGTGATCGTCATGGAAACAAGACCTTCAAAGCATGTCTCAGAATCTACAGTCGTACAGACACAAATTGTTTTAAGCAGCCATATTAATGGTGCTAAAAGACTCTTCGGCGGACAATTAGTAGAATGGATTGACGTTGTTGCAGGAGTTGTTGCGCGCAGGCACTCCCATTGCAATACGACTACCGCTTCTATTGATAATCTTCAATTTAAAGAAGCTGTACATATTAACGACACCGTTCTGTTGTTTGGAAAAATCACCTATGTTGGAAAAACCTCTATGGAGGTTCAAGTAGACAGTTATGTCGAAGAACTGGATGGAAGCCGAAAGCTTGTGAATACCGCTCACTTTGTAATGGTTGCACTGGATAAGGATGAACATCCGACTATGGTTCCTTCTCTGATTGTCGAAACAGACGAAGAAAAAGCGGCATGGAAAGCCGGAGAAAAAAGAGACGCTTTGCGTAGACAGCGCCGAATCGAGCAATATTGATTTTTAAGGCTGAATCAAAATTTTTATATTTCATTTAGCCTTTTGCCTCATTTTTCTATTTGTGCTACCCATATAAAAAAGCAGAGGACTTTTTAGTCCTCTGCTTTTTTAGTCCATTGTTTTTTGAAGAATTTTTTCTGCACAGCGAATCCCATCAACTGCTGCAGAAACAATTCCACCTGCATATCCGGCGCCTTCTCCGCATGGATAAAGCCCCGGAATCGAAACAGATTCATAATTTTCTCCACGCACAATCCGAACTGGCGAAGAAGAACGAGATTCTACTGCCGTTAGCAAAGCATCCGGATCGGAAAATCCATGCAGTTTCCGATCCATTCTAAGGATTCCTTCTCCCATTGCCTCACAGAGAAATTTTGGAAGGCATTCCTGTAAATTTGCCGGCTGGACTCCTCTTGGATAAGTTGGTTCGACGGTTCCAAAAGAATCTGTCTTTCTGCCATTTAAAAAGTCCCCTACACGCTGACACGGCGCCAAATAAGCACCACCTCCTGCTAAAAACGCCGCACTTTCTAATTTTCGCTGAAATTCAATGCCGGAAAGCGGATGATCGCTTCCAAAATCCTGCGGTGTAATTCCAACCAAAAGCGCTGAATTCGCATTCTTACCATCTCTCGCAAAGGCACTCATTCCATTTGTAACGACTCTTCCCTCTTCACTGGCAGCTGCAACAACTGTGCCACCGGGACACATACAAAAGGTAAAAACGCCGCGTCCATTCTCCAAATGGACCGCCATGCGATAATCAGCTGCCCCCAAAGCTGGTTCTTTGAAAAAAGTACCATATTGGCTCTCATTAATTTTTTGCTGCAAGTGTTCAATTCTCGCACCAACCGCAAACGGTTTTGGTTCCAGAAGAGCGCCTTCCTTCAAAAGCATCGAAAAGGTATCCCGTGCACTGTGCCCAACTGCTAAAATCAGCTGTTCACACGGAATTTCAGAAGATCCACTCAAAGAATGAACTCGTATTCCCTTTAAAGACCCGTCAGAATTGCGCAAAAATCCATCCACTCTACTATGGAAATGCACTTCTCCGCCTAAAGACAGGATTTGATTTCGCAAAGTTTGAATGGTTTTGGGCAGCAAGTCCGTCCCAATATGCGGTTTTGCCTCCCATAAAATACACTCCGGCGCTCCTGCCGAAACAAATTGTTCCAAAACATAACGAATCCGAATATCTTTCGTTCCAGTATTCAGTTTTCCATCGGAAAAAGTTCCTGCTCCGCCTTCTCCAAATTGAACATTGCTTTCTGGATTCAGCACACCGGTCTTCCAAAAATCCTGTACTGATTTCTGCCGTTCTTCTACCGGAGCTCCGCGTTCCAAAACAATGGGACGTTGTTCCGACTTTGCTAAAATCAGGGCAGCAAATAGTCCCGCAGGACCAAAGCCAGCAATTACTGGACGCGTAACAAGCGGTTTACTTTCAGGCAAAACATAACGATAAGGAACTGCCTCCGTTATCTTTGAATTGCGGGAAATTCCAGGAACTTTACGATCAACTTCCACTTCTACCGTACAAATAAAATGAATCTGATTTTTATGGCGTGCATCTACTGATTTTTTGGTGAGTTCCAAATGATGAATTTCTTTAGGAGGGATCTGCAAACTGCGCGCTGCTAACTTAAAAAGATCCTCCTGCCGATAAGAAAGAGGCAGCGACAGTGATGAAATTCGATATCTCATTTGATTCCCTCCTTGCTGATTTTTTCGGCTGCCGCCATCGCAGTAATCCATGCCCAATGCAGATTAAAGCCACCACAGTCTCCATTTAGATTTAAAAGCTCTCCCAAAATCCAGAGGTTCCGAACTTTACGTGACTCACAGGATTCATCAATTTCATCTAGTGGAACCCCGCCGACTGTAATCTGTGCATTCTGAAACGGTGCTGTCTTTTGTACTGTAAACTGCAAATGTTTACAGTCTTCGGGCGTACAACAGGCAGCCAATGCCTTGGGTAAAACGCCCTGCAAAGAACCATCACACGCTTGTGCTAATGATTTTAAAGCCTTTACATCATATTCCGGTGCTAGATCCAACGAAATAAGATCCCCCGGCAAAGCTTTCCCGGAAAGATCAAAAATACAGATTCCGGAAAGTCCTTGCGCAGTAAATTGAATTTCCCCCATCGTACAGGCGATCACTTTTCCTTTGCGAAGCAGAGTCACCATTCCCCGAGCTCTTATCCCTTTTAGTGTACGAATTTTCTGCTGTTCACAAACAAAAATGGGGCAAAGTCCTGGTTTCAAGCTGCCAATCGTATGGCCAAGCTGCCGCAGCAGATCATATCCGGAAGAAAATTTTGCGCTGCTTTTTCCCCCAGTCGCTAAAATACAGGTTTGAGCTCTGATTTTTTCGTTACTTTTCGAACTGAGAAGAAACCCATCAGCGTCTTTTTGAATTTCAACCACTTCAAATTCACAGCATTCATGTACTCCCAGTAACTCAAGGCGGGCACGCAGAAGATTCAAAACGGAAGAAGCCTGCATGCTGTAGGGATAAACACGCCCTTCTCCCTCTTCTCTACAAAGAAGCCCCATTTTTCGAAACGATTCAATAACGACTTCGGGAGAATATTTCTGCAAAAGCACTTCTGCTTTTTTGACATCTCCATGATAATGTTCCTGCGACGCCCGAAGATTAGTAAGATTGCAGTGTCCATTTCCGGTAGCAAGCAACTTTGTGCCAACCCGTTTTCCAGCTTCCAAAATTACAATATTTTTTCCGCCAAGTTTCTCTGCAATTTGTACTGCGCAGAAAAGGCCGGAAGCTCCCCCTCCGACAATTACAATTGGAATTTTCTGCATTTTAAAATCCTCCAGTCATCGCTGATATTGCTTAAAATTATACCCTATTTCCCTAAAAAAATCAAAAATATAGACGTTATCCCGTTATAAAAAGAGATCCAGCTTGCACTGAATCTCTTTTTTTAGAACAAACAACAGATTTTAATTCCTTTTATCCACCTGTCACCTGCTGAACAATTTTTTGATGCTCTTCACAGCCAAGAACACTTGGGTCGGAAAGCTTTTTATGATCAAACAAATCATATTTGTATTTTAGTGTCAAAATTCTCAGCACGGAAGTATCAAGGCGTTCTTGTGAAATTGTGCCATTCTGCACAGCTTTTAAAATCGCTTGATAGGCTTCCTCTGGATTTTTCGGCATCAGAATCATATCCATTCCGGCATTTAGTGCCATCGTAGCCGCTTGTGCCGAAGTGTAATTCTCGGTGATTGCTCCCATATCCATTGCATCAGTAACTGCAACTCCATGGAATCCAAGCTCATCCCTTAAAATTCCTGTAACAACCGATTGAGAAAGTGTCGCCGGTGTATTATCTCCATTGATCTGCGGCAGGCTGATATGCGCCACCATAATCATCTCCGCACCAGACCGAATCTGCTCTCTAAAAGGTACCAACTCTGTTTGCTCCAGCTCTGCCTTCGTTTTATTCGAAACTGCATATCCTACATGTGTATCCGCATCGGTATCCCCATGCCCCGGAAAATGCTTTATCACCGGAATCATTCCGGTATCCCGTAATCCGTTGCTGACTGCGATTGACATAGATGCAACCACATTTGGATCACTGGAAAAAGAGCGGTTGCCAATCACGGTATTATGGGGATTGGAAAAGACATCACAATCCGGCGCAAAATCCAAATTAAATCCAAATACAGAAAGTTCACTTCCTAAAACATTGCCGATCTTTCTTGCCAAAGCTGTATCGCCGGTATTGCCCACTTCCATCATTGGCGGCACATTTGTCGCCGGAATAGAATCCGTATTTTTGATTCTCTGAATAAAGCCGCCTTCTTGATCAATCGAAATAAATGGAGGCAGCGTTTCTTGACTTTCTGCCGTTTGAATATAGCTGCGTACTCCCTCTACTGTACTAATATTCTCTTCAAAGAGTATAATTCCTCCCGGCTGAATGTGCTGAATTTGCTTTTGTGAAGCTTCATCGAGCTTTAACAGATTATTTCCGTCAGCATCTTTGCGATAACAAAGGAAAAACAACTGTCCGACCTTTTGCTCCAAGGTCATCTGAGAGAGCCTTTTCTTCGCCTTAAATTCCGGTGTTACTGTTTCCGATTCTGAATTTACGTCTGGAGCAATCGATTCTGCAGAAGAAATTTCTTGCGATGGCGTCGTAGAAGAGGACGAAATTGCCGCACTATTTGATGGGGAAGCCTGTTCGGAGCATCCCGTCAAAAATGCCATTAAAAGCACCGCTATCGTCCCTTTAGTCAGCCATTTCTGTTTCATATTATTTTTCTTTCTTGTATTCTTGATCTTAGTTTAAATAAGTTGAATGTTTCTAAGTAAAAAGATCCAGAAGAAAATTGTAACAACCGAGGCCACTGTACTAATCACTACAAATTGCCCTGCCAGTTTTCCATCTCCGCCCATGTTTTGTGCCATTGCATAGGATGCCGTTGCAACCGGTGCACCATACATAACAAGTAACTGGAAAAGCTCCGGTCCTCGAAAACCGATTGCAGCAGCAATTCCGAGAATGACTGCCGGAATCAAAATCAGTTTTGTGAGAAGTCCAAGCGTCAGCACTTTCGCATTACGAGCCATATCGGAGAAATGCAGCGTACCTCCCAATGTGAATAATGCCATCGGGGTTGTCAAATTAGAAAATTGTGCAACTGTTTTTTCGAGAGAATCCGGCAGATGAATCCCCAAAAGATAAAAAGCCAGTCCACATAAAGCACCCAAAATCAGCGGATTTGTAACAATATTCTTAATTAACTGTTTTGGTTTGGGTTTTCTTCCGCGAAACATTTCCAAAACAATCACAGCAATAATATTATAAGCAGGGACAACAATCGAAACTAAAATAGCCGCTAAAGATGCTTGGTCTTCTCCATAAACAGAAACCGTCAATGCCACACCAAACAGCACAAAATTACTGCGGTAAATTGCCTGGATCACAACGCCGCGTACCGGATTCTCTTTCACCAGCCGTGGTACAATCAAAATGAGCAGCAGCACAACGATTAATAAGCTAAGCATCGCATAAAGGACTAATTTTGTATCAAGCTGAAATCCTGCTTTGGTTTTGTAAACATTATAAAACATTAAAATTGGGAAAAAACATTTAAAAACCATCGTATTGAGTCGGTTTAAAAATTCTTCATCCACCAATTTTGTATGCTGAACTCCATATCCAAAAGCAATATACAGCAAAAACGGCATTACTGCATTCAGTGCAACCCAGAAACTATCCATCCTAAAAACCTCTCTCACCATTCCGAAATTATAAAAAGCACCTATTTTAGCCAAAAATCGGTGCTGTAAATTTTTAAGAACACACCATCGATCCTTAATATCCAATTATGATTAAAATGTACTCTTTCTTTATAACAATTTATTATATCATGTTTCAAAAGCGTGAACAAGCAATATCCATCAGAATTCATGACTGCTTTACGTTTCTCACCCTTCTCCTTTTAAATTTACTGGTTATTTCAAAAAAACTATTGACAATTCCAAAAAATGTGATATTATTAATACATACTAATCATATATGAATAATATGTTGGAGGGATTACAATGGCAAAAATTTATAAAAGTCTAACCGAGCTGGTTGGAAAAACACCGCTTTTGGAATTAACCAATTTTGAAAAAGTCCATCACCTAAAGGCACACATCCTTGCAAAACTGGAATATTTAAATCCCGCAGGAAGTGTAAAAGACCGTATCGCACTGCGCATGATCAAAGATGCAGAAGACTCTGGAAAGCTCAACGCTGACTCTGTCATTATTGAGCCCACCAGCGGTAACACCGGAATTGGCCTTGCCAGCGTTGCAGCTGCACGTGGATACCGAATCGTTTTGACGATGCCGGAAACCATGAGTGTAGAGCGCCGCAGCCTTTTAAAGGCTTACGGTGCAGAACTTGTACTAACCGATGGTGCTGCCGGAATGAAGGGCGCGATTGCAAAAGCAGATGAGCTTGCAAAAACAATTCCAAACGCCTATATTCCGGGGCAATTTGTAAACCCGTCTAACCCTGCTGCACATTACGAAACAACGGGTCCCGAAATCTGGGCAGACACCGATGGAAAAGTGGATTTCTTTATCGCAGGCGTCGGTACCGGCGGAACTCTTTCTGGAACCGGAAAATACCTGAAAGAGCAGAATCCGAATGTACAGGTAATTGCAGTCGAGCCGGCTTCCAGCCCGGTTTTGAGTAAAGGTCACGGCGGTCCGCACAAGATTCAGGGAATCGGTGCCGGATTTGTCCCCGATACTCTGGATACTAAAATCTATAATGAAATTATAGCGGTCGAAAACGAAGACGCCTTCATCATTGGCAAAGAACTTGCCAAAAAAGAGGGTCTTCTCGTTGGTATTTCTTCTGGTGCTGCCGTATCTGCTGCACTGGAACTGGCTCAGCGTCCCGAAAATGAAGGCAAAACCATCGTTGCTCTTTTGCCTGATACCGGAGATCGTTATCTTTCAACACCGCTTTTCCAAGACTAATAAAGTTTTAACATAAGTAAAAATTCAGAATCATAAAATAAAAAAGGCTATGAGTTGGTATTTCCCTCGTTTGGTACCGGCTCATGGCCTTTTTATATAAATATTTTCTTGAACTTTACAGCAGTCTTAGAAGGTCAATTGCCGTGCGGCGCAGTTCTCCCGCAAGATACAGAGACCCACAGATAACCGTAGCGCCATCCTTTCCTGCCATATCCACTGCCATGGCAATCGCCTGTTCTGGATACTCCCCCACCTGAGCTGAAACACCGATCTTTCGCCAGCATTCCGCAAGCTCCTCCGCCGACATAGACCGCGGACTTTCCACTGGAAGTGTGATTACTTCGCTAAAAACATCTTTGCATGTTTCAATCGCATGAAGCACATCTTTATCCTTCATCATTCCCGTTACAGCGACTAATCGTTTTCCGGGCAGATATTTTTTGAGTGCTCTCGCAAGGGACCGCATACCATCCGGATTATGACCGCCATCCAAAATACAAAGCGGCCTTTCCCGAAGAATTTCAAACCGCGCAGGCATGGATACTGATAAAAATCCAGCAGTTAAACTATGCTCACTAATATGCATCTGAAGGTCTTCTTTTAGATAACGGAGCACCGTTAGTACCGTACATGCATTATGAATCTGATGATCTCCTAAAAGCGGAAGATGAATCATTATGCCATGATACCCAAGAGCCGTACCGGACAATTCCTCTGAAAGGAGTTGAATCTCAGAAGGATCTGCAACGATCAGACGGTTATGACGCTCCTCGGCAATCTTTCGGATAACCTCCATTGCCTGAGGTTCCTGTTCTGGGTAGCAGACCGTTACACCGCCTTCTTTGATAATCCCGCATTTCTCATAGGCAATCTGGCCAATGGTATCTCCAAGAATCGAAGTATGATCCAAAGCAAGGTGTGTAATCACGGAACAAAGTGGCTTTTCAATTACATTTGTCGCGTCAAGACGTCCGCCAAGACCAACTTCTAAAACAACGATCTCACATTTTTGCTGCTGAAACCACCAAAGTCCCATCGCGGTAATCATCTCAAATTCCGTGATAATGATTCCTTCATCAGCAAGCTGTCTTACAATCGTCATGAGGTTTTCCGTTAACTGTATTAAATTTCGATGCGGAATCATGCCCCCATTTACCTGAATTCGCTCACCAAAATCACTGATATGAGGAGAAATAAACAAGCCGACCCGATAGTGCGATTTACGCAAAACAGAAGCGATCATCGCACAAGTTGAGCCCTTTCCATTCGTCCCAGCCACATGAATAAACTGCAGCGCATTCTGCGGATTTCCAATTCGCGACAGCAAAATCCGCATATGATCGAGGCCCGGCGTTAACCCAAAGCGCGGCAAAGAATCAATCTGCTCAATCGCCTGTTCGTAGGTCATCGAAAACCTCTCCTCCCTTTACATTACTCCAACGCAGAAAGACCGGACTGAATCAGCGTCATACGTTTTTCTAATTTTTCCATATTGTCACGCACACCATCAATTACATTCTGTGGCGCTTTCTGCATAAATTTCTCATTATTAAGCTTCGCTTGCGCGCTGTTATAGCCTTTCGTAACGGTTTCCAGTTCTTTTTTCAAACGGCTAATCTCAGCCTTACGATCCACCAGTTCGTCCATTTCGATATAAATTTTCGCATGGCTGGTAACAATCGTAACTGCTCCTGAAAGATCAAATGAATCTGAAACCTCGATGGAACTTGCAGAAGCAAGGCGTTCAAACACTTTGGTCCCCGCTTCAAATTCTGCCCTCTGTGCTGTTGCAATATAAAGCTTTGCCTTTCTGCTCGGCGGAACATTCATCTCACTGCGGCGATTACGAATGGCACGCACGGCATCCATGACGATCTCCATCTGTGCAGCCTCCGTCGGGAATGAAAGGTTCTTGTCATACTGCGGATATTCTGCAACAACAAGAGCTTCTCCCTCATGCGGCAAACTCTGCCAGATTTCCTCTGTCAGATACGGCATGAACGGATGAAGAAGTGCTAAGGTTTTGGTCAGCACCCAGCAGAGCACCTGACGCACATTCTGTGCTGCTTTTTTATCGTCTCCCTGCAAGCGAATTTTAGAAATTTCCACATACCAATCACAGAACTGATCCCAGATAAAATCGTGAAGTTTCTGTGCTGCAATGCCCAACTCAAACTTTTCCAGATTATCATTCACTTCGAGGCACAGCTGATTAAAGGAATTCAGAATCCACTTGTCTTCTATGGTCAGCGTTTCCGGAAGGCAATTTTGCACTTCATGCCCATCAATATTCATCAGGGTAAAACGGGCAGCATTCCAGATCTTATTTGCAAAATTCCGGCTTGCTTCTACGCGCTCAGCTGAAAAACGGGTATCATTTCCGGGACTGATTCCTGTTACCAGTGTAAAGCGCAAAGCATCAGCACCGTATTTCTGGATCACTTCCAGAGGGTCAATTCCATTTCCAAGAGACTTACTCATCTTACGGCCCTGCGAATCTCGAACCAATCCATGGAAAAAGACAGTTTTAAATGGTACTTCTCCCATGTGCTCAATTCCGGAGAAAATCATTCTTGCAACCCAGAAGAAAATGATATCATAGCCGGTCACCAATGTATTGGTCGGATAAAAATATTTAAGATCTTCTGTCTGATCCGGCCATCCAAGTGTACTGAACGGCCATAGAGCAGAACTAAACCATGTGTCGAGCGTATCCTCATCCTGATGCAGATGCTTACTGCCACATTTGGAACAAACACTCGGTGCTTCACGAGCTACAGTAATTTCCCCGCAGTCATCGCAATACCATGCCGGAATCCGATGTCCCCACCAAAGCTGACGGGAAATACACCAATCCTTGATGTTTTCCATCCAGTTATAATAAACTTTTTCCATCCGTTCCGGGATAAAACGAACTTCATGGCTGCGCACCGCTTCAATGGCTGGTTTTGCAAGAGGCTCCATCTTCACAAACCACTGCTTACTGACCCGCGGCTCAATCGCAGTATGGCAGCGATAACAAGTCCCTACATTATGCTTGATCGGCTCAATGCTGACAAGGTATCCTTGTTCATCAAGTTCTTTGACAATCTGCTTACGAGCGTCCATTCCGCTCATTCCGCAGTATTTTCCACCATTTTCATTGATGGAACCATCATCATTCATAATATTGATCACCGGAAGATGATGCCGCAGCCCAACTTCAAAGTCGTTCGGATCATGGGCAGGTGTAATTTTCACAACACCGGTTCCAAAATCCCGCTCAACATATTCGTCCGCAATCACAGGAATCTCTCTGCCGACAAGCGGCAAAATCAGCGTCTTGCCAACCAAATCTCGATAACGATCATCTTCTGGATGCACCGCTACTGCTGTATCTCCCAACATCGTTTCCGGACGAGTTGTCGCTAACTCCAGATAGCCGCTGCCGTCTTTAAATGGATAGCGAACATGCCAGAAAGACCCATCTTTTTCGCTGAACTCCACTTCTGCATCAGAAATAGAAGTCTTGCAGTGCGGACACCAGTTAATAATCCGTTCTCCGCGATAGATTAAGCCTTTTTCATAAAGGCGCACAAAAACTTCCCGTACCGCTTTACTGCAGCCTTCGTCCAATGTAAAGCGTTCACGCTGCCAATCACAGGAAGATCCTAATTTACGGAGCTGCTCAACAATTCTTCCTCCAAATTTCGCCTTCCAAGCCCATGCACGCTCTAAAAATGCTTCCCGTCCAATTTCTTCTTTTGTAATCCCCTCTTTGCGCATCGCTTCCACAATCTTTGCTTCGGTTGCAATAGAGGCATGGTCCGTTCCAGGGAGCCACAATGCACAGCGTCCCTGCATCCGACGCCAGCGAATCAAAATATCTTGAAGCGTCTCATCCATGGCATGACCCATATGAAGCTGCCCCGTAATATTTGGTGGCGGAATCACAATCGTATACGGCTCTTTCTTTGAATCAGGTTCCGCATGAAAATAATTCCCCTTCTCCCAGAAGTCGTAAATTCGATCTTCCACTTCTCCGGGATCATAAGACTTTGCGATATCTCTGCTCATCGATTATTCCTCCAACCACTTTTTATAAATTAATCCTTAAAAATAAAAGCCCCGGATACAGAAAAACTGTATCCGGGGCGAATCTGCAACAAAAGATCCGCGGTACCACCCGCATTCGGCTTTTAAAGCCCTCTCTTTCTTAACGCGAAAGCTTTTCACTCGGTCTCGCTTAATCTTGATTCAGCGAGACAACTCCGGGGTGACTGATTCGCAAAAGCACAATATCGGCTCGCATCATCCGCCGACTTTCTGAAAATAAAAATCTTTTGCCTTTTTCCCCATCTTCGTCTTTGTATATAATTGATATTGTCCTCAATAATATTAAGTATTATACGCGGAAAACAGGTCTCTGTCAAGATTCGATTACTTAGTACAAATTTTTTCAAACCATGTTATAATATAGAAAAATAGAAAAGGAGGTCACCACGATGGAGGAAAATTTTTGGATCGTTCAGGGAGAATATTTACTGCGTTTGTTTTTGGCAGCTTTATGCGGCTGCATAATCGGCCATGATCAATCCTCCAATCATACTAAAACAGTTGGGATGCGCACTCACGCCGTTGTGGCAATGGCTTCTGCCCTGATGACTCTGACTTCTAAATATGGATTTTCCGACCTGATCGGCGAAAAAGGGATTTCGCTTGATCCATCCAGAATTACAGCGGGTGTTGTCACCGCTATTGGATTTCTCGGTGCCGGCGTCATTTTTGTTCGAAAAGAAAATGTTACCGGAGTTACCACTGCCGCCGGGTTATGGGCAACCGTCGGTGTCGGCTGTGCACTTGGCGCAGGCATGTACCTTCTAGGTATTGCCGCTTCTATTTTAATTGTAGCTGTCCAGTTGTTTTTACTTCACAATAAAAGAATTTCTCAAGAACCCATTTTTGAAAAGCTGGTCCTTGAAGTCTCGACTGATGAAGACATTCATACTTTATTTTCGGAAATTTTCGAAAGGCACCACATCGAAATCACCAGTCTTCAGACAAAGCGGCTCTCCCCGCAAAAGTTGGAAATTGCGCTTCTAGTTCGTTATCCAGCCGCTTATAATGCCGAAGACGTTATTAAGTTGTTAAAAGACATCCCAGCCATCAAAAGTATTGAATATTGATAAACCAGTAAATCTATAAATGACGTTAAAATACAGGGGGCTCTCATTTTACTGAGAGCCCCCTGTTATAAGACAAATCCATGCAAAATTTTTAAAAAGTTATACGGGAAGCGGCGCAGGCTGTAAAATCTGTTCTTGACAATCCACTGCCGCAGCAATGCAAACAGATTCCAATGCATGACGCTCGTCTGGCACAACAAGCACATAATCATTTCCAGAAACGCCGTAAGCTGATGAATGTGTCATAATCAATGATCCATAGGAATCTACAAAATCAAAGCTGCGATCAATAAGATTCCCACGAAATCTCCAATCTCTGCCCCGGATACGAACCGGATGCTGTCTGGAAACCGGATTTAAAACAACCTGCATTCCAGTCTGTCCTTCTATTGAAATTCCACAATGATAAAGTTCTCTCATTCCCAGAATATGAAGTCTGGCAACTGGTACCTCGTGTGGAGTCACTACAATCAATTTGAGTCCCAACTGTTGCCCATTGGTTTTAATCAAAAAAGCCGGTTTCCCACTCTCATCATAAACGCAATACGCCACATTATCTCCACTGTCCCGTCTAAAGTAGAATTTCAATTTTCCGCCTCCCTTTTTATGAAATCAATAATTAGCTTTATTGTACCATGAATTTTATAAAATAAAAAGAGAAAGAGGCAGAACGAATCATTTTTTCGTCCTGCCTCTTTGTTATATGTGTAATAAAGTTATTCTGCTGTAGTTCCTGTCACAGCTAATTCCGGCAATTTTGCTAAAGGTTTTCCGGTATGCACCGAAAATGCTACATTGGTAGCATGATCCGCAATTCTCTCCAGATTAATCAGCAAATCATTATAGACTGAACCAGACTGAGGAGAACACTCTCCGCTCTTAAGACGTTCAATATGATTCATTTTAAGATATTCTGTTAATTCGTCCACTTGTTCTTCTGTTTTATTGACTACAAATCCAAGATCCTGTTTAGAACCGCCATCTGCAAAAAGTTCTATAGAAGAGTCAAATACCGTCAACACTTTTTCTTGCAGCTGCTTGAGTTCTGCTATTGCCGCATCACTCATAGTTGCTTTTCCATCTGCTACAATTTGAGCTTCTTCTGAAATATTCTCACTGTAATCGCCAATTCTCTCGATGTCATTTACCACATGATACATCGCGCCAATCGTTTCACGATCTTGATCTTCCAGCTCTAATCCGTTGATCTTTACCAAATAAGCAGTAATTCCTTTATTTAGAAAGTTAAGAATGGATTCGTTTTCCTCTAACTCCGATACACGATCCGCATCGCGTTTATAAATCATATCCATACTCAAAAGAAAGTTTGAGCGTGCAATTTGTGACATACGAATGACTTCTTTGATCACTTGGCTAACTGCCACCGGAGGTGCATTTAAAATACGCTCATCCAAATACTGCAACCGTCTTGCTTGGAGCTTTTGGTCTACCCCCGGCACCAGACGGCAAGCAAGATTTACAAGATGATTGGAAAGCGGAAGTAAAACTGCCGTTGTCGTTACATTAAAACAAATATGCACTAACGAAATCTGCATCATCGGATTGTCCGGCGCAAACCCCTCAATTACTGACACAAAAGGAGTAAAATAAGAAATCATGGTAAAAGCGAGAGCACCAATTACATTAAAAAGTAAATGTACAATTGCTGTACGCCGTGCGGTTTTCGTCGTACCAATAGAAGCCAACAAAGCCGTTGCACAGGTACCAATATTCTGACCAAAAATCACATATACTGCAGAACCTAATCCGATGGCACCAGAAGATGCCAATGCCTGCAAGACACCGATGGAAGCAGATGAGCTTTGAATAATTGCCGTAAGGCCCAAACCAACCAAAAGGCCCAACAGCGGATTCCTCAAGCTGGCAAGAAGATTACAGAAGCCTTGATCCTGAGCCAGAGGAGCCATCGCTGTACTCATATTCGTCATACCGAAAAACAAAATGCCAAAGCCTAAAATAATTTGCGCAATATGTTTACGATTGTGCTTCTTAATAAATAGAACGCCAATTACGCCCAAAAAGATTGCAATTGGTGCTAAGTCGTTCAGACGAATTGCAATCAAAAGCCCCGTAACCGTTGTACCGATATTAGCGCCCATAATGACGCCGGCTGCCTGAGAAAGCGACATTACACCAGCATTAACAAAACCGACCACCATTACGGTAGTTGCCGAGGAACTCTGAATAACAGCCGTAACCGCTAATCCTACCAATGCACCAACATAGCGATTTGTAGTCAGGCGCTCGATCATGTTTTTGAGCTTTGACCCGGCGGCAAGTTCCAGTCCTTCACCCATCAGATTCATACCATAAAGGAAGAGTCCAAGTCCGCACAGGAGCATCATGACATTTTGTAATCCCATTCTGTTCCATCCAATCATTTTTATTTAGTTAATACAAATACTTTATTTTTAACCTTTATATAAACTTTTTATAACAAAGCCCTTGTAAAATGATAGTACAAACTTAGAGAATTAATATTCTAAATTAGAATTATAAAACAGAAACTGATAAAATATTTCTCTATAAGATTTAAAATAATTATATCATATTTGCTAATATAAAATTATTAATACAATATCTACCACGCCTGTGTCAGATCCTGCACAACTGCACCCGCTAAAACCAGCCCTGCTGTAGAAGGAACAAACGGCATACTGCCTGGTGTTTGCCGCTTCCCCGGAGCCGCTGGTTCTTCACTTTGCAAGGGTGTTCTTGGCGGCTCTGTGCTGTAGACGACTTTTAAAGAAGCAATCCCTCTCTTTCTTAACTCTCGGCGCATCACTCTTGCAAGCGGACATACCTTTGTCTCGTAGATATCTCCCACTCGAAATGCGGTAGGGTCCAATTTATTCCCTGCACCCATAGAACTAATAATCGGCGTACCTGCCTTTTTAGCATTTTGCACCAACAATAGCTTACTGGATACCGTATCAATACAGTCGATGACATAATCATAGGAATCCAGCCCAAATTTGTCCGCATTCTCTGCCTGATAAAATTTAGGAATCGAAAAGACAGAAGCTTGTGGATTGATAGAAAGAAGGCGCTCTGCCATCATTTCGGCTTTCAGCTGATTCAGTGTCTGATAAGTTGCTACAATTTGGCGGTTTAGATTCGAAACGCTGACAGTATCCGGGTCTACCAAAGTCAGTGAACCAACTCCACTACGGCAAAGGGCTTCCGCTGCATAACCTCCAACCCCACCGACGCCAAAAATAATCACCGAAGATTGATGGAGCTTTTCGATTGCTGACTGACCAATCAACAATTTCGTCCTTGAAAATTGTTCTTCATTCATTTTTATCACATCCCATTTCAAATATTCTTTTTAATTTTTTCCCATTCTAAAATTGGCTGTCATGTCCAGAAGAAGATTTTTCAAGGGCACTCTAAATTATACTTTTCTCTTGTCTTTCATAAATAACAAACTATAACATGATTACTTTTCAATGTCCACATGCGGATGCGTCTGCTGCAATTCCGGAAGTTCCGGTGCCTCCACCTTTTGCACTTTCTTCATGACAAGCTGCATATCATCTTTAATCTCTTCCAACATTGCCTTATCAATATTATGTGTCAAAAACAGATCTTCCATATTCTCTAAAAATTGATGCTCTTTTTCAAAAATTTCGAGAAATTCAGGAAAATTGTGGCTCTTTTTTGCATTTCGAAATTTTTCAATATCATCCTTAATGAATGCAATAATTTCCTGTACATTCGCAAATTTTCCGTGAGAAATTGCATAAGGTCTCACCCGCTGCAAAAAATATTTATCCTCTCGTGTAATATTGAAGACATACGTTACCAACACACCGTCTCCCAAATTGAAATCCACAATATGCATAAAGCTAGGAAACTCCCGGATTTGAGTCGCACCCATCAGCCGCAGCGTTAAGTCGATAACATCTCCATTGATCGAATTGCAGTTCATAATTTGAACTACTCCTTTCCTTTATGGCTCGCTTTTTTAAGCAAACCGCAACAGCAGCCAGACCGTGCTGATTGCAACCGACATCAGCATAATCGGGAAGCCTATTTTTGTAAAGCTTTTAAAAGTAATCGGATAACCATTTTTCGTACTAATGCTCGAAAGCACCACGTTTGCAGAAGCGCCAATCAATGTACCATTGCCGCCGAGGCATGCTCCAAGAGAAAGTGCCCACCACAATGGTGTAATATTTATGCCGCTTTGTCCCATCGTTAAAATCAGTGGAATCATCGTTGCAACAAATGGAATATTATCCAAAAATGCTGAAATAAACGCAGAAGCCCAAAGAACAATCAGCAAGCTCATCACCATATTTCCTTGCGTTGCATTGATCATTGTCTGAGCCAACATGTTAATAACGCCGACCTCTTGTAAACCGCCGACCACTACAAACAATCCGATAAAAAACAGAATTGTTGGCCATTCCACACTCAGAATGATTTCTTCTGCATCCTGTTTTCCAATCAGTAAAATGATAACAGCGCCCGTCAGTGCAACGACTCCAGATTGAATTCCCGTCTGACTATGGAGAATAAATCCAAGAACAACCAAAGCCATCACAACAAGGCTCTTAATCATCAATGTCTTATCGTGAATTGCCACATTTTCGTCCAAACTCATTACCTTATCCATTGCTTCCTGGTCGACCTGCATCTCTTTTACATAGAGGAACCGAAAACATAGCAGCGTTAACGCAAGAATAATAACAACCGGGGTTCCTGTATTGAACAGAAAATCTAAAAATCCAAGCTTAGCGGCACTGCCAATCATAATATTTGGCGGATCACCGATCAGGGTGGCAGTACCACCCATATTAGAAGCCAGGATTTCTGAAATCATATATGGGATTGGGTTGATTTTTAGAATACCAGTAATTGCCAAAGTCATTGGCCCTACCAAAAGGACCGTTGTGACGTTATCCAAAAATGCGGAAAGGATTACCGTTATCAGAACAAACGATACCATAATTCGCCATGGCTTTCCTTTTGCAAGCTTCGCTGATTTAATTGCCACATACTCAAAAATACCGGATTGTTTAACCACAGCCACAAAAATCATCATTCCGACTAATACGCCAAGCGTATTTACGTCTACATGAGAAACACAATCACTTAAATCCAGAATATGAAACAAAATCATCAGAACCGCACCAGCCATTGCGGCTACAGCACGATGAACTTTTTCTGTCATGACAGTAACCATTGTCACCAAAAAAATTACAATCGCTATAATCTGTTGACTTGTCATATAAACACCTCTTCTTCCCTTTTTAGATATTGCTTCTCTTTTCCAATAGCCGTTTCATTCTAACACTTTCTTGTAAAAAGTCAATAAAATTTTATACTAATTTTGCCAAATCTGACAAAATAAAAATTACTTTGAAAAGGCAAAAAAACCAATCAATTAAAGATACCAAATTTCTTTTGCATACTGTGAAACTGTACGGTCACTGGAAAACACTCCAGCATGAGCAATGTTCAAAAGGCATTTTCTTGTAAATTTCGTCCGGTCTCTCAGATAATCCTGATTTGCGCGCAAACGGGTCTCACAATAAGGCAAAAAGTCGAGCAGCAGATAATAATAATCTGCCCGATGCCATGAAGCGCCGTCTAGAATGGAACGATACAATTCCTGAAAAACGCCGCTGCCGCCATCTGTCACAGTACCATTTACCAAAGAATCCATCACTCTACGAATACGCGGCTCCCGCTCATAAAAGATACGGGGATGATAATTCTCTCCAAGTGCCTCCAGTTCTTCTACTCGGGCACCGAAAATATAGTTGTTCTCTTCCCCTGCCTGTTCCACAATTTCGATATTGGCACCATCATAAGTGCCCAACGTTACGGCACCGTTCATCATAAATTTCATATTGCTGGTTCCACTTGCCTCGGTCCCTGCCGTAGAAATCTGTTCACTGAAATCCGCCGCCGGAATCAGTTTTTCGGCATAGGAAACATCATAATTGCTCACAAAAACGACCTGCATCTTCCGATTGACTGCATCGTCATAGTTAATAAGATTGGCAATTTCATTAATATATTTGATAATTCCCTTTGCACGATCATATCCCGGCGCCGCTTTGCCGCCAAAAATAAAAGTAGTGGGATAAAAATCTTTAATCCGGCCTTCTTTTAATCCGTAATAAAGATCCAGAATTGAAAAGGCATTGAGCAGCTGCCGTTTATATTCATGAAGACGCTTTACCTGAACATCAAAAATATTTTCAGTGTTGAGCCCAAAATTATCTTTTCGATAAACATAATCTGCAAGCTGGTTTTTCTTTTCTTTCTTAATCTGCATCAACTGCTTTAAAGAATCAGGATCGTCTGCATAGGGAACTAATTTTTCAAGCTCAGAAAGATTCGTAATCCAGCTGTTACCGATACGGTTGGTGATAAATTTAGAAAGTTCCCGATTACATAGTGCCAACCAACGGCGCTGTGTCACACCATTCGTCACGTTATGGAACCGCTCCGGATAAAGATCATACCACTCTTTAAGCGTCTTTTTCTTTAATATTTCCGTATGAATTTTTGCAACTCCATTGACAGAATGCGTTGCATAAACTGCCATCTTTGCCATATGAACCTTTCCGCCCGCAATCAGACTGTAATCATCCGGATTCCTTTGTGAATTACTTCCGATTTCATGACGAAGACGATTTTGCAGCATCACCACATATGGATAGACCTGTGGCAAAACGGTACAGAAGAGCGACACATCCCATTTTTCTAATGCTTCTGCCATAATTGTATGATTTGTATAAGAAAAAACCTGCTGGACAATTGAAAAAGCTTCGGAAAAAGAAAGATTTTCGCCTGCTATCAAAAGGCGTAAAAGCTCCGGAATCGAAACAACCGGATGCGTATCATTTAGCTGAATGGCATATTGTTCCGGCAGCTTTTTAAAATCGTTTGCGTAAGACTTTTTGAATTCCCTTAAGATGCTCTGAAGTGATGCACTGCTAAAGAAATACTGCTGCTTTAACCGCAGACTTTTTCCTTCATCAGTATCATCATTTGGATAAAGCACGTTGGAAATTCTTTCTGCTGCATTTTTCTCCGCTACTGCTTCTTCATATTTTTGCTCATTAAAAAGCTCAAAATCGAATGGATGTAAAGGCTCCGACTGCCATAAACGCAGCGTATTAATTGTTTTCCCACCATATCCGATCACCGGCATATCATAGGGAACCGCCCAGACACTCTCTTCTCCGAAATCCACACGTACCCGCTCATTTTCCCGGCGAACGCTCCACGGATCTCCAAAAGCAAGCCAATCATCGGCTTCTTCCTTCTGTTCTCCATAAGAAAAAGTCTGGCGAAACAATCCATAGCGATAGCGGATTCCATACCCATTAAGTGAAATTCCAAGAGTAGCTCCGCTGTCCAAAAAGCAAGCCGCAAGCCGTCCCAATCCACCATTCCCTAATGCGTCGTCTTCGACTTTCTCAAATACTTTCGGATCAATTTTGTGCTGTCTCAGTAAATTTTCCGTCTCTTCAAGAAGGCCCATATTTAGAAGGTTAGAATGAATCACTCTTCCAAGCAAAAACTCAGCCGAAAAATAACAAGCTTTTTTCCTTTCTGATTTTGTCTGCCAAGTTGAAAAAATTTGTTTCATCACAGCTTTTGAAACTGCCATATAAACTTCTTTTGGCGTTGCTTTCGAGAAATCTGCGGGAATTTCCTCCGAAAGATTTTGCAAAACAGTTTCTTCATATGCGTTCATTAGAAATGCCTCCTTTACGGTCATAAAGTTCAGCATAATACCAAAGTTTTTGTGATAATTCTGAACTCAATTGTTCTTTCTTCAGACGCCAGCACCAGTTTCCGCCAATGGTCGAAGGATAATTCATGCGTGCTTCATTCCCTAGGTTCAAAAAATCTTGCATTTGAATGATCGCAAGATCTGCCGTACTCTCATAAGCTGCTCGAATACAAGCCCAGTTAAGTTCTTTTCTGCTGTGAACTCCCAAATACGATTTTGCAAAGCGCAGGATTTCCGGTTTCTGATGGGCAAAGAATCCGGACATCGTCTCATTATCATGGGTCCCGCAGTAAACAACACAATTCTGCTCGTAATGGTCGGGCAAATAAGGATTTTTCGGACCGCTGTCAAATGCGAACTGCAAAACTTTCATGCCCGGATACCCAAAACTTTTTCGAAGACGCGTTACTGTCGGCACTACAACCCCGAGATCTTCTGCAATCAATCTGCTGTTCTGAAGGGCAGGCGAAATTGCCTCTAACAGCGCTTCCCCGGGACCTTTTTCCCAATGTCCATTTTGGGCAGTTTTTTCTCCATAAGGAATCGCATAATATCGGGTGATTCCAATAAAATGATCCATACGAATCACATCAAAAAGTGCAGCCGAAAATTTGATTCTCTGCTGCCACCAAAAAAAATGATCTTCCTCCATTTTCACCCAATTATAAAGAGGATTTCCCCAAAGCTGTCCGGTGACACTAAATGCGTCCGGCGGTACTCCCGCGACTTCCTTTGGCTTTAAATTTTCATCGAGACAAAATAAGCCCGGCTGTGTCCAAACATCAGCACTGTCGAGAGAAACATAGATTGGCAGATCTCCAATTATCCGGACACCCTTTTCGTGTGCATAGTTTTTAAGTGCTGTCCACTGGCGAAAAAAGCAGAACTGGCAGAATTTCCAGAACTCTATTTCTTGTGAAAGCAAGGTTCGGTATTTCCCCAGTGCCTGAGGATTACGGCGGCGAATTTCTTCCGGCCATAAAAGCCAGGAAGCTGCATGAAAATACATCTTAAGTGCCATATAAAACGCGTAATCGTCCAACCATGGATCTTCTTCGCAAAAATCGTGATAACCCGGAGAATCAAAATAATGGCTGCGGGAAAAAGCTTTTCTTAAAATTTGGAAACGATTTTTATAAAGCTTTGTATAATCAACCCGGCTTTGATCATCTCCCCAATCAAGACAAACTTCCTCCGAAGTTAAAAGTCCTTCTTCTATTAACAAATCGAGATCAATAAAATAAGGATTTCCTGCAAAGGCAGAAAAGCTCTGATATGGGCTGTCTCCATAACTCGTTGGCCCGATCGGAAGGACCTGCCAATAAGAAAATCCAGAACTGCAGAGAAAATCTATAAAGCGATAGGCATCTTTTCCAAAAGTGCCTATTCCATAAGGAGAAGGCAGTGCAGAAATTGGCAAAAGGATTCCCGCTCCGCGTGGCAGTCGCTTTTGTTTTCGTCTCATCCTACTTTGCTTCCTTTATCATTAAAAATTTCTTCTTAAAAAGTCTTTCTGTTTTTATTAGAGTACCACATTCTCTGTCGGATTGTCTAGGAATGTTCAGAATATTGCTTGACGAATGTGTTAAAATGAAAAAGTTAAAGTAAGCTATAAGGAGATTTTATAATCTATGAATTGGGAAGCCAGTTTTCTGATGCTTTTGCAGGCACATCGCAGTGCTTTTATGGACTCTTCCATGATTTTTTTCACCCACCTTGGAAATTTTGGGCTCATTTGGGTTGCCATAGGGATTCTGCTTTGTATCAAAGCAAAATACCGCAGATATGGAATTGCCCTATTGATTGCAATCGGCTCCACTGCTTTAATTGGAAATTTCATTATCAAACCAATCGCAATGCGTCCGCGTCCCTGCATGGATTTTCCAAATATTTCCCTTCTGGTTCCAGCGCCGACCTCGTGGTCTTTTCCCAGCAGCCATTCTGCTACTTCTTTTGCCGCAGCAGTTGTTTTATGGAAGCTCAACAAGTATTTTGGATTTTTTGCAGGAATCATTGCGGTTTTAATCGCATTTTCACGAATGTACCTTTTCGTACATTATCCTACAGATATTCTTGGCGGACTTTTGTTAGGCTTCTTCTGTGCGTTATTGACCTTACACTTTTTAAAACTTCCTGCAAAAAATTGATCTAAAATAAAAAGGGATTGTCTGATTTTGCTCAGCACAATCCCTTTTTTATTTAGTCGGAATGATCGTTTTCTGAATCCTTTTCTGACAATTTTCGGCGAAGAATCCGCATGCGAAAAATTCCAAGTGTAAACAATATCACCAGTAAAATCCCCATGACGATAGGAAAAATCTGGTCAACCCCAACATTCCGCAGAGAAGCTAGCACTAAAATTGCCATAATTCCATCGATGGCAATAAAATCGCGGATCGCATAACCCCAGTCTCCCCCGGTAGGTTCTGTTTTATTTGCCGGATTATCGGCTGCTTTTTTCTTCATTGCATAATGAATCAATACACGGTCACAAGCATCGATGAATCCTTCAAAAGGGTTTCCGTTCTGCTTTTGAGCTGCTGCACTTTTTGATTTTATCCGAGGCTTTGCCCCCGGCTTTTTTTGTTTTGGCATCAAACAGTTCCCCCCTTTGTGGATTATCTCAAGATTCTTCCAATTTTTTCATGCAGATTGGCGCTGCTTTCGCTCCGATCAAACGAACAAGGTCACTTGGCGCAAGTTCTACCTGCGTTCCGATTCTTCCACCGCTCACAATAATTGTCTCCTGTGACATTGCACTTTCGTCCAACACCGTTTGAAACTGCTTCTTCATGCCAATGGGCGAACAACCCCCACGAATATATCCGGTCAGCGCGTTAATCTCTTTTACATGGATCATCTCAATGCTCTTTGCGCCAACACTTCTCGCTGCTGCTTTCAAATCAAGTTCTTCCGCGACTGGCACTACGAACACATAATATTCTTTGCCGCCCTTTGTTACCAATGTTTTAAAGACGCGTTCGATTGGCTGCCCAAGCTTTTGCGCTACTGCAATGCCATCAATTTTTCCATCTTTATTTTCATAAACATAATGACGATAAGAAATCTTCTTTTGATCTAAAATCCGCATCACATTCGTCTTATCTTCTTTTTTTGCCATCTGTTGTTCCTTTCGCGAAAAATCTTCTCAGGCACGTTTCCATTTAATTCCCTGTGGTGTATCCTCCAAAACGATCCCGCGTGCTTTTAACGTATCTCGAATCTCATCGGCTGTTTTCCAGTCTTTATTCTTTCGTGCCTCAGTACGTTTCTGTACCAGGGCTTCAATCTCCTGATCATCTTCCCCAGCAGTCTCTTCTTTCTGATAGAGAAGCCCTAAAACGCCACAAAGCTCGTTAAAGAGAGCAAGTGCATACTCGCATAATTTGCGACTGGGATTAGATGCTGCACTCAAATCCGTGTTGATAATACGTGCAAGGTCAAAAATTGCAGAAAGTGCATTTGCGGTATTGAGGTCATCGTCCATTGCTTCAATAAAAGCGGTATGATAAGAATCGAGTTTTTTCTTTTCCTGTGCTTCTTCCGGCTTTTCTTCTGCAACCGCATTTTTCATCACGAATTCAAGATTGTCCCGGCAATTATAAAGGCGCTCCAATGACGCTTTGCATTGATCAATCACATCAATGCTATAATTGATCGGGGTACGGTAATGAGAAGAAACCATCAGATAACGAATCGGTTCATAACCAAACTTTTGGGCCACTTCCCGAACAGTAAAGAAATTCCCCAATGATTTACTCATCTTTCTGTTATCCACATTGATATAACCGTTATGCATCCAATAATGAGCAAACGGAACTCCATTGCAGCATTCGCTTTGTGCAATCTCATTTTCGTGGTGCGGAAAAATCAGGTCCTGTCCGCCGCAATGAATATCAATGGTTTTTCCAAGGTACCGTCTCGCCATAGCTGAACATTCAATATGCCAACCGGGACGGCCATGTCCCCATGGAGATTCCCAATAAGGCTCTCCTGCCTTTGCACCCTTCCAAAGGGCAAAATCCATTGCATCTTCTTTGATCTCTCCAGTCGCAATTCTTGCTCCCGCCTGCAGATCTTCCAAAGGCTGATGACTCAGCTTACCATATTGGGGATCCTTGAGCGTGCGAAAATAAACATCTCCATTTTCGGTAGGATAAGCATATCCTTTTTGGATCAAAGTGGAAATAATAGACTGAATTTCTTTGATATTTTCAGTTGCCTTCGGGTGAATCGTTGCCGGACGGACGTTCATTCCCTCCGCATCTTTTTGATATTCTTCAATATAACGACGGCTGACCGTCAAATAGTCACTATTTTCTTCATTTGCTTTACGGATGATTTTATCATCTACATCTGTAAAATTCTGAACGAAAGTGACTTTCATGCCACGATATTCGAGGTAGCGGCGCAGAACATCAAACACACAAATAGGACGGGCATTTCCGATATGGATATAATTATAGACCGTCGGACCACAGGCATAAATTTTTGCTTCTCCCGGTGTAATCGGAACGAACTCTTCCTTTTGGCGCGTCAGCGTATTATAAATCCTCATAATGCTTCTCCTTTTATTAATGATTCAGTCAGCTACAAATCAAGAACGTTTTTGGCTGACAGTTTCTTCCTTTTTTAAAGAATCTTTTGATAAACAATTCACCTTTTTCTGTAGATGTCCCATCTGTGCCTGCATGCGGCAGATTTCCTGTTCGATTGGATCAGTGATATTTACCTGATCCAAATTAGTAGGCCGCACTCCGGAAATTCTCACAATTCGTGCGGGAACACCTACCGCCGTAGCATTGTCCGGGACTTCACTTAAAACAACAGCACCGGCAGCAATCCTAGCATTATCACCGATTTTCATCGGACCAAGCACTTTTGCGCCGGAACCTACCAGCACATTATTCCCTAAAGTCGGATGGCGTTTGCCCTTATCTTTTCCAGTACCGCCCAACGTGACTCCCTGATAAAGCGTGCAATCATCTCCAATTTCGGTAGTTTCGCCGATTACAACCCCCATCCCATGGTCAATAAACAACCCTTTGCCAATTTTAGCACCTGGATGAATCTCGATTCCAGTTTTATGCCTAGCGCGCTGAGAAAGCCACCTTGCCAAAAATGGGTGTCCATGTTCCAAAAGCCAATGTGCCTTTCGATAAGAGCGGACTGCCTTAAAGCCGGAATACAAAAAGAAAACTTCCAAACGATTCCTAGCTGCCGGGTCTCTCTCCATAATTGAATCTAAATCTTCCTTTAATTGCCGAAACATTAGGAATTAAGCCTCCTATTCTAAAAAAACGCCTCCGTCGCACCAATCACTTGATGCAACGGAGGCGGCAAATTTTCGTCGCGGTTCCACTCCGATTTTTCTCTTTTGAGGAAACTAACGGTTCCCGACCGTGCAGGGATTTCCCCCTGCCTGCTCCCAGATGCATTTCATGTTTTTTAAGCCAAAGAAGCTTTCAGCCGATGACTTCTTCTCTCTGATGCGTAAAAGAAACATTACTTCTTCTGTTCTCAGCATTTTGTGGATAGTCTTATTATATGCAATTTGAAGGCAAAAGTAAACCCCTAACTTTTATTCCAAATACCACCGACGCAATGCCTGCTGTTCTTCGCGAGAAATAAAAAGTGCTTGTTCCAGATAACTTTCAACTGTTCCGTACCCTTTTTCGATAGAAGTCAGAACGACTTTTCCCCATTCTTTCTTAACCTGTAACAGCATTCGAATCTGCTCGGCCAATTTTTCGGAGGCTCCGTTTTGAGCTGCATGCTGCGCCGTTTGATCGGCACGATCCTTTACAAAAAAGTTTGTAAGAAGGTAATCCTGCAGAATTGTTTCACGATCGACCCCCAACACGCTTAAAAGCAAAATGGCACCAATTCCCGTACGATCTTTTCCTCCCGTACAATGCCACAAAAATGGGCCACCCTGCTGCTGCAGCAAAATTTCAAAAAAGCGGTGATATCCTTTTTGGCAAACTTCATTTTCTACCATTTCGCAATAAATGCCTTTCATCTGGGTCTCTACATCGCCTAAATTTTCGACCTCTTCCATCAATCCCTGAATGCCATTTTTCGGAGTTGCAAAAAATCTCTCAAAGCTTCCAATTTTATCACCCGATTTATTTTTTGTCTCAAGGCCAGCCTCTGCCCATGCTTCCGGCAAAATCGGCACATGGATCGACTGAAAGCCAGGTTCATCCGGATCTGGTGCCTTTGTAACTTCTGGTGTACCGCGCAGATCCACTGCCACAGAGACTCCATACAATTTAAAAAGGCACTTTTTATCCTCTTCGGTTGCTGAAAAAAGCTTGCCCGTGCGCAAAAGCCTTCCGAATTTTACCGTATGTCCATCCATGGTCTGATATCCGCCTAGATCTCTCGCATTAAAAATGCCCTGAAGCTTTAATGCATGGCTAAAATCCGCTTTTGGCCCCGGATGCAAAATTCCGCATGCTCCTTTTTGTATATCCATTCTATCATTCCTTTCGTTCTCCCTCAGTTTTTTTGATTCTTAAAAAAGAAAGGCATTCCAATTACTCGGAAAGCCTCATTATTTTTATTATTTTGTCTCGCTGACAATCTTCCAGTTTTCTTTGAGATAAATCCCACCGGAAAGAAGGGTGAAAAAGCAACAGACTCCTACAAGAAAGTTCCCGATCATGTTAAGGCTCAAAACGGTCCCAGCACTTAACTGCTGAAACTGTGCCACCGACTGAAAAACCAAAATCACAAGAACTGCAATGATCTGGCTGATGGTTTTAAGCTTTCCCCATTTATTCGCAGCGATTACCTTTCCGCCTTCCACCGCAACCAAGCGCACACCGGTCACCATAAATTCACGAGCAATAATCAGGACTACAAACCAAACACTGCAAAGATCCAAACGGACAAAGCATACAAGCGCTGTCACAATCAACACTTTATCCGCCAAAGGATCCATGAATTTTCCGAAGGTTGTAATTAAGCCCTGTTTTCTGGCAATCATACCATCCAAATGATCGGTATAAGAAGCCACCATAAAAATCAGGCATGCCCCAAAATAGTGGAACGGAATTTCCGGTATCATTAAAAAGACTACAAAAATCGGTACCATGGCCATTCTTGCCACTGTTAGCTTATTCGGAAGTGTCATTCATTTCCTCCTTCAGAGAGTACCCCGATTAAATCGCAGTCAACACAATCTGTCACTTTAACTTTTACAAAATCTCCAGCATTCGGATTGCTTTCACCTGGCACCTCAAACCATACTCTGCCGTCAATTTCCGGCGCGTCTGACTGTGTCCGACCAAAAAACGCCTTTTCCTCCTGATCATATCCTTCACAAAGGACCAAGAGTTGCTCTCCAATTTTACTTTCGCCCAACTCCTGCATACGATTCATTTGCGCTTCCATCAAGATTTCCTGCCGGCGCATCTTTTCGTCTTCTTCAATTTGCCCGGAAAGCGCCGCTGCTTCAGTCCCCTCTTCCTGAGAATAAGCAAAGCAACCCATCCGTTCAAACTGAATTTCTTTTGAAAAACTGCAAAGTTCTTCAAAATCTCCTTCTGTTTCACCAGGAAAACCCACAATAAAGGTGGTTCGAAGCGTAATCCCAGGCACTTTTTCCCGTATCCTAAAAATCATCTTCGTGAGCTTTTCCCGATCTCCATAACGGTGCATCGCACGCAGGACTGAGCCACTGCAATGCTGAAGCGGAAGGTCCAGATATTTAACAATCTTTTTTTCCTCCCGAATTGTATCGAGGAGTTCATCTGTGAGGTTGTCCGGATAGCAGTAAAGAACCCTCAACCAACGGAGTCCGTCAATTTCACAGAGGCGGCGCATCAATTGAGGCAGAAGCAGCTTTCCTTCAAGGTCGATCCCATAACGAGTCGTATCCTGTGCGATCAAAATGAGCTCTTTCACGCCGCTCTTTACCAATTCACGTGCTTCTTCTTCAATACTTTCCATAGGACGGCTGCGGTATCTGCCGCGAATCATGGGAATTGCGCAGTAAGAACAGCGATTATCACAGCCCTCCGCAATTTTCAGGTACGCATAGTAACCAGGTGTTGTCAGACGTCTGACCCCGCAAAGCGGCAGCTCTGTCTTTTCTGGAAAAAGAGAAGTCTTCTCTCCTAAAAGGACTTTTCTGCAGACTGCATCAATTTGTCCATCTGCGCCGATTCCGCAGACCGCATCACATTCCGGAAGTTCCTGCAAAATTTCTTTCTGATACCGCTCTGCAAGACAGCCGGTCACAACGATTGCCCGTACCTTTCCGGCTTTTTTAGCCTGTGCCAATTCCAGAATCTCGTTGATGCTTTCCTGCTTTGCATCTTTGATAAAGCCGCAGGTATTGACAACTGCAACATCACAGCAAGCTGCATTCTCCCGTATCTCCCAACCGGCTTTTGCAAGGGATGCCAGCATAATTTCCCCATCAATCCGGTTCTTATCACAGCCCAGATTCACCATTCCTATGGAATTCGCCATCGATTTCCTCCTCATTAACCGCCTCCCGCAGCGCTGTGCGGATTTCATCGGTCTCATATCCCATTCGCTGCAGCGCAGCATATGCTCTGCGGTGAATTTTCTCATCATTCAAATTTTGATATCGTTTTTGTAAAATTTTTGCAATCTGTTCATTAGGATCCGGCGTATTTTCTTCCAGAATCATTTCAATCAGTTCCTGACTGATTCCTTTTCGGGAAAGCTCAAGCATCACTCTTCGTCTGGCATATCCTTTGCGAAAGAGTTCTTTTGCATAGCGGATTCCAAAATCCCGGTCATCCAAAAGACCCAGCTCTTCCATATGATCAACAGCTTTTTGAGCCGCATCCCGATCCACCGTTCTCGCAATCTTATCGGCCAATTCTTTTTTAGAATGACTGCGATGTTCCAAAAGGTAAAGTGCTTTTTCATTAGCTTGATGTTCTTTTCCCGTTTCGATCAGTGCATGCAGTTCTTCATCAGAAATTTCCTGTCCCAATCTCCAACCGGATCTCAAAAGTGTTTCGGTATCAATGTTCAATGCAAATTCCCCATCAAAAAACAGTGCGGTCTTTCGATGTCGACGCGGCTCCATCGCTGTCAGTTCCAATCGTACGAAACCTCTTTCCAATGAAAAAGTTTAAGCTCTTAGTCAGCTTCAATATCAATATTGGTTGGCTTTCCACGAGAAGCTGTCTTTTTCTCGTTGTTTTGGGTCTCATCCTTCTCAGCAGCGGGGGTAACTTCAACCGGATGTGCGGCTGACGCTCTTACCGGCACTGTTCGAGCATAAAGCTGATCTGCATGTTCCCGAATCTGCTTCTCAATATCTGCCGCAAATTCCGGATTGTCGAGAAAATATTTCTTTACATTATCGCGTCCTTGACCAAGGCGCTGATCCTGATAAGAAAACCAGGAGCCGCTCTTATGGATAATATCCAGTTTTACGGCAAGGTCGACCAGTTCTCCCTCTTTGGAAATGCCTTGTCCATACATAACATCGAATTCAGCCTGACGAAATGGCGGTGCAATCTTATTCTTTACCACTTTTGCACGAGTGCGGGAACCAACCTGTTCCGTACCATTTTTCAGTGTCTCAATCTTGCGGATATCGATTCGTACGGAAGAATAAAACTTCAGAGCACGACCACCGGGAGTGACCTCTGGATTTCCGTAAACAACGCCAACTTTTTCGCGCAGCTGGTTAATAAAAATCGCTACACAGTTTGATTTGCTGATTGCTCCTGCAAGCTTTCTCAAAGCCTGGCTCATCAAGCGCGCCTGCAGTCCAACGTGGCTGTCGCCCATTTCGCCTTCGATCTCAGCGCGTGGCACCAATGCAGCCACAGAGTCTACGACAATCACATCGATTGCACCGGAACGTACCAAGGCCTCTGTAATCTCCAATGCCTGTTCGCCGGTATCCGGCTGCGAAACCAAAAGGCTGTCGACATCGACTCCCAAAGCCGCCGCATAAATCGGATCAAGTGCATGTTCTACATCAATAAATGCTGCATTGCCGCCGGCCTTTTGTCCCTCTGCAATACAATGTAAGGCTAAGGTTGTCTTACCGGAGCTTTCAGGTCCATAGATCTCCACAATTCTGCCACGGGGAAGTCCGCCGATTCCCAATGCTAAATCCAGCGAAAGGGAACCGGTCGGAATTGCCTCTACATGCATCGCTTCATTTTGGCCCAGACGCATAACAGCTCCTTTGCCAAACTGTTTTTCAATCTGTGCCAACGCAGTTTGCAGTGCAGTATTTTTATCCGTTGCCATATATAATCATTCTCCTTTTCACAAGTCCGCAATGGGAACTCTTCCTCATATTTTATCTTTTTAAGTATACTTGAAAAGAGATTAAAAATCAACATTTCGAACAAATATTCGTAACTTATTTACAAATTTGGAACAATTCCAACCACAACTCTAGGAAGTTCATTAAAGTCCTGTAGAAGGTGTAGATTCTGCAGACTGGATTTTTGAAAAAGGTTCAGAACAGCTTGTCCTTCTTCTTCGCCGATTTCAACAGCAACCACTCCATTTGGTGCAACCTGCGGCACCCAAATGCTGCATAACGCGCGATAGAAAAGCAAGCCGTCTTCTCCGCCATCCAACGCGGTACGGGGCTCTTGCTGCACTTCCGGCTGAAGGCCTGCAATTTCCGCAGAACGGACATAAGGAGGATTACATAAAAGTCCGTTCAGGATTCCTACTCTTTTGGCATCTTCTTTTGAAAAAAGGTCCATCTGACAGGCTTCCACCTGATAGTTGGGATACCTTTTTGTATTCTGTAAAAGGTAAGAAAATGCTTTCGGGAATTTTTCTCCGCAAAGGACTTTGAGATCCGAGCGCAAAGAGGCAAGTCCCAACCCTACAGCTCCAGTTCCGGCACAAAGGTCCAGCACACGTCCATTTTGAGGAATCCGTTCTGCAGCAGCACGCACAAGTTCTTCGGTTTCCTCCCGAGGGCAAAGAACACCTTCTCCAACTTTCAGTCTGAGATCTAAGAACTCCCATTCTCCCAAAAGATATTGCAGCGGCCGCCCAGCGGCACGAGACTGTGCCGCCGAAAGCAGTGCTTTGACCCCATCGGGGTCTGCGGCCGCTTCGCCGGAAATCAGCAGCTGCTCTCTAGAAAGCCCCAGGAATTTTTCACAAAGGCAGGCGGCATCAAAAGCCGGGCTGTCTTTTCCTGCCTTTTCTAAAATTGATTTTGCTTTTCGATATGCTTCCCGGTTCGTCATCTTACTTCCACCATATCTTCACCGTTTCCAGGAATGACTGCTTTCATCGCCGTGATAGCGACTTCAATCATCGAGTCATCCGGCTCTTTTGTCGTAATGCGCTGCATCCAAAGGCCCGGTGCCGCTACGATTCTGGTAAAGAGATTATCATAAAATCCGCAGAGACGAATCAATTCAAAGCCAAGTCCCATTACAAGCGGAATGCACAGCAATTTTACGAATGTCCGCAAAAATGGATTGGTAAACGGAATAAAGAAACCGATTATAATTCCCACCAAAATCATCAGCACCATAAAACTGGTACCGCAGCGCGGGTGAAACCTTTTTTGTTTTCTCACATTTTCTACGGTTAATGGCAATCCATGCTCATAGCAAAAAATAGTTTTATGTTCTGCCCCGTGGTAACGAAACATCCGATGAATGTCACTTTGGTGACTGCATAAAATCAGATAAATTAAAAAGATCAGAATTCGAAAGATCCCTTCAACGAGACTTCTCCATGGAGCGATTCCTTCTCCTGCCCCTTTTTGAAAGAGATTAAAAAGGACCGAAGGCAGAAGGATAAAAAGCACAACTGCCAAAACAAATCCTAAAATCATGCCAATCGTCATGATCAAATTGCTCGTTTTCTCTCCAAAATGAGATTCGAGCCAATGATCAAATTTACTTTCCTCTTCCGTATTCGTCATACCGGATTTATCTGCGGCCATATTGAGCGCCTGAAAGCTCATGGACATACTCTCGATAAAAGACGCAACTCCTCTTAAAATTGGTGCTTTTAAAATTGGATATTTTTGCCGCAGCGGCTGATAGTGCAACTCTTCGCTGTCAATGATTCCATCAGGTGTACGTACTGAGACTTCAATTCTCTTGGGGCCGCGCATCAAGATTCCTTCGATCAAAGCTTCCCCTCCAATCGAAGTATAGCATTTTGCTTTTTTATTCATTTAGGAAAGATTCCTTTCTTCTTCCACATGGCGTTCCAACTTCTGAAGCGTTGGAATCGTAATGGTTACGGCAGTCCCCTGCCCCTCCTGTGATTCGATCTCCAAACTGCCGGAATGCAGGCGCATAATCTCATCAGCAAGGGCAAGCCCTATGCCGCTCCCGCGGACAGTCTGATTTGCTTTATAAAATTTCTTTTTAACATTCGGCAAATCTTTTTTTGGAATTCCACAGCCATTATCGCTGATAATTACCTGAATAAATCCATCGGTTTCGGTGGCAGAAATATTCACCGTTCCACCCTCCGATGTATATTTAAGTGCATTGTCAATTACATTGACAAACACTTGTCGCAGACGGTTAATATCTCCGAGAACAGGGCTAAGCATTTCCGGTTCTTCATACAGCAAAAATTTATGTTCATTTTTTGCACGTTCACTAAACATATAAACGGCTTCGCCAAGCTCTGCCAAAATATCGATTTTATCCATCACAAGAGTCATTCTACCGGACTGCATTCTGGAGAAGTCGAGCAATTCCTCTACCATTCCAGAAAGGCGTTCCGATTCATGAATGATAACATCCATGCCCTTATTGAATGATTCTTGATCAAGGCCACCGCTCTGAAGTGTCTCTGCCCATCCCTGAATAGCCGTCAGAGGTGTTCTCAATTCGTGAGAAACGGAAGAAATAAAATCGTTTTTGAGCCGTTCCGAAGTTCCCAGTTCCTGCGCCATATCGTTGATGGTTTCACAAAGCTGCCCTAACTCATCTTCCTCATGAGGAGCAGTAATTCTGGCTTTAAAATCACCTTGTGCAATTCTTTTTGCCGTAGCGCTGATTTCCCGAATCGGTTCCAAAATCGACTGCATAAAATACGAACTGGAAATGACTACAAAGCAGATAATTACAAGTCCAATTAAGATTAGAATACAGACCATTAAAAAGACTTGTCGGTCCGCATTTTCCAAAGATACCACATAACGAATCGCGCCCACCGTATTCCCATCATCATTATGCATAACACGGGTAACCGCCAAAATCTTTTCTCCGCTAGAAAGGGAACCCGTCCAGGTACCGTAACCGTTGGGATCACTTAGTGCCGAATCATAATCCGGCATTGGCTGTTTTTGATCCGGCGCAAATCCAACACTCGTAATAATGATCTTTCCGTTAGAATTAAGGACCATCAATTCCATATTCTCTTTTTCGGGAAAATTCTCTACATATTTACGTGCAGCTGTACTGAACTCTTCTGCAGAGCGTCTGCCATAATCAGCAAATACATTGGTTAATTCTCCGCTGCGTCCATCAAGCGTCGTTTGAATGCTGTTATAGATATAACTGCGCACTCCCACCGACAAGATAATAATAAACGCCACAAAGATCAATACAATGATGCCTAAGCTGTTCAGAATCCATCTGCGCGCAATTCCGTTCGCATTATTGCTGAAAGCGTTTTTCTTCTTCACTGAGCGCATCTCTTTCTCGAATCAAATCTTTTAGGCTTCCCATTTATATCCTAAGCCCCAGACCGTTATAATATGTTTCGGATTACTCGGTTCATCTTCCACCTTCATACGAAGACGCCGAATATTTACATCGACAATTTTTTCCTCTCCATAATAAGCTTCTCCCCAGACATGCTTCAAAATCTCAGAACGATCCAATGCTTCCTGCGGATGGCTGAAAAAGAACTCCATAATCTGAAATTCTACCTGTGTCAGCTCAATCGGGCGCTGTCCTTTTAACAAGGTACGGCTGCGCAGGTTGAGTGCAAATTCTCCGGAATGCAGCTCTTCCTTGAAATTTTCTTCCGTCCGATTTTTGGCCAATGCCACTCTGCGATAAATTGCATCCACTCTAGCAACCAGTTCACTAGGAGAAAATGGCTTTGTCACATAATCGTCTGCTCCCATCATTAATCCACTGACCTTATCCATCTCCTGCGTACGCGCAGTAAGAAGAATAATGCCAATCGTCCCATTTGATTTGCGCAGCTCTTTGCAGACAGAAAGCCCATCATGATCCCCCGGCATCATAATATCCAGAACTGCGACATCAAAATTTCCGTCATTTTGCTGGTAAACTTCCAGTGCCTGGTCTCCATTTTCAGCTTCCCACACCTCATATCCGGCGCGTTTGAGATTAATGACAACAAACTCGCGGATTGCCTGTTCATCTTCGGCTACCAAAATTCTTTTCATACTAATTCCTCCAATATCGTCTCTCCGTTCTCAACCGCCATTGTCCAAAAGCTTCATTCGTCCCAGAGCTTCTGAAACAGAAATTCGCAGAGATGACTGTGTTTGCGGACAAGTAACTGCCAATACCAGATCTCCATTTTTTTCGAATTGGGTATATCCTTGCGTCCCATTCTGATTGTCCCAATCCGCCTGTGAAAAAGCCCGAATCGTTAAAAGTGCATCTCCCCGAGAATCTTCCTTCTGCCGATCTAATTCGTAAAAAGTGAGACTTCTGTCATAGGTTCTCTCTGTCGTTACATTTTTACTCCATGAATCCGGTAGAGAAAAAGAATACCCATCGCTCGAGTTTCGAACCATCAGCTGTGCCTGCGTAAAAATCCCTTTAGAGCTATCATATTTCTGCCAGGAAATCAAATTGCCTACATCGTCAGAACTCTGTCCCACA
Source organism: Caproicibacterium sp. BJN0003 (assembly GCF_026314295.1). Lineage (NCBI taxonomy): Bacteria > Bacillati > Bacillota > Clostridia > Eubacteriales > Oscillospiraceae > Caproicibacterium > Caproicibacterium sp. BJN0003. The sequence goes on from NZ_CP111108.1 coordinate 1,617,732, forward strand.
TAGGCGGGCAGCAAACTGACAAATGGAACCTCCGGCAAACCATCCCCATCGACATCCTGACTGGAAACGGTGACGCTGCGCAATGCCGAGTTTTTCATCGTATTTGTCTCGTAAAGCGGAGCCATCAAAGCCTGATCCTTTGCATCCCAGTAAAGGATCTCGGTGATCATATTATTACTCATGGTCCCGTCCAAAATGACACCTTTTTGTCCTGCACTGATATCTCCGGTAATCACATTCGTAATTGCAGAAACACTGGAATCCAACTTTATACTATCCATCATCTGCATTGCACCATCTTTTAGCCGAAACAGAGAAGCAACAATTGGCTGATGCGGATTCATTGAAATGGTCATCAGTTCATCAATACCATCCCCATCAAAATCCTGAACAATCAGTTCATTATAAGTTTGGCTCAATTTTTCTTCTGTGATCTTTCCGCTTTTTCCAGAATAAACGGTTAAATTACTTAGGCCCGCCGTACTGTCGCCCCAGCCGACAATGGCCTCGTCTATTCCATCGCCATCCAAATCGCCAAAGCACACACGATCCACATGAGAAGCTGCATTCTGAAACTTTCCGGCCAATTCCCATTTTCCGTCTTTCTCTGTCATAAAGAGCAGATTCGTTCCGGAAATGGCCTTGCTTCCATCATTTGTATCGGAAGGAGTTTTATAAAAAGCCATTGCTTCTTCGCTGCCATCCCCCAAAATATTATGAAGCAAAATGGCAGATCGATAATCGCCCGCTCCAGGATAGCTCAAGGTAACATTGGAGCCTGCCTCTTGCGTCAAAAGGTCATGAATCTGTGCCCGTTCTCCTGTTGGGCGCGGCGGTGTCATCAGATTCTGAGGGTCCAACGCCGGAAAGGAACAGCCGGAAAGTAAAAAGCAAAGGGAAACGGCTAAAATAGCAATTCTTTTTTTCATACTCCGATCTCCCTTCATTCAAATTGTCCTTAAAATTATACCATGATTTTCGCGATATGGAAAGATACAAAACACCGATAAAATTCAAAAAAAGGCCGGGCTAAATTGCCCGGTCCTTTTAAAACCAATTTAGATTAAATATAATTTCCAGGATCCACCGCAGAACCATTTTTATAAACGGTAAAATGCAGATGCGGTCCGGTACTGCTGCCGCTTGTCCCAAGGGCTCCGATTACTTGTCCCTGAGAAACACTTTGTCCAACACTAACCGAAACAGACTTCATATGACCATACAAAGTGGAAAGCCCATTCCCGTGATCGATAATGACGTAGTTTCCATATCCGCCGCCATCCGTACAGCCATAGTATCCGTCTCCAAAACCGGAGGAAACATAAGCTACCGTGCCACTTGCCGCCGCTACAATGCTGGTCCCATAGACACCAGAATCAGAAAGATCATAGCCGTTATGGAAAGCACCCCAGCGATATTCAAATCCAGTCGTAATTGTATGAGCAGAGGGTGCCGGCCAAATTAGGCCACTGCTGGAAGAATTCCCCTGATTCCCGGAAGTATTGTTGTTATTATCAGAGCCTTGAGCTGAATCACCGGATCCGTTTTGATATGTATTGTCGTTATTCGTCTGAGATTTGGTTTGTTGCTGTGCATAATAATTTGCCATCCAGCTATCAATCGCTGCCGCTGCTTCTGCCTCTTTCTGAGCTAACTGTGCATTTTGATCTTCCAGAGAGGAGGCAGAAGAACTAATCTGCTGAATTGCTTCCCCTGTTTCATTCGAAAGCTGCGTTAGTTCTTGCTGACGCTGATCCAAAGCCGTTTTCGCATTCGTCGCTTCCTGCTTGTCCGATTCGACGGTCTGTTTTGCGGCTTCAACATCTGAAAGTTCTCCTTTTAGCCGATCAATCAAATCCGTGTCGTGCTTTGTAACCATCTGCAGTGCTTCGATCTTATCTGAAAGGTCATTAAGGCTCTGCGAAGAAAGCAAAATTTCCATATTGCTGGCTTCTCCGGAAACATAAAGTGCATAAAGGCGCTCTTTTAAAAGAGAAATATCTCCGTTGACCGCCGTCTGCTTATCTGAGATCTCAGCCTCTTTGTCTTTAATCTGCTTGTCTAACGCATCAATTTGAGCAATACTGGTAGAAATCTGATCTTCTACAATACGTTTCTGATCAAGTAATGTCTGCTGGTATGCTTCTTTTTGACTCTGATCTTCTTTTAAAGAGGCAATTTTCGAATCATTATCTGCTTTTTGGGCAGCATATGTTTGCTGTTGTTGACGCAAAGCATCCAGATCTGTTGTATCACCGGTATCCTCTGCAAAAGCTGTCAAGCAAGGGGTAAACGCCATAGTCGACGCAATTAGAAAGGCAATGATCGTCCGCATTGGGCGATGCTGATTTTGATTCATTGCAAAAAGACCTCTCTTTCATTTAAACTGATGATTCTCAAGTGGAAAGTGGAATATTTCAAGTAAAATCAACATAAAAATAATTGTCTATTTTGTTTTACATAATACTATAATTTGCTGTTATTATTATTCCCATAGAGAACAATCATAATTTTTTTGTTACTTTTTGTGATTATTTTGAAACTATTTCGACAAAATTTAGCTTTATTTGCAAAAGCCACAAAAAGTCCTTACGAATAATAGCAAAAGTACCAATTCGCTTTTAAAACCATTTCACGCTTTATTTTCTCTGTACTATTTTAAGAATCAACCTGCTCTTTTTTCCGAATACTTAAGAGTGCCGGCAGAATTGAAGAAAGTGATCCAAGAAGGATGAAAACGATCCCAATCATCATCGACAGAGAAATCTCTTCTCCAAGAATTGCCAATGCGAAAAGCGGTGCAATAATCGGTTTAAAGAAAAACACAAGGGAAGTTTCATGGGCACTTGTCATTTCCATAGCTTTAAAATAGCATGCAAAGCCAATCCCGGTATTAACAATACAAATAAAGAGGAACAACGGCAAAACAGACAAAGTGATCCCACTAAAGAATGGAATATTTGCAAAAAGTTTTCCCAGTCCTGCCTGCTGTGCCGATTGAGCCACCGCTGGAATATGAGTAATGCCCATCATAAGAAACATTTCAGCACTGCCCAGTAAAAAGCTCATGCAGGTAACCACTACTCCCCCAAAGCGGGCACAACTGCGCTTTCCAAGAACCCCATAAAATGCGAAAAGCAGGGTTGCTCCTAGACTCAAAGCAATTCCCAAAGGACTTAATGTATTATGAAATGGGTCTATAATGACAACAATTCCAATCATATCGAGGATCAGTGCCAGCACATGATGTTTACGAATCGGTTCACGCAACAAAAAGAATGCTAAGATTGTCACAAAGATTGGATTGCTGCTGAAAAGTACTGCCACAACAGACGCCTTTGTCTCCTGTACTGCCATCTGATAAAGGTTCATGGAAAGGAACATCCCTAAAAATCCTAATCCAGCAAAGCGCAAAATATCTTTTCCTTGTAACGTAATATGATTTTGTCTAAGTATCCGCACAGCAAAAGGAATCAGCACCAACCCACCGATAAAAAAGCGCAGTGCCGTAATCTGCAGTGGATGGAAAACCCCACCAGTCATTTTCTAAATGACTTCCATAGAACTAAAAATCAATGTCGTCAGCAGAATGTAAATATAACCCTTTTTCAACAAAAACGCTTCTCTCTCCTTAATTTATATCTTAATTATAAAAGATTTTCATTAAAGAAATCAAATCTTTTTTCTGACTTTCCCCATATTTCTTCATAGAAGTTCCTGACTATGAAAATTTTTTTTAATTTATGCATTTATTTGTGCTTTAAGGTAGATAATTCTGCAAATTTTCTTTTTTTAAAACAGTTTTTGAAAATTTTTAAAAAATTCTTGCGTCTTTTGAGGCGTGTCTGTTATAATAATTTTGTACTTCTGATTTGAAAATTAGAAGAAAATTTTGTGCATATCTAAATAATGCATAATGCGCTTGGATTTTTACTTTTGGCAATCGGCACAAAGCAAATCCTAATGATAAAAGATATTTGAAAAGGAGTTATTTCTCATGCGGGAAAAAATGCGCCCCATTATCTCAAAATTAAGCCATCTGCTCGAAATCGCTACGTCTCTTATCATCATTGCAGCTGTTTCCATGGGAATTTTTCATATGGCCGTCTATATATTTACAAACGGTGATGTAGACCAATCTAAATTTGAAACTTTCTTTGCAAACATTATGTCAATGGTTGTAGGGCTGGAATTTGTAAAAATGCTAGTCCGCCAAACACCTGCTGCAGTTTTAGACGTTTTGCTGTTTGCAGTTGCCCGGCAGATTATTATTTATCATCACAGCGCACTCGATAATCTGGTCGGTGTAATTGCGGTTGCAGGACTTTTCGCCATTCGTAAATATCTTTTTGTTGTGACCTTTGGCATCTGCGAAAAAGATAAGCGCAAGGCCATGGAGGATTCTCAGATGCACGAGGAGCTTCATCCTTCCGCCCCGAATGAAGGACCCGATCATCCCGTCTAATTTTTCTAAAACGAAAAGCAGAAAGCACCTTTCATTTTTTAACAAAATGAAGAGTGCTTTTTTATTTTGCATCCATTATTTCAATGAATAGTTTTAAGCAATATGAGGAAAAAGGTTCTGTAATTCTTTTGCGCTACAGGCTGCATTAAGCCTCGGAAAAGCATCTTCTGCTGTCTTTAAAAAATACGCGTAATCATCATGTCCCTCTATTTTTAATAATCTGCAAAGCCATAAAACCGCATCAGAAAGCACTTGACGCATTTCTTTTTCCGATAAAGCCTGCAAATACAACTGCAGTTGTTTCTGCTCTTGAGGTGACAAATCAAGTGCATACGGCTCTTTTTTCAGGATAGAAAGTCCGAGTGCCTGTATCATAACCGGCTCTGTAAGATTGATAAGAAGTTCCTGATAATCCGGCTCGACAACCTGTAAAAGTTTTTCAATTCGCTCTACATCAAAATGAAGCAAAAAGCGATTCTCAATCAAGAGGCAATGAAGATATTCGTTAAGATAACAAATTCCGGAAAGAGACTCTGGGACCGGATTCATCAACTGATAGTCAATATAGCAAGGAATCTGATGTGCAAAGAAACGAACATCATATTGTTTCCAAAAAGCACCGATCCCCTGCAGTGTATCAAAAAGGGAACGGTTTGAAATTTTTGGCGCACTCATACAGGCAGTTTTCCAAAGTCTCTTTCCTCTTCGAACTTCCCACTCGGCCCGCTTTTTTCCACGCTCAAAGAGTTCCTCTGCATTCATGTTTTTCAGCTTCAAGGGTTGCTCTTTTCCTTTAGGAGCAGCACCCAGATCCGTTAGGAAACAAATGGATGAAAAAAGTTCTTTGACGGTTTCTTTCGGGAGAGAGCTGCTTTCCCCCATGGTATAAAGGCGCACCTGTTTTTTTAGGATCTCCCAGATCGATGTTTGAAAAGGAAGACTCTCTTCTGAAAGCGCAGAATCAGATTCATCAGAAAAAGAATCTGTCCCTGTAAACCGAAGTGTCTCTGTCATTCTTCAGGATCCCTCCCATCCACAGAATCAAACGAATCAAATCGAAGATTTCGGCAAAGATCCTCCAAGGCTGTCTGCGAAAGATAAGAAAGAGAGCCCTGTGCTTTTCCGTTATAAATTTCCTTCATCGCTTCGATCAATTCATCGTCAGAAATCCGTTCCATAGACTCTGTTTTAAAATAATAAAACAGATCCTGCAGTTCAATTAAAGTCTCCTCATAGGAATTCGGAAGCAGAAACGGAGAATCACAAAACGCATAGGCAAGCTTTTTTAAAATTCCCTCGCCAAATTCAATCCGCCCGGTATTTTGAAGTGCTTTTATCCGATGCTCCTCCAGATTCTGAATTTGTTTGTCCGAAAGAGAAAGTCCGAATCTCTCCGTTATCTGATTGCAGTCCTGCATTAATCCGAGCAGTTCTTTTTTTTCAAGCTTTTTGGGTACCATTGTAAAATCCGATCTCATGTGTAATCCCCCCTAATATTGTTCTTACACCCTTAGGAAGAAAAAAACAAGACTTGAAAAAAGGCCCAATTTGTGGTAATATAAAGGCAGAAAAAAAGATCCGTTTTGCATATTTTTATGCAAAACGGATCTTTTTAAATATAAGATTAAGAATTCTGTTGAGCGGGAAAAAGTTTGGATTTTTTCAGGATTACGACCAAAAGCGGAATCAGTGTCAACTGCAAAAGAATTCCAGGCAATGCCGTAACAAAAGCGGAAGTAAGGAAGAGTTCAAATGTATAGCCTTTTCCTGCAAGATTATAAAATAGCAAACTGGAAATCCCCATTACAAATCGGCCGCCCAGCATAGCCACGAAAAGGGTCACATAGATTTTCCCCTGCGTCATCTGATAAAGAAGTCCAGAGAGAATCCCATAAGTTGCAAGCTCACAAATCATTGAAGCTCCCGTAGGAAACAAAGGCGGCATCCCGGTAATTATACTTGACAAAAGGGGGGTTAAAATCCCGCATAAAAGTCCCCAGGGCCATCCGCAGAGGATTCCGCAAAGCAAAACCGGGATATGCATTGGGCACAGGATCACCCCTGCATTTGGAATTGGTAAAAAATGAAATGCCTGCGGCAAAATAACACCGCCAGCCAAGCAGAGCGCAGAAATCGTTAACGGCACAGTTGCTCTTTTTTTCATAAAAATTTCCTTTCTCCGTCTTTTAAAAAGAAGGAATATGATATCCAGTTGTATTCAACACTAGACTGCATCCTTCTGCAATTCGATAGTTGGAAAAATACCGTTCTTCCATCGGAATCCAATTTTCTTTATAAAGCTGTAAAATTTCCGGATTGCTGCGCTTCAGAATTCGCTGTTCCTGTTCCTCTTTGGAAACGGTCAAAAACACTTCGTCATCATAGAACACCCGCAGACTTGGATGCATACTATAGGATCCCTCAATAATTGTCAAAGGCCCCGGACAGGCTGTTTTAGGCTCTCCAAATGTATTCTCTTTGCAATCATAAGGCCGATAAACCGCAGGCTTTCCGGTTCTTAGCGGGCGCAGCACCTCTTGTAGGAAACGTTCCCAATCAATATTTCCACCCGGTATCTGCAGACGTTCTTTTGTTCTGTGATTTTTCGGCAGATAAAAATCATCCATATGAACCACTGGGCACTCATATTGTTGGTGCAAATATTCCGCCAAAGTTGTCTTTCCACTTCCGCAGCGACCATCAATCGCAAGCAAAGCACAGCCATCTCTTCGCAGTCTCTCACAAAGTTTCTGCACTTCTTTCAGTGCTTTTTCTTCTTCGCGCAAAATATTCTCTCCTTTTATTTTATCTTAAACCTAAAATTCGGTTTAATTATACATGTATCCGCCTCAAAAAGAAACCGTCAAAAAGACACAAGTGTACCATGTAATTGAATTCAATTTTATAAAATCCGTCTGATTTTCTATAATGGATCTCCAAACATATTTTCACTTTATTAAATAAACAATTGGCAGCATCTTTTGGAGAAGGCATAGATTTCTTTTCCCTCTCATAAATTCTTTAGAAAGCGTTTTATTGGGAGGGAATCTCATGATTCGGAATTTTAAAAAAAAGAAAATTTTCTTTGTAGGATTTTTTATTCTGACTTTTCTGCTCTGTTTCGGAATTTTTGATCTGTGCAATAGAGCTGTCCAAAATGCAGCCACCACACCGGAGCCAAAAAAAGATTTTATTCACTATGTAGAATTCAATGTGAACTTTGAATCTCTGGATTGCGCACTTTCTCTTGATATAAAGGGGAATAAAGAAAATAAACCGGTTAACTGGGTAGACCTTTTAAGTTTAGAAGCCGCCCGCACCGGTGGAAAATTCACAAGTTCTTCTCCAAAGCACTTGGATGAAGACGCTGAAAAGCTACAAAATGGTTCGTCTGTTTCCGAACTGTCCGAAGGACTCTCTTACTATGCCTATTATCGAAAAGCATATGGTGCTGTTCTAGATGGACTAGTCGGAAATTTCGAAGAGGAAGTCCCGGATGAATCCGCTCCAAATGGGAAGCGTTGGGAACAAAAATACGGACTTTCCGCTTATTCTCCTATCGCAAAAGGATTTCCATATTCTGAATTTGATGATTTTGGAGTAAGCCGTACTTATGGCTATCGTCGACAACATCTTGGACATGATATGATGGGACAAATCGGCACTCCTATTATTGCCGTGGAAAGTGGAACAGTCGAAGCTCTCGGGTGGAATCAATATGGAGGCTGGCGGATTGGAATCCGAAGTCTTGACAAACAGCGCTATTATTATTACGCACATCTACGACAGAATTATCCTTATCAATCCGATTTAAAAGTTGGCTCTTCTGTTAAAGCAGGAGATGTAATTGGCTACCTTGGTCACACCGGATACAGCACCAAAGAAAACGTCAACAATATTACAGAACCTCACCTTCATTTCGGATTAGAGCTGGTTTTTGACGAGTCTCAGAAAGAAAGTGACAATGAAATCTGGGTAGATGTCTACCCGCTTTGCCGACTGCTTTCACGCCATCAATCCCTGGTTGCAAAGATTCCCAATACGAAAGATTATCAACGCGTCTACGATTTTCAAAACACTGAGAATCCGTAATCTGATTTTCCGGGGATACTTTCGCTTCTGTGAATCGATCCCACACCCCCCAGTATAATCAAGTATTTAGATTAGGCTGCAAAACATAAAATTTATTATATTTTTCTAAACCATCAGTTTTCGCCCCCCTTAAAATGATCTTTGTAAAATTCATCTTATGGGAGCTATTCTGGTGGTTTTTTTATTTACTTACTTACAAATTATAAGTTTACTTACCCTTTTTTATTGTTAAATTAACATGAAGTGAATTAATATATTGTGCAAATTGCTGTAATTGTTGTATAACAGATAGGACCATTGTCAAAGTTGTTCTAGTGCTTAATTAAAATGACATATTGGGGCCCCTAGGAGGTGATGAAATCCACATAACGTTTCGCTCGATGATTATCATATGATTTTTACTTTCACGGGTTTGCAACTCAAAAGCGAAACGCCTTCTGGCCGGGGATTTAGAAAAGTTATCACTAAGCATCATGAGTTTTTAGGGCAACTTATATTTTTGCGTAAGAAGCGAGATAATAACATGAAATATGATATGGAGGAAACAAAAATATGGGCTTTTTAACCAAGCTTTTAAGCAATAGCGTTTTTATGGCCTTTCTTGCATTGGCATTGGGGTATCTATTTGGACGAATATCTTTTGGTGGGCTTAAATTTGGGACATCCGGTGTCTTAATTGTAGCCCTTATTCTTGGCAGCTTCGGGATGAAAATTCCTGATGTGCTGGGCTCTATAGGACTTGTTATGTTCTTGGGCTGTGTGGGACTTTCAGCTGGTCCTTCTTTTGTAACAAACATAAAGGCTAATTTTTGGGGATTTATAGCAACCACTCTTGCTATTCTTTTATCTGCCGGAGTAACAATCGCCATGGCAGTAAAAATATTCAATCTTCCAATTGATTTATCACTTGGCGTTATGGCAGGCGCACTCACCTGCACAGCTTCGCTGACTTCTACATTGGAAATTGTAGGCTCTGATTCGGCAGCAGGTGTAGGCTATGCACTTGCGTATGTATTCGGTATCATCAGTATTGTGCTATTTGTACAGATTATTCCAAAGCTTTTCAAAGCAAATGTTGAGGAAGAAAATGCCAAAATACCAGATCCACCTGTGTCTAAACGTTTGGCCGGACTAAAAAATGCAAAACTGATTACAATGGATGCCCCGGGCGTTTTTGTAGTATGCATTACAATTGCTTTCGGTGTGATGCTTGGAGCGATTGCAATTCCTGTCGGCGGTGGCTTAACCTTCTCATTGGGCAACGGCGGCGGCGCAATCATAGCAGGCATCGTCATATCTGCCATCGGCAAAATCGGAAAAATCAATTTCCAAGCACCTAAAACCACACTGGTCCCCATGCGTGACTTCGGAATTTCTCTTTTCCTTTTAGCAAATGGTGCTGCTGCTGGCCCGAAATTTGTATCCACCTTATCTCAATATGGTATAACATTATTCTTGGTAGGCGTATTAATGAGCGTTGTTGCCATACTGGCCGCATTTGTTGTATCTAGGTATCTATTCAAAATGCCTCTCTTTGCTTCCCTTGGAGCAACCACAGGTGCTATGACTTCAGCACCTGCACTTAATGCACTTATGTTGGTTTCTGGGAATGACAAAGTAGCTGCTTTCTACGCAGCATGCCAGCCAATTGCTACTGTAGGTCTGGTTATATTACCACGAATTATGGTCGGATTGCTGCATTAACTTTAATTATGAACTAAGTGAAATTTTAATTTCTATTTACCCTTCTTACTTACCTATAAAAATAAGAAACGCTGTGACTTATGAGTCACAGCGTTTCTTATTTTTAGGAGCATCTCTTTGCATATAAAGAGTGACCCAAACTTCGTATTGTTGTTCTTGACTTTCCTGCTTGATAGGTATCCATAATATCCATTTAGACGCTGTCAAAACATGTTGCCTAATTCATTTCTTAATGCCTATAATTGCGAATTTCTTCATTGCAGATCTGGATGTTTTTGCAGCATCCTGAAAAAGCGCATAAGGTTATCCATCGTAAGGGCCAGATCTTCCTTACAACGCTGTTTTGCTTCTGAAAAGGGAACCGCTACGCGATTGATACTGAAGACAGCGCTGACTCCTTCTCTGTAAGCATTTTCAATCTGGTCACCAATGTCGCCGACAATAGCAATAAGCGGAACCCCCTGCTTTTGGGTGCGGTGGGCCACCCCTACAATAACTTTTCCTCTGAGAGACTGAGAATCCAATTTTCCTTCTCCGCTAAACACAAGGTCTGCTCCGCGGATCTTATCATCAAATCCAACGACATCAAGTACAGTCTCGATTCCCGGCTGCAAACAGCTGCCAAAAAAAGCTGCCATCCCGCCGCCCATACCACCTGCCGCTCCCGAACCTGGAAGGAAGCGAATGTCTTTTCCAAGATCGCACCGGATAATTTCAGCCAAATGATTGAGGTTTCGGTCAAGTAGACGGATTTCCTCTTCAGAAGCCCCTTTTTGAGGCCCAAAGACAGCTGCAGCTCCATGGGAACCACACAGCGGATTGTCAATGTCGCACATTGTGATAAGATCAATGCCTTTGAGGTCAGCATTCAATCCACTCGTATCAATAGAAGTAATCTTTCCAAGCGTTTCCCCGACAGGAACGAACTCGTGTCCGCCTTCGTCAAAAAAGCGGATTCCCAATGCAGCGGCAGCTCCTGCACCTCCGTCGTTCGTCGCACTACCGCCTAAACCGACAATGATTTTGTGACAGCCGGATTTCGCGGCATGCGCAATTAACTGCCCTACCCCAAAGGTGGTCGTTTTGCCAGCAGAACGATTTTCACCAACCAACGGCAACCCTGCGGCCGCCGCCATTTCTATCACGGCAGTTCCATCGGGAAGCACCCCATAGAAAGCCGGGATATCTTCAAAATATGGTCCTTTTACAACAAGGGGAACCTTCCGCCCACCAACAGCGGAAAGGAAGGCATCCACGCTGCCCTCACCACCGTCAGCTACAGGGATACTGAGTACCTTGGCGTTGGGAAAATAATTCAGTATTACTTTCTTCATAATATTGCAGACTTCAGACGAAGACATCGTCCCTTTAAAAGAATCTGGTATCAGTATGACTTTTTTCATTAAACGGATTTCCCCCATTCATGCAATTATTCCCGACAAACACATTTTCCTGACATCAGTGTAGAATCAGAGAAAGGACAAATACACCGACCATAGATGCGAGACCTTCTACTAGCGTGTTCATCGTCTGCGTCTTATATCCCTGTTCCGGTGTCATGGAACCAAAGTTCGTGACAACCCAGAAGTAAGAATCGTTTGCGTGTGATACCGTCATGGCGCCTGCACCGATTGCCATCACTGTCAGCGCCGTAGAAACAGGGGACTGTAACCCGAGTACGGTCATCAGCGGAGCCATAATGCCGGCCGTGGTGGTGATAGCGACCGTCGAAGAGCCTTGTGCGGTCTTCAGAATCGCCGCGAGCAGGAATGGGAAGAAAATCCCGACGCTCTGGAGCAACGGAGCATTGGACGTGATATACTGCACCATCCCGGAAACGGCTATCACCTTTCCGAGGACGCCGCCCGCCGCGGTAATGAAAAGAATAGGGCCAACCGTTTTCAGAGTCTTATCGGTAACATCATAAAAATGATCTATTTTATGCATATCCACGAGAAGCCATACTCCGAACAATGTGCCAACAGCAAGTGCAATAATTGGCGTTCCAAGGAAATTGCACAAATGTGCGCCAAAACCAGACCACTTCGCCATGGAAGAAATAGAACCGAGAGCCATCAGAAGAATTGGAACAACAATTGGGCTAAGCGAAAGTGCTCCGTTTGGCAGCCGACCATATTCTTTCAGGATTTCATCGTATGTTTTAACAATTTCTCCGTCAGCCGGTTCCACATCCGCTTCGTCTGCAGCCCGAACTTTTTTGCTGATGTGACCTGCATAGAGATATGTAGCAATCAGCGCCGGAATGGAGACAAGCGCGCCCAGTCCCATAACCAAAAGCAGATTGTCACCGATGCCAAGCGAATTTGCGGCTGCAATTGGACCCGGTGTTGGAGGGATAAATACATGGGAAGCATAAAGGCCGCCCGCCAAGCAGACCGTCATCGCAACGCTGCTTTTACGGGTACGCTGTACCAAAGCCCTACGGATTGGATTCAGGATGACGAATCCGCTGTCGCAGAAGACAGGAATGGAAACAACCCAGCCCATGATCAACATAGCCACATCCGGGTGATCTGGTCCGACCACATGGATTACCATGTCAGCAAGCTTAAAAGCAGCTCCTGTCTCTTCCAAAATTGTTCCGACCAACGCACCAAGAATAATAACAATGCCGATGCTGGTGAAAGTGCCGCTGAAACCGGCTCCAATTACATTGGCAAGTCCCAGCACGGTGGTTCCATCTGCTTTTTTCGTATCGACCAAAGGAATCCCCGCAACCAAACCCAGCAGCAGAGAAATGGTCATAATCGCTAAGAATGGATGAACTTTCAGCTTAGAGATTGCCAAAATCATGGCGATAACTGCGATGATAAATGCAATGATTAACCCAAACCCAGACATTTTTTCTACCCCCTCTAAAAATTAAGCAAAATAACTATGCATAAAAACAGGTATGTATTCGCTTAATTTATATTATATTAGTACAAAATTATGATATTGTCAATATTGGTTTACACTTTTTTCTCAAGAATGTTCGACCTTATGCTGCCTCCTGCAATGAATCATAGTACTGCTGTCGCTTAACCATCGGAGGTAAGCCACCGTTAGCTGAACAGATTCGCCGGTTATTCCAATAGCCGATGAAGTATCTCCAAATAAGAGTTTTTAACTGTTCTACTGTCATTGAGCTGGTATCGTAACGTCCATAAAGTAATTCCTCTTTGAATCTTGCCCACATACTTTCACATCTGGCATTGTCATGGCATCTGCCACCGGCACTGTTCATGCTTTGAAGAATGCCATATTTGTTGATTGCCTTACGATATAACCCGCTGGTATACTGCGTACCTCTGTCACTGTGAAGAATAGCTCCCCTAAGCATAGGATAGGCTCTATAAGCGTTATCTAAGGTTTGTTCACAAAGGGGAGCTTTCATATTTGTATCCATGGCAAGACCCAATACCGCTAAATCGTAGCAGTCAAAGATGGCTGAAACATACAGTTTTCCATCAGAAGCTTTTATTTCAGTCATATCAGTAATACATTTTTTTAGAGGTTTTTCAGCAGTGAAGTCACGTTTTATTAAATCATCTGATTTCCGGGCTTCTTTGTCAGCTTTAGTAATACCATTAGGCTTGCGTTTTGGTTTGTGATTAAGACCAATTTCGTCCATGACACGATAAACAGTTCTCTCGCCGGGAATGTGTATACCCTCCGGCTGTTTGAGTTGTAATGCCTGATACATACGGATTCTTCCATAAGTGTCATTACATTCATCCTCACTACAAATATCAAGCATTGTATCTACCAATTCCTGATATTTCCATGGAGCATCCTTTGCTTTTAGGTATTTATTGAATGCTTGTCTGGAAACATGAAGCACTCTGCAATAAAAAGAAATTTTGCCCTTAATCTCGCCGTCATCAGTTTTGGTTGCAATAAACATCAGTCTCTGTTTTTTGCTGACTTCCGACGGCTGGCTGCGAAAAAAGCACTGGCTTCTTCGAGAAATTCATTTTCTTCTTTTAAACGACGGATTTCCTTATCCTGCTCTTTAATGCGCTTTTTGAGTTCGATAAGCTCATCGTTAAGAGATAAGGCATTCTTAGGCGTATGAACCGCGTCATTTGCGCTGAGACGACCTTCTTTGAAGGCTTTTATCCAGGTGTACATAGTACCCTTGGGAATCCCTAATTCGTTAGCTGCTTTATGCCCACCAATTTCCTGAGCAAGTTTTACAGCTTGTGCTTTAAATTCATTGTCATAAGATTTTTGATTTTGTGCCATAGGTTGTTTCTCCTGTTCTCGTATTGATTATGATTATATATCAAAGTCCTTGAGAATAGGGTGTCAACTTTTATGATACAACATCATTATTCCACTTGTTAATGTTATAATGAGTGGAAATAGAGGTCGGTTTTCGCAGTTTGTATTGCAAGATATTTTTATGAATGAAAAGACGTTTTGCGGCACATGTAGTAGGAGTCTCATCCTCTTCCCTTACACAGAACTCCATCAAATGCTCATCAATGATTTTTTCGTCCCCACATGTAAATTATCGCTCCATTTTGGATCTATGCTGGTGATAATATCGACGTTTTCATCCATAATTTTTCATCCATAATGTTGATGTGCTGCTTGACAATTAAACTGATTTTCTAAGAAATTTGTTTGTTACTTCACGTAGAGATAAGCATACCAGCAAGTTTTCTTTCCCAAATCTGTTGAAAAACAGAGAAATGAATACTTAGATATTTATTATAGCTCATATCTGTCGAAAAAGGTATCTGAGCCTTCTCTAATTTTTTGGAGACAAAAGCAGATCGCAAGTCAAAGGAGATTGCAAGCGGTAAGGAATATTACTTAATGCCATAACGAAACAAGTTAGTGGCATAAATAAAGAAAGACTGACAAACTGAGGCTTCTATGATCCAGTCTCGGTTTATCAGTCTGTACATATTGAAATGAAAGTACCGTCTTCTATTTAATTTTCGTCTTCCGCAGAAATAAAAATTTTTCTAGTACAATGCTGTTTCATTCTTTAGCGCAGCTCAACTTGGCCCATTCTGAGTTTTTTCAAATACGGTATCACCAATGCGCCTGACACGACAAGCGCGACCATGTCTGCCGCTGGAGTTGCCCACGCTATCCCGCTTATACCCATGAGATGATCGAACAAAAACATCAAAGGAACGTCAACTGTTCCTTTGCGCAGCAGTGACAGAATGATCGGCTGGATCTTTTTTCCGGTGGCCTGAAACACTGTAATAACAAAAAAATTGACTGCCGTTGTTGGGCATGCAAGACAAATGATTCTGAGAAAAGTTCGCCCGTATTGCACCGTTTCAGCATTGTCAATAAACAGGCGTGTAATCGGTGCAGCAGTGAGCAGCAAGATTGTCATACCGGAAAGCGATATTACCAGACAAGCATAAAGCAGCGTTTTGATCACTGACATCATTCTTGTTCTGTTCCCCGAGGTATAGTTATATCCGATCAGGGGCAGCGTTCCCTGAGTCATTCCTTGTGCAATTGCAAACGCCATTAGATCAATTTTCTTTGCGATTCCCATCCCGGCGACGGCTTCATTTGAATAAGTAGAGATAATATTATTGAGGACAGTATTCGATATGGTAGCCATCATAGATATGATAAAACTAGGCAATCCCACCGCCAGCACTTCCCCAGGGATATGATCTTCGAGTGTATACAGTTTGGGCGACATCGTTATTGTACTAACATTCCTAATTTTATAGATAAAGCAAAAAAAGTAAACTACGGCAGCCGTATTTGAAATCATAGTTGCAATTGCCGCCCCCATAATCTCCATCTTAAAAGTGAAAATGAAAAGCGGATCAAGTCCCATATTAAGAATTCCTCCAAATGCCACACCCAAGCTGGCCTGCTTCGAATAGCCCTCTGATCTTACAAGATGAGCGAGTTCAGGGTTCAGTACCGTAGGAACGGCACCGATGCCGATTGTCCAAAATATGTACTCCGAACTATACTCCCACGTTCCGTCATTCGTGCCGAGAACCGGTAGTAAGGCCGGAAGAAAAATGAGCACAGAGACACCATAAATAAATGCGGCAGCAATAGCTGTCCAAATGCAGAAGGAAGAACAGTGTGAAGCTTTTTCTCTGTCGTTCGCTCCAAGGGATCTGGAAATAAGACTTGCGCCGCCGATTCCAAACAGGTTTGCGAAAGCGGTCATGACCATAAAGAGCGGCATTGCGAGCGTCGCCGCCGCCACCTGGTTAGGGTCATCCAACTGTCCTACAAAAAACGTATCTGCCATATTGTAAATGACGGTAATAACCTGACTGATGACAGTCGGAACCGCTAGTGTGAGCACCGCCTTTTTTTCTGGCATAGAAGAAAAAAGGTCTTCTTTTTCTGTTCCCACGTTCAATGCCGCCTCTTTTCCGCACGGTCCAGGCTATCGATAAAACATGCGATTGCAAAATGAAAGGTCTTATCTGTATCCGCTGGGGAATGTGAAAAAAATCCGGCATCCATCTCTGAAACATAACCATGCACAATACTACGGAAAAAACGCCGAAAATGTATCTTTTCGTCTTCTTCAATATCATAATCTGCCAACATCTTTACAATTGGCTCCGTGATGCATATAGCAGCCTCATCCAGTACATGACTGTCGGAAGCCGCAACGTTCATGACAAGCCAGTATAGCTCTCTGTGCTCTTTTGCGAAGCGCCGATAAGCTTCAGCCAGTGCATAAACTGCCTGCCCCCGGTTTAGGCCCTTGATTGCCTGCATTTCTGCGCCTTTTTGCAATTTCAGCGCGTAATTGCACACCCCCACCAACAACTCCTCCATATTTTTTACATGGTTATACAGTGAGGCAGTCTTCACGCCCAATTCGTCCGCGACGAGCTTCATTGAAAAATTGTTCTGTCCATATCGTTCGATGACATTTACTGCAGCATCAATGAGCACTTCCCTGCTTAACCCTTTCTGTGCCATTTCTTCGCCTCCCAAAAACTAACGCTATTAGTTGTATATTAAACTAATAGCGTTAGTTTGTCAATAAAGTGCTCACTTTTTTGCAGACAAAAAACCAGGCACTTGTAAAAATACAGATGCCTGGCAATGTTTTTATTGTAGAACCCTTCAGACTGGTCTTTTCCAGTACATAGGTCTTAGTTATAAATCATTTTACTCTCGACGGCAGTCACATTTATCTTACTTCCTGTTGAGATCAATTTTCAATATGCTCGTTTGCATCAACTTTTGACAATAAACATACCGCCTCAACATGGAACGATAGCATCAGTTTGATGTCGGGTATGTGTTTTGTTGATTTTCAGTGCAGGGAAATAGGTCGATAATGGTTTTTATGGGCTGTTTCCGTCCGAGGGAATATGTCCACAGTATATTAAAAGTTCAATGCGTTCTTGGGAACAAGTCAATGTAAGGTCTAAAGCCCACCGCTTCCGTTAGCAAATGCTTAAAGTATTGGTACAGTGTGCATTATCACTGACAATTCGTAAGCAAGGGTATCAATCGTTAGTGAAGGTTATTGCACTTTTCTCTTTGAATTCGTGATGTATGTTTCCTCTGTAAAAGCGCCCTTGTAAACTTCATCATCAAGGAAGCCTAAAATCTCTTTTAGTTTTTTCTTGTCTGCCGGGATGATCAGTTTTTTATTTTCAACGGTAATTTCCAAACCACAACTCTGTGCCAACTTCTTTATTTTAGCTGCTGTATTGTTCTTGAGAACGCCTGAGTCATTTATTGCTGCAATTTTTCGGCGTATCCAAGTATCAGCCATTGACTGAAACTGGTCTTTGTCCGCAAGACTCAACAAGTCCAATCCGCTGAAGCTTTGAACTTCAGCATCAGTTGCGGAGCGATAATACTCGCTCAGGTCAAATATCTGGCGAGCATAAAAATATGAGGAAAATCGAAGTTCCATCTGAGTGAATACACAATCGATAGTATCTGTAATCCCGATGCCCCACCGATTCTCAAGAATAAAAGTGTCTTGGTCATAGAACAGGCTGAACTTTTTTGTGGAAAGATACTGTTCCTTGCGGAAACGCTGAAAAGCAACGTTGAATATCTCAGTGTTATCAGCCTCTGTACGTTCACCAATAAAAATTGCTCTTATATCTGGCTCTGCATCTTTGTTGTAGGCAAAGGTCTGTAATCCAAGCGGGTTTCTGACCGCATCGGTTATAACTTCTGGTAGGTGAAAATTGCAGATAGACAAGCCCTCGTCCTCGTTTGGCTTATAGCTACCGTCAAAAGGGACGATTTGCTTGCCCGAAAGTAATGGCACGGCGGCATCTGAAAAACTACTGCAAATCGCCGCTTGCGTAGTCTTGTCTACTTCCAGCAACTGAACCGGGTTCTCATTTCCATCGTTCAATAGAACCATAATTGAACTGTTATCGAACATTTTATTTTTCCCCCTTTGTATCTATAAGCAGTTTTTCAAAGACTCTCATAACCGTTTTTACATCGGCTTTATTTCGAATTCGTCGTCGCTTTGAAATAAGCATATAATCCCCCACACCGGTACTTTCCGTTTCAATTTCGTAGAAGTGGTAGCCTACAAAAAACAGGAGGATGTTCGGTAACGCCATAATTGCTGGAATAATAACTAAAACAAGCATAAGCGCGACCACTATAAGCGAAACGATATTGTAATCTGACATAACCATATATGCGAACGGTAACACATAGGCAATCACATAAGCTACTAACCATGAATCCTTTGAAATGATTTTTGACACATTAATGCTTTTAACCGAGCAGTTATTCTTCCCATAGTAAAAGCAAAAAGCAAACAAAACTGTCACAGCTACAGCTGCTGTGAGCAGAATGATCGGAATACGCCAAGTCTTAAATTCAAGATACCAAGCCAACGCCGTCATAACCGCGAGCGGGACAGCGTTGGCAAGATTATAAATTGCCCGTTGAAGTCCATTTGCCACTATTTTTTCTCCTGTCGTTTATTCCACGCCCAAAGCCTTAAACACTGCTTCCTGCGGTGTTGAGTAAAATATTAAACTGAATGCGCCGATAAGGTCTGACGGAACCGTTCCAAGTTCGGCGGCTGATGTTATTGGTATTAATACTTTCTTTGCTCCGGCATCGAGGCAGACTTGCAGGACGCTCGCCAGTTCTTCTACCTTGAGGATTGTGCCACTGATGCTGATTTCACCGAGGACTGCAAGGCTTGATAGAGTAGGTTTGCCAAGGGCGCAGGATGCAAGTGCTATCACTGTCGGCAGGGTCAGAAACTTCGTCATCCCGATGCCGTTAAGGTCTTGGTAGTTGATAATGTAATCCTTCGTGGTCGTGCTGAGTTGACCGCTTATCTGGTTGCCGCTTGCTTTCAGGTAGTTGAACGCGGTGTTTGTGGCTTCCTTTGCGTCACGGTCGGAGCCAAGCCCAGTGCGTTCGAACTTGCCGTTGCCGGGAAGCATCTGCGTTTCAAGGCGGTATACACCTATCATACCGCTCTTGCCCTGCGAGATTGTGTAGACATTGCCTGGATTAGTCATTCCTTCGGGGATTATCTTTCCGCCACCTTGCTCCGGAACGGAAACATAACGCTCCTCAAAAGTCTCGTTGTCGATGTAGGAGAAGTTCACATCGTAAAACTCCATGCCGCCAATTTTCTTAAGCTGCTCTTTAACACGGCGGCGCATTTCGAGGGCGAAAGTTAGGATTTCTTCAATTTCATCTTTGGTGAACTCGCCGTTTGGATAGAGCAATTTGGCAAAGCCGGACACTATTTTGCGGACGGCAATAACGTCACGTTGATTCAGGTTGCTGCCAAACCGGAAGTATTTGTCGCACACGTCGCCGAACGGCTCTTTCCGCATCTGTCGCATAAATTCAGCGAGGTAGTCGGTGATAAAACCGTAACCGTCGGTGAACGATTCTGGGCGGTACTTTGGAATTTCCCAACCAGGGATATAACAGTGCATACGGTCGAGAAATGCCGTATCATACGCCATCGCTTCAGGAAACGGATCAAAAAGGTGCGAGGTTTTCAGCAGCACGTCCACGCTCTGGTTGATGTTACCGACGAAAGCCATTGAAGCCGACGCCGCCTTTTCTTCCTTGCCTCTGGCAAACGAGCCGGAAGCCATATAGTCTTTCATTATTTGAACGCCGTCTTTGTCCTTGAAGGTGATGCCTGCTACCTCGTCGAAAGCCACACAATCCCAAAGCCCGACAAGCCCAACTTGCTTGCTCGACATATTGTAGAAGAGGTTGGCGACCGTGGTCTGCCCGCCCGACACGAGGATGCTATTCGGCGAGATTTCCTTGTATAGATGCGACTTGCCTGTACTGCGTGGTCCCAGTTCGCAGAGATTGAAGTTGTTTTCAATCAGTGGAAGCATCCTGGCGAGTTGCAGCCACTTCTCGCGATCTGTGAAGCGGTCGGCCTCCATGCCTGTGGAACGGAGCAGAACTGTTATCCACTCGTCCTTGGTAAAGGCGCGACGGCCTTGCTTTATTTCGTCCATATCGATGTGCGGCATCTGAATCGGGGTCAGCTTCATGATGCGGATTGGCGTGGACTTCTTGTCTTCCTCGATGTACTCATATTCAAGCCCGACAATACACCAGATACCACCGCATAGCAGGCGATCGTACTTAGATACATAGTCCGAAGATATGGGAATGTTGCGGATACCGAGGTTTGAAAAGTCGGCTTCATAGCGGTCAAGTTTAATGTTTAGGCTCACAGTTAGACGATCGATGACCGTGTAGCTACCGCGCTCACGTAAGCCGGACAGCACCTTCTGCGCTTCATCGGGTCGCACGAAGTTCTCGGAGAGGATTCGCTTGACGTTCTGAACACCGCTCTCAATGATGTTCGGGTCGTCGGAGGAGCAATACTGCCCAAGCAAAAACTCCAAGACGTAGACAGGCACATTCGCGCCTTCTTTGATAGCCTTGGTCAGGTCTTTGCGAACAATCTTTCCGTCGAAATGCTCACGCAGTTTTCGATAAATGACTTCATTTGCATCATCTGTTTCCGGTGTGTATTGGGTTGAATCTATATCCATCGCGGAATCCTCCTTGTGCTACAGGTCAAAGCCGAAATCATCGGCAAACGCTATGTCAATGCGGAACTCGACCTCTTCTGGCGCATCGGTATCATTGGCAATGACAAGGCGATATAATTTAATTTTGTTGTATTGCATTTGCTTCAGCGTAAACCTCACGCGGAACACACGGTCGGAGGCGTTTGCGCTCGTCCTGTCAGCGATAACCGTCTGGAAGTCGCTGATGGGAATACCCTCGTCGTTGGTAAAATGCAGGGTGTAATTACATGGCTGAATCTTGTCGCCCACAGGCTGCTTTTGCAGGAAGTCGAGCGAAAACATCAGGTTAGAAACCTTGTGGCTTTCGGAAATGAGCGACAGCCCCGGATTCTGCACCTCGACATACTTCTTATAGTCTGTCCGCATACCTTTATAGACGATGACAGGCACAACCATTTCCTGTAGACTGATGCCGCCGTGGACATAGTTCTCACCACCACCCTGAACCTTGATACGGACGGTATCCTGCGGTGCATAGCCTTTCATGGAAGTTCCGCCAATCGTCCTCTCCGTCTTGACGGGCAGTAGGTAGTCGGCGGCCGTATCTGTAGCAGCAAGTGCGTAACGTCTGCCCAGTTCGTACACTTCGCCATCAAAGGTCTGACGGCTGATTTTTTGGCTCTCATCGAGTGCTTTATAAGTGTACAGGAAGCCATGGTCGGCGGTTATGAAAATATTAGTGCCTAAGCGATTAAGAATTAACTTTACAATACCGCTTAATTCATTAATGGCCGTTTGACATGCTTCAAACACCTTCATTTCAGTGGCGGGCTTGTCGCCGAGCGCATCTATTGTGTTGTGATAGATGTACACGACTTGCTTCCCGACTACAAGCGCACTTTGCTCTGATGGCTTCATTTGAAGCAAGTCGTGGTAGGTTACGGCTACGCTGTCGGGGTTGGCGACGTTTAGTATCGCACCACGCTGGGCGGTGCTGGCGGTCGGATTACCGTCCACGAATACTTCAATTTTATCGTTTGTTGATACCTCTTTGCCGGGCAGGAGCGCTGCCATTCCAAATTTCGTGATGCTTGGGAACACGGCTTGCATGGATTCAAGAGTCGCCTTACCCTTGGTATTGTGGTTGAGGGCTTCGGAGAGCTCGGCAGCGACCTCATAGCGCAAGGCATCAGAAATTACCACAAACACACGGTTACTTTTGCTCATGTTCGGCGAAACATAACGGTTGTAGAATCTGCGCTGTTCATTTATCTCTGAAACATACCCGAGCGAATCCAAATCGCCCGCTATGGCTTTAGTCCAAGTCAAGGTGAGTTGCTTCAAGAACCACTCTCGGTACAAGCCCTCCACCACATCGGAACACTTCTTCAAAGCGTCCTCCAAGAGGGTGTTCGGGGATTTTAGTGTATTACCAAAACTGAAATGGAAGTGCCTGTAATGGCTGTCCATCTCGTAAGCGTCGGTCGCGTAGAGTTTCCAGACCTTCGCAGGCTCGACGATATGAAAGCCGTCGATGTGCGCCAAGTAGAACTCCTGCATCTTGGCGATATAATAAAGGCTTTCGAGGTAGTCTTCGGTCAGAGCATACCAAGCGGCGGTACGGCGGTTCTCAACCGCACCGATGATATCATCCACCTTTATGACGTTCTCACTAATCTCGTTAAAGAAGCGTTTCAGTATACTTTCATTGATAGCAAGGAAAACATCACTCTTTAAGAGGATGTTTATTTCCGTCTTGTCAAACCGGTCAGAAAGGCGTAAATCATGTTCAACATAGCGGCAAATCTCGATTAAGCCGTCGCTGCCGTCTCCCCGCTGCCACTCGTGAACAAGTTGATAGCAGTACGCCTTACATGGGTCGGAAATGAATCGTTCCAAGCCACGCAGAGCGGAGGCAGGCACTGTCTGCGACAGAGCGGTGATTAGTATGTGTGCGGCCAGCTCACCGAGCGGTCTATCCTCCGCATTCATATAGCCTGTGTACTTTTGTACAAGCTGCCAGAACGCTTCGATGTTGCCAAACTTGTCTATGTTAATCAGCGCATCGTTGCTTTCTTTCTCCAAGCCTGCCGATAGCACGGCGACGATAACGTCCTGTGCTGAGCCACCGTTTATGCCACACAGAACCGCCATAATGTCGATGTGAAGTTGCAGCGGGGTCTGGTATGTACGCCCGATACGGCGTAGCTTCTCCTTGCGGTCTATTTTATTGAAGAATTTGGCGTACAGTTTCATTGTCTTTCGCATAGCGGATGACGGCTCGACGAGCAGTTCCTCCATTTGCATCGACACAAGGTCGGCTCGGAACTCCTCGCTATAAAGCCTGATGTCCAGCAGCCAGTCGTCGTGCTGATCTTTCTCATAGGATAGCGGGTCGTAAATAAGGTAATCGCCCGTAAGATCGTCCGATGAGAGCAATTTCTTGACGGCGAAGTTGTTTGTGCCGGTAAGTTTGACAACGCTCACTCCGGACAAATCGAGTTCGTCAATCTCATCCGAAAATTCGCCGTCTTCGTCGTGCCAGAAGACGATGCGGCGTTTATGAAATTCCGGTAGCGGCGCGTAAAACCGCTCCGCGAGCCTAAGTTTTATCGTTTCTGACAGCATAGTGTCCTCCTATATCTTCGCCAGAACGTCGGTGAGAATTTCGTAGTTCTTCTTAACACCGTCGTCGAGGTCAATCTCAATGTTTTGGTCGGCGAGGTGGTGTACCTTCTCTTCAAAAGCGGTGATTTCTTTCAGCTGCTCAGTCAGCTTGTCCTGCTGTTTTAAGAGCCGCGCCCGTTCTGCGCCTGTTGCTGTGTTCAGAGCAGTAGTGATGTGCGCCAGCTGTGTACGGTAACGCTCCTGCTGCTCGTGGACGTAATCCGTACGAAGTTTGGCGAGCAGATCGCGTGAATAGCGGTGCAGGTACACAAGAGCCTTGAAGCCATTCTTTTTACCGCTGTCAAACAGCCAGTAAATCGGGCGCTTCTGATAAATCTTGCAATGGTCTTTGTAAAAGTCATTCAAGAAATAATTACGAATGACCTCACGCGGCGTACCCTTGCCGCCGAGTGCGTCGGCGATGAACTTCAAATTTTCCTCCAATGTTTCCGCACCGTAGACCACGCGCACGAAGTCCACAAACCGACCGCAGATGTCGTCGTCGAAATACTCGTCGTCGCAGATAGGGAGGATATTGTCCTTGTCGGGAATGAACGTCTTATATTTACCATTGTCCCAGCCGCCGCCCGCGTAGGCAAGACCTTCGATATCAAGTGAGTACCGTCCAAACATACAGCCAACAGCATAGCTGATGAAACTGCGAATATCCCGCCCCAGGTTGGCAGGTCGCACGGTCACGTCTTTGTCTTCAACCTCCGGCGTGAGTTCGTCTTGCAAGCCGTAGATGTCGATGAAGATGCGGTTGAGCTCTTCTTCGTTGGCTTTGAGCGTGTCAAAACGTTGCGCTGCCTCGCGCTCCCACTTGGCAAATGCTGCCGTAATGGTCCTCTCACCGCTAATCAACGGATGACGCTTGAAGTCCCACGAGGTTTCAAAGGAATCCCAGTCAGCACGAGCGAGAGAAACATTTTCTTGAACTGTCACAGATACTGCTTGAATGCTTCGCTCATCACCTATAAAAGGTATGTTCAGCAAATCAGTTACGACAAGGTTGACTGTTGGGTTTAGAACCGCCGTTAACACTCTAACAATCTTTGTGTTTAAAAGCCCAAGAATATACCACTTGTATTTCTCGCTGTTACAAAACATTGATGGACCGGCAGCGTTGAATATAAAGCCTGCTGGTATATAACGAAAGTTGGCAGACGAGGTTATCTGAGGCCAAGTAATACTTTCTCTGAAGTAGTAATCCATACTTGTGATAGTCCGAGTGACACTCTTGTAAAGGCTCTTTGCATAAGCCTTTATTTCAAAACCATCATTTTCCCAGTTGATGACATACCAGTTATCTCCGAACCATCTCTGCGTACCGCCTTTATTAAGTGGAATCCACTTCTTCCGAGATAGTTTGGCTTCATTTATTGAGCGAATGGAAGAATCAATGCTTGAAACTGAAACCTCCGTCCAGAATCTGAAAAATCTCTTGTCATCAGAAGATTTTAGCCCTTGCTTGGTGTCTACAATTTCACGTAATAGTTTTTCCTGAGCATATATTTCAACAATTCTGTTACTAACCCAATACGCTACTGGGTAGCCGGGTATTTTTTCAAAGTTCTCAATTTTAGCCAAGTAACGGTCATTGCCCGACAAAAAAGCTTTTTCTTTCGCGTCTTGGTTACCATAATCCACTAAACGCACATAAGTAGCATCATAGTTAGAGGTTTTACGCTTTGAAAGCACAAATGCAGTAGTCTGCACAACTTCGCCGCCGATTTCTTCAAACGCTCGTGGACCCAAATGAGCCATGTTTACAATGTCACGGTGTATCAGTTTGCCGCGCAGTCTATCGTAGCTTGAAAGAAACATCCACGCGTGTTGCGTAATCATTGTCTGATAACCCGATGGTTTCATCAATTCTCCACATCTTTCGATGAACACGGCGAATAGGTCGTACTTACTGTCGGGATAGTTCAATTTTACAAAGTCCGACAGTTTCGCACCCATACCCGAACCGCCCATATACGGCGGATTGGTGACAACCACATCATACTTCTGAGCCAAGAGCCGCTTAAAGTTCCAAGCGTGCAGCTGCAAGTCGTAGGCGGTGTCTTCAATACTTAACTGCCCGGATTTCTCGACGGGCTTCGGTTGGAGCGTTTCCACTTTCACAAGCGAGCCGTATTCTTCACCGTCGGGGAATCCGGCGGGGTAATAAACCTGCGGCTTTATGTCCTCAGTGAAAATGCGGCGGTTGTACTGACGAGCTTTCATCATTAACGAAAAATAGGCAAGCTGATACGCCCTACGGTCGATGTCTAGACCGTAAATATTTTTCTCAAGTATTAATTTTGCGGCATCGCGTGGATTGTAGCCCTCGCTCTCGTATATCTGCATCAGCACATCAAAAGCGTAAACTAATATGTGGCCGCTGCCCATGCAGGGGTCGATTAGAAGAATATCCTCAGGTGACTTCACAGGCGACTGCGAACGCATGACACGCAGACACTCCGCTACTTCCGGTGTTTGCGCGGCTTCGTCGAGATAATACTTCCAGTTCGCTTTCATTGCGTCGTTCGGATGCGATTCAAGCCACAGCCGTCCGAGAGAGTTCTCCACCATATACCGCACAATCCAGTCCGGTGTAAAAAGCTGTGTCGCGGCGGGGATTTTCTCCTTGGTAATTTTCAAGTTCTTTTTAAGGCCGTTAAACACAACTTGCTTTGGCTCGGTGTTGTAATACTGGTACATCCAGCCGATAATCTGCACAGCATCTCGGAAGTCTTCTTCGGGTATATCCGTCACAAGCCTCCCAAGAACACTGTCCGGTTTCAGAATGTTATTTGGCAATAGCATTTCGGTGTAGCTGCCGAGTTTCTCGAACATCTCCGGCAATGCCTCGTTTAATGCGTTGCACTGCGTCAGAAGGAGATAGCGGTAGAGTTCCTCCGTCTGGTTGGCGTTCAGCAGTTCGGACACTTTCGACTTGTCCAAACCTTCCAGTTCGAGGTGCAGGACGTCTTTGAGAATTTCGGGATTGAAACTGCCACTAGTGTCCGAAAACACACGGACATGAGTAGGCAGATAATCGTTGGCTTCCATATAGCGAAGGGCGACAAAGCGGTTGAACCAAGTGTACGCCACTTCCTCAACTGCTTGTTGATAGCCGTGTTTCTGTATCTCGTGGACAAAGGCTGTGCGCTGCCGCTTCTCGTCTGTGGATAGAACACGTCCAGCAATAACTGTGGCGTTCTCATCGCCGTAGCCCTTATCGTTAATGCCATATTGATAGGCACGTTGATCGATCTGCTCGATCAACTCATTCCGCGCCCAGACTGCATATTTTTGAATGGCGTTCTTGTTCATATTCACACCCTCGCTTAATTTATCTGAATTCCATCGTTTGCTTCCAATGTGTCGTACAGCTTCTTGCGTATACCTTCAAGATAGGCGTCCACGTCGTCTTTTGAAGTTAGCCGTTTAACAGGGAACACGTCGTAGCGGCGAACTTGTACGATTTTTTGCGGCTTCGGCTTTTCAGCCCCCGCTTCGTGGGGCGCTGGGTCTTCATGAAGCATGGACTCCACCCGTTTGCAAACTTGGTCTTTATAGTTCTGTAATTGCGTTATCATTGCGTCAAGCACGGTAAGGCTTGTGGCATCGGTGACTTTCTGCTTGTACTCGGTGAAGCGGTCGTCCGACTTCTTTACTTCGTCGTTTGCTTTGCTTCCAACACCTGCAAGTGTGTGGACATCACCCATACATAAGGTGATAATACCGCGAACTTCCTCTTTCTTTTGCTCTAAAAGAACGCCATAGGCAATCTTTATCCCCTGCATAAGATCGGAGAGATCTTTGATTCTTCCATAAGGCTTCGGCATACCGAGGATAGCAGAAATCTCATTAATTTTACCGTTGGTGTCAGAGTCGGTAACGAAGTAGTCCCGCTCGTTTTGCAGATCGCTTTGAAGTTTTCGTGCTGCGTCAAAGATAGTCCGTTGGGACTTAAAGAAGGCTTCGATTTCTTCCATATCTTCCGTGCTATCAAGCAGATCATCCTGCTTGGCAAGCAGACGTTTTAAGAGAGCTACGTTGTCGTTCTTCTGCGAGAGAATGTCACGCATCAAATCGCGGGCACTTATAACCACTTCCTTTTGCGGGTAGCGGTCACGGCTGTATTCTGCTGTGAGCAGGTTTTCATAACTTTGTAGTCTTGCGGTCAACGTGTCCTTGACAAAGGTCAGCAAACCGTCCTCGTCCTCGGCGATGCTCATCTGTCCGAGCCAGTCGCGTAGAAATTTGACTGTTTTCCGCATATCGTCCTCGGACGGAGCGATTCGACGGCTTACGCTTGCCTTGTCAATCTCGGACTTCACGCGCAAATAGCGGACGAGATTCTTGTCGTCCTTACCCACGACCGCTCCACCATAGCGGATTTCAATCTTTTGTGACACGATAAGCCGTGCCACAAGAGCGGCAATGTCAATCTCTCGCCAACCGTAAGGTATCGCCTGGTAGCGCCTCTGCACATCGCCCATAGACACGGGGACGTGGCTCATGTGGCGTTCCTCAAGCCACTGACTGACTTCGTTCAGAGCAAACTCATTGTTGCTGCCCATCCCAGCAAAACCGCTCTGCTGCGGTTCGCCGTTGAGAATAGTAAGAATGTCGGCATCACTCTCATAGAACGTGTTCACAAGGTTTAGTTTGGAGTAGACGCTCTCGATGAGTTGCTTCAAGGCTTCATCCAGCTTGCCCTTGGCTTCGCCGTATTTGATTTCTATCTTCTCGCCGCAGATGAAGAATGCACCGCCCACGATAGCCTTGTCAATCTGAGCCTTCGCACTCTCTTCCAGAGTGCGAGCTTGTGCCTGACGCTTGCGGATAATGTCCTGAATGCTCTCCGGCAATTGGGACACGTTCTTCTGCTTGATGTATTTGCGAATCTTAGCGGCGGTTTCGAGTTCCTCAAAATACTGAACTTCGCTCGACAGCAGTACAATAGCTTCGTTGTTGACCTGCGAATCCATAATCAGACGTGCTTCGGGTACGTTGTAATAGTCACTCGCCACAGTCACAAAACGTAAGCGAACCCCACCCGTAGCCGCGCCGACGATGGTTTCGTCGATGTACTGGTCGTAGGAGAAGTCATATTTGTTGTATTTGTATTTCTTTGACGGGTAAATCTCGCTGAAAATCGTCTGCCCGATGCTCTGGACGATAGTCCCGCTGTCCACGGAAGTATTGCGGATATCAATGGCAATATCCTGCTCCTCATCGGTCAGGAACGAGTAGTTGTCGCCGTTTCGTGCGACGTAGTTCTGGCGTTCCAAACGCTCAAGACTCTCAGCGATTTCACGGCGCAGGGTTATCTTGTCCGTGCGGATGTCGTCCACCATCAGGATAGCGATGTTGTCGATGTTCGCCTTAATATCGTCGATGTAGCGAACAAGATAGAGTAATTTCAGAACGCTCACGTCACGCTGTTCCAAACCGTCGTGCTTGTCGGCAGCGGTCTGGCAGCGGTCGATTACGCGGCGTATTGGGCTTTCAAGGAAGGTATGCACCGTGTCGTAAAACTGCGAGAAAGGCACAAGGGCATTCTCATCTTTGCCCTGTACCTTCTGTGCCGCCTCTTGGAAGCCGGAGAGCATCGAACGCTCACCGCCTGATAGGTGTTTACCGGAATTGCCGTGCTTACGGATTTCGGCTAGTACCTTCTGAATTATCACCGGTCCCGACATCCGATGGAGCTATGCAAACGTCTGGGAGGCCAAGAGTATAAACGGCGGTACGCCAAAGTTTTCTGTCAGCCTTATCGTTCCCAAGTCTGACACCAAGACCGTCGCCAAAATCAAGGGCGCTATTGAAGCAGCCTACCACGACGGCGAGTCCAAGCTGAAAGGCAACGGCAAGTCTGTGCCTCCGCTGGCAGCACTCATAATTCCTCTCAGGGACGGAGATTCTGAGCGTCCTGACGATCCCGCTTATGCCAATGCTTACTTCATCAACGCCAACTCTGCCACCGCTCCCGGTATTGTCGATGCTGACCGCAATCCTATTCTGACCCGTTCCGAGGTTTACTCCGGCGTGTACGGCAGGGCAAGCATCAGCTTCTATGCCTTTAATAGCAATGGAAACAAGGGTATCGCATGTGGCTTGAACAACTTGCAGAAGGTACGAGACGGCGAGCCTCTCGGTGGCAAAGTCAGTGCTGAGTCCGATTTCGCAACAGACGATGACGAGGACTTCCTTTCCTAATACATCTAGTCCCATGGGTGGTGGGCTTCGTGCCTACCACCCTATATGGGTTTCTGAAAGGACGGTTGCCTATGAAAACACTCAGTATAGATATTGAAACCTATAGCAGCGTCAATCTCGCAAAATCAGGTGTTTACCACTATGTCGAGTCACCGGACTTTGAGATTCTTCTGTTCGGTTATTCTGTAGATGGTGGTTCTGTTCAGGTCGTTGACCTTGCCTGCGGCGAGAAAATACCGCCAGAAGTGATAGACACGCTCATGGATGAAACGGTGACTAAATGGGCCTTTAACGCCAACTTCGAACGGGTCTGCCTGTCTCGCTTTCTTGGACTGCCAACCGGCGAGTATCTCGACCCTGTTTCATGGAAGTGCTCGATGGTATGGGCTGCGACAATGGGACTGCCGCTTTCACTGGAAGGCGTCGGATCGGTGCTTAAGCTGGATAAGCAGAAGCTCACCGAGGGCAAAGACCTCATTAAATACTTCTGCCAGCCTTGTGCTCCGACGAAATCCAACTGCCAGCGCTCCCGAAATTACCCGTACCACGCGCCGGACAAGTGGTCGGCGTTCAAAAAATATAACGCCCGCGATGTTGAAACGGAGATGTCTATTCAAGAAAAGCTTGCCATGTTTGCGGTGTCGGATAGCGTCTGGGATGAATATCGCCTTGACCAAGAGATAAACGACCGAGGTGTGGCTCTTGATATGACACTGGTGCAGGGGGCCGTTGCTATGGACGGTCGCTCCCGTTCTGATCTCACCACTGCCATGAAATCGCTGACCGAGCTAGATAACCCAAATTCGGTTCAGCAAATGAAGCAGTGGCTTGCTGACAACGGCATGGAAACCGATACGCTCGGTAAAAAAGCTGTTGTCGAGTTACTCAAAACTGCACCTCCGGATCTTGCTAATGTTCTATCCCTACGGCAGCAACTTGCCAAGTCATCGGTACGAAAGTATCAGGCAATGCAAAACGCAGTCTGCTCCGATAGTCGCGCCCGTGGGATGTTTCAGTTTTATGGAGCCAATCGCACAGGACGCTGGGCAGGCAGGCTTATACAGATGCAAAACCTGCCACAGAACCATTTGGAGGATTTAGCTGAAGCTCGCGCCCTTGTTCGCTGCGGCGACTTTGATGCGTTGGAAATGCTCTACGAAGATGTGCCGGACACGCTGTCGCAGCTCATTCGCACAGCATTTGTTCCAAGAACCGATGCGAAGTTCATCGTTTCCGACTTCAGCGCCATCGAAGCCCGAGTGATCGCATGGCTCGCCGGTGAACAGTGGCGGCAGGACGTGTTTGCCAAAGGCGGCGACATCTACTGCGCCTCAGCCAGTCAGATGTTCAAGGTGCCGGTTGAGAAGCATGGTGTCAATGGCCATCTGCGCCAGAAAGGCAAAATCGCCGAACTTGCCCTCGGTTATGGTGGCTCAGTTGGTGCGCTCAAGGCAATGGGTGCTCTTGAAATGGGGCTTGCTGAAGATGAGCTCCCTCCGCTCGTTGATGCATGGCGGCAGTCCAATCCGCGCATCGTGAAATTCTGGTGGGACGTTGACCGCGCCGCGATGGAGGCAGTTCGTCACAAGCATACCAATGAAACCCACGGCATCGTTTTTACCTGCCGGAGCGGGATGCTGTTCATCACACTTCCGTCTGGTAGGCAGCTTGCCTATGTAAAGCCGCACATCGGCGAGAACAAGTTCGGCGGCAGTTGCATTACTTACGAAGGCATCGGCGGAACAAAAAAATGGGAGCGGCTGGATTCTTATGGGCCGAAGTTCGTGGAAAACATCGTTCAGGCTACAGCTCGTGACATTCTCTGCTACGCCATGCAGACGCTCCGGTGCTGCTCGATTGTCATGCATATCCACGACGAAGTAGTAATCGAAGCCGATACGCACATGTCGCTGGATGCTGTCTGCCAGCAGATGGGTCGGACGCCGCCATGGGCAAAAGGACTGCTACTCCGTGCCGATGGATACGAGACAGCTTTTTACAAAAAAGATTAAAAGGGTTCGTCCAAAGTGGGCTTTTTGTTCCAGTGAGATTTAGAGGTGGGCAAAAAGTCCGCCGTGAAAGGAGTGTTCCTAATGAGTATAGACAAGTACAACAGTGAGGGCTATTACGACCCAACTGCCTATGAAGCAATGTCCATTATTGAAAAAGAGGAACGGACGCTTCGAGCATTCCGGCCTATCATATATATTTGCTCTCCATTTTCAGGAGACGTGGAAGGTAACGTGAAGGCCGCGCAGGGCTACAGCCGATATGCCGTGGACAATGGCTACATTCCCGTCGCACCGCACCTGCTGTTCCCACAGTTTCTAAACGATGATAATCCCGCCGAGCGCCAGCTTGGGTTGTTCTTCGGAAACGCCCTGATGAGCAAATGCTCAGAGGTATGGGTGTTCGGCAGCATTATCTCGGCCGGTATGGAGGCTGAAATCAAAAGGGCCAAGTGGAAGAACTACCGTTTGCGCTACTTTACCGAAAACTGCGAGGAGGTGCAGGTTTGATGTTCACCATTTATCATTCTGATTTTATCGGCAACCCCGGCAATTGCTCCTACCCTCACAAGTTGGAAATTACCGATTCAGCATCGCTGGCCGCTGCGGTCGGTCGAGACTATGTGTGCGCAGAGTACAAAAACAACTATCGAAACGGTGATAACTTCATAGGCAGCAACTGCCTGCCGGTGGACTGTGATAACGACCACTCGGAAAACCCTGAAGATTGGATGCTGCCAGACGATGTTATGGAGGCATTCCCCGGCGTGACCTTTGCCGTTCACTACAGCCGGTCCAATATGCGTGAAAAGAACGGTAAACCCGCTCGGCCGAAGTTTCACGTTCTGTTTCCCATAGACCACATTACAGACGCAGCCTGCTACAGTGATATGAAGAAACTGGTTAATGCCATCTTTCCATATTTCGACACCAAGGCGCTGGATGCCGCTCGTTTTTTCTTCGGTACCAATTCGCCGGAGGTAGAGATTTACGAAGGCGGCATGAACTTAAGCGAGTTTTTGGAAAGCGATGATTTCGATGTGGATATGACCAGTGGTCATCATGCCAATCAGGTCATCCCGGAAGGAAGTCGTAACGCTACCATGTCCCGCTTCGCCGGTCGAGTCATTAAAAAGTATGGTGATGGTGATGCCGCTTATCAGTGCTTTTTGGAAGAAGCCGCAAAATGCTCTCCGCCACTTGGGGAGCAGGAGCTATTTACCATCTGGCACAGCGCCCAGCGCTTCTTTGCAAAGGTTCAACAGCAGGACGGATATGTGCCACCGGAGGTGTATAACGACCCGGCGTCATATAAACCCGGAGATTACTCCGATGTAGGACAGGCGGAAGTACTGGCAAAATACTTCTCTTGTGAGCTGCGGTACTCTCCGGCTACGCACTTCATCCGCTATAACGAGCACTATTGGCAGGAAAGTGAGCCCGGCGCACAGGCCGTCGCACATGAGCTTACCCGTCGCCAGCTCACGGAAGCCACAAAAGACCTACAATCGGCGATAAAACTGCTTACGGAAAACGGCGGTCAGGAAATCGTCGAAAATACCTCCAAAGCAAAGGCTGAATCTCTTATGAACGACGCACAGCTTGAAGCATATCGGGATTTTCTTGCAGCCAAAGCATATCAGTCCTTCGCCATTCGTCGCCGGGATTCCAAGGATATCACCGCGACGCTTAAAGAGTCGCACCCAATGCTGGAAATATCACCGCGTGACCTCGATGCCGACTGCTTCCTGTTGTGTACGCCCGCCGCTACTTATGACCTGCGCAAAGGCATGGCCGGAGCCAGAGAACATTCGCCGGAGGATTTTATCACCAAAATGACCTCGGTCTCACCCAGCGATAAAGGCAAACAACTCTGGCTGGACAGCCTGAATCTCATCTTCTGTGGTAATCAGGAGCTAATTGACTATGTGCAGATGATTTGCGGTCTCGCTGCTATCGGTAAGGTTTATGTGGAAGCTCTGATTATTGCCTATGGCGGCGGGCGCAACGGCAAGTCCACGTTCTGGAATGCAGTCTCCCGTGTACTCGGCCTTTACAGCGGCAATATCTCCGCCGATACGCTGACGGTCGGATGCCGCCGCAATATTAAGCCAGAAATGGCCGAGGTCAAGGGCAAGCGACTGCTCATTGCGGCTGAAATGCAGGAAGGCGCAAGGCTTAATGATTCTACTGTCAAGCAGCTTTGCTCCACAGATGATGTTTTTGCCGAGAAAAAGTACAAGGACCCATTCAGCTTCACGCCATGTCACACGCTGGTCCTCTATACCAACCACCTGCCGAAGGTCAGCGCCTCTGATGACGGTATCTGGCGCAGGCTGATTGTCATTCCATTTGATGCCAAGATTGAAGGCAGCAGCGATATCAAGAACTACGGCGAGTACCTATATCAGAACGCCGGTGAAAGCATTCTCGCGTGGATTATTGATGGTGCCAAAAAAGTTATTGCGCTGGATTATAAGATTCCGGTACCGGAATGTGTGCAGAAAGCCATTGCGGAGTACCGGGCGCAAAACGACTGGTTTGGCCATTTCCTTGAGGACAAATGTGAGCTTGGTGCGAGCTTCCGGGAAAGTTCCAGTACGCTTTATCAGACGTATCGGAATTACTGCATTGACACCAATGAGTATATTCGCAGTACCACTGATTTCTATTCTGCACTGGAGGCTGCTGGGTATGGCCGTATCAAGGTCAAAAACAAGCGGTTCTTTACAGGACTGCGATTAAAAACCGACGACGGAGATTTTGAGGATTTCCTGAACTGATGGACTATGGGGTAACCTCGATAAAGGTCATATACAAAAAGTCTCTTAAGGCCTTAAAAAATAAGTCTAAGAAAATTTTTAGAAATGACATGCGCCGAGGTTACCCCTCCTCAAAATTCCTGATGGAGCGTGAGAATATGCGAGAAAAAGCAATTGAGAAAAAACTGGTTCAGGAAGTTAAAGCGATTGGCGGTATTGCACCGAAGTTTACAAGCCCTGGCTTTGACGGTATGCCCGACCGCATTGTGCTTCTGCCGGGTGGCCACATGGCTTTTGTGGAAGCAAAGGCTCCCGGTGAAAAGCCGAGACCGCTGCAACTGGCAAGACACAGATTACTACGAGGGCTTGGTTTCAGAGTTTATGTTTTGGATGACGAGCGGCAGATTGGAGGAATTCTTGATGAAATACGAACCACATAACTACCAGAAATACGCCATCGACTACATCGAGGAACACCCCATCGCCGCCGTTCTGTTGGATATGGGCCTTGGCAAGACGAGTATCACCCTGACGGCGCTGAACGACCTGCTGTTTGACAGCTTCGAGGCGCATCGCATTTTAGTAATCGCACCACTGCGAGTGGCACGGGACACATGGCCAACTGAAGCAGATAAGTGGGACCACCTGCAGAACCTCATCTGCTCCGTGGTAGTCGGCACCGAAGCAGAGCGCCGTGCGGCACTGATAAAGCCCGCCGACATTTACATCATTAACAGAGAAAACGTCCAATGGCTCATTGAGGACAGCAAGCTACCATTCAGTTATGACACCATTGTGGTTGATGAGCTGTCTTCCTTTAAAAACTACCAAGCAAAGCGATTCCGAGCGCTGATGAAGGTGCGCCCCACGGTAAAACGCATCATCGGATTAACCGGAACGCCAAGCAGCAATGGCCTCATGGATTTGTGGGCTGAATTCCGGCTGCTGGATATGGGTGCTCGCCTCGGACGGTTTATCAGCCACTACCGGCTTGACTATTTCATGCCCGACAAGCGCAATGGGCAGGTCATCTTCAGCTACAAACCGTTGCCCGGAGCCGAGCAACGGATCTATGACAAAATCTCTGACATCACCATTTCCATGAAGTCAACCGATCTTCTGAGAATGCCGGAGCTGATCAGCAGCGAATACACCGTCCACCTCTCCGAAGAGGAGCGCCAACGTTATGATGATCTGAAAAACGATCTCGTGCTGCAGCTCCCGGACGGCGATATCACCGCCGCCAACGCCGCCGCTCTCACCGGCAAACTGTGCCAGATGGCCAACGGTGCGATATATACCGACGACGGCGGCACCCTCACCATCCATGAACAAAAGCTGGATGCACTGGAGGATATCATCGAAGCTGCTGGTGGCAAGCCTCTTCTTGTGGCCTATTGGTTTAAGCATGACCTTGCCCGGATCACCGAGCGGCTACAATATCTCCATATACCGTTCTCCAAGCTGGACAGCGCCGAGAGCATACGCCGCTGGAACGCCGGTGAGCTACCAGTGGCGCTGGTACATCCCGCTTCTGCCGGACACGGGCTGAACCTTCAAAGCGGCGGCTCCTGCATCGTCTGGTTTGGGCTGACCTGGTCACTGGAATTATATCAACAGACCAACGCCCGTCTGTGGAGGCAGGGCCAGAGCGCCGAAACGGTTGTGGTGCAGCACATCGTCGCCAAGGGCACTATTGACGAGCGAATTCTGAAGGTGTTATCCAAGAAGGACAGCACTCAAGCCGCCCTGATCGATGCCGTTAAGGCCGAAGTCTCAGTAAACTGAGACAGCAAATCTGAGACAATCAACGACAATCCGTGCCAATCCGAGAGAAATAAAAATCGGAGGTACAGATTATGAACAACCCCTATGAGAACCTTGCAAACGCCATTGTGCTGCAGGCCGTGAAGGATTACCGACTTCACGACGACGAGCGTGAGCTTGCCAGCATTGAGCGTTTCTTCCGTTCCGGCTGGTTCAGCGTGTTGACCGGCCTTGACCCGGAGCTGCTGATCTCCAAGCTGAGAAAGGAGAAGGTGTGCTATGACTACTAAAACCTACCTTTCTCAAGCCCGCTACCTTGATATGCGTATCAAGTCAAAGCTCCAGCAAATTGATTCACTGAACGAGCTGGCAACAACCTGTACGTCAGTGCTGACCGGTATGCCCCGCAATCCCAACGGTTCAACCTCCCGCATGGCAGACGCCATTTGTAAAATTGTTGACCTGCAGAATGAAATCAACCGTGACATCGATAAGCTGGTTGACCTAAAGAAAGAAATCATGGGCGTCATCAAAGCGGTATCCAACCCGGAACACCAGACCCTTTTGGAGAAGCGTTATCTCTGTTTCCTATCTTGGGAGAAAATTGCTGTGGACATGGGTTATGACCTGCGGTACACACATAAGCTCCACAACTGGGCACTGGAGGAATGTAGCATTCCCACTTCGCCGGAAGTGGACACGAAAAGACACTGAAAGACACCTGCCACTTATGATAGTATTATAATCAGGAAAGCAGAATGAAGATGAGCCTTGTGGGAGTAATCCCGCAGGGCTTTCTTTATGTCCCGAAGGAGGTGAACCGAATGCCATACAAACCGAAACGTCCCTGTGCCTACCCCGGCTGCGGTCGGCTTGCTGTACGCGAGCAATACTGTGCCGAGCATCAGAAGGTCATGGACAAACGCTACAACCAGTACGAGCGCGATCCTGCTTCCAACAAACGATACGGTCGTTCGTGGAAACGTATCCGCGACCGCTACATCAAAGCGCACCCGCTCTGTGAGGAATGCCAGAAGCAAGGAAAACTGACACCCGCCGAGGAAGTTCACCACATTCTTCCGCTCTCAAAAGGCGGCGGCAGTAACGAGGGGAACCTCATGGCTCTTTGCAAAGCCTGTCATTCCCGTATTACCGCAGAGAGCGGCGACCGATGGGGAAAGGGATATTGAAAGAGGCATCGTTTACATTTTGGTACGATGCCTCAAATCAATTTGTTTTTCACGGTCACACCCGGTGGGGGGATCAAAATCTCTAAAACTTTTTTAATCGGACAGCGGCGTGGGGCTTCGTGTTGAAAAACGCGGTTTCAAACGGTGGAATAGCCCCAGCGCGAAAGGAGTGTGATGAATATGGCGAAAGACGGAACAAACAGAGGCGGCGCTCGTGTCGGCGCGGGCGCGAAAAAGAAGCCTCTCGCCGATAAAATATCAGCCGGCAATCCCGGCGGAAGAAAATTGATTGTGATGGAGTTTTCTGACACTGCCGACCTGCAAGTTCAAGCGATGCCGGAACCGAATAAAATGCTCGAAGCCGTGCAAAAGGACGGCAAGACGCTTGTGGCAGCAGATATTTACAAAAACACATGGCAATGGCTGAATGAACGCGGCTGTGCGGCGCTCGTTTCACCACAGCTTTTGGAACGCTACGCCATGAGTGTGGCTCGGTGGATTCAATGCGAGGAAGCGGTTACCGAATATGGCTTTCTGGCCAAACACCCCACAACGGGTAACGCCATTCAAAGTCCTTATGTTGCGATGGGCCAGAACTACATGAACCAAACAAACCGTCTGTGGATGGAGATTTTCCAGATCGTCAAAGAAAACTGCACCGGCGAGTATGGCGGAGCTAATCCGCAGGACGATGTGATGGAGCGGCTGCTTACCGCTCGGAAAGGCGGTTGATAGCTATGCAAATAGAAAAGATACAGACCGAGCGGCTCATCCCCGCCGATTACAATCCCCGCAAGGACCTGAAACCCGGCGATCCGGAGTACGAAAAACTGAAACGCTCCCTTGAGGAATTTGGATATGTTGAACCCGTTATATGGAATAAAGCCACCTCCCATGTCGTTGGCGGTCATCAGAGATTAAAAGTGTTGCTCGATATGGGTGTTACTGAGGTCGACTGCGTCGTTGTCGAGATGGACGCTGAAAAGGAAAAAGCGCTTAATGTTGCGCTTAATAAAATCAGTGGTGACTGGGATAAAGACAAGCTGGCTCTGCTCATTGCAGATTTGCAGGGTACTGACTTTGATGTGTCGCTCACGGGCTTCGACCCCGCAGAAATTGACGACTTATTCAAGGATTCACTCAAGGACGGTATCCACGACGATGATTTTGATGTTGACGCGGAACTTAAAAAGCCCTCCGTTACAAAGCTCGGTGATATCTGGACGCTTGGCCGCCATCGGCTGGTCTGCGGCGATTCTACCAAAGCTGACACCTTCACCTCTCTGATGAATGGGAAGCTCGCAAATCTGGTGGTGACCGATCCACCGTACAACGTCAATTATGAAGGAACAGCAGGCAAAATCAAAAACGACAATATGGGTAACGAAGCGTTCTATGACTTCCTGCTTGCAGCATTTACAAACACCGAAGCGGCGATGGCGCAGGACGCTTCCATTTATGTGTTCCATGCCGACACTGAAGGGTTGAATTTCCGTAAAGCATTCTCAGATGCAGGCTTTCAGCTTTCCGGGTGCTGCATCTGGAAGAAGCCGTCGCTGGTTCTGGGACGCTCACCATATCAGTGGCAGCATGAACCTGTCCTCTTCGGTTGGAAGAAAAAAGGCAAGCACAACTGGTATGCCGACCGCAAGCAGACCACCATCTGGGAATTTGAAAAGCCAAAGAAAAATGCTGACCATCCGACCATGAAGCCGATTGCTCTGCTGGCATATCCAATTATGAACAGCAGCCTAACGAACTGTATCGTGCTTGACCCTTTCGGCGGCAGCGGTTCTACGCTCATCGCATGCGAGCAGTCCGACAGGATATGCTTCACCATAGAACTTGATGAAAAATACTGCGACGTCATTGTAAAACGGTATATCGAGCAAGTCGGTGGCGCAGACGGTGTTTCCGTTATCCGCGATGGTGTCACGATGAAATATCCGGATGTGGCTGTCGATGAGTAAACTCACGTTTGGCTCTCTTTTTGACGGCAGCAGGCAATGTACCATCTACACAAAAAACCGCCGAATAATCGGTACAGTATTCTCCACAGAAATCGCATAAAACCGTTGCTATATAAGCGGTTTAGAGTGATTAATGTAATACCGAAAAAAGAAAGGCGGTTTAAAAAATGGAACTTAAATACAATGTTACAGGTAACGGACGCAAATCACTGGTCGGAGCAATCAGCACAGCACTGGATGCCCCAACCAACTACCTCGGTGCTCCTACCTTCGCCTACGAGGTCGGAGGCTACCGCATTGACAAGGCTGGAATGCTTACGGGTCCAGACAACCTTGACTTGGAGGATTCGCTACATCAAGCGGGCTTTGACGCAGACGGCGACAGTCGCAAGTATGACGAAGCCGACACCTACGAGAGCGGGCTTAGCGGCATGAGTGCGCTTGACGAATTTCCGGATATTGACCAGCACCACCCCGGACAGTATGCCAACCCCGATGCGCCCTTTACCGAAACCATGCAAAAGCAGATTGATGAGGTGATTGCTTTCGAGGATTTCCAGATGGATAGTCGTGAGGAATTGGGGCTGGTAATTGAAATGCCACGCTCCTCATTCACCGACGCAGCACTCGACAACCTTAAGAAGCTGGTCGAAAGCAAAGGCAGCCTTATTAAAAAAGCACTCGGCGCGGAAACGCTCGAGCTTGAAATAACAGATGACAAGGTGCGGTTCCCGTGGTTTGAGGATGGCACCGATGCAGATGCAGTCAAGGCTTACACGCATTTTGTGGCTGCACTCTGCGAGATGGCGAGAGTGCAAAAGCGTGTCACCTCAAAGGAAAAGGATACAGATAACGATAAATACGCTTTCCGCTGCTTTCTCCTGCGGCTCGGTTTCATAGGTTCGGAATACAAAGAGGAACGGAAAATTCTGCTCTGCAATCTTACCGGCAGCGCTGCTTTCAAGAACGGTCAGAAGAAAGGCTTCTCGCAGGAAGACCTCGAAAAAGCAAAAGCCGACCCTGCTGTACGTGCCGAAATTAAAGCCATTTTGGGAGGAAACGATAA
This sequence comes from Caproicibacterium sp. BJN0003, assembly GCF_026314295.1. Taxonomy (NCBI): domain Bacteria; kingdom Bacillati; phylum Bacillota; class Clostridia; order Eubacteriales; family Oscillospiraceae; genus Caproicibacterium; species Caproicibacterium sp. BJN0003. The sequence goes on from NZ_CP111108.1 coordinate 1,658,640, forward strand.
TGAGCAATAATTTTCCATCAAGAGAAACCGTTGAGCGTATCCGAAAACAGTACCCGGTCGGCTGCCGTGTGGAGCTTCTCCGTATGGACGATGCCCAAGCACCGCCAATCGGAACAAAAGGCACCGTGCGATATGTGGATGACATCGGTAGCCTGGGTGTTGCGTGGGACAACGGGAGTTCGCTCCAAGTGGTCTACGGCGAGGACCTTTGCAGGAGATGTGACGATGACAAATAAGGTACGCGAGCAAATCCTCACCATTCGCAATACCGGGCTGACAAATATGTTTGACACCCGCGCCGTTCAACGCATTGCCCATGAAATGAACTTATTTGAACTGGTGGTTTTCTTGGAGGAGCATAAGGACCAATACGTCCGCTTCATCCTCACAGGCGAGGAATAGCAGGTGTATACTACACAATTCAACCGGCGATATTCGCTTGAAAGATCGTGTAGTTTATGCCCGGACTTATCGCGTAATTGTCTGGATATAGTGTGTTTTCAGAGTTAATATGTGACTACCGAAAGGGAAAACACACAAACGGAGGAAACGAAAATGACCGAAAAACAGATGAAGCAAATCGAAAGCCAACTGCCGCAGGGCGAGAGAATCGACAGAATGTACACAGCCTTTGAAGGAGGCATTCGAGTAATTACAAAAAACGCCCACGGCTGCGAAATCCGCTACAACGTGAGCTTCGATACCGACGGCAATGCCAGCATCAAAAGATTTTAGGAGGACGCGGCTATGTGGAAAGAAGGAAGCCTGAAAATTCACGACAGCGTTTTTCATTACTGGATGAAGCAGTATGACCAAGGCTCACAATTTGGTATCGACGGCGGCAGAATCAGTAAGTTGATGCTCAAGCGTAACGGCAAAATCGTGTGCAACTACGACAGAGGCTGGGATGTGGAACCCTCCGACCCAGACACACAGCTTGCCCTTGAACTTCTGCTGCACAGCGAAAACTACTAACCACGCTAATAAGATAGACGAGATTCCGCCCTGCATGGGGCTGTATCTCGTACAGATAAATTTTGAAGGACTGCCGATAGCGGTCTATTTTTATGCCCGAAAGGAGGCGGTCGATATCCGTAAACTAAAAAAATACAACTCGACACGGTTTAAAGCCACGGATTCCGTTTACGACAAAACCGCCGCCGACTATGCCGTAGCTTTTGTTGAAGCTCTCTGCCATACCAAAGGCACCTGGGCCGGAAAGCCCTTCGAGCTTATCGATTGGCAGGAACAGATTATCCGTGATATCTTTGGAATCCTCAAACCCAATGGCTACCGCCAGTTCAACACCGCCTACGTGGAAATCCCGAAAAAGATGGGCAAGTCAGAGCTTGCGGCGGCTGTCGCACTGCTTCTCACCTGCGGGGATAACGAAGAACGCGCCGAGGTCTATGGATGTGCCGCAGACCGAAATCAAGCGTCCATCGTTTTCAACGTGGCGGCAGATATGGTGCGAATGTGTCCGGCGCTCTCCAAGCGTGTCAAAATTCTAGACGCAACCAAACGGCTCATCTATCAGCCGACCGGCAGCATCTATCAGGTGCTGTCCGCCGACGTCGGAAACAAGCACGGTTTTAACACCCACGGCGTTGTATTTGATGAGCTGCATACCCAGCCAAACAGAAAACTATATGACGTTATGACCAAGGGCAGCGGCGATGCGAGAATGCAGCCGCTGTATTTTTTGATCACCACTGCTGGGGATAACCAGAACAGCATCTGTTGGGAGGTACATCAGAAGGCACTGGATATTATTGATGGCAGAAAGCACGACCCTACCTTCTACCCGGTAATTTACGGCGCGGCGCAGGAGGACGATTGGACAGACCCCAAGGTGTGGAAAAAAGCAAATCCCTCCCTTGGCATCACGGTAGGGATGGATAAGGTCAGAGCTGCATTTGAATCGGCAAGGCAAAACCCTGCCGAGGAAAACAGCTTCCGGCAGCTCCGACTGAACCAATGGGTCAAACAGGCGGTGCGCTGGATGCCAATGGACAAATGGGATGCCTGCGCATTCCCCGTGGATGAAAAATCACTCGAAGGGCGCGTCTGTTATGGAGGACTTGACCTTTCGTCCTCTACCGACATTACGGCGTTCGTGTTAGTGTTTCCACCCATCGACGAGGAAGATAAGTACAGCATTCTACCGTACTTTTGGATACCGGAGGACAATATCGACCTACGTGTTTGGCGCGACCATGTGAACTATGATGTCTGGAAAAAGCAGGACTTTCTGCAAACCACCGAGGGCAATGTAGTGCATTACGGCTACATCGAGCAGTTTATTGAATCCCTCGGCGAAAAATACAACATCCGTGAAATCGCGTTCGACCGCTGGGGCGCAGTGCAAATGACACAGAATCTTGAAACGCTCGGCTTTTCGGTCGTGCCGTTCGGACAGGGTTTTAAGGATATGAGCCCTCCGACCAAAGAACTGATGAAGCTGACGCTGGAAGAAAAGCTCGCCCACGGCGGCCACCCGGTACTCCGTTGGATGATGGACAACATCTATATCCGCACCGACCCGGCTGGAAATATCAAAGCAGATAAGGAAAAATCCACAGAGAAAATTGACGGCGCAGTCGCCACTATTATGGCGCTTGACCGGGCGATTCGCTGCGGCAACGATACGGGCGAAAGCGTGTATGACACACGCGGACTGCTCGTTTTTTAATTGGAGGGAACTGCCTATGAACATCTTTCAAGGAATTTTCAAAGCCCGTGATAAGCCTAAGAACTTAGGCAGCACCAGCTTTTTGTGGGGCGGCTCGTCCTCCGGCAAGGTCGTTAATGAAAGAACGGCCATGCAAATGACAGCTGTTTACTCTTGCGTCCGTATATTATCCGAAGCAATCGCGGGCCTGCCGCTATTTGTATATAAATACGGAAATGATGGCAGCAAGGACAAATATCTTGACCACCCGCTGTGGCGTGTGCTGCACGATGAACCTAACCCGGAAATGACTTCGTTTGTTTTCCGGGAGACCATGATGAACCATCTGCTGCTGACAGGCAATGGGTACGCACAGATTATCCGAAACGCTCGCGGCGATGTCGTGGCGCTATATCCCCTCATGCCTGACCGCATGACTGTTGACCGGGATTCGCAGGGACGGCTGTATTACCGCTACAGAAAAAATAGCGATGACGCGCCGGAGGTCAGCAGGAACAAGCCGAGCGATGTCATCCTCGCACCAAGCGATGTGCTGCACATTCTCGGTTTAGGCTTTGACGGACTGGTCGGCTACTCGCCGATTGCAATGGCAAAAAACGCCGTAGGACTTGCTATCGCCGCCGAGGAATACGGTGCTAAATTTTTCGCCAACGGCGCGGCACCCAGCGGCGTGTTGGAGCACCCCGGCACCATAAAGGACCCGGAGCGGATAAGGCAAAGCTGGCAGTCCACCTTTGGCGGCAGCGTCAACAGCAACAAAATAGCCGTACTTGAGGAAGGGCTCAAGTATACGCCTATCGCCATTTCTCCCGAACAGGCGCAGTTTTTGGAGACGCGGAAATTTCAGATCAATGAGATAGCTCGAATTTTCAGGGTCCCGCCCCATATGTTGGCGGATCTCGAGAAGTCGAGCTTTTCTAATATTGAGCAGCAGTCGCTGGAGTTTGTGAAATACACGCTCGACCCGTGGGTCGTTCGCTGGGAACAGGCAATGAATAAGTCGCTCCTGCTTGAAAGCGAAAAGCGTGATGTGTTTACAAAATTTAATGTGGACGGACTGCTTCGCGGCGACTACGCCAGCCGCATGACAGGTTACGCGACAGCCCGGCAGAACGGCTGGATGAGCGCAAACGATATCAGACAGCTTGAGAATCTCGACCGGATACCAGCGGAGCTCGGCGGCGACCTATACCTTATCAATGGCGCGATGACCAAATTGCAGGACGCCGGTGCATTCGCAAACACAACTATAACAGAAACGGAGGAAACCTCAGATGGACAAAACAAATCGGGCGCAAAGCCCAGGCAAAGTTCCCGTCAGGGCACGTGACAAAACGCATTTCTGGAACTGGGAAAACGATGATGAATTGGGCGTCCGTACTCTTTACCTCGACGGCACCATTGCGGACGAAAGCTGGTGGGACGATGAAATCACACCCAGAATGTTCAAGGATGAGCTGTTTTCCGGCAGCGGAGATATTGTCGTATGGATCAACTCTCCCGGCGGGGACTGCGTGGCAGCTTCACAGATTTACACCATGCTCATGGACTACACAGGCAATGTCACAGTAAAAATTGACGGTCTGGCGGCGAGTGCCGCTTCGGTCATCGCAATGGCGGGTACACAGGTGCTCATGGCTCCAACGGCACTGTTGATGATTCACAATCCGATGTCAATTGCTATTGGCGATACCGAGGAAATGCAGAAGGCCATCGCCATGCTGGACGAGGTCAAGGAAAGCATCATCAACGCCTATGAAATCAAAACCGGGCAGTCGAGAGCGAAAATTTCACATCTCATGGATGGCGAAACCTGGATGAATGCGAACAAAGCTATCGAGCTGGGCTTCGCAGACGGCATCTTGGAGGACTCCAAGCGTGGTCATACTGATGATGTGGTCTTTGCGTTTTCCCGCAGGGCGGTTACCAATTCGCTTATGAACAAGCTCATCTCTAAATCCGCTCCAAAGCCGGAGCAAAGGAAGCAGAATGCGCCGACCGGCGTTTCCATTGAAGTGGCTATGCAGAAACTGCAAGCCCGTAAATACATTTAACGGAGGTATTTGATTATGAAAAAGGTACTCGAAATGCGTGAAAAACGCGCAAAAGCATGGGACGCGGCAAAGGCGTTCCTCGATACGCGCGCCAAGGATGGCGTTCTCTCTCCCGAAGACAACACAACCTATGACAAGATGCTCGCGGATGTGGACGCAATGGCGCATCAGATTGCCATTGAGGAAGACCGCGTGGCAAGAGACGCCGCTATGGCCCAGCCGACCAGCTCTCCCATTACGGCAAAACCCAACGCACAGAACGGAAAGCCCATCAGCCCCAGAGCAACCGCCGAATACCGTGAGGATTTCTTAAACATCGTGCGCGGTAAGCGACCGATTCACAACGTTATGGAGGAAGGCACTCCTTCTACCGGCGGCTATATCGTTCCGGTGGAATTCGACAGCACCCTTGTGCAGGCACTTGCCCGTGAGAATGTAATTCGTTCTCTGGCAAAGGTTATCACCACCGCAGCACCGCACAGAATTAACGTCGCACTCACCGATGTGTCCGCCGACTGGGTAGCAGAAAGCGGTACGTTTACGCCCAGCACTCCTACCTTCAATCAGCTCTCCCTTGACGCTTATACGCTCCGCGCGGCGGCGCTGGTTTCAGAGGAACTGCTTCAGGATTCCATGTTTGACCTCGAAGCCTACCTCATCGACAACTTCGCACGCGCTTTTGCAGCGAAGGAAGAGCAGGCATTCTGCGTCGGTAACGGCAGCGGTCAGCCCACGGGCATCTTCACTGCGAGCGGCGGCGACGTCGGTGTGACCACCGCAACTGCGGCGGATATTAAGGCTGATGAAATCATCGACCTAACCTATTCCCTCAAGGACGGTTACAAGAAAAATGCCGTGTTTGTTTTGAGCAGCGCCACTCTCGCGGGCATCCGCAAACTGAAGGACGGCAACGGCGCATATATGTGGCAGCCGTCGCTGCAGGCGGGTCAGCCCGACCGTCTACTCGGTTTCCCGGTGTATGTCTCCCAGTATGCTCCGACCATTTCGGCAGGTGCATATACCGTTGCTTTCGGTGATTTCCAGAACTACTGGATTGCCGACCGCAGCGGCAGAACCGTGCGCCGTGCGGACGAACTGCATATCGCCAACCTTCAGACCGGCTTCTACGCTTTCCAGCGTGTGGACGGTAAAACCGTACTGCCAGAAGGTATCAAGCTGCTCAAGCAGCATGCTTAAGGAGGGCTGACCTATGAGTGACTATAACGCAAAAAACTACACCGAGCAGGGCGGAGAAAAAACCGTCATCGGCGGAACACTGGAAATTCTGGAGGGAGCCTCGGTGACGGGGCTTCCTGCTGCGGAAAATCAGGCGGACAGCACCGCGACCGATGCCGCTGGTCTGGTTACGGACTTCAACGCCCTGCTTGCCAAGCTGAAAGCGGCGGGTTTGATGGCGGCGGACGAAGAATAACCCAAAGGAGGCGGATGGCATGACGACAGATAACCTTCTCCCCAAAGTCAAAGCGCACCTTATTTTGTCACACGACGAGGACGACGGCCTGCTGCTGAGCTATATTGCCGCCGCCGTCTCCTATGCCGAAAGTTACCAGCACGTTGCTAAGGGCTATTATGAGGAAACTTCCATGCCGTCCACCACAGAGCAAGCCGTGATTATGCTGTCGTCCTTCTTTTACGAAAGTCGGGACGGCAGCACAGCCGGCTTTTTTGGTGATAGCGTGCAGGCGGGTCAGCAGGTGTGGGAGACGGTCAATATGCTTCTTCGGCTTGACCGAGATTGGAAGGTGTAATTATGTCCTTTGGCAAGATGAACACTCAGATTGACATCATCTCCGCCGCCCCGGTGAAGGACGCGGACGGCTTTGTTACTAACGGTGACCATGTTGTTGCTTCCGTCCGCGCATACAAAGAAGACCGCCACGGAAACGAGCGATGGGCAAATATGGCGGCGTTCAGCGAAGCAACGGCCCTCTTTCGTTTTCGGAAGATTCCCAGCGTAGAGATAACAACCTCTCTGTTTATCGTCTGCGGTGGTGAGCAATATCGAATTATCAGCGCGGAGGATGTTCGCGGGCGTGGGATGTATGTCGAAGTGCTCGCAGAAAAGCAGGAAGGGACGGTGAGGTAATGGCAAAAGCCCAAATTAAGATGCCGGAGGAATTTCTTTTGAAGGTTTCCCGGCTAGCTGACCAAACAGACGTAATAATCCCCAAAGTGTTGGAAGCTGGTGGCGAGGTTGTTCTGACCAAAGTGAAGTCGAATCTGTCAAGTGCAGTCGGCAGCGGCACAAAGGAAAAAAGCCGCTCCACCGGCGAACTGGAACGCTCCCTCGGGCTTTCTCCAGCCAAGCAGAACCGGAACGGTAACTGGGATGTTAAAATTGGTTTTGCCGAGCCGCGCTCTGATGGGAACTCCAACGCCAAAATTGCCAACATTCTCGAATACGGCAAATCCGGCCAGCCGCCCAAGCCTTTTTTAAAGCCCGCAAGGACTCAGAGCAAAAGCGCCTGCATTGAAACCATGAAGTCAAAGCTTCAGGAGGAGGTCGACGGAATATGAGCATTTTAACAGAATTGAACACATTGCTTTCGCCTGTTCTCCCTGTGGAAACGGGCGTTTTTTCCGGCGTTCCTCCCGACGAATACCTTGTATTCACACCCATGACGGACGAATTTGCCCTGTTTGGAAATAACACACCGCTCTTCGATATCTCCGAAGTGCGGATTTCGCTGTTTTCCAAAGGCAACTACCTCCAGAGGAAAAGGCAGATAACAGCGCTGCTTCTGGGAGCAGAATTTACGATTACCGACCGCCGGTATATCGGCCATGAGGACGATACCGGCTACCACCACTACGCCATTGATGTGGAAAAATCATACGAAACGGAGGAATAAATTATGGCGACAATCGGTCTTGATAAACTGTATTATTCAAAAATAACCGAGGATTCCAACGGCGAAGAAACCTACTCTACGCCTTTGGTGCTTGCCAAAGCCATCACCGCCGAACTCTCGGTGGAACTGGTGGAGGCAATATTATACGCTGACGACGGTGCCGCCGAAGTGGTGAAAGACTTCAACAGCGGTACGCTCACCCTCGGCGTTGACGACATCGGCCCCACGGCAGCGGCGGATCTGACCGGCGCATCCACAGACGATAACGGCGTACTGATCTCCGCCAGTGAAAATGTGGGAACGCCTGTCGCGGTAGGCTTCCGCGCAAAGAAAGCAAACGGTACCTACCGTTATTTCTGGCTTTACCGCGTAAAATTCGGCCTGCCAGCGACCAATCTGCAGACCAAGGCAGACTCCATCACTTTCTCCACGCCGACTATCGAAGGGACGGTCATGCGCCGCAATAAGCTGGATGCTTTTGGCAAACATCCGTGGAAAGCGGAGGTTACCGAAGGCGACGCCGGAGTTGCTTCCGCTACAATCACCGGTTGGTTCACCGAGGTTTATGAACCGGTCTATACACCGGAGCCGTAAGGAGGATTCTGAATGGATAACGTCATTTTTACAAATACCGCTGAAAGAAGCGCCGCTATCAATATTGGCGGCAAGGAATATGAACTGGTACTGACCACCCGCGCAACCAAGGCGATTGCAGGACGGTACGGCGGGTTGGAGAACCTTGGCGAGAAGCTTATGAAATCAGAAAATTTTGAAATGGCGCTGGATGAGATCGTGTGGCTTTTAACCCTGCTCGCTAACCAGTCTGTTTTAATTCATAACCTCAAAAACAAGGATGCCCCGCAGGAGCTCCTGACAGAGGAAGAGGTAGAGCTTCTCACCTCACCGCTTGATTTGGCGGCCTACAAAAATGCGATTACAGAGGCAATGTTCAAAGGCACCAAGCGCAACGTGGAAAGTGAGGACGAAACCTCCTTAAAAAACGCGCAAGTCGAGTAGACGGACTGTGTCAGCAAACTGACGCGGAAACCTTTACTCGACTTCTTTATTACGGAACGGTGCAGATGGGTATGGGCTCGGAGGAATTCTGGCTCATGCCCATCGGCCTGTTTCTGGACCTGTGGGCCTGCCACAAACAGTTTCTCGGCATGGAAAAGCCGAAGAAAACACGGACGATCGACGATATCATTCCGCCCGGAATCTAAGGAGGTGAGCAGAAATGGCGGACAATTTCGGCTTAAAAATCGGCGTTGAGGGCGAGCGCGAGTTTAAAAAGGCGCTTTCGGATATCAACCAGAGCTTCAAGGTACTCGGTTCTGAAATGCAGCTGGTCACCAGCCAGTTTGATAAAAACGACAAATCCGTACAGGCGCTCACCTCACGCAATGAAGTCCTAAATAAGGAAATCGACGCGCAGAAAAGCAAGATTGAAACCTTGCGTGCCGCCCTGCAGAACGCCTCTGAATCCTTCGGTGAAAATGACCGCCGCACCCAAAACTGGCAGATTCAGCTGAACAAGGCACAGGCGGAGCTTAACGGCATGGAGCGCGAGCTTGCACAGTCGACGGAAGCTACCGACAATCTTGGCGACGAACTGAAGGACACCGCTGACGAAGCGGAGAAATCCGGTCCGAGGTTTGAAAAGCTGGGAGGTGTCCTCAAAGGCATCGGCGTAACGATAGGTGCGGTGGCTGTTGCGGCAGGCGCGGCGGCAATCAAGCTGGGCAAAGAAGTCGTGCAGCAGTTCGGCGAGCTGGAACAGAATCTCGGAGGCTCGGAAGCGGTCTTCGGCGCATATGCCGCATCAATTCAAAAAACAGGCGAGGAAGCGTATAAAAATCTCGGTGTATCCCAGTCGGAATATCTAGCTACGGCCAACAAAATGGGTGCTCTGTTTCAGGGTTCCGGCATCGCACAGCAAAAAAGTCTGGAGCTGACTGAAAAGGCCATGCAACGTGCTGCAGATATGGCATCAGTCATGGGCATCGATATGTCCACCGCCATGGAAGCCGTCACCGGTGCGGCGAAGGGCAACTTTACCATGATGGACAATTTGGGCGTTGCAATGAACGCGACCAGCATTCAGGCGTACGCCGCCTCGAAGGGTCTGGATTTCGTATGGAATAGCGCGAGCAATGCCGAAAAAGCCGAAGTCGCCATGCAGATGTTCTTCGAGAACACGGAGCAGTACGCCGGCAACTTTGCAAGGGAATCCACGCAAACCATCAGCGGCTCTATCGGATTGCTGCAGGCAGCCCTATCTTCGTTTACGGCGGGACTTGGCAACGCAGATGCTGATATGACGAATCTGACGCAGAACCTTGTGGACGCGTTCCAAGCTGTAGTAAAGAATGTCGTGCCGGTACTTGAAAACATCGTTGCGGCACTCCCGCAAGCAACGGGAGCAATTTTGCAGGCGGTCGGTGACCTTCTTCCTTTGCTGCTTGAAACGGTGACGAACATCTTCACGCAGGTACTGAACACGATTTTATCGCTCCTGCCCGAACTCATCCCCGCAGCCGTAGACGCTGTGATGACAATAGTCGGAGCGCTGATTGACAGTCTTCCACTTCTCGTCGACGCGGCGGTTCAATTGGTAACGGCTCTTGTCGGCGGCATCGGCTCAGCTTTGCCAAAACTTATCCCAGCGGCAGTAAGCGCGGTCTCAACTATCGTTCAAGGCTTGGCGGATAACCTTCCCATGATTCTGGATGCGGCACTGCAGCTCATTCTTGGGCTTGCCCAGGGTCTGCTAGATGCGATTCCGCAGTTAATCGCCGCCCTGCCTTCGATTATTACTGCCATCGTTTCCTTTATCATCGCGGCGATACCACAGATTATCGACGCGGGCATTCAGCTGCTGACCTCTCTGGTTGAGGCGCTGCCTGTAATTATCGAGGCAATTGTGGAAGCCATACCGCAAATCATCGACGGGATTATTACGGCAGTCATTCAATCTATCCCACTCATTATCGATGCGGGGGTGCGACTCCTCATATCGCTGATTAAAAACCTACCCCTTATCATTACAACGGTGGTCAAGGCTATCCCGCAGATTGTCGGCAGTTTGGTGAACGCCATCGTCGGGAACATCGATAAGATTATCCTTGCGGGCGTTCAGCTGCTTGTTGCTTTGATTGCGAACCTGCCGAAAATCATCGTCGAGGTGGTCAAGGCGGTTCCGCAGATTATCACGGGATTGGTTAAAGCGTTCGCCAGCTATATTGGGCAGATGGCTCAGGTTGGCGGCAACCTCATCAAAGGGTTGTGGCAGGGCATCTCGGACGCGGGCGCATGGCTGTGGAACAAAATCAGCAGCTTTTTCGGTGGGATTGTAAACCGTATCAAGGACTTCTTCGGCATCCACTCTCCCTCCACTCTTTTTGCCGGGCTTGGTAAGAACATGGGTGAAGGCATCGGTGTGGGCTTCGAGGACGCCATGTCCGCCGTTTCACGGGATATGCAGAACGCCATCCCCACACGCTTCGATTTCAGTACCGGCGACATGTCCGGGCAAAGCGGATCTGTTCCCGGCACGAACATTACGCAGAACATCTCCGTAGTGACGCCGAAAGCACTGTCCGAAAAGGAACTGGCAAGAGAATTCAAGAACCTATCGCGCAAGCTGGCACTGGAGTATTAAAGGAGGGACGGTTATGGAACTAACCTATATCAATGCAAATGGCAAAAGCATCACGCTCAAACAAGGCCGCCCGTATTTTCTTAAAAAAATAGACGGTGCTGGCGACATTCGTCAGACCGTTAACACGTTCAAGGCACCGGATCAGGACGGCGCTTTTTACATCTCCTCAACACTGGATATGCGCAATATCACGCTGGAAGGCACAGTCATCGCGGACACACCTGATGAAGCCTACGCACGAAGGCACACCTTTCTTCAAATATTCAGCCCCAAGGTGAACGGGACGCTCCTGTACCGGGAGCGGCAAATTGCCTGTGTCGTTGAGGAAGCGGGCTTTACAGTTTCCACCCGGCAGCGGATACCCGGATTTTTTGTCAGTTTACTCTGCCCATCTCCGTTCTTCGAGACGCAGAATGAGGTTCGCGAGGAACTGGCATCATGGATACCAATGTTCGAATTCGAACTGGATATACCGGAAAGCGGCATGGAATTCGGAATGCGTCAGCCCAGTCAGATTATCACGGTAGATAACATTGGCGATGTTTCATGCGGCTGTGAAATTGTGTTCCGGGCGCTGGGTACGGTGACAAATCCGGAACTGCTGAATATGGACACAGGGGAATATATCCGGCTCCTCACGACAATGAGCATCGGGGATGAACTCCGGGTATACACGCATTTTGCCGGAAAGCGCGTGGTCAGCGTTGACGGCTCGACAGTAACAAACGCATTCTCTCTATTGGATACCGGGTCGGCGTTTTTCCAGCTTGCCGCCGGGGTGAATACTTTGCGTTATGACGCTTCAGTCAATATGGAACTACTGGAGGTCAGCATTTATTATCGGCCACAGTTTCTGGGGGTGTAAGGATGGAACTATATATCTATAATTCAGACCGGGAGCTTACAGGCATTGTGGAATCCTTTGAATATCTGCGCTGGACGAGGCGTTATTCCCAGTGCGGTTCCTTCGAACTGCGGGCCATAGCGACACCGGAAAATACCACGCTCCTGCAAGAAGGTAACTTTATCTGGAAGAACGACGATGAGGAAGTCGGAATCATTGAACACCTGGAAATGGTTCAGGCAGAACAGGAAATCATCACGGCAAGCGGTCGTTTTGCAACCTCTTTTCTTTCCCGGCGTATTGTCTGGCAAACGGAGGTACTGTCAGGTGATCTTTCCGCCTGTGTGGAGCAGCTTTTAAATAATAATCTCATCAGTCCTACTGATACGGCGCGGCAAATCGACGGTATAGTCTTCTCGTCCCCGAACCTGAGCGTACCCGTCAACACCCAGATATCATACCGGGGCCTGATGGATGTGGTAACGGAACTGTGCGGTGCTTCAGAAATTGGCATTAAGACCGTGTTCACTCCGGCAACGCACCTTTTTACCGTAACACTGTATAAAGGCACCGACTCCCAGGCAGTGTTCTCCAAGGAATATGAAAATCTAACGGAACAGAGCTATACAGAGAGTGCGGCGGATTACGCCAACACCGCTCTCATCGGCGGCGAGGGTGAAGGCGAAAGCCGTACATTTGTCGCTATTACAAGCGGCTCCGGAGAGACCCGGCGAGAAATTTTCGTGGATGCCAAGGACCTGCAGGCGGCAGATTTTGGCACAGGTTATACCGACGCGCTGATCTTCCGGGGACAGAGCAAGCTGAGCGAACAGGGAATCCGTTATTCGTTCGACACGTCGGTGAACCCTCACGGCAACTTGACCTACAAGACAGATTTTGACCTTGGACAGACCGTTAAAGTCATTTCCAAGGCGTGGGGCGTATCCATGACGACGCGCATCGCCGAAATTGAAGAAACTTACGACGCGGACGGTCTGAGTATCAGCGTTGTATTTGGCAAGGCCGAGTTAACAATAGCGCAGAAGATCCGTTCCGACATGAGCGAGGTCAAAACAGCACTGTCGGCTCCAACCGGGATAGCCGAAGTAACGGAGGCTCTTGACGCTGTAGAGGAAACGCTGGGAAATCTGTCGGAGGTGGACCCGGAAATTCAGGGAGAAACCTTTACAGCCACCGTGAACAACTTATATGGAAAGCTGCCCGCGCTTGAAATAACCGTGGGTGCAGGCACGATATCGGTTGGACAATATGCCCTGCATCATATGGAACCTGGAGATTCGTTGTATTTCACCTCGTGGAGCGGCAACAAATTCAGCGACCAGCCAAGTGATGACGGTCATGTCTTTCTGGTAAAGCACAATGGTGACAATACAGGAAGCGGATACCAACGGGCAATGGGCTTCTTCATATCCCGCAATACCATGACGTTTTATGTGATTTCCATTTTCGTTTACAACAATCCATCCGGCGAGGCGAACTGGCTGAATATCAACAATGAGCCTATCACTACAACGCGGATTGCAACCGGAGCGGTCACCGGAGTAAAGATTGCGGACCGCACCATTACCGCTGTCAAAATTGCGTCTGCGCTGACCGATTACTCCGCAACAGAACAAAACACCGGACGCCTATGGATAGATGGTAAGACCATTTACCGAAAAGAAATCAATCTCGGCTATCTTCCGAATGCGGTGCCGGGAAGCGTAGCGCACGGTATATCCAATCTCAGCACGGTTGTGAGTTTATCAGGCTTCGCTACAAACGGGACGGTGTTCCTGCCGTTACCGCTTGCACGATACAACAACTTTGCTTCCCAGATTGGTCTCTACGCGGATACCACCAATATTATCGTCGAGCCCGGAAATGACCGAACCGCATATACGGGCTACGTGATAATTGAATATACAAAAACCAGCTAAACAAGGAGGAAACAGCGCATGGAGAAAAGCGGATTTTTTAACTCGTCGGATGGAGACAGAGTCTATGACGCGACGGATTTCGCGGCATATTTCGGAAGCCTTGTGTCGAACGGCGTATTCTACGCATCGGCGACGAACCTGCAGGCAACGCCCGGAAACGGGCTGGCGGTGAGCGTGGCGGCAGGCAGCGCTTGGATTAACGGATACCGGTATGAAAATACAGACGACCTAAACCTTCCGCTCACTACGGCAAACGGTAGCAACCCCCGAATTGACCGGATTGTGGTTCGTTTAAGCCAGGTCAGCCGGAATATTCAGCTTGCCGTTGTTGACGGTACTCCCGCCGCGACGCCGTCAGCTCCAGCGCTGACAAGAACCAGCGACGTCTATGAACTTGGCATCGCCGATGTGCTGATACCGGCCGCCGCAACATCAATAGCCACAAATAACATCACCGACACCCGGCTGAATACCAGCCTTTGCGGGCTGGTCAATTCTCTTGTGACAGCAGTCTATGAATGAGGAGGTGAACGACGATGGCGGATATTTACGGTGTAACGTTGCAAGCAGGTTCAAGCCCAACCGTCTATTACACCATTACCTATTCTAAGTGCCGGCCGAACAATAGCCAGATGACCTATAACTTCACCATTTCCGCCGCGCTGGGTTCCTCTGGCTCCTACATCCACAGCGGCTACGCCCTGCTCTGTACCATGACGGTAAACGGTTCATCTGCACAAGTGCGCATCAAGGCGGCAGATGGCGACGACTGGGACGGAACCACGCCGAGGCTCAGATATGTTTCGGTCACATGTGCTTCCACTACGGGAAACACCGCGCAGGGCGTGCGCTTTCAGGTAGTGTCGGATGGAAGACTGCCCCTGACATCCGGCGTAATCGATAACTCAAGCTACACCGTGTTAAGTTCGGCTCTTCTGACCACGGCCTGCGGAGCACCGACCTCCTGCTCGGTTAGCCCAATACTTGCGGAAGGAACCGTGACTCTTTCCTGGAGCGGAGCTTCCAGCGGCATAAACAATACAATTTCCAGTTATGAAATCCAGTACAGTGATTCCACTGACAATCTCACATGGGGAGCCTGGACTGCACTGACAACGGTGAATACCACAGCTACAAGCGGCAGTGTATCAGTTGATCCGCCTTCGACGCGCGGGAATTACCGCAGATTCCAGGTGCGGACGCGTGGTACGGCAGGAGCAAGTTATTACTCCGGCTGGAAAGTATCCACGAACTCCGTCCGCAGGAATACGGCACCGAGTCCCGCTGCGTCAGCCGTTGCTTCTCCCGCTGAATACAGCAATGAGACGATAACGCTGACTTGGAGCGGAGCCTCCGGCGGCACCAGCCCGGTAAAGGGCTACCAGATCGCCAGCCGCACATCATTGGACAACAGTACCTGGAGTGCATGGAATGTGCTGACCATTCTGATACTGTCCGCCAGCGGTGGCAGCTACAACCCGGTTGTATCAAGCACACCGGGGACCTATACGCAGTTTGGTATCTGGACAATCGACACCTTTGATGTCTATTCGGTCGAAAAAATCAGTAACAGCATCTACTGCGACGTAACAGCTTGCGGAGCGCCGACCGTCTGCTCAGTAAGCGCGGCATTAGCTGAAGGAAACGTCACTCTCTCGTGGAGTGGCGCAGCTAATGGCGCGGGCAATGCCATCACGTCTTATGAGATACAGTACAGCGACTCACC
This sequence comes from Caproicibacterium sp. BJN0003, assembly GCF_026314295.1. Lineage (NCBI taxonomy): Bacteria > Bacillati > Bacillota > Clostridia > Eubacteriales > Oscillospiraceae > Caproicibacterium > Caproicibacterium sp. BJN0003. Next base: position 1,674,430 of record NZ_CP111108.1, read on the forward strand.
CGACAACAGCAGCTGGGGCGATTGGACGGCTCTGACCACGGTGAGCACCTCGGCGACAAATGGTAGCTTGAGTGTCAGCCCACCGGCCACGAGGGGCAATTATCGCCGGTTTCGGATACGGACGCGCGGTGCTGCCGGTGTAAGTTTTTATTCGGACTGGACGGTGTCCAGCAATACTGTTCGCAGAAATACGCTGCCAACGCCGCCGACATCTTTTACAGCCGCACCCGCGATTTATGAAGGCGTCGTCGTAACGCTTGCGTGGAGCGGAGCAGCTCCTGGAACCAGCGCCATCAAACAGTACGTCATCCAGCGGTCAACCTCCACGGATGGAACGAACTGGTCGGCATACGAGGCTCTTACAATTGTTGTTTCAAGTTCCACCTCGGGAACGTATTCGGCGAACGCTTCCCAGATAGCCGGAACGTATACTCGTTACCGTATCAGTGTTACCGATACTTTAGACGCGGTTTCCGCTTATGTAATCAGCGGGACGGTAAAGAAAAACAGTCCTCCATCTGCTCCTGTAATCGTCTGCCCGTCGTCCAGCGGGTCCAGTTACAATACCACTCCACGTTTTATGATTACAACGGGTGTCGAACCGGACGGCCAGTCGCAGATTGTGGAAGTAAAAATCGATACGGGCACTTGGATCAACAGTGTGGATAATCCAGAGCGATTTTCCACGAACGGATACCTTGGGAACGGCGTTAAAACAGTGTATCAGGCGGAAACGCTGGCGGCGGGAAGTCATTCCATTACCATTCGCTGCCTTGACAGCGATATCGAGTCGGCAAGTCCGGAGGTTGTCCGCACTTTTACAATACTGACGACGCCATTCGAGACAATTACCGCGAACGAAACCCATGTGAAGGCGGCGCATATCCAGACACTCCGAACCGCTGTAAACATGGTACGAAGCTATTATGGCCTGTCTCCTGCAACTTGGAGTGAGGAAATTACAGTTGGAAAAACCACGGTCAAGAACTGGCCATTCCACATCACGGAGCTTCGAAAAGCCATCGAGCCTGTCATTACGGCGGTCAACAGTTTCGATTCCTCATCGTCTTTTGATATCCCGCCCTTAACTTGGCTGTCCATCGGAGCAGGACGGCCAAAAGCGGATGTGATACAGCAAATTCATAATTTAATTCTAACTCTTTAACACAGTGTGGATGATGCGCCTTTGCGGTTGCGGGGCGCATTTTTTATATTCAAAACAAAAAGGAGGACTCCCAATGAAAGAAGTATGGAACTGGATTCAAGTATTGGCGGCAGCGGCCGGAGGCTTCTTCGGCTGGTTTTTCGGCGGCTTTGACGGCTTTTTGTATGCGCTGCTTGTGTTCGTAGTTGTGGACTACATCACCGGCGTCATGCGCGCCATAGCGGACAAAAAGCTGTCCAGCGAGGTCGGCTTCAAGGGCATCTGCAAGAAGGTGCTGATTTTTGTAATGGTTGGCGTCGCGCACATCATGGACATCTATCTCATCGGCAACGGCGAGGTTCTGCGTACCGCCGTCATCTTTTTCTACTGTTCCAACGAAGGTGTGTCCATGCTGGAAAATGCGGCGCATCTGGGGCTACCTATTCCCGAAAAGCTCAAGGCGGCGCTGGAGCAGCTTCACGGGCGGAGCGACGACTCGTCAAGGCCGGGTGATGGAGCATGATTGATTTAACAAAAGCCGCGACAGTATTCATCGGTCGGCAGGGCGAGAACCATTTTCGCAATCTGGAGTTTGATGTCTCCAGCCTGCTTGGTGACGAATATCCCGGCGAGACGTTGACCGCCATTTACAAACGGCCGGACGGCGTCGCTTATCCAGTAGTTACAAGCTATGCGGACGGTGTGCTGACATGGTCGCCCGGTTCAACGGAAACTGAAGTTGTCGGCGTGGGGCAGCTCGAGATCAGGGTCACCCATGAAGATGTTGTCGGGAAAAGCGTGCGGGTACTCACCATCGTGGAGGAGGCTCTCGCGGACGGGATTGTCGAACCGCCGGAGCCGCCCGCGCAGGAATGGCTGAATCAGGTGCTGACAGCGCTCGCCGCAATTGATGTGAATGACACCTACGCGCTGCTTAATCTCACGTACAACCTGTTAAATGATGACTATACTCTGCTCGGAACCACGCATGACCAGATGGAAAGTATGCGTGACATGCTGTATACCCGAACGGGGATTATCCTCAATCACCTGCACCCGGTGGAGACTGCCTCGGCACCGGACATGGCGAGCCGCAGAGCGTCCATCACCTTTACCGGAATATCGGCAGGCAGCAATATGGTGATGGACAGCGTAACCTATTTGTTCGTTGCGGCGCTTGGAAGTCCGGCGGCAAATACCGTGCAGGTACTGATTCAGAGTAATCTCAGCGACACTGTCAAAAAGATTGCCGAAGCCATACGGGGCGTTCAGGATGCGGGAAACATCGCATACGGCAGCGGAACAAATCCGCACCCCACCTGTACAGGCTACTGGACAAAGCAGAGGTTTTCCATTGGGGACATTTCCGTTGCTCCCGGAGAAAGCCTGTTCCTGCTGGAAAAAGCTGAGGACGTCAACACTGCTTTGACTCTGACCTCCACCGCCGCGTCAACCATCAATGTTTTCATTCGGATGCCGCACCTGCGGTATGTTTTGTCAGGCAATACTCTCGGCTCGGGCGGCACAAGCAGCATCAGAGGGCCTATGCATACCATTCTGCCCATCGGCAGCATTGTAATCGGCGGTCAGGACGATCCGCTTATCCCGGTGCCCTACGACTGCCACCTGGTCACGATCTGCCGCCAATCGGATACCACCGAAAAAGAGCTGGACTTCTATATTTCAAACGACGAGCAGACCTTTACCCGCATCTCGAGAAGCACGCCACTCGGCGCGGATAGTTCCACAGAGGCCCAGCACGCTCAGATCGCTATGCGACAAAGCAGAGTACCTGCCGGCTACGGGCTATACGCTCGCATTGGGAGCAACGGCACATCGGCGACCGCTTACTGCGATCTAAAGTTTACCTACCATCTGTACCCGGCCGCGCTTGCGGCTTACATTTAAACTGTGAGGTGCTTTTATGAATCTGCATCAACTCATTCTGACGAACAATGCCTGCTACAGGGCAGGCAAAACCATTACGCCGAAGGGTATCATGGTGCATTCCACCGGGGCGAACAATCCCAATTTGAAACGCTATGTCAGTCCGGATGACGGACTACTTGGAAAAAATCAGTACGGCAACCACTGGAACCAGAATACGCCGGACGGCCGTCAGGTCTGCGTCCACGGTTTTATCGGCCAGCTTGCCGACGGCTCCATCGCAACGTACCAGACCTTGCCGTGGAATATGCGCGGTTGGCACTGCGGCAGCGGTGCAAAAGGCTCCGGTAATGATACGCATATCGGCTTTGAAATCTGCGAGGACGGTCTGACCGATGCCTCGTATTTTTCTGCCGTTTACAAGGAAGCCGTAGAGCTTTGCGTATATCTCTGCAAGCAGTATGGGCTGACGGATAAGGACATTATCTGTCACTCGGAGGGCGCGAAGCTGGGAATCGCCAGTAATCACGGCGACGTCATGCACTGGTTTCCGAAGTTTGGAAAGAACATGGACAGCTTCCGCGCTGCAGTCAAGGCTGGATTGGCGGTAGCGGAAACGACCGCTGAATCTGACACACCGAAGAAATATTACCGTGTGCAGGTCGGCGCATATTCCGTCAAGGCAAACGCCGATGCTATGCTCAGTAAGGTCAAGGCAGCTGGCTTCACTGACGCTTTTGTCAAGTATAGCGAGTAACCATATACACATCGCAGTAATGCCTACTGGAGATTATCTCTCTGGTAGGCATTATTTTTTTGCTTTTTTTTCGTCCAAACAGCCTGAAATCTTCCAGTGAGTTGTGAGGACAGAGGTTCTTAGACTGGAGGAAAAATACATGGCCAATATTACTGGCGTAATACCAGAAATCAATTATGAAAAGAAACCTGTTCCGCAAGAGCAATTGCAGCGCGAAGTAGATTATGTAAGGGCACAGCGGATACTCTCTTTCATGCTCCAAAACGGACTTGTTTCCTTGTCGGAATTCAACAAGATAACCACATTAAACCGCAAATCTTTCTCACCGGCTCTGGCACAGATTATGCCCGAAAGCCGTTGATATTACTGAACTTCAGAGGTAATATGTCACACTGACAAGGAGGTGAAAAATTGAAAAAGGTAACGAAAATCAATGAAAATACGTCTGATTTTACAGAGCTTCCCAAACTGCGTGTTGCGGCTTACTGCCGTGTGTCCACCGATAGTGATGATCAGCTGGTCAGTCTCGACACACAGATAAAGCACTACGAATCCTACATCAAATCAAATCCTGACTGGGATTTTGCCGGGCTTTATTATGACGAGGGCATCACCGGTACAAAAAAGGAAAAGCGGCCGGAGCTGCTTCGCATGATTGCCGACTGCGAGAACAAGAAAATTGACTTCATCGTAACAAAGTCCATTAGCCGGTTTGCAAGGAATACAACCGACTGTCTGGAACTGGTGAGGAAGCTGCTTGACCTCGGCATTTTCATTTACTTTGAGAAGGAAAATATAAACACCGGGTCAATGGAAAGTGAACTCATGCTGTCAATCCTGAGTGGACTGGCCGAAAATGAGTCGGTCTCTATTGCGGAAAACAGCAAATGGTCGGTAAAGCGTAGGTTTCAAAATGGGACCTTCAAGATTTCCTATCCGCCCTACGGCTACGATACTGCTGATGGAAAGCTGGTCATAAACGAATCACAGGCGGAAATAGTCCGTTTTATTTTCTTCGAAATTCTTTCCGGCAAGGGTACCGGCAAAATTGCAAATGAGCTGAACCGCCGCGATGTGCCATCCAAGAAAGGCGGTCGCTGGACGGCGACAACCATTCGCGGGATGCTCGGTAATGAAAAATACACCGGCGATGCCATTTTTCAAAAAACCTACACCGATATGCACTTCAACCGCCACTACAATTACGGTGAAAAAGACCAGTTCCTGATTAAAAATCATCATGATGCGATTATCAGCCATGAGGATTTCGATGCCGCGCAGGCTATCATTGAACAGCACGGCAAAGAAAAAGGCGTGGAAAAATATCAGGATAAGTACCAAAACCGATATCCGTTTTCAGGCAAAATCATCTGCGGTCAGTGCGGTGGCAAATTCAAGCGTCGCATCCACTCCACCGGCAGGCATAATATCGCATGGTGCTGTACCAATCATATAGAGGACGCTAAGAAATGTTCCATGAAATACATCCCGGAGTCTGATTTTGAATATGCGTTTGTAACTATGGTGAATAAGCTCATATTCGGTCACCAAACCGTTTTAAGGCCCTTATTAATGGGCCTTCGCGGTATCAACTCCGAAGACAGTGTGGCAAAGCTGCACACCCTCGATAAAAAGCTCGAAGAAAACGCGGAACAGCGAAAGGTGCTGGTTACACTACAGACCCGTGGCTACCTTGAGCCTGCCGTTTACAACAAGGGAAATAACGAACTTTTGCAAGAAGCCGAGCGCATACAGCGCCAGAAAGAATCCATATCCCGCTTCATAAACAGCGACAATATTAACCTGCATGAGGTCAGCGAGCTCCTGCAATACGCCACAAAGGCGGCAATGCTGAAGGGCTTTGACAGAGAACTGTTTACTCGCTTCGTGGAGCGGATTCTTGTATATTCACGAACAGAAATAGGGTTCGAATTAAAATGCGGCATTACGCTGAAAGAAAGGTTGGTGAGATAAATGGGCCACACTCCATACGGTTACCGGATTATAAACGGAAAAGCCGTGATTGATGAACAATCTGCCGAGCGGATAAAAATCCTGTTTCAGTCCTATCTGACCGGCGATTCTTTGGCAACGGCAGCAAAAAAAGCTGAAATTATAGCATTCCACGCAGGCATCAGCAGGATGCTCCAGAATAAGCGCTATCTCGGTGACGAATATTACCCGGCGATTGTCGACCCGGACACATTTACGGCTGCTGAAGCGGAACGTATCAGACGGGCAGAAAAACTCGGCCGAGTCCGAGAACTAAAAGCAAAAAAAGAGGTCGTCTATCCCACTGCCTTCCGCATCAGCGAAGACAGAGAGCGGTTTGACGACCCATTCCAGCAGGCGGAATATTCCTACAGCCTGATAGAAACGGAGGTGGATATAGATGGAGGTCAGTAAGAATGTAACCGTCATTCCGGCGAGGAAGCATACCCGAAAGAGCAAGGACGAAGAAAAACCGAAGCTCCGCGTTGCTGCCTACTGCCGCGTTTCCACAGACAGCGACGAACAGGCGACCAGTTATGACGCACAAATTGAACACTACACCGCTTACATTAACGGCCACCCAGACTGGGAATTGGCGGGAATCTATGCGGACGACGGCATCTCCGGCACCAATACAAAAAAGCGCGAGGAATTCAACCGCATGATTGACGAGTGCATGGCCGGCAATATCGACATGGTCATCACGAAGTCCATCAGCCGGTTTGCCCGAAATACGCTGGACTGCTTGAAATACATCCGTCAGCTCAAGGACAAGAACATTCCTGTTTTCTTTGAAAAAGAAAATATCAACTCTATGGATTCCAAGGGCGAGGTCATGCTTACCATCATGGCGTCGCTTGCCCAGCAGGAAAGCCAATCCTTAAGTCAGAACGTTAAGCTGGGCCTGCAATACCGATACCAGCAGGGCGAAATCCAGATAAATTGTGCTCGGTTCCTCGGTTATACAAAGGATGAGAATAAGCATCTTGTAATAGTGCCGGAAGAAGCTGAAATTGTGAAACGCATTTACCGGGAATACCTTGAAGGTGCCAGTATGCTTAAAATCGCTCGCGGTCTGGAAGCGGACGGTATTCTGAACGGAGCCGGTAAGGAAAAATGGCATACCAGCAACGTGAACCAGATTTTGCGCAATGAAAAATACATCGGTGATGCTCTACTGCAGAAAACCTATACCGTTGACTTCCTTACGAAAAAGCGGGTTAAAAATAACGGCCTTGTTCCACAATACTATGTTGAAAACAGCCACGAAGCCATCATTCCGCGTGGAATTTTCATGCAGGTGCAGGAGGAACTCGTCCGCCGTCGTATCGTCCACACCAGCCCCAATGGGAAGAACCGAGTCTTCAGTAGCAGTCACTGCCTATCAAACGTCGTTTTCTGCGGCTGCTGCGGGGAGTTTTACCGCAGGATTCACTGGTACAACCGTGGTAAGAAGTCCATCGTCTGGCGGTGCATCAGCCGTCTTGAAAATACCGGGTTGTTCTGCGACGCCCGCACCGTGCCGGAAAGCCAGATTGAGCAAGTGCTGGTTGCCGCAATCAATCAGACATGGTGTGACAAGGACACCTTCCTCACCACCCTGCAAAGAAACATCGAAACCGTTCTGGAATCAGAAAAAGGCCAGCCACTTAGCGACATCGACAAGCGGCTGGCAGAACTGCAGGAGGAACTTTTAAAGCGGACCGGCGCCCGAGCTGATTATGAGGATGTCGCCGAGGAGATTTACCGCCTGCGCGAGGATAAGCAGAAGCTTCAGCTGGAAAGCGCCGGGCGGGACGAGCAGAAAAAGCGCATCGCCGACATGGGCACCTTCCTGAGGGAACAGCCCACTGCCATTGCCGAATACGACGAGCCGCTTGTCCGGCGGCTGATTGAAAAAGTCACCGTCTACGAGGACAAATTCACGGTGGAATTCAAGTCCGGCGTGACGGTGGATGTGGATGAATAAGGACACAAATGAGCATGCCCGCCAATCTGTCAGCAAACTTTTGACCAAAACCAATTTATTTTGAAATATGCTGCAGCATGTTATTGAATATCTCGATGTGTCGTTCTTCATCCATAACAATGCGTCTTAAGATGCTTGCAATGTTGGAATTCTGTATCGTGTTGGCTTGCCGGTTATACTTTTGAATGGCCGCTTCCTCTCCTTTGATGGAGTTAATGATGACATCGCGAACATTTCTCGGGTATTGATTGTATGCCGGCGTCCAATAGGATTTTCTTCGATTTTGTACCGTCCACAAGCGTGGGTCGGCCCCCATCTTGTAGGCAAGCTCTGCGAATATATCCAAGTGATGCATTTCCACGATGCTGATTTCATGAAAGCACTTGGCAAAACCAGTGTAGCTTGGTTCGAGTATGACGCTGTTATAAAAGTACAGGCTTACAGCGGTCATTTCAGAGTTGCTACTGCCTATATTACTTAACATAGCGAGAGCATATTCGGGGTTTTGGCTTTCGGGCTGGGTCGGGGGGTATGGCAGATTGACAGAGACATCGCAGGTAAAATCATTATTCATCATCATAAGCCTCCATTGAAAATACTTAGCATTATGATATATATGAAGCGCCCGGCAGCAAAAGACCTGTAAAACAAAAAATCGAAAAATAAGAGAAACGGTCTTTGTCATCCTGAAATTTTTTAAGGAAATGCCCTCCCTGATTACAGTATTTTCAGTTTGCATCATATATCCAAACTTTCAAAAAAGGTCTGGCCGTAATGGAGGCGTAGGTTTCAAAGAAAAGCACATTGCTTTGCCCCGTCCGTCGTTCCAATTCCGCTACAAGAAGGGGGGATTGATAAACAAATCCACGTTTTTCAAATGATCTCTATGTTATCATCACCCATCGATGGCTGATTAACAGCAAAATGACGAGTAATATTGCCAATATGGTGAATACCGCGGCAAGTACATTGATCACCTTATTTGTCCTGCCTTTCAGGGCCTTGGCGAGCAAGGCGTAAATGCCAATTCCGATAATTCCTCCGAGCGTGTTGCTAAGCACGTCGGTAATATCAGCTCTGCCGATCGCGAAAATAAACTGTATGATTTCAAAGGCAAAAGCCAAGCCGGCAATCGCGAGAAGCTTTTTCACAAAAGGCCACGGGGTTTTCAACATACAAAGATAGATTCCAAAAGGGATGAAAACGAGAATGTTATTTCTGATTTCGCTGAACTGAATCATGCCGCTGTCACAGAAAGACCCCAGAAACGGAATCGGGTTAATGACTCGCTCCCCATGCATATCCGGGATGGAAAACTGCAATTTGAAGAGAATCAGCCATGTTAATGCCAGTAAATAAATTGCGAACAACACGAGTGTAAGCGTGTTTTGTTTTTTTGATTTTAAATTTTTCATAGAGTGATCTCTTCTCCGTTTCAGACGGTATTAATTCCCCGAGGCCGTCTTTGCCATTCTGAAATTTGTCAGGGAAACGCCTCCTCTGATTACGATGTTTTCGGCTTGCACAGTGTATCCAAGCTTTTCAAAAAAGGGCCTGGCCGTAATGGATGCGTACGTTTCAAAACAAACGACATTTTCATCTATGGCGCGGCGCTCCAATTCTTTTACCAGCGCTGTTGCAAGCCCTTCACCTTGATAATCTTTGTGGACATAGAGCCTGTCCAGATAGCCATTCCTGTCCATATCGGCAAAACCCGCAATCACACCGCTTTGCACAGCCACCAAAGTGGTGTGCTCTAAGAAGGAGCGATTCCATTCGTCCAAATCGACATCCCCAGTGGCCCAAGCGTCAAGCTGCTCTTTTGTGTAGTCCTTCGTATTGACTGTATGAACGGTATCGTAAAATAATTGTGCCAGCAAAGGGCAATCGTCAGGCTTGTATTCTCTGATTATCATAGTACCCGCCTCATGATCCGAAATCTCCTTTAACTTTAATAGCCATAATTTCCATCAATGAATATGACCTTAATTCGTTCCTTCTCAAATTGACCGGTTATCAGTACGAAATCATTGCAAATCCGCTGGGAATGATGACAATCAATACACCGGCCCAATGTTGTACACGGTGTTTCTTTTCCAAGCCGTTTTGCATCCAGCGGTGCGGCAATCTGGCGGGTACGCAGAATGGCATCATCTACTGATTTTACGATCTTATTCGTTCCTATAACAGCAATCACCTGTCTTGGCCCATAGATAATCGGCGCAACACGACTGCCGTTTCCATCAATATTAAACAGTTTGCCGTCCGCTGTTACTGCATTGATTCCCGTTAGAAAGGTATCCGCGCGGAAGTTCTTAAGATAAAGCTCCCGTTTTTCCTCGTGGCCCAAACCTTCCTGGTGCTTATCTAGAAAATTGTAATAATGATTCCTGACATATTCGTACACGCCGGTCTGCTCCAGCGTGACGGAATCACCGCAGCCCACGGTCTGCCCTTCGGGCATCAATTTCCGAATCAACTCATGTAACTGAAAGATGGATTCCACATAGTATCCGGCTATGTGATTTTTTCCTAAATTGTCTATTGTCTCTTTGATGGTATCCTGCATATTTCTCTCCCCAAGCGCTTATCGACACACGAATATCCCGACCTGTTCCCATGTACACGCCAAAACTCAAAAAACATCAATCCTGTACTCTCGCCAAGTCCCAAAAACGCGAAACATCTATCCTGTCCTATCACGAAAGCCCAGTATCAATCCTGTTCTCTCGCGAACGGAATCCGACCCGATAGACTGATTCCCATGAACGGGTAAAATCACGTTCTGAGTGTACAGTATAAAAACGCAAAATCACAGAAATGGCTTATATACTGGGGTTTCTGTACACTCAGTCTTTTACCCTTGACATCAATACTACGCACTCGACGTGTTTTGAGATGAATTCATAGCTGTCAAAGGACAATTTCCATTTTCCTTTTTTACTGAATTCTCTTTGAGGGAACATATCTACTGTGGACTTTCGTATGTGGGAAGATATCCATTATTATATCAACTATGATGCCAGGAGGGTCTTTTGTTATTCCTCATTGTTTCCACCACGCGGGTATGGATCCTTATCTTTCCATTTAACACTACCATCTTTATAATGATAATGTTGACCATGTCCTCTCACTGTCTGTTCATTCGGGGAAGAACGCTCCGAGGATTCTGAAGTGTCCTGATCTACAGGATAGTATTTATATGAATCCTCATACTCAGCACGGTCATCATCTGACCATCCGTATTCTGAATTTGATGAACCGCTCCTTGATGATTCTTTGGCAGCAACTACAGCCACTGTAGCCACAAATGTTCCAACGACCTTTATTGCTTTCATTGCATTCGGATGTTTATCTGAAAATTCTATAATTGTTTTACTTATGGTTTTGAAACCGCTCTTCAATTTCGGTACAAATCCCTGCTTCGTTATGTCTTCAATGTTATTAGGTGGTACGGTCTCGTGTAGAGATTCATATTTTTTGTCTGACTCTGCCTTTTTCTGAACTCCACTTACAGACTCTTGATTAACTTTTTTCTCGATTTCTGGTTTATTTTGTGCTTCGTTTACAGGATCGGCTAATTGTATTGTTTCGCATTGAATAAATTTCCCATCTCCAAAGTCAGTCTTTTCTTTTGTAACAGGATTAAAATGCCAATTAGTCGGATTTCTCCAATCCCCATCGTGGGCCTCTAAATGTTCTGCTCTTGTTAGGAACTGAATATTTCCGGGATCTCCTTGATATTCTGGATATCTTTCCACACTTTTCATATGCTGTCCTTGAAAAGCTACACCATTCTCATCATAGGCTTTACCTTTATCAAGAATATCTTTCTGTTGTTGGGCAGTCCATTCTCTTGTCCCTTTTCCTTCTTGGACAAGTTCCTGCTCCTTATTCCATGCCGCAAGTATCGCCTTGTTAGATTCTGCTGTTCTTCTCGACATATAATCAACCACCTATGCCAAGCAAATCATGCAGATGTTTAAGAAAGACTATAAAATCATCATAAATTTCATCGTCTTCTATCCTTCCAGCTTCTTGATTATATATAGCTATTTTTTCGCTATTTTTTGCGCAGATGATTGGGTCGCCTGATGCTAAAGCCCCAATGACGATATAATCATCGTTTGGTCGTGAATTATCATTTACATTAATCACTGGCTTGTGTTCAATTCCATATAATTGAATACCTGCTGGCAAAAAGAACTCACCACCATCAGAAAGCTGCAGCCATTCTTTGTATTTGGATGGAAAAACGACATTATTTTCTTGTTCAAAGGTTGTGATTTTTTCTTCTGTAGTCGCCTCATGAAAAATCATTTTCCCCTGTGTACTTAATTCATCAATAATTAGCTTTAATTCTCCAGAAACCATTGTTTTCCTCCTTCACTCGTTACCCGTCTTTATTTCTTCTCCATCTGGTAAAATAAATGCCTGCACAAACTTGACACCTAGCACATCAGCAATGGCCTTCAACTCATCCAAGGTAACTGTTTCTCGTTGTAATTTTTTATTGAAATTCTGTGTAGTCTGGCCAATACGTCTAGCAAGTTCAGAAACGCTTATATTCATTTTCTCACACAGTTCTTTAATCATTTCTGCCGTAGTCATACAGCACCTCCAAGTTAACGCTAAGAATATTATAAACCATTTGGTTGATAAATACAATAGTTATTAAAATATTATTATAATCAGCAAGCAAAAAAAAAACCACAACTCTACTGTAGAGTCATGGGCTATTTACTTTGGGTTTTCATATTTCCATTTCGATTCCAGATTTGAATGCTATGACGAAGTGGTCTTCATACACAGTAACGTTCTGGATTATTTTCCTTACAAGTTTATCGTCATATTCTAAGGTGCGGAATTTGTTCTTGCCGATAAATTCAATCAGCTCATTGATTCGCTCGTTCTCGCCACTAAGGGAGGCATCTTCTACTAAAAGGAACTGTCGCTTGTCTCTCAGCTCATCAATCTCTTCTGCTATGCTTAATCATTAGACTCAGAGTATCTACAGTCTAGCTTGGAAGGGTTCTCTTCTATATAAAATGATAGCTCCTTGTATATTTCATTATAAAATAGAGCTTTTACGACATCCTTAAAAGAGTTTATTTCCCCATTCCTCCAACTCTAAAGTTCCATTTCATTAAGTAACTCCCTAAGCTTTTTAAGTTCTTCTACGCTTAAGGTTACACCTTTGCCCATCTTCTCATGTTCCGGCGACCAATCCCTGATGTCGTATTTAGGCTCCCTGTCATTCCAGCTGATTAAATTCAGTTCCTTTGACCAGCCTCTATTGTTTTCTGAAAGAATGCCCACGGTTTCTTTGATTTCATATTTAATATCTGCCTTGTCTTTCACCTCCTTTTTTACTAGTAACATATTCCCGTACAAACGGCTATTTATCAAATTTTATAGCATTATTTCGCCTTAAAAAGGTGTGAACTTTTCTATATTGTAACAAGTGATTTCTTCATATTCTTCAAGTGAAATTAGACCTAATAAATACATTTCTGCAAGTATTTCACTTGAAATATAATATGCTGATTCTTTTTCTACATTTTCATAAGTTATTTGACTATTCATTTTTCCCTCCATGTCCAATATTTATTCTTCACTATCCCTAGGACATCTGAGGTATTTTTGAGTAAAAAAAAAATAAGACCTACGAAAAAAACTCGTAAGTCATTATGTTAAAGAATTAATATTATTTTTTATTTCAACAAACTGACATTTATCAGTCAATACAAATCCCTTTGAACGAAAGTTTTACTAATTTATTTTTTGTGGAGAGCATTTTTCCAAGTCTTTCCCTGGTTTAAAGATTCATAATTGGTTTGATTATTATTAATATCCGTAAATCTTAAATGTATTTTTCCTTCAGAATCAATTTCTCCCTCAACTTTAGGAGATGTATCTGGAGCATCAGAAATATAAATCATCCTATTTTCCTCAATTCTTACAAAATACCATAGACTTCTAGCCATAGCCCTATCAACCTCTATAAGTCCATAGTTAGAATTTGGTATTATGATAGCATTTTCAAGAGATAAACTATCTAATATTTCTTGTTTAGTTAGTGGTTTATGAATGGTATCTTTCGCAGGAAGCGTAGGAGAATAATTTTCCTCATAGACAATAGGCTTGCCCTCAGAGTCTAAATTATCATGTTGAACATCCCTATCACTATCTCCTAAGGAAACTTTTACTACATCCCATGTCCCAGTCCCAAGTTCATCCAACATCGCAAGGCTAACCCTATTTCCATCCCACTTTATCCAGTACTTACCTGCTGAAATTGGTGCAAATCCATCATCGAGGGAGGTTTCTGCGCCTAAATCTTCAATAAATAAAGGATTTATCCTTTCAAATAAACTTACATTTGACAAAAGCAAGAGCGAAGCCTCATCAACTACTAGCGTATGTTTTTTATCAGGGGAAATAAAAGTATAGTAGGTACTTACAAGATGACCACCTAAAAAAATTAAAGACCCAAATAAGAATCCTGCAATTAATAAAATCCAGCCTGTTACCAGAATAACTCTAGCAATGTTACTAGAATATTTCTTCCAAAATAGCTTTAGAAAAAAGATAAGCCAAGCTACAATCATCAGTAAAAGAATAAATAGGACATCTCCTTGCCTTAATTGTAACCCAAAGAAATCAATTAATATTCTATAACCAGTCCTACTTTTTATATATAAAAGTATCATGGAAAATACTAGCCATATTAATGTTATTGCTGATAGAATGTATGTTTTTATCTTGTTATTTTTTACTTTTACCATGTTTTTATCCTCTAAATTCTAATTTGTATTTATTATACCATAAAAAATAAGCCTACAGATTTTACTCCGTAGTCTTAGTATATTTTTATATTAACTTATTAACTTCGTTTTGAACCTCTAAATATCCTCTTTTTTGTTCGCTTTTAGAAAATCAGATTTTTCCTTAGCTATCCGCTCTGCCTCTTGTTTAGCAAATAATAGCTTAATTGCCTTATCCCTACGAGCCTCTAAAGTACCAACATCGTGCCGTGTTTTACGTATAATTCCTTCATCAAGAATGATAATTTCATTATCGTAATCCTTAATTTTTCGATAAGCTTTAGCATAAGAATCATATAGCGCAGGAGCATCATAGCCGTTATATCGAGCTTTATCAAAAAGTGCAATAGCTTCATCTACTTTGCCATTTTTCCTAGCAGTTTCTCCACGCTCCCAATATGGATAACCTGCATCAAATCCTTTCTCCCAATTCCCTATATTTCGTATCTTGTTTAATGAAACTCGATTATGCAACCCGTTAATAATTACATCTTCTCTAGATATCACTTTTTCAATATTTAGGTTAACTTCAGTCTCATCATATCCACGATTTTTTGCATCGAATAATAACTCTTTCATCGCTGATTTTGAAATAGATTTCAGCATACTAAGGCTTTGCTCTGCTTCTTTTTTAGTATAATTACTAACACTCATATATTCATTCATAGAATTATAACAATCGCTATAAGCACTGAAAATATAATTTGAAAGAGGCGTTAAGTCAAAGGGGCTACGAAAATAGACTCGCACATTTGTTGTACCGCCTTCACTTACAGTACAAGGTTCTATAGGTAAATCAATTCCATTTGTAGCATCTTTTCTAATAATGATGTAATTTCCCTTCTTAGCAAACTTAAACTTTAAGAATGTATATAGACAAGTTACATCGACATAATTATTACTGTTTTTTCGATACCTGATCCAACTGGTGTCACATCCTTTTTTCTCAATAATATCTTGAATAAAAGCACAAACTTCAAGTTCTTTTATGTCTGGAGTCATCTTTTCTATTTGCTTTTTTTGTTCTTCCAACGACTCCTCAATAATATCTAAAACACCCCAAAGGATCTTTCCACATGTATCTGCATCTGATTCTGCTCTATGGGCAGTGTCATTTTTTAATCCGAAATATTCCGCTACAGTCTCTTGCTTATGATTTACAATGCCTTTTATATGTTTTCTAGAGAGACTCAGCGTATCAACATACTTAATTTTTGCATCATACCCAAGCCTAGAAAATGTGTTACTTAAAAATCCAAAATCGAAATTTGCATTGTGTGCACACATAGCGATTTTTCCTTCTAGTGCATCTCCCAAAAATTCTACTAACCGGGGGTAAACTTCCTGCTCACTTGGAGCAGAGTTTAGCATTTCATTACTTATATTATTTATAGCCGAAGCTGAGGATGTAATTCTAACTTTTGGATTGATAAGAGTTCCGAATGATTGAATTGGAACTCCTTCTTCAAATAGCACTGCACCAATCTCTACAATTCTATCTGAAGAAGAATTTAGGCCAGTTGTTTCCACATCAAAAGCGATAAAAGTTTTACGAATCTCATCTACATTTGATATGTCCACATCCAATTTTTCAGCAAAAAATTTACCAGTACGAAAGGGACTAGAAACCAGCTGATGATCAACTTGCTTACTAACCTTTCCTTGTTTTTTCTTTAGAAAATCAAATAATCCCACTATTATTTCCTCCCTCACAAATTTTATCCAGACTCGCTTTTTACGATGCCTTTTTCTTATATTCTACCTATTCGCATACCACAAGAAGTGATCTAACTTTCTTCTTCTAAAAGGAATGTGTATATTATTTTCATCAAGTAGTTTTCCAACACATTCGTTAAATGTCTCGTAATCAAAACTTCTTCGCCACGTATCAATCTTATTCGTAGTTAGTCCTTGGACATACTGAGGAAGAGTATTTTTAACGATGCCATCAAAGATGGAGTAATCATCTCTCCCATACACTTCCACGTTATGATATGTACAGTACTTGGATGCAAATGAGAACATATTAACTGGACCAATGTTCCTTGCGATAATATTTACCAGTTCAGGATCTCCTTTTGCCAACCGATCATCAAAATTAGGAATCTCCAGAATTACTTTAGCCAAATCATATAAAGACAACCTGCTCTTATATTGAGAAAGATGCGTTGAATTGGTTACATCAATTACCGCAATCTTCATCGCAATAGTATTTAAATCATTATGAAGAGGAAATGCATTCAAAACATCATGAATTATTAGACCTTCTTTTCCATAATTAGAGCTTGCACCTACAAATTTATGCTGTTTCTCAATATTCTCTTCTGTTAAAGGTAGGTATTTCTGTTTATGGATTGTTTCCCTTATAGTTTTTTCTTTACTTGAACCAAGCCTAAGAACCTTGTTAATGCACCAATATGTAGTTGCTCCTTTTATAGGGGAAATATCATTCTGGTTAAGATATTCTTTTAATAAACTCAGTTGTTTTCCTTCTGGAATAGTGCCAGATTTCGTTTCTATGATATGAGGTTGTGGTTTGGCAGTACCTTCATTAGCAGCAAATACAGCATACTCAACATCATTTATTGTTATGATTTTCAATACAAATCACACCTCCTAATTACTTGTTTTTATCTCATCACCATCTGGTAAAATAAATGCCTGCACAAACTTGACACCTAGCACATCAGCAATGGCCTTCAACTCATCCAAGGTAACTGTTTCTCGTTGTAATTTTTTATTGAAATTCTGTGTAGTCTGGCCAATACGTCTAGCAAGTTCAGAAACGCTTATATTCATTTTCTCACACAGTTCTTTAATCATTTCTGCCGTAGTCATACAGCACCTCCAAGTTAACGCTAAGAATATTATAAACCATTTGGTTGATAAATACAATAGTTATTAAAATATTATTATAATCAGCAAGCAAAAGAAAACCCACAACTCTACTGCAGAGTCATGGGCTATTTACTTCTGATTTTCATATTTCCATTTCAATACCAGATTTAAAGGATATGACGAAGTGTTCTTCGTAGACTGTAACGCTCTGGATTATCTTCCTTACAAGCTTATCATCATATTCTAGAGTGCGGAATTTGTTCTTGCGGATAAATTCAATCAACTCATCGATTCGCTCATTTTCGCCACTAAGAGAGACATCTTCTACTTAAAGGGTCTGTCGCTTGTCTCTCAGCTCATCAATCTCATCTGCTAGTTGTTCATAGTCTTGCCCCTTATTAGCCAACTTGATGAGTTCTTTTTGTTTTTCCTCTAGCAAGTTGTTAATCTCTGAAATTTGGTATTCTGTTGTTTCGCCAATCACGGCATGAATATTTTCTTCCAAGGTCTTTATCATGTTATTGCCACCTGCAAGTAGCCTATTAATCGCAGTCATTACAGCACCATAGATTTCACCTTCTTTTACCGTTCTATTCTTACAGACCTCAGGTCCTTGCTCGATTCTAGTCACGCATCGCCAGACAAATTCTTTTCTGCCGTGAATATTCCAATATGTTCTCCTGTAAATATCGCCACAATCTCCACAGAAGGTGATGGCACTTAAAGCGTACTTGCTACTATAAATTCGTTTGTTCTTGCCTGCTCCTGTGTAGATATTGCTTCTTCGATGAAGTTCTTCCTGTGCTTGTAAGAAGAGTTCTTTAGGAATAATCGCTTCATGGCTATTTTCAACATAATACTGCGGAACATGGCCTTCGTTCTTAACTCGCTTCTTGGTAAGAAAATCTACTGTGACGGTCTTTTGCAGAAGAGCGTCTCCGATGTATTTTTCGTTTTGAAGGATCTTCTTAACTGATTCTGGTCGCCATCTTGGTTTTCCTGCTGCTGTTAAAATACCATCCTTTTCAAGACCTCGACCAATGCCTACCAGACTCTGACCTTCAAGGTATTCACGGTAGATGCGTTTAATAATCTCAGCTTCTTCTGGAACAATGATTAAGTTTCCGTCTTCATCTTTGGTGTATCCCATAAATCGCTTATGGTTGACCTGCACCTTTCCTTGTTGGTATCGGTATTGAAGTCCAAGCTTAACGTTTTGTGAAAGGCTCTGGCTTTCCTGCTGTGCTAGAGATGCCATAATGGTAAGTAGCACCTCACCCTTGGCATCCATTGTGTTGATGTTCTCTTTTTCAAAATAAACGGATATGTTCTTATCCTTGAGCTGTCTAATGTATTGAAGGCAGTCTAGGGTGTTACGTGCAAATCGGCTGATGGATTTTGTAATAACCATGTCGATATTACCGTCCATACACTCTGCAATCATGCGATTAAATTCGTCACGCTTTTTGGTGTTCGTCCCGGAGATACCATCATCTGCAAAGATGCCGGAAAACTCCCATTCATTATTTTTCTTTATAAACTCTGTATAGTGTGCGACCTGAACCTCATAACTAGAATTTTGTTCTTCCGTTTCTGTAGAAACACGGCAATAGGCGGCAACACGAAGTTTCTTTATCTTTTCTTTTGCGGCCGTACTTCCCACTCTTTTACGAGCAGGAATGACCATTATATTTTTCTCTGCCACATTATTCCTCGCTTTCTATCAGACTGTATAAGTATTCTGCTCGTTCAAAAGGATCCACTGGCATCTTATTATCTGCCTTTCTCATTTTGAATCGTTCTTTGGGAGGAGGAGAGGTGAAAGCGGCAAGCTCTACCACTCGACCTAAATCCTTTGCACGTTTCTCTCTAACTTCTTCAGCTTTATCAAATATCTCTTTATCAATAATTGCTGGATACTTATCATTTCCAAGGTAGTTGACGTTTTTCAAAATGCGTCCCATCACAGAGTGTGTCTTATCAATACCTGCCTGTTCGCCAGCCACTGTAAGGGATAGTCCTGATATGTATTTCTCAAAGAATACCTTTACTTGACCTGCTGCCTTTTCATCGACAGTAACCACTCCATCTTGAATTCTGTATCCATATGGAATATATGCCATTTATCTCACCACCTTTTCTTTCAGGGAAAGACCGCATTTCAAATTGAATGTCAGCTCATCCCTGGAATTTACAATGATGTTTTCTACAAATTCTTCAAGTAATTCTTCCGTGTAGTCACCTTTAAAACTATCTGCTGACACATAATCAATGAGGTCCTTTATCTCGTTCGCTCGCAAAACACCACTCGTAGAGTTCGTTACAAGGTTTGTTTTTTCAGTTGTAAGATTTTTCATCTCACTATCCAAGACATTACGTTCCTGATTAAAAAGAGCAGGCTCAAGGAAACCTTTGGCCATCAGTGTAATAAGGGTGTTGCGTTCTTCCATTAATTGCTCTACTCGCTTATCAATAGCATCCATTCTTTCACGGTCGATTTCTTCATCAATTTGGCTAATTGATTTGAAAAGTGGCTCTAGGATTAGCTTGTTACTGAAAGCAAGCTTATTCATCATGGTTGTAAATGTGGCTTTGATTTCCCCATCTCGCAAGAACAACATGGAGCAACTCTCTTTGTCTTCGATATGACCGATGCAACTCCAAGCAATGTAACTCCTACCAGCTGAGTAGTTTGTCTTTCTCCTAAAATTGCGACCACATTCTCCACAGACGATCTTGCCACTTAAAGCATATCGGTTGAGATAAACGTTCTTTTTCACGCCCTTACACTTCATCTTGGCTCTTTCATCGATGAGATTTCATCAGTGGGTAGGTTACGGGTTCTACTACCATTTATTTTTGTTGGAGCACATGGAAGACAAAAATATCGTATCAGGTCTTTACCCTCCGTCAGCTTTTGCTTTTCAAGTCCTAGCACTGCACCTACACCTTCTAAAGAAAGAGGAAGTCCCATATAGGCAGACCAAACCATGGAACATTTCCATGAGGAAGGATTTAGATAAGTCCCAGTGGGATAGCCCAAATAACGTGAAAGGCATACTCGCTCAAACTGAGCATTAAATGCCCATTTCGTAATGGTTTCATCGGTTAAGGCATCTAGGATTTCTTTTGGAATCTTTTCTCCATTCATCAAATCGATGACCTTAACTTCATCACCGTCAACCGCATAACCAAACAGCATCACCTCAAAATCATCTGCTTCTACGTAACGATAAACACCACTCTTTTGTAGATTGGTAGATGAATAGGTTTCTATATCAATTTCTAAGTTCTTCATAGCTACCACCTTTCCTAAATGAAAAAAGGTGGCAGAGGTAAGACCTCCACCACCATCAAGTTTTCTATTCCTTTTAGGCAAGGAAGTCATCATCGACAAGAGTCGTAAAATCATCTACTGCAGAAGTCTTACCGCCTAGAGGTTCTCCGTCTCTAATTTTTTGAATGTTACCAAGACCACAAGCTACACCTTTATTACCATTTGAGTTGAAAGCATAGAAGTTAAGAGAAACCCTGCCATAACAACCGCTGTATACCTCACTGCGATCCATGATTGGCTTAACACTTCTGTCAACAATCTGTGGAGCAGTTTTGCTATTCGCATTAATAAAATAATGTCCTTTATAAGCCTCATCATCACGCTCTACATCTCCATCACGCAGCGGTAGTTTAATGGCTGCCTTATTTGGTTTCTTACCACCAAACTTTGCGATACCTTCCTCAATGGCAGCATCAACTGCTGCATGGATGGCATTAATGGTTTCCTTATCATCCTTTGGAATGAGAACGGACACACTGTATTTCTCAGCACCGCCGTTAATAGATACCGGCTCCCATCCGTGGAAGTAAGAGAGCCTTGTGTTTACACCTGTGATAACCTTAGTTTTATTAGTGTTATTTGCCATAATATTTAATCCTCCATAATTTCGTTAAATTCGTTTTTTGCATCTGCTACGTTCATAGCCGGTCTTTTATCCGAGTTGGGAACAAGAGTCGGCTTGCCCGGTGGTTTATAAATGAGGTCACCGAGTATTTCCTCAAATTTGGCTTTACCCATCAGCTTCTGCATCTCTGTCATAGGGATGAGGCTCTTACGGTAAATGTCCTTAAATCCGCTTGCCACAGCTTTTTCTGCGATGGCATCTTCATCTTTGTATTTGCGAACAGAGCGACCTTCCACAACCTTAAAACCATTCCACTCTTTGCCGTGATTCACAGCGGCATCTGTGGCATAGGCTGTTATTTCATTTGCCCATTTAGTAAGGTCGGGAAGAATGAATAAAATCTCTTCTATCTCATTGTCAGTAAGTATCGCTCAGAGTTAAAGAAAGTATCTGACAAGCTTGATGCGCTAAAAAAAGCAAAAAAGCAAGATGTTATATCCTATGGCTCTATAACAACGAAAAAACGTTATAACGAGAATCTCAATGAACTGGAATCATTAAGGGAAGATCTCATAGCTCATACGGCTTCTAATAACTCTAGCTATGTAAATCTTGATTTGGAACAGGCTGATCAGATAAGCGAGATTAAAACACAGCTTAATGTTCTGATGAGGAACAGAACTACAACGAAGACACAGTTAAGTCTTGTAGAAGAAAATCTCTCCAGCAATTCGGAAGTACATCATGGTCCCTATGAAGAGCTAAAGCAATTTTTCCCGGGAGTTAACGTTCGAAAATTATCAGAAATTGAGTCTTTCCATGCAAGGCTAAGCGAAATTTTGATGGCGGAGTACGAGCAGCAAAAAAGTGAGTTGAATAAGAACCTTGAACGATTAAATCAGGAGATTGAAAGTCTAAAAAATCAACTTTCAAAACACGGAGAACCCGCGAACTATTCAACAGCATATTTAAATAAATATAAAGAGTTGAACCGTGCAATCGAACGCCTTGAGGCTCAAAATCGAGATTATCTTTTGGTAGAAGAACTTAACTTGTCAAAGAAGGATTCAAAAGAGCAGCTCCAGAAGGTCGAAGAGGCTGAATTGCGTCGCATTGAAAGTAGTATTAATGAGCAAATGGTTCGTTTCAATGATAGAATTTACGAGAAAAAAAGAAAAGCGCCTGTACTAGACTTAGACAGTGGCACTACGTATGAGTTCTACACGCCTGATGATAGTGGCACAGGTACTTCTTATAAGAGTCTCATTGTATTTGACCTAAGTGTTCTAGAAACTACTAAACTTCCTGCATTGGCACATGATTCTCTACTGTTCAAGAACATAGGTGATGAGCCACTTAATAAGATAATTCAACTTTACACAGAATTTGATAAGCAGATATTTATTGCTTTTGATAAAGATGAATCCTATACAAATGAAACTAGCCAAATTCTCAATAGCACTGCTGTTATTCGATTGAACGAAAATGGCGATGAGTTATTTGGTCGTTCATGGAATATCAAGGAGTAAAAAGCATGGATATTAGCTTGAGTTATAATCGGCTATGGAAATTGTTAATAGATCGAGGAATGACTAAGCAAGATCTTCGAAAGGTTACAGGTCTTAGCTCTGCTTCGATTGCCAAGTTAGGTAAAAGTCAGAATGTCAATACAGATGTGTTACTTAGAATATGTAAAGCACTAGATTGTGATTTGGATGACATTGTTGAAACTGTGCGTAAGTAAAAAATATATTCCTAATGAGTTAGGTGGTGTGAGTGCCACCTCTATTACATAGTAAGACGATTAAGGGAGGTTCTCGTGTCAGAAATTATTACGCTCGATATGAATACACCTTCTGTTCAATATCTCTGTAAAAAAGATAGGCGATTGGCAAAAGTCATCTCAATGGTTGGGAGAATAACATATTCGCCACATGACGATGAAAACATATATTCCTTCTTAGTTCATGAGATTATTGAACAGATGCTCTCTATAAAAGCAGGAGATAAAATTTACAAAAGGCTTGAGGATCTTTGCAATGGCAATGTCACACCAGAGAGTATTTCTAAATTATCAGACGAAGAAATCAGAAGTGCCGGCACGTCAAAAGCAAAAGTTACCTACATCCGTAGCCTAACAAATGCTGTAAGTAATAACGATATTGATTTTCTGGAACTTCAGAAATTGTCAGATACAGAGATAATAAAAAAGCTGACTGCAATCCGTGGGATCGGAAATTGGTCAGCGAAGATGTATTTAATTTTCGTTTTGAATCGCCAGGATGTTTTGCCATTTGAGGATGGTGCATTCTTGCAATCATATCGATGGATGTACAAAACCGAAGATTGCAGCGCTAAAGCGGTGTCATATAAATGCAAAAAATGGAGGCCTTATTCTTCAATTGCTGCGAGATATCTTTATCGTGCATTAGATATGGGGTTCACTAAAGAAGAATTTCACTTGTTTAAATGAGAGGAGCTAGAAAATGGGTATTGTTGATGAAAGAAATGAACGTGTAAAGCAAGTTCTAAACTCGCTGTATAATAAGGCATTAAATAAGAGCCTGTCTATTGATGAAAATGCATATAAGACTTCTTTGGATAAGCTGTTTGCAACAACAGCTTGGGGTTTTAGGGAAATTCTCTTAGTCGTAATTATTGGAATGAGACTTGATAACTCATTCAAGGCCTCAACAGGTCTTTATGATTGCAATCCACGAGCAATTTATGAAGGACCAATTAAAGAATTTCTTATTGAAAGAGAAATACCCCACAGAAAATCTGGCCCCCTTAACGTTGCAAAAGCTACTGTTGGATTGGATATGATTTGGGCAGCACAACGAAGACCCTCCGAGGTTGCTGTACAAGTTGTCAAGCTTGTTGAATACATGGAAAATTCGGAAGAAGGATTTCTTGAAAGGATTAATAATGTAGGGATTTCGCTACTGCGAAGACTAATCGCTGAATCAAATCGCATGGAAGCTCTTTCGGTGGAAATCGAGCCATCAGCCGACCCGGAATTCTTATATTATTTATGCTATGAATTAATTACCAAAACTCCTGATGCTGGAAACACACCACAAAAAATTGCTGCTTCCTTATTGAAAAATTATCATGCATCAATGGAAACAGGCATTGTTGTAACCGGAGAAGAGGATCGTGCGTCTGTAACAAGCACCACAAGTAAAAAACCAGGTGATGTAAATGAAGAATCTTCCGATGGTATCATTTACAAAGTCTACGAAATCACAGTCAAACCTTTTGACTTAGCCAGAATTCGTGATTCATATGATTGTATAATAAAATATAACGAAGCAAATAATAGTGATTTAAATGAAATAATTGTCATCTGTCGTAAGGAAGACTGTTTTATTGATATGAAAAAGAGCGGTCTCCATTCATATCTTGGCAGCTATGCCTATCAAAATATTATGTACTACTACTGGGACATTTATGAGTGGGTTTCTGACACACTGCAACGCATGACTCAAGGAGGGCGTATCGCTTTCTATAATGATTTGAATACATATATTGAAGATATAAACACAGCAGAAAAAGTTAAAAAATTATGGTATGAATTACATCAATAAAGAACACTATTAAAAAGGACTGTGTCCAGAATTAAACACAGTCTTTTTTTAATAGTTGTTTTTGCTCTAAATATCCAACAGCAGCCCTGGCAACTACCTCTGCTAATTTACACGGAACAGCATTACCAATCTGAGTATATATTTTCCCTTTATTACCACAGAATATATAGTCATCTGGAAAGGTTTGAATCCGTGCAGCTTCTCTTATTGTTATACGCCTAAGCCTTGGTGGTGCCTCCTTAAAATCAGGTTCAATTGTTCCTTCTAGCAATCCTTTATGATAAGCAACTACCCAATCTTCATCTGCATCACCATAAAGGTATTCCTCATCCACAAAAGGAGTTTTATTTCCTCCCATGGAGGCAGGTAGCGTATTGGCATATCCATTTATATCAATCGGTCTACCTTGTCCGTTAAAATACATACCGGCATAAGGAGACTTTCTCATAACTGGTCGAGTAGCAAATGTAATTTTTGCCGTACAAGTAATCGGATTGGATTTCGTTCCAGCACGTCCAAGTGACTGCAAAATTTCTTTAATAATTGGAGCCTTATGCTTCTGTTCCTCTATAAGATTGGTCATATTATATTCGAAGAATGGGTCTTCATTACCTTTAATTCCAATGAAAAAAACTCTCTCTCTTTTTTGTGGCACCCCATACTCAGTTGCATTCAAAATAAATGGAGCGCATAAGTATCCGATTTGACTAGCTCTATCTAAGTATTTCTTCCTTACAGCACCCCACTTATCCAAGACCCCTAAAGCCTTAACATTTTCCATTACAAACGCTTTAGGTTGTATTTTCTCTACAGCATCAAGGAATGTAAATATTAACTTACTACGCTCATCATTGGGGTCCATCTTACCTGCAACAGAGAATCCTTGGCATGGTGGACCACCAAAAACAAAATCAACATTTTTGAATTTTTCAAGACTGTTGAGAACATTATTTATATCATCATTTACCATTACTCCCTTGGAATGATTGGCATTATATGTTTCTGCAGCCTCTTTCATCAATTCATTTGCAAATACAGCTTTGATGCCAGCTCTTTCAAAGCCAATATCCATGCCTCCCGCTCCGGTAAACAAAGATACAGCAGAATATTCCTTATTCATTATTTGAACCTCCATCTTCTTCATTGTGAATACGTAGAAGCAATGAATCGTCTGAAGAATCCAGATATATATCAAATTTTGTTTTTCCTTTTTCTACCTTCATATTCGAAAGAATGGCTTTAGGCAAGCGAACTCTCATATCTTGCTGCAACACATATGTATCCAAGTATATATATGAATCTGCCATACATTTTCCTCCCCAGTTTAAACTTAGTCTAATTATACCCTATTTTCAGTCTAATATCAAGATTTAATTCGCCAACCATTCTATCAACTCGTAACTTCTTTTACAGTAATTTTATCCACTCGCCACCTTTTTGACAGTAATTTCGTCAACTCGGTAGCCAAAAAGTAATAATGTCCACACAACCTTGTGTTTTTATAGTTTTAGATATGTTCTTACAATAAACAATTCCGTGACCTTGAACCCAGCTTGAATATGAGTTCAAAATCACGGAAATCCCTTTATATCAAGCACTATTATACTCTTATTTTTCAACCCTTGACAGCAATACGACCGTCTCAACGTGGGGTGTTCTTGGGAACATATCGACCGGCTGCAAAGAGCGCAGCGAATATCCAAGCTCCGTAAATAGTTTGAGATCCCTTGCCAACGTAGCAGGATCGCAAGAAACATATACAATACGCTCCGGAGCCATTTTAACTACAGTCCGGATTAATTCTTCTCCACAGCCTTTTCTCGGCGGATCTAAAATCACAACGTCGGGCTGAATTCCTTCCTTCTGCAATTTCTCGGCGGCTTCTGAAGCATCTCCGCAAAAAAAGCGTGCATTCTTAATTTGATTCTGCTCTGCATTGCGACGTGCATCCTCCACAGCAGCCTCTACGATCTCTACTCCGATCACCTGCCGCGCATCTTTTGCCATAGAAAGACCGATTGTTCCAGTCCCACAGTAAAGATCAAGCAATGTCTCTTTTCCAGTCAAAGCGGCCGCTTTTGCCGCCAGATTATATAGTCGTTGTGCCTGTTTGCGATTTACCTGATAAAAGCTTTTCGGCGAAATAGAAAAAGAAAGTCCACATAGCGTATCGGTAATCGAATCTGTCCCACACAACGTTTTCCCTTTCTCGCCCAAAATCACATTGGTTCGATCACGATTAAAGTTAAGCACAATGCTTTTCGTCTCTGGAACCTCGTTTTTTAATAATTCTATCAAAACATCTTCTTTATGAATCTTGCTGCCATTAATTACAAGGCAAACCATCAGATCTCCTGTAGACATTGCGCTGCGCAAATATAAATGACGTAAAGTTCCTTTTCCCGTTTTTTCGTCATAAATCGTATCTTTTGAGATGCTTTGCCATTTTTTCACCGCCTGCATTGCACGAAAAAAAGATTCCGGCTGCAACAAGCACTGATCACAAGGAACGATTCTGTGACTATGCACCGCATAAAATCCAAATACCAAATTTCCATTTGCATCTGCCTGAAGCGGAATCTGTGCTTTA
Source organism: Caproicibacterium sp. BJN0003 (assembly GCF_026314295.1). Taxonomy (NCBI): domain Bacteria; kingdom Bacillati; phylum Bacillota; class Clostridia; order Eubacteriales; family Oscillospiraceae; genus Caproicibacterium; species Caproicibacterium sp. BJN0003. The sequence continues at coordinate 1,701,926 of NZ_CP111108.1, forward strand.
TTTCGATAGTGAATGCAATCCGGTGACGGCAAAATTTCAGCAACTGGAAAATTGATTCCTCCAATTCGGCTAACTGCATCCTGCACTCGTTCTTGTTTTGCCCACAATTCTTCCTGATAGGTAAGATGACGAAAAACACAGCCTCCGCATTGAGCAGACACCGAACAATCCGGTTCAATACGAGCTGGAGACGGTTCCAAAATTTTTTCAATCCGCCCAAACGCATATGTTTTAAGCCGTTTGACGACTCGTACCTGAAGGACATCTCCTCTGGCAGCTCCAAAAACAAAAACTGGCAGCCCTTCGGCTCGGCCAACGCCACTCCCCTGTGCTGTATATCCTGTAATTGTTAACTTTACAATATCATTCTTTTTTAATTCCAAAAATTTTTTCTTCCTTTCCATGATTTTGTTTTCTGCATGTATGTTTATTTTTCCTGCAAATTGATCCACAAATTTTTTCGCTAAGAGAAAACGTTTTCTCAAAAGTCTGTCTTTAAAATTTTTGAAGAAATTTTTTCTAATAAGTAAAATTTCATATTTCGTTAATTATTACTAAAACATTCCTGCTAAAATTAGCGTTTTGTATAAATTGGAGATTGTGAAAAATCGTTAAAAAAGGCGTTGACACAACATTTTTGCATGTTATAATAAAAACAGAAAGAAAAATATTTCACAAACTTTTGATGATAAGTCTTACAGCCAGACGGCTGTGAACCTTTTCAATACAACTCCTCCCCAAAAAAGGCAAGAATGGTTTTCCGTTCTTGTCTTTTTTCTTGCTTTGTGCAAGATTTTTTATTACATATGCAAAATGACGTTCTTTTTAAACTGCTGATTAAATTTTCACAAGTTCTTGTCCAATATTTGGAGTCTTTCATTTATTTTATTATAATCACTTTCTTCGGCTTCGTCTATGCTTTCTCTGATTTTCTATTGACCCTAATACAAAATCTTTCTATAATAAGAGAGGCCTTTTTCGGCCTTACAGAAAGGATGTTTACTCTATGGTACAAGAATTGACGATAAAATCACTGTTAGATCTTTCTCATACATTGGCAGCGCCTCTTCTACAGAAATTTCAATATCCATGGGAAGCACTGGATGAGATCGATTCCTTCATCTTAGCACTCGGTCCTACTCTTCCGAAAGAAGAGTATGAACAGCGGGGAGAAAATATTTGGATCGCAAAATCCACCAAAATCTATCCTAATAATTACATCTCAGGGCCCTGCATTATTGGTCCGGAAACTGAAGTGCGTCCAGGCGCTTTTATTCGTAAAGATGCACTTGTCGGAAGTCACTGCGTAGTTGGAAATTCTACCGAACTAAAAAATGTGATTCTTTTTGACAATGTGCAGGTTCCTCATTATAACTATGTTGGCGATTCGATTCTCGGATTTCACAGTCATATGGGCGCAGGTTCCATTACCAGCAATGTAAAATCAGACAAAACATTAGTTGTAGTTCATGGCCCCCAGGCCATCCCTACCGGAAGAAAAAAGTTCGGCGCGATTCTCGGTGATCGAGTCGAAGTGGGCTGCAATTCTGTTCTGAACCCGGGTACTGTGATTGGCCGTGACAGCAATGTTTATCCTGTCAGTTGTGTGCGGGGATTTATTCCACAGAATAGTATTTTCAAGTGTGCAGATCATATTGTTACAAAACATGCAGAGGATTCTTCACATGTATAAAGCCTGCATCTTTGACTTGGATGGAACCCTTTTAAATACTTTATTTTCTATTGCAGAATTTTCCAATGAAGCACTTGAAGCCTGCCATTACACGACAATTCCTCCGGAAGATTTTCGAAAGATTGTGGGAAACGGCACTGTGATACAAATTGAGCGTATGCTAAACCACGTAAAACCAGAAGGCCATACAAAAGAAGAGGCTGCCCATCTTCGCCATATTTATGAATTCCTCTATGCTTCTGACCCTTGCCGCAAAATTGCAGACTATCCGGGGATCAAAGAACTCCTAAAGGAACTGAAGGTACGTTCCTTTCCGACAGCAGTTCTTTCCAACAAACCAGATGCATGGGTACAAAAAATCATTGCAAACTGTTTTCCAGCGCAGACATTTACAGTTTGCTGCGGCCAGCAAGATGGGATTCCCAGAAAGCCCGCGCCGGACGGTGCGCTCAAAATTGCAGAAGCATTTCACTTAGCCCCCAAAGAAATTCTCTATATCGGCGACACAAACACCGATATGCAAACCGGTACAGCAGCAGGGATGGATACAGCCGGTGCGCTTTGGGGATTTCGTGATGCCAAAGAACTTTCCCAAAATCATGCAGTCTACCTAGTAAAAAGTCCTTTAGATCTTTTACCGATTATCACTCAAACATAACATTAAAAAGCGGCAAAGCCTTTCCATTTAGGCTTTGCCGCTTTTTTAGAAAATTTCCAAAAATATAAGTAATTATAATAATAATGAAAATAATAAAAAATTCATTTTCCCTCATCGATCATTTTTTCAAATTTGTAGCAGCTTGCATCAAACCACTGGCCACTCGTCCAGCTGACTGATAGCCATACTGAGAAGTATTCTCAACTACTACAACAAATGCATACGGTGTGCTGTCATTTTGAGAAAATCCGACCATCCAGCCGTTATTTTGTTTATTCTCTCCGAGTTCTGCCGTACCAGTCTTAGCGCAAACCTGCATCCCAGCAGGGAACATCTTATCACCATAATAATTCTGCACATTCCAGCGCAAGTAGGCTTTTACACGATCGGCAATCGTACTGGACATCATGGACTCCCCCGAATTGCCAATCAGATCAGGAAGACCGGAAGTCTTGATAAAATGCGGTGTCACTGCATTTCCGCCATTCGCAATCGCTCCCAGAATTCTTGCCATATGGCATGGATTCACGGTATCCGTATACTGTCCTACGCCAGACCAGCCCAGCTGATTTTCGCTGGCAGAACTAACATCAAAGCTGCTCTTTGCAGTTGGGATCCCATCCACTTCAAAACTCTTGTTAAATCCCAATTGTTCTGCTGTTTTTGTCATCGTATTGGCACCGAGGTTGATAGACAGATGTGCAAATGCAATATTACAGCTATTGGCAAGTGCCTGCTGAAAATTCTGATCTCCATGTACTTCGGTACAAGTAATCGGCGATCCTCCAATCACTTCAGATCCATCGCAATGAAAACTCTGACTGTCCAAATCCGGCATGTTTTCACTAGCCGCCACTGTCGTAATAATCTTAAAAATAGATCCCGGAGTCAAAGCACCTGAAAGTACTTTATTTACATAAGCGCCATCATAAGCAGCATTTGTACCAATATCCTGTGGCGGATTCTGTGGATCAAATCCGGGGTTACTCACCATAGAAAGGATTTCTCCTGTCTTCCAGTTATAAATCATCGCAGCACCTTTTTGCCCATTCATAAGTTCATAGGCGGTTTTATTTAAGCTGCTGTCAAGCGTAAGCGTTACATCACCCGTCGTTTTTAATCCAAAAGGCGTGCCAAGACCAGTAATTAGATTATAACCGGTTAACCGACTGCGCATGGCAGTCTGCACCCCGGTAGAAATATTTCCTTCCGTATCTCCTACTGCATGCAGCATACTGCACCGAATTTCTTTGTCACTATTATAAAGGCGCTCCCCATTTTGGCTATAGGCAAGCAATACCCCATTGCGATCATAAACACGCCCGGTAGAATCGCTGCCTGCCTGTGCTGTTGCAAGTTTATTGACAGGATTCGTTGCCCACGAAGAAGCACTTGTAAAATATTCGAATAAAAAAAATCCAAGACAGCCGATAAAGGCAGCGATAATAAAATACAAAATAAAAGAACGTTTACGGGTTACATTCATTAATCACCGTCTCCCTTCACCGCTCTGCGCGGCCGATATTCCGGCGCTTCTCTAATAGGCTGCGAAACCGGGACACTGCCCCGACGGCGACCTGCATAAGTACGCTCATCACTTGCCTTTAAAAACGCAAGCATTCCCCAACAGCTGATCATGCTGCTGCCGCCTGCGCTGATAAAAGGCAGCGTTACACCGGTAAACGGCAAAACATCTGTACTGCCAAAAACATTCAGCATCGCCTGAAACAAAAGTATTCCAGCCGCCGCACAAGAAGAAATTGAATAAAAAGTACTGCGGCTGCGGCTGACATCTCCACGCACATAAAAAGTCAATAAAATCAAACCGATCAAAATGACAATCGCCAAAACGATTCCAAGTTCTTCACAGACCATGTCAAAAACTAGGTCACTGTTGGCAGCAAAAAGCATATTGGATTTTCCGGTCATAGGCCCGGTACCAGCACCCATTCCGCCGTTTCCGATCCCCAGACCGAAAAGCCCTCCGCCAGCACCATAGCTCATTCCGCGGGACTGCTGATATCCGACATTCTGAGTATCCTCCCAAACATGTCTCCAACCGTCAAAACGACTGGCAACATGAGGCATCATCTGCAAAACGAGCAATCCCCCAAGGCCGGCAGCAGAAATTGCTAAAGCGACTGTACGAACACTTCCGGAACGCATAAAAGAAATGATTAAGAAGGTCACAAAAAAGATCACTGCGGTTCCCAAATCTTTCATAAGGAAAAGTGCACCCATGCAGATAGCGGAAAAGCCGATAAATCCAGCCAAATTTCGTTTTGTCTGTAAGCGGTCTAGTGTTGCAGCACCGGCAAAAATAAAAGCGAGCTTGACAAATTCGCTGGGCTGAATGCTGGCTCCGCCAATACTGATCCAGTTTTTAGAACCATAAGTAGAATGTGCAAGCAAAAGGTTCAACGCCAACAATCCGACTGCCGCAACAGTAACCGGAATTCTCCACTTTGTAGTACGTTCCAGATCCTTCATAAACCAAACCATAACACAGAAAAGAATCACACCTATTATCATGGTAATCATCTGTGTATAGGTTACTTTCATACTGGCCCAATGAAAAAGGGTGGTAGCGCTCGGCAAAGCTTCTCCCTCATCCAGTTCCAAACGCTGTCCGGACAATAGAGCTAGTCCAATTCCAGAAAATAGAAACCCGATTGTTTCAATTTCAAAGCTTACGCGGCTAAGGATCCTGCGGGAATAAAAATAAAGTCCCCATTCTACAATCAAAAGCACTACAAATGGCAAAACCGGCAGCAACGAAAGCTCTCCAGAGCCATAGCAGGCCTGCGAAAAAAGCAGGATCTGAATCAAAGTTGTTGTGAGAAGCAAGCCTGCCGGAGATGGTGTTTTTGCCTGCTGATGACGTCCGGGACGTGCCTGAGGCTTTACATCGGTCACTCTTTTTAAAATTAAAGAGGTTGCACCCACTTTAATGGTATCTCCGGGACGTACACTCATAGATCCCTTGATTTTTTTACCATTCAAAAAGGTACCGGATTTGCTTTCAGTATCTACAATCGTCCAACCGGATTCCCGACGCATCAGGACGGCATGATCCCGACTGATGGTATCATCCGGAATCCGAATATCACAACTTTTACTTCGTCCAATGCTGTTTTCCCAATAGAGAACCGGTATCATAACACCAGAAGCTGCATCTTTCAAAAAGACTACCGGTTCTTCTCTTCTGCGCCCTGCACGCATAGAAGCATAACAGCGTAAAATCACCAAAAGTGACAGAATTGGGATAATAATGCGAAAAATAAAGAAGACCAGATTGGGTACAGATTTCAGTACGGTTAGTACTTGCTCCAAGTCTTCCCCTCCTTTCGGGATAAAATAAAATTTTTAATTTAATAAAGAAAAGGAATCCAAGCGACAAAAATTGCCAGCTTCGATTCCTTAAGTATAGCCTGAATTTCATAAAATGTAAAGATTACGCCTTTTCGTTTTCAATCAAAAACAGCCGATTGCCTTTTGAAACTGCGGCAAAAGTGGTTCGAACAAAACTCCATAACGGGGGTCTGTTCCTGCTTCCCATGTTGTACGAATACTGAGAGACGTAAAATCGACTGCTGCCTGTAAAGCTCCTTCAAACGAGATGCGGTTTAAAATTCCCGCTAAAAGAGACGCTGCTAAAAGATCTCCTGTTCCGTGATAATTCCCCTGAATTTTTGGTGCCAGTGCATAGCTAAACTTTCCTGTATCACGGTCAAATCCTGCTGCTCCTAAAAGTGCCGGTGCAAACCAAACGCCGGTCAAAACCACTTTACGCGGTCCCAAATCTGAAAGGCGTCTTAACTGGGATTCAATTTCTGCCCGCACACAAGGTTTTTCCTCATAGGGTTCCTGAAGAAGGAAAGCGGATTCGGTGCGATTGGGAACAATTAAATCCGCAGCAGAACAAAGTTCTGCAGTTTCTTCTGCCATTTTTTTCGTATAAGTCTGATAAAGCGCACCATGATCTGCCATTGCAGGATCAACCAATATAAAAGTCTTCGGCCCAGAAAACGTCTGCAAAAATTCTTTGACCACAGAAATTTGTTTTTCACTGCCTAAGAATCCTACATAAATTGCATCAAAAGTCAAACCAAGCTGTTTCCACTGCTTTAAAAATCCCTCCATGGCCTCCGTGAGATCTTGATGCCAAACGCCCGGCAAACCACCGGTATGGCTGGAAAAAACAGCGGTTGGAATCGGACAGGCCTCAATTCCGGCTGCACTCAGAACCGGCAGAACAATACTCAACGAGCAACGGCCGAAGCCGGAAAGATCATGAATTGCTGCTACACGCGGTTGTTTTTTCATAGAATCACCCTCTATACAGTTTCTGTTCATCATACAGGATTCTTTTCTGTGGTTCAAGGAGAATTTTGTAAAACCAAAAAATTTTTATACACCCATTCTTCTTTTCTCTTCTAGTGCTGTAAATTCGGTAAATTTCGCACTGTCTTCGCCGGTTTTTTATCCGACTGTGCCATAAAGAATTCTCTTCTTTAAAAGCAAAAGATCAGAAGTCGTCACCGTTCCGTCTCTGTCCAGGTCAGCGGCACGACGTTGAAGATCGTTAAATGAATCATAGGCAAGCGCCGGATAAAATACTTTGAGCGATTTGGAATCCGGCCTTCCGGAGCCTGTCAGATCCCCCAAAATAACCGCGGTTATCGTTTTTTGTTGCCCTTCGCTGTCTAAAAATGAAATTTGATCTCCTGTTACAACGGCGCCTTCAGAAACATCATATCCCGACTTCGTAAGAACTTCCACATCTTTATTTTTTCTAACGCGATTAAATGTCTCTTTTAACTGACTGACCGTAATCGGTTCATCAAAAATATAATAATCTTCATCTTCGGTATTGGTCTGTGGGCTTGCTGAAGAAATAGGCAATGAAGGACTCGACTCAGGTTTAGAGCTGACCACCTCGGATGAAGATTCGGCAGAACTCTCAAAAGGTTCAGAAATCTCTGACGTCTCATCCGGAAGAGGAACTCCTATAGAGGCCTGTGGTTTCTCATGCGTCCTCATCAACACTGGTTCCTTTCCCCACGAAAGTTCATAGTTAAGAATTGATGCACGCTTTCCATAATAGCGCAAAATCATCTTATTGATTTCGGAATTGAAATACAGGTCACTGCACTTTATAGAGTCTTCCGGCAAAAAGCCGCTCCATTCGCATGTCTCTCCAGAGGAAAGAGAAACTGCTTCTACCCTGAGCGAATAATCTTTTTCAAAGCCAACAAAGACAGTCTTGTCAGCCTGAACGGCACCAAATAAATAGCTTCCTTCCAATTCCATCGGTGTTGTTCCTTTGCTGAGTTTTCCAGAATCCTCCACAAGAGCAAGTCTCGTTTTCTGCCCATCTGTACTGAAGATTACCCATTGACTGCCAAGTGGAAAAGCCATTCGATTTTGTTTAAATGCCGCCTCATCTGAAATTTTTGTCGGTGCCGTTTTTTCAGCGCCGTGAATCTGATACTGCCACACTCCGATCAAAACAACTGCCAATATAAAAGTTAATACCGTTCCAATTAAAATCTTTCGCTTTTTTCGCAAACACTCTTTTCCCATAAGCTCCGCGCCTCTATTTTTTTAAATTACCTTAATTATAGCAAATTTTTTGAAAAAGTTAAGGGAAAAAGTAATTTTTTGTAAAAAAGTACTATTTTTAATAGAATTTAGTCGAAAGTTAAAATTATAAGGCTCGGATTCTTTATCAAAAAATCCCGAAAGCAAAAAGGTTTTTCCTTTTCACAATCGGGATTTTTATTTTTTACAAAGGTGATTTTTTTACAGGGTTCCAAAGATACGGTCTCCTGCATCTCCAAGACCCGGAACAATATATCCATGATCATTGAGGTGATCATCCACTGCTGCACAATAAAGCTGCACATCCGGATGTGCTTCGGTAAATGCCTTAAGGCCTTCCGGCGCTGCAATAATGCACATGAATTTAATGCTCTTAGGATTGCTGCGCTTGATAATGGTCACTGCATCAATTCCGGAACCGCCTGTCGCCAGCATGGGATCCAGTACAATGACATCACGTTCTTCAATATCATGGGGCAGTTTGCTGTAATATTCTACCGGCTGCAGTGTCTTCGGGTCACGATAAAGACCAATATGTCCAACCTTCGCCGCAGGAACCATCTCCAGAACGCCTTCCACCATTCCAAGACCTGCACGCAGAATCGGAATGAAAGCAAGTTTACGTCCTGCGATAACCTTTGTATGTGCAACTGCAACAGGAGTCTCTGTATCGACCTCCTCCAGAGGAAGATCCCGTGTTGCTTCATAGCACTCCAGCATGGCAATCTCGCTGACCAACTGACGAAACTCCTTTGAGCCCGTATTCTTGTCTCTTAAGAATGTGAGCTTATGCTGGATCAGCGGATGATCCATGATGAAAACCTGTTTGTCCATTTTTAAATGACCTCCATATTCTTTTTATATCTTACAGCTTATTCTGTTCGATTGCAGTAATTTGATCTAAACGGCGCTGATGGCGTCCACCTTCAAACGGCGTTTCCAAATAAATCTTAGTGAGTTCTACCGCTTTTTTCCCGTCAATCACACGGCCACCCATGCAAAGGCAGTTACAGTTATTATGGCGGCGGGTCATCTCTGCACAAAACTCATTATCACATGCAGAGGCACGAACACCATTTACCTTATTAGCGGAAATTGACATTCCAATGCCGGTTCCGCAGCAGAGGATTCCTTTTTCGCATTCTCCACCAGCTACCGCATGCGCTACCTTTGCGGCAATAGGGGGATAATCCACACTTTCTTCACTGTGGGTTCCAAAATCCTGATAAGCAATATTTTGACTGTCCAAATACGCTTTCACAGCTTCTTTGATCTGAAATCCGCCATGATCAGCTCCGATTGCAATCATGAATTTTTATACTCCTTTTTCCTTATCAAACTTTTTTATTCTTTAGGCGCAAACTGCGCTCTGCTTGAGGCGACCGCAGATAAATTGGCTGCAGTTCCCGGGCTGTCACCGTTTCACCGCGTAAAAACTTTTCTGCTGCTACCCGCGCTACCCCAGATGCTCTCTGATATTGAATTGGTTCCGGGGAAAGGCACGCATTAATTTCGATAAACTCCGGCGATTTTGCACAAAGTTGTGCACCATCTCCAACTAGGATCAATGGTTCCGACAGTCCGGCGCATTCTTCTGCCAGTTCTTTAATGGATAAAGCGCGATCTTCACAAAGGCGCCGTACTTTTCCATCTTCAATGGAAAACAGAGCATTGTAAACCTGCCCGCAGCGAGCATCCATTACACAGCATGCCGTACAGGGCAATACCAAAAGATTTTGTGCCATCGCTTCGAGCGTTGAAACAGAAATACATGGTTTTCCAGTTGCCATAGCGATTCCCTTGATGCTGGAAACCGCAATGCGCACCCCGGTAAAAGATCCGGGGCCAGCAGAAACTGCAAATGCGTCGATTTCAGAAAGCGGAATCTTGGTATACTGCAAAACGCCGTCAATCATCGGCATCAAGGTCTGGCTATGAGTCAAACGCGTATTGATATAATTTTCTCCGAGTACCTTTCCTTCTTCCCAGACACAGGCAGAAGCTGCCCCTGCAGAAGCATCAATTGCCAACAATTTCACAGAATCACAGCCCTTCTATTGTAAAAATACGATCATTCTCTTTTTCTCCGGGTTCAATCGTAATCCGCACTGCAGTTTCCGGCAGCGCTGCCTCGATATTTTCACTCCACTCAATAATCAGCACACCACCCGACTCGAGATAATCAAAATATCCGGTAGAAGAAAGATCGTCCCAGCCATCCACCCGATACATATCAAAATGATAGACGGGGAATCTTCCCTCATAACAATGCACCAATGCAAAAGTGGGGCTGCAAACACCGCTTGTAATTCCAAGCCCTGCACAAACACCCCGCGTAAATGCAGTTTTTCCCATTCCCATCGGTCCAAAAAGAGCAAGCACCTCTCCGCCTTTTAATTGTTCTGCAATTCGGCGTCCAAATGCTTCGGTCTCCTCCGGGGAATGACTTAAAAAGGGTTTCATTAGAACAATCCCTCAATTTTTCCATTTTTTGCAACATCGATCTTTAAAGCAGCAGGTGCTTTCGGCAATCCGGGCATTGTCATGATATCCCCCGCATAGGCCACAACAAATCCGGCACCGCTGGAAATCTTCAGATCACGGATCGTAATCCGAAATCCCTGCGGGCGTCCCAGCAGAGACGCGTCGTCAGAGAGGCTGTACTGCGTCTTTGCAATGCAGACCGGCATTTTGTCTCCGCCAAGATTTTTAATCTCCGCAAGAGACTTTTTCGCCTGCTTAGAATAGGAAACTCCATCTGCCCCATAGATTTCTTTTGCAATCGTCTCAATTTTTTCCTCGACAGAAAGATTTTCCTCATAAATGGGATGAAAATCAGAAGGCTTTTCACAGGCAGAAACCACCTTTTCTGCCAGAGCTCGTCCGCCTTCTCCGCCTTTTGCAAAGACTTCGGACAGAGCAAAATCCGCTCCATTCTCTTTACAGAACTGCTCAATATAAGAGAGCTCATCCTCCGGATCTGTGAGGAACCGGTTGATCGCAACCACCACCGGCACGCCATACTTTCTCATGTTTTCAATATGCTTGCCAAGGTTGACGATTCCTTTTTTAAGTGCTTCCAAATTTGGCTTAGAGGTATCTGTCTTTGGCACTCCGCCATTATATTTCAGTGCGCGGTCGGTTGCCACCAGCACAATACAGGAAGGATGAAGCCCCCCAAGACGGCATTTAATATCCATAAACTTCTCAGCCCCAAGGTCACTGCCGAATCCTGCCTCTGTAATGCAGTAATCTGCAAGTTTCAATGCAATTCTAGTTGCACGCACGCTGTTGCAGCCGTGTGCAATATTTGCGAATGGACCACCATGCATGATTGCCGGAGTATTTTCGAGCGTCTGCACCAGATTGGGGTTAATTGCGTCTTTAAGAAGTGCCGTCATTGCCCCTTCGGCATGAAGATCCCCTGCATAAACCGGTTTGCCGTCAAACGTATAGGCAACTAGAATTTTAGAAAGTCTCTCCTTGAGATCCATCAAATCTTTTGCCAGACAGAAAATCGCCATGACTTCACTTGCAACGGTAATACAGAAATGATCTTCGCGCGGAACGCCGTTGATTTTGCCGCCCAAACCGATCACAACATTACGCAAAGCACGGTCATTCATATCCATGCAGCGTGTAATCAAGATTCTTCTGGAATCGATTCCAAGCTGATTTCCTTGGTGCATATGGTTATCCAGCATCGCGCAGAGCAGATTATTGGCCGCAGTAATAGCGTGCATATCACCGGTAAAATGGAGATTGATATCCTCCATCGGTACAACTTGTGCATAGCCGCCTCCGGCAGCGCCGCCCTTAATTCCAAAAACCGGGCCCAGACTCGGTTCCCGCAGCGCGATGATCGCATTTTTTCCGATCTTAGCCATTGCTTCCCCAAGACCTGCCGTTGTAGTTGTCTTTCCTTCTCCTGCCGGTGTCGGGTTGATAGCGGTTACCAAAACCAGTTTTCCATCTGTTTTTCCCTGTAAACGGTCAAAAAGGGACTGGTTGAGCTTGGCTTTATATCGGCCATATGGCTCCAGTTCCTCTTCGTGAATTCCAAGGTTTGCAGCAATTTTTGCAATCGGCTGCATTTTCGTTTGCTGTGCAATTTCAATGTCACTCAGCATAAGTTATCCTCCAAAAATTCAATTTTTATGAAATCGTTACGTTCCCGATCTCATGTGCGGAAAAGCTCCACAAATCATTTAGAATTATTATAACACACTTTATTGCCCTGGAAAAGCGCTTTTTCTTTGATAATCTGCCCACTTTCGTTGCATTTCTTCAGAAAAGGCGATAAAATAAACCTAAATTATGCTATTTTAAGGAGGCTTATAAAATAAAATGAAACTTACTCCCAGACAATTATTGGATCTATATTTGGAGGGAAGAAATCAGCCGAACATTCACCGGATTTATACCATGATGGCACCACATCTTGTCTCAATAGATGAAGAAAAACAAAGCTTGATTTTGGGTTTTCCCATCCGCGATTGGCAGCTAAACGATATGGGCAATCTTCACGGTGGAATGATTTTCACTGCCATGGATTCCACGATGGGGACGCTCGCCGGCATTTTTGCTCCCGGTCATGCAGGCCCTACAATCCAACTGAGTATTGATTATGTCTCCCCGATGACAGCAGGCGATGAGCTTCAGGTAGAAGCGATCATCGATTATACCGGTCATCGGGTCACACAAACCCGTGGAATCGCCCGCAGCGCCAAGACCGGCAAGATTATCGCTTCATCCCACGCTTCCTTCTTAAGTCAAGGACGCATGGAAGATTAAAAAGCAGCCCGGAATTACAGAATTTTTAAATCAAATCACGGAGGTTTCAATTTATGAAGCATACCCCTCAAGAGCTTCTCAACTCTTTTATCGAAAACCGCAATCGTACTGATGTTGATACACTCAATACAAAAATGACCCCTCGGCTGATTGCCTTTGATGAACAAAAGCAAAGTGTTAAACTGGGATTTCCGATTCGGGAATGGCAGCTTAATCCGCTTAATAATATTCACGGCGGCATCATTGCAACCGCAGCCGATTCCACAATGGGCTGCCTGCCTTATATCTTTTCCGAGGGACACGATGGCCCTACCATTCAAATGAGTCTTAACTATGTTGCCCCGGCCGCTGCCGGCGATGAACTCATTGTCGAAGCTGCTGTCGATCATCTGGGACACCGTATCTCCCAAACACACTGCACTGTTTACAGCAGAGACACCGGCAGAGTTGTTGCCACAGCACATGCTTCTTTTCTGGTCAGTGGAAAATCAGCAGACTGATTTTAAACCTTATCACGTATACTTATTATTATCTTAGAAATAAAAACAAAAAGGACCGGGTTCCCGCAAATGAAACGGGCCCGGTTCCTTTTATAAAAAGAAAGGATTTCGGCGCAATTTGGTTTAGCGAACAGCCTCAAAGCCATGCTCAAGGTCATTCAAAATATCATCAATATGTTCGGTGCCAATGGAAAGGCGAATGGTATTCGGCTTGATTCCTGCCGCCAGCAACTCTTCTTCGGAAAGCTGGCTATGCGTTGTGGAAGCCGGATGGATTACCAGAGACTTTACATCGGCAACATTGGCAAGGAGTGAAAAAAGTTCGAGTGATTCTGTAAATTTCTTTGCTTTTTCAGCATCTCCTTTAATTTCAAAAGTGAAGATGGAAGCAGCTCCATTTGGGAAATAAGAATCATAAAGCTCTTTTTCACGGCCGGTTGCCAAAGACGGATGGTTAACTCGCTCCACCTGGGGATGATTCTTTAGATAATCGACAACTTTCAGCGCATTTTCTACATGGCGCTCTACCCGCAGAGAAAGGGTTTCGAGGCCTTGCAGAAGCAAGAAGGAATTAAACGGAGAAATTGTCGCTCCCTCATCTCTCATGATCGTTGTGCGCAGTTTGGTGATATAAGCCGCATTCCCGCAGGCTTTGCTAAAGACGATGCCATGATAAGAGGGATTCGGCTGAGAAATTCCCGGAAACTTGTCGTTCTGAGTCCAGTCAAAATGTCCGCCGTCTACAACAACGCCTCCCATTGTAGTCCCGTGACCGCCGATAAATTTCGTTGCAGAATGCACAACAACATCTGCACCGTATTCCATAGGTCGCAGCAAATACGGCGTTGCAAAAGTATTATCCACGATAAACGGGATTCCATGACGGTGTGCAATCTGTGCAATCGCCGCAAGGTCAATTACATTGGAATTGGGATTTCCCAGTGTTTCCGCGTAGAGCAATTTTGTATTCTCTTTGATTGCCTTTTCAAAATTTTGCGGGTCGGAAGGATCTACAAAAGTGGTTTCGAGTCCCTGATCACGCAGTGTATTTGCAAAAAGATTATAGGTGCCTCCATAAAGGTCGGAGGAAGACACAATATGGTCTCCTACCTTTGTGATGTTCTGCACCGCATAGGTGATTGCCGCTGAACCGGTCGCCGTCGCCAATGCACCAACGCCGCCCTCGAGCGCTGCAATGCGCTTTTCAAACACATCGGAGGTCGGGTTCATCAGGCGAGAATAGATATTGCCTGACTCTGTTAGGCCAAATCTTCCGGCCGCCTGTGCAGAATCTTTAAACACATAAGAGGTCGTTGCATAAATTGGTACCGCTCTGGAATCGGTCGCCGGGTCAGGTTTTTCCTGACCGACATGAAGCTGCAAAGTTTCAAATTTATAGTTTTTAGAAGACATGAGAATCTTTCCTTTCCGTTTTTTAAGTCATGTTGATTGTTTTTGTAAAAGCCCAATCACATTCGTCCAAAGCGGAAATTTTGTCTCAGCAGTTTTTCAAATTTATGTTTCATTAACATCCCACCATTTCTGTTGGTTTGTTAATACAATACCCTCTTTTTCATACTATGTCAATAGGTTTAATATGATTTAATTAAAAATTAAAATAGAAAAGTCAAATTATCTAGTATTGCACAACTAAAAATGCTGTTATAGAAAAAGGTCCCTGCCAAAAGATATCTTTCAGTAGGGATCTTTACGCCGTTTTAAACAGCATTTTATTTTTGCGGCTCTTGCTGTTGTATTAAATCTTTTAATGTAATTCCTTCAAAAAAATCATGAACAAGCGTATCAAGTTTTTCCCACATAGGAAGAGTTCGGCAGGTTCCTTTTCGGCTGCATTCATTTTGATTGCCGCTTAAGCAGGCCACCGGTGCAAGGTTCCCTTCCGTTTCCTGTAGAATACTTCCAATCGTGTATTCTTCGGGTGCACGGGCAAGTTTATAGCCGCCGCCCTTTCCACGCATCCCAATCAGATATTGATTTCTCGAAAGGATTGCAATAATACTCTCCAAATATTTTTCAGAAATTTCCTGTCGCTCAGCAATTTCTTTCAGCGGAACAAAACCTTCCCCGGTATGCTCCGCCAGATCCACCATCACCCGCAGCGCATATCTTCCTCTGGTTGAAATCATCATTACTTCCGCCTTCTTTCAGTATTTTAATTATACAATAAATCCGATAGGAAAATCAAGCTGTCGCCAAAGATTTCTGTCCCGATAGGACTGGTTCCGCCTTTCTCTTTATGATATAATATCACTACAATCTCAAAAATGAGGAGGGAAAAAATGCAGCGGCAATTACTAAATTACTTTAAAAAATCTGACCGGATCCTCTGGGGAATTATGCTCATGATTACTGCGTATGGGCTGCTGCTCTTAAGAACAGTCCCTACAGAAGAGGGACGCCGCCTTTCTTATTTTGCGGTTCAGCTTTTAGCAGCGGTAACCGGATATTTTTTTGCGCTTCTTCTCTCTCTGATCGATTATCGACAACTTGCTCATTTTTGGTATGTAGTTGCCGCGCTCTGCCTATTTTTGATGCTTTTAACGCAGCTGAAAGGACAAACGGTAACGGGTGCCGACGGGGTTGCTGCCAAAGCATGGATTTCATTGCCGGGAGGGTTAACCTTTCAGCCAAGTGAACTTGTAAAAATTGGCTTTTTAATCACTTTTGGCAACCATTTATTTGTTTTAAAAGAAAAGGGGCTGCTCACTTCCCCCTTGCATGTGGTTCTGCTTGCCGCCCACGCGATGATTCCTATCATGCTGGTTCATCTGCAGCACGATGACGGCACTGCCATTATTTTTTTCTGTATGTTTTTATTTATGTCATTTGGTGCTGGAATCCAGCTACGGTACTTTGCAATTTTGGCCGGACTTGTGACCATCGCTTTTCCAATCGCATGGACTTCTGTCCTGGATGTTTATCAACGCAAACGTTTTCTAATTTTTCTTCATCCGGAAACTGACCCGCTTGGATATGGACTGCAGCAGCTGCGGGGAAAAATCAGCATTGGCAGTGGAGGCTTTTTCGGAAAAGGCCTTTTTCAAGCTCCCCGCGTCAATTCCGGATTGGTGCCGATTCAGCAAAGTGATTTTATTTTTTCCGTTGCAGGAGAATCTCTTGGATTTGTAGGTTGTATGGCAGTAATTGTACTGCTCGCACTCCTGCTTACCAGAATTTTAAAGGACTCAGGATATTCGACTGATCTTCTGGGAAGCAGTATCTGCATGGGCTACTTTGGAATGATTTTTTCTCAGATGATTTTTAATCTTGGCATGTGTCTCAACCTTTTTCCTGTCATGGGAGTCACCTTGCCATTCTTTAGTGCAGGAGGTTCCTCATCCTCCTGTCTGTATTTTGGTATTGGGCTGGTACAAAGCGTTGTCATTCACAGACGTTCCAGTGACCGCCTGCTCTACACACCCGCAAATTGACAAAATGGCAGAAACTTCTTATAATAAGGAACATATTTGCTAATGATAAAACGAAGACAAAGAGGGAATTTTCCCTTTCACAATGATAGGAGGAGTCCGGCATGAAATGGCTGTCTGTAAAAGCCGCAAGGCTGATGACTGCGCTTTGCCGAAAACTTGGCCGTTCCGGTAGTGCATGGCCAGGAGCAGCCGCCAGAGCGGTAGACCCATGGATTCTGAAAAAGCTGGCAGCAGATGTGACCGAAGGGATTATCGTCGTCACCTCTACAAATGGAAAAACCACAGTCAATAATCTTCTTTACCGAGCACTCCAATCGCAGGGAAAACGGGTTGTCTGCAATGCAGAAGGCGCCAACATGACCAATGGCGTCATTGCAGCATTTCTGCGAATGGCGGATTCTCATGGAAAGGTGCAGGCAGATTGGGCGACTTTAGAGGTGGACGAGCTTTTCACCCGTAAAATCGTCAAAAAAGTGCAGCCAACCTATCTTTTGATCAATAATCTCGTCCGTGATCAGTTGGATCGATGCGGAGAACTGGATACGGTAGCCGCAACCATTCAAAAAGCTCTTTCGTTTTCTCCCAAAACCACGGTGCTCTATGATGCCGACGATCCTTTGGTCACTTATGTTGCTAAAAATTGTGGGCACCCTGCCAAATCCTTTGGACTCTGCGAAACGCTCGGTTCCTATAAAGGAAAGAATCAGGGCGGTTGTTTTTGCCATTACTGCGGAACTGAATTGCAGTATCACGGCGAACATTATGGCCGTTTAGGAGACTTTTACTGTCCAAACTGCGATTTTGCCCGTCCTATCCCGGATTACCAGCTGAAAGATTTGACGATCGGATTTGGTGAGCAGACTGAATTTTCAGTTAACGGAGAAACGATTCAGAGCCATTTGCCTGGAATTTATAATGTCTATAATGTGCTTGCCGCCTATACAGCCGCCCATGAAGCAGGAGTTTCCACACAAAAGTTTCAGGAAGCTCTCAATCATTACCATCCTCAGAATGGGCGAATGGAATTTTATCAGAATCTAAAAAAGCCGTTGGTCTTGAATCTGATTAAGAATCCGGATGGCACCAACCAGGCTATTTCTGTCGTTTTGCAGGATCCCCGCCCAAAAGCCGTTATCATGATTATTAACGACCACGATAACGATGGCAATGACCCTTCATGGTTATGGGATACGGATATTGATTTGATGGCTTCTCAAAAAGGAAACACCTATTATGCCTGTGGAATTCGGAGAAATGATCTGCAGGTTCGCATGAAATACGGCGGACTGCAGGCAAAACTCTGTGAAACCGTACAAGAAGCAATTAATGATGCGCTTTCGGGTGACCGAGAGGTCGTCTATATTCTTCCGAATTACTCTGCGCTTGCCCCCACTAAAAACTTTCTTGATCATTTGGCATCGAATGAAAAGGAGGGAGCATAATGGAAAACCGAAAAATTACGATTGGTCACTTGCTGCCGGATCTTTTAAACCTTTATGGTGATGACGGCAACATCCTCTGCCTCTCCAAACGAGCTCAATGGCGCGAAATTGGGGTAGAACAGCGGGATTACTGCCTTCACGATCCGGTAGATTTTGAAAATTTAGATATCCTTTTTATCGGCGGTGGTCCCGATCGGGAACAGTCGATTGCAATGGATTATATTCACTCTCTTCGCTCTCCTATTTCTGATTATATCGAACGCGGCGGTGTATTGCTTGCAATCTGCGGCGGCTACCAGTTTCTCGGCCGCTCCTATATGGCCGCTGATGGTTCTAAAGTAGATGGTCTTGGACTTTTGGATTTGGAGACGGTCAACGGCCATGGAAGATTAATTGGCAATTTAATTATTAAGACTTCTCTCTGTGAAATGCCCGTTGTCGGATTTGAAAATCATGGTGGGCGCACTTCTCTTGGTCCTAATGTCAATCCGTTGGGAAAAGTACTCCATGGAAAAGGCAATAATGGGCACGACGGCGGCGAAGGCGTCCTTTATAAAAATGTAATTGGCACCTATCTGCATGGCCCACTTTTAAGCAAAAATCCACAGTTGTGCGACCACCTCTTATCTACTGCCCTTCAAAATCGTTGGGGAGACGGCACACTTGTTCCTTTGGATGATACCATAGAAAAAAATGCAAATGCTTATATTCAGCAGCGATTTTTACACGCTCTGAAAGAATAAAAAAGGCCTCCGATTTTTCGGAGGTCTTTTTTATGACACCATTACGTTTGCACAAAGGATTTCTGCATTTCCTGTCGTTCTCATTTGAAATCCCCATGCACCATATCCCCGGGTGACTGCCAGAGTAAAATTGTTTTCCCGGTAAATACCATTTGAAGGAGTTTGATAATGTAATTTAAAAATAGAATGAACAATCAAATCTCCAGGCCAAATCTGACCATTATGCGTATGCCCCGAAATTTGCAGCAAAGCACCCTCCTTTTCTGATTCACGATAATCCTGTGGCTGATGGTCAAGTACCAAAAGAGGTAAATCAGTATGTTGGCCTTTTAAGATCTGAGAGATGGGCATTCTTGAATGACTTTTTCCACCAACCGTATAATCATCACGTCCCAGCAGAAGAAGCTTCCCTCCAATATTTTTTGTTTGATTGCAAAGCAGCTCAACACCGCTTCCTTGATAAAAGGCTCTCATCTGTTCAGGAGTATTATAATAATATTCATGATTTCCCATAACTGCATAGACTCCATAACTGGACTTTATGGAGGAAATTTCTTTTGTAAAAGTCTCTTTATCGGCTTGATCCGTTCGATCATCCAAAACATCTCCAGCAAAAAGCACCAGATCAGGATTTAGGTCATTGATTCGCTCCACCATCTTTTTCAAATCTAATGTACCGCCCACTGTACTATAATGAAGATCAGAGAGTGCCACCACCCGCATTTTTTCCTTTCCCTCATGACCAACATTAAAGGATGTAACCGTTGGATTCTGCAATGCCCAGAATCCCCAACAGCAAATTGCAATGCTAAAAATTGCGCCTACTGCAAGTTTATATAGTTGAAAACGTGGTGTTAAAAAGCGTTCTTTCTGATGCAAAACAGCTCCCAAAATTTTTTGAAGCAGCCTTAGAACCACCAAACTGATCAAAAAATAGATTAAAAATCCCATGACCCAAAAACCAGCTGCTGAAAGTCCCCTTAGGGAACGCACCGGAAATAAAAATTGATAAATAGAGCCCATTGGAATGATTTCCAGTATGAAGCAAATCCCCCCAAAAAAGTTCTTCTTAATTCCCGAAAAATTTTGCGAGATAATTCGCCAGATCCAACGGTCGAACAGCAGCATAAAACAGAGATAAGCTACCGTTCCCAAAGCAAACAAAAGCACATCTGTCAAAAAAGGAAACCCTCTTCCTGATTATTTTTTAATAAAGCGGTACATATCCTCCGTTTCTCCAAACTCGCCAGCAAGTAAAAAGGAAATCCCCTAAAATTAAAAGAGTTGTCCCCCAAAACCAAGCTTTTCTCCGACTAGGCAAAACAGAATCGGCCCAGCGATTAATTTTAGGAATCACAAGCAAAGGGTAAATTCCTCCAGCCAAGCCCCAAAAAATGCTGACCGGAAGCGAAATATATCGCAAACTTAATGGGAAAACTCCTTCATAATACCACAGTTGGATCCCAAATTGTTCTAAAATTAATCCGCTGAATCCTTCGAAAACAGTCCCCGCAGCTGCTACCACAAAAAAAAGACGCCAAAAATTTTTAATGGAAGGCTTCGGTGATTTTCCCATTAAAAGATAAAGAAAGACTCCAACCGCATAAATTGGACAAAAAGGCAAACTAAGAAATCCTCTGTCCTGCAAGGAGTGATATAAGATCGAACAAAAAACGGTTTCCATTGTCCAACCAAAAATACCGGCCCAAAGACAGTTCCAAAAAATCCGAAAATTTTTCTTAGAAGAAACAATTGAAGAAACAATTTTAGAAATCCAATTTATGGATTTTTCACGATATTGTTTCATTACTGAATTCCTTTCTTTTCCGCTTTTACCATTTTTCATATCCGTAATCAATATATCATATCCACGTTTTTTTGGCAAATTCATTTTTAAAAATATACAAATTAACGTATATGATCTTTCCATTTACCCTTCTTGCCAAACTGTTTAAAAGCGTGCATAATAAGAGCATAAAAATCAGTTTTTTACCAAACCGGGAGGATTTCTCAGATGAAAAAACAACTATCTGAACGCATTCAGAATACGCTTCGTATCGTGCTCAATGATTCGCTGTTTTCAAAGCAAACGACTCTGAGCAGCGCTAAAATAGAGCACTTTCTTTCTGATACAAATTGGATCGACTCTATGGAATCCACCCTATTCCCAATCACTAAAAGGCTAACCTGCGCACAAATTCTTGAATGCTGTGAGACCCCCCTCTCCAATATCTCACCAGTTCCAGAAGAAGGCTGGCTTTCTTTTTCTTTTCAGTTCGCAAAAAACATCATGTTTCCTGAACAATCATTTCGTCAGCAAGCAGAAAAATATCGGAATGGTGCGCTTTGCTTTCTAAATATTTTGCAGGTGCTTTTTGATTATGAGCGAAAAGCATTACCATTTGACCCCTTTATGGATTTTCATTTTGTTCCTCAGGAAGTGCTTACTGACAAGGACGACGTTCAAAAATACGGCCATTTTCTCGACGTTTTCCGCAAGGAATTTGTCTATGAACTAATGAGACTTGGAATTGAAGTGACCCCTTACCCTCTGCTTTATCATGTTGCCGGTGTTCATTATATAGCAATGAATGCTGCAAGAGGTCTTGATCATGCAGGCGTTCCCATTAACCTTTCCTTGATCTCTACCGCTGCTGCAGGGCATGACTTTGGAAAATTCGGCTGCAAAGTTCCGCAGCGTGTTCCTTATCAGCACTATTACTACACCGACCAATGGTTTTCCTCCCGTTATCTAAACGCAGCCGGCCGTATTGCCGCAAACCACTCTACATGGGATCTGGAACTGGAAAATTTAACGGCAGAATCTTTATGTTTGATCTATGCCGATTTTCGAGTCAAACAGATTCGAGATGAAAAAGGTCTTGAACACTCAAAAATATTTTCTCTTCAAGAGTCTTTTGATGTTATTCTCAATAAGCTTGACAACGTAGACGCCGCTAAAAAGCGCCGCTATGAATTCGTATATGGAAAGCTGCATGACTTTGAAGATTATATGCGCCGTCTGGGAATTGATGTGGATTTTACGGGAGAAATCATTCCTCCAAAGCCAAAAGTCAATGCAGCACTTCTTGATGAAACAGAAATTACCGAAGAAATTACGATGCGCTGCATTGACCACAATCTGCGCCTGATGCACCGCATGAACAGCGGCCGACATTTTGGGAATATTTTGGAAGCTGCTCACAGCGAAAAAGACTGGAAAAAACTGCGGGCCTATTTAAATATTCTTGAAGAGTATTCTATTTATCTCAGTCAACACCAAAAGGTTCAGATGCTCAGTTTCTGCTATGAACTGTTAATGCACAAAGAAGGCGCCATTCGTCTGCAGGCCGCAGAGCTGATGGGCATGCTTTTGGCAAAATTCAGACTCGGCTATCGAAAAGAACTGCCGGCAGATGTTTCCTCCGATCCAAAGGAGCAGACCCCCTTTACTCTTTGGACACGATTTTTAGACATGCTTATTTATCCGGACCATAAAATAACGATCCAACAGCGTGACCGAATCGGATATTCTGCAAAACGTGTGATTGCTTCTCTTCTGGAAAATTGTCAAAAACAAGATACTCCCTATTTTATGGATGCCATTATGCGTTATTATATCGCTCCCCAAAAAGTTCCCACAGACATCGCTTTTGTCCTGCTCAATCTTCTTCCGGATTCTGCTTTTTCCCTTTGCTCTGAATCCGTGCTTGATCTTTTAACGCAATTTGCGGGATATTTCTGTCTAAATGGAAATCAACTTCACTTGCAGGTTTCTGCTCTGCAGTTTTTAATGCGCATGACAGATACACTGCCCACCGACAGTCATTGCCGTCATCATGCTGGAAGCATTGCGCTTTCAGTCCCCTATGAAGATAGCTTTTCCCTGACTTTTTTGCAGTGCCATATTTTACAGAATGCCGGAATAGATGCAAGCCGTCAGGAACATAAGCTTTATAAAGAAAATATTCTGAACGAAATTTTCCGGGAAGATTTAAAGCCTTCTGTCCATTGGTCGGTTAAAATCGTCAATATCGAACTTTTGATGGATCAAGTAAAAGAGCGGCATCTGGAAAATCCAACTCACATTGCAGCACATCTTGCCAATTTGATTCGGATCAGCGAATGGGCCGTTGTCCGAGATGAAGCTGGGTCCGCATTAGTCGACCTGATTCCAATGTTGGAACCGGATCAACGAACAGAAATTGTTTTGGAACTTACCCGCAGTTTGGAAGGCAGCGAATACGAATTTTCAAAAGAAATTCCTGCTTATCTCGGCAGACTTGCACTCTATCTTGATCCGGAATCTTTGGAAGGATTAATCCGCCGTCTTCAACGTCTTTCAGGCAGTTCTAATCTTCACACAGTTTCGGGAACATTGGGCGTTGTCGGCGCAATGCTTGCTTCTTTTCCCTCTTATCAGACTCGATTTCCCCAATCAAAAGAGAGATTCGATGAATATAAAAAGCGTCTCATGGGATTATTGCTTTCCGGTCTTGCACATTTTCAGCAATCGGTACAGCAGGAATCTCTGCTGATTATTGGAAAAACGATTTTTGCTTCTCCGGAACTTTCCAATGAATCCAAAGCGGATTTGTTTTCTCTCAGCGCAAAAAAAATTCTATTCCTTCTCGACGAAAGCCCCGAAAATGAACTCTCATTTCTTTATCGGGCCGCCGCATTTTCGCATATTTATCGCTTTCTTTCGTTTTATCGGCTGGATCATAAATTTCCTGTCTATCCAAAGCAGAAAAAAATTGCCTTCTTTCCCGGCACTTTCGATCCTTTCACTCTTTCTCATAAAGAGATCGTCCGAAAGATTCGGAATCTTGGATTTGAAGTTTTTCTTGCGATCGATGAATTTTCATGGTCAAAAAAGACACAGCCGCATCTGATTCGCCGTGAAATCGCTAAAATGTCTATTGCAGATGAATTCAATGTCTATCTTTTTCCAGATGAAATTCCGGTAAATATTGCGAATCCAAATGATTTAAAACATTTAAAAGATATTTTTCCCGATAAAAGCCTTTATATGGTTGTTGGCAGTGATGTTGTACGTAATGCTTCCTCCTATCATACACCACCTTCAGAAAATTCCATTCATAGCATGAATCACATTATTTTCAGTCGTCTGGAAAGCGGAAAAACAACCGCTTCTGAGGATCAAAAAGCACAGGCCAAAATCACCGGAGAAATGATTCACCTTCATCTTCCAGATCATCTCGAAGACATCAGTTCTACCAAAATTCGTGATAATATCGACTTAAATCGCGACATTTCCAATCTGATTGACCCCATCGTAAAAGATTTTATTTATGAAAACAATCTCTACCTTCGCGAGCCGCCTTATAAACCTCTCGAATCTGCGGAAGGGCTTCATTTTCAGGAAGTTTCCTCCGATAATCAGAATTTCGTTGGTCCCCCAGAAAAAAGCATTTTGCTCTTAAACTCTGAAGAAAAAGAGCAGCTACTCGGAGATCTTACGATGTCCATTATTTCTCCCAGTGATCTGTTCGATGTTCTGCACGATCTTTCACTGTCAGACCAGATTCGCCGCAAAACAAGCGGTAAAATTCTTTTGATTACCGGAGTTCATACGCTTGCGCCATGGAAAACACAAAATATTGACCAGTTGCTGTTATCGGAAGCACTTTCTTCTGCACTGCGTCAGCATTGTGGATTTGCGCTATTTTTACCTCGTTATTCCGACTATTCCCCTGATCTGATTTCTACGCTCCGCCGACTTGGATTTTCAGAAGCCGGATCGAATCGTCTCGGCGTACCGTGCATGGCTGTCGACATGCACGCTCCAATTGTTTTGATTCAAAATCTCGAAACTACAATTAAAGAACCGCTTAGTTCCAGCCCCGAGCTTCTCAAAACAATTGGAGAAGCTCATAATCGTCTACTCTTGACTCTTACGGAACTCTATCCCGGGAATTTGGTACTTCCTTTTTCTGCAGAGATCATTTATCATCGCCTAGTTGAAAAGATTACCGCCGCAAACAATGTCCCAAACACGGTAACCGTCCCGCGAGCACTTGGAAAATCCATGTGTGTTCCATTCGGCAAAATTCTACGTGGAAAAGTAATTCCCAACACTGTTACAAAGACGCTGCACACAGATAAAGTTTTTTCGCCGGACAGCACTTCCAGCCGAATTGAAGCATTCCCACACTACACCCCCATTGAAAGTCAAGTGCGGTGTATCAAATCCTTTGACCGCCCTGTCATTCTTGTAGATGACTTGATCCACGAAGGAGATCGTATCCGTGCATTGGATCCAATTTTTCGCCGTCAACAAATTCCGATTCAAGAAGTTTTGGTCGGCATTCTTTCTGCTCGCGGCCGCGATCTGATGAAGCTACAGGGACACCCAGTAGACAGCGTTTACTACATTCCGAATCTGCGACAATGGTTTGTGGAGTCCACACTTTATCCCTTTATTGGCGGCGATACTGTTCACCGCAGCAGTAACCCGGTGCCCGGATTGCAGCCCTCTATTAACCGTTTCCTGCCTTATGCAATTCCAGAAGACTCCGGAGAATATTCCAAACAGGCAATCTTTTCTCTTTCCCGCTGCTGTATCGAAAATGCCATCGCTGTATTTCGAGTTTTGGAATCTCAGTATCGAGAAAAGTTCTCTCGCAATCTCACGCTTAACCGCCTTACGGAAGCAATCATTCTGCCGCTGTGTCCAGATAAAGGCAGCAGAATTTCTTATGACCCAAATCTCCCGGTCACAAGTTATCTTCAAAATGATCTCGAAATGCTGATGCGCATGCAAAATCTAATGATTTAATCGGATGTTCTAAGAGAGGTGTCATTGATATGTTTTACTATTACGAAAAAGATGGTCTACAACTTTGCAGTCTTAATCCGAATCTGCCGCTTGTAAAGTCCAAGTGTCCCAAAGCCGGAGATGCACCTACTATTTTTCTTTTTGAGCGGGATCCTCAAAATTGCCGTGCAGCATTCTCTGTAAACCATCCGGGACAAATTTTGGCAAAGGAAGAGGATATCCGTTTTTTGGATGCTTCCCGCATGCCCCAAGGAGCAGGTGATCCATTCCTTTCGGAGCAAATTTCAAAAGGACATTTGCGAGCTGTCAATTTTCGCCATCCCCGTTGGCCGGAATTGCTGAATTCACATGAAAGTTCTGGAAAAAAGCGAATCAATTTACTAGCAATCGGAGATGTCGGCAGTACCCTTTTGATCGGGTTATGTCTGCTTGGAAGAGACCAGATTTCTTCTATTGGCATTTGCGACATTTCAGAAAAAGTAACCGCACGGTGGGCTATGGAAATGAATCAGATTTCTCTGCCATGGAATTATGATGCTTTTCCACCCGTAGAAGTGATCTCTCCAGATCAACTCTTCGATTGTGATCTTTTTGCCTTTATTGCTTCTAAAGGGATTCCCCCGGTAGGCTCCGGTATAAAAGACGTCCGTATGGCACAATTTGAGGCTAACTCGGCAATTGTTTCTCACTATGCAAAGCTTGCTCGGGAAAAACACTATCAGGGACTTTGGGCAGCAGTGAGCGATCCGGTGGACCCTCTTGCCAAAACTGCTTTTCTTGCAAGCAATCAAAATGAGCATGGTGAATTCGATGGGCTTGGACTGTTCCCGCAGCAAATTCAAGGGTATGGGCTTGGTGTTATGAACGCACGTGCAGCGTACTATGCAAAGAGGGACTCGCGCTTTACGGATTTCTTATCAGAAGGTCGCTCTTTCGGCCCTCACGGAAGCGATTTAGTCATTGCAAATTCCATTTCACATTATGATGATACTCTCTCTAAAGAATTGACACAGCTAACAGTCACCGCCAACCTAAAAATGCGTGAAATCGGCTATAAACCTTATGTAGCCCCTGCAATTTCATCCGGCGCCCTTTCGCTTCTCCTCACCCTGGAGGGGAAATGGCACTGCGGTTCCGTTTATCTTGGCGGCGCTTTTATGGGAGTCAAAAACCGTTACACATCTACTGGAATAGAAACAGAAGTTCTTTCAAAAATGCCGGATCTACTGTTTGACCGCATTGAAAATGCATCTAAAAATCTGCGTTCACTGATCTAAAGGAGGCAATCGATTTGGAATCTTCATTATTGCTTTTTCGTCCAAAAGCTTCCGAAGATGTGAAAACGAACCGTCTGCAGCAAGTGCTTGATTATGCCCTTGATGGAATCTCTTATGACACGATAGAATTTGCTGATCAACTTTCTCCCTTAAATGGCAGAAAAATTTTATTTGCAATTGATCTTGGAAACTCCGGGGTTAACTTTGAATACTATCATTTTTTAAAATGGTTGCGTATGCATTCCAATGGCCTTTGTGACTGCACTGCCGGGATTTTAGTTGATGGGGAAAGTGAACTCTATACAAAATCCATCGCAAGTGAGTTAGTCTTTTCTGCGAACCTTGCAGGATGTGCTTTTGTTGGCCGCCCTTTGGTAGAAGGTACCCGCACGTTGGACAACTTTACAATTTTATCACAAAATATGGGAACCGATTCTTTTGGTGCTTATCAGGAAAGCGCACGCATCTTAGTAAAACGCCTTTTAAAAAATTCATTTCCCGTCCATCAAAGGCCAAACATACTGGCTCTTCATGCCTCAATTCGTCAAACTTCCAATACTTTGGCTCTCTGGCAACAGGTAAAAACAAAAATTGAAAATTCCTGTGATCTAACAGAAATCAATGTCCGAAACGGTGCTGTCTCAGATTGTGCAGGATGCCCTTACACAACTTGTCTCCATTTTGGCGAAGAAGGGCGCTGCTTTTATGGTGGTGTTATGGTAGAACAAGTCTTTCCCGCAATGAAAAAAGCGAATGCACTTATTATGCTATGTCCAAATTATAATGATGCCATTTCTGCCAACTTAACTGCCTTAGTAAATCGCCTAACAGCGTTATTTCGTCAAACTCGTTTTTATGACAAAGCAGTCTTTGCGATTATTGTCTCCGGATATTCCGGGAGTGATTTAATTGCCAGACAACTAATTGCCGCACTCAATATGAATAAAAGTTTTTATTTGCCCGGAAATTTCGCTATGCTTGAAACCGCAAATAATGCCGGTACTGCTTTAAAATTACCTGGAATTGACGATCGGATTGAAAACTTTTGTAATCGGATTATTTCGGTCTTAAAAGGATAGAGCAGTCTCTATAAAGTTCTTCATCCCATTCTAATCAAAAAGGCACCCGATTTTCTCGGGTGCCTTTTTTGCATAAGAAAACAGACAGAGCTTGTTGGGAACTCTGTCTGTTATTAGGGAGCGATCGGCCAATAGTGCCGGTGCGGTAAAAATCAGGTTGAATGAAGGGATCTCCTAGAATCTTAGATTCTTCTCGGTCCCTCAAACAAGTTCCTGCTATCCAGCAGTCTACTCAAAGTTTCGCTTTATGATTATGAAACCGGAACCAAAAAGGTCCCGGTTTCACAATCAACCACTTGAGTTGTTCAATAGAGGATATGCTCCAAATTAGTAGCAAATACCTTGTGCCAGCATTGCGTCAGCAACTTTCTTGAAGCCTGCAATGTTTGCGCCGGCAACAAGGTTGTAGCCTAGGCCATACTCTTCTGCTGCTGCAACGGAAGAATCATAGATGTTCTTCATGATGTTGTGCAGACGCTCGCCAACTTCTTCTGCTGTCCAGCAGATATGTTCTGCGTTCTGGCTCATTTCCAATCCGGATACTGCAACGCCGCCTGCATTTACTGCCTTGGACGGTGCTACGATCATATCTTTCTGACCCATCAAATATACCAGTGCTTCGTTGGTTGTCGGCATATTTGCAACTTCGATGTAGTATTTAATATGATTATTGACAATCTTCTTTGCTTCTTCAAGGTTTACATCGTTCTGCGTTGCACACGGCATTACGATGTCAACTTTGCGCTCCCAAGGTTTCTTGCCGGGAACAAACTCGCAATGGAACTTGTCAGCATAATCCTGAACCTTGTCGTGGCCGCTTGCACGCATCTGAAGCATGAAGTCCAATTTCTCTTTGGTTGTTACACCATCGGGATCATAGATGTAGCCGTCCGGGCCGGACAGAGTAACTGCCTTGCCGCCGAGCTGTGCAATCTTTGTTGCTGCGCCCCATGCTACGTTGCCGAAGCCTGCCAGTGCAATGTTCTTTCCTTTGACTTCTTCGCCTTCGTGACGGAGAACTTCTTGCAGATAGTAAACAGCTCCGAATCCGGTTGCTTCCGGACGGACCAAGCTGCCGCCATAGGACAAGCCCTTGCCGGTGATGGTTCCGTTTTCAAAAGCTCCGCGGATGCGGCGATACTGACCATACAGGTAACCAATTTCACGTCCGCCAACTCCAAGATCGCCTGCCGGAACATCAACATCTGGTCCGATATGACGATACAGTTCGGTCATAAAGGACTGGCAGAAACGCATCACTTCTCCATCGCTCTTTCCGCGAGGATCAAAGTCGGAACCGCCTTTTGCACCGCCCATCGGCAGTGTTGTCAAGCTGTCCTTGAATGTCTGCTCAAAGCCCAGGAACTTCACGATCGAAAGGTTTACGGAAGGAGCAAACCGGAGTCCGCCCTTGTAAGGTCCGATGGCGCTGTTGTACTGTACACGGAATCCACGGTTTACCTGTACCTTACCTGCATCATCTACCCATGTTACACGAAACTGGATTACACGCTCAGGCTCAGCCATACGCTCGAGCAGTGCAGCTTTTTCATATTCCGGATGAGCATCCACAACCGGTGCCAATGAAGAATAAACTTCTTCCACCGTCTGCAGGAATTCAGGCTCATTCGCATTTTTCTTTTTCAGGTCAGCAATCACTCTGTCAACATACTTGCTCATAGTTTTGATTTACCTCCGTTTGTTAATACTTTTGTTCCTTTTCCTACAAAAAAAGCCTTCTTCTTTTCATAAACTCTTTTAAGTTATTGAAAAAAAGCTCGTTTTGCTGTCTTGAAGTCAATCCAAAGCAAACTTTTGCACAGCAAAGCAAAAATTTTTGTACTGCATCGTCTCTTTTACAATTACTGCAAAACTGTAAAATACATTTATGCGGTACAACGCCACATGGCTCTGAAAACAGCTCTTAGGTATTAATCTATCTTAATATTTCAACACCTTACCACTTGTTTTCATCTATATTGTTCAGGTGACTTTCAGAATTCTACAAAAAAATACAGATCATCAAAAATATTTTTGCACTTTTGACGTAATCAACAGTTTCTTTCTCAACTATTCATCACAATCACAAAAATATTTCTCTTCCTTTTTGAATCTTCTGAAAGCTTCTCAACTTTAGCCATCGGATTGACTCCCTTTTCTTGCCTCACCCCCTTTCCTTGCTTTTTCATCTCTTCTGACCTCTTTTTACCCTTGTTCCGTCAGGATCATCAAGCCATCTATGAATTTCTTAATATTGATCTTTCCTCCGCGCTCTCGTTTCCCTCGTATAAAATCCATCTCTGCACGAATCTCTTCAAACGGAAACAGGCTCCCTGAGTAGCGCTCAAACGTCTCGTTCATAGCAAAAAATGAAAACATCCGAAAATGTTTTCATTTTTGCAGACAGAAATATAAACTTAAGCCACAAAGTTTATAAAGGCTGTAATAATAATTGCATTGAAGAAGTCAATAAACATACCACCAACAATGGGGAGAATGAAGTATGCACGAGGTGCAGGACCATATTTGGAAGTTACAGCATCCATATTGGCCATGCCGTTTGGAGTGGCGCCCATGCCAAATCCACAATGGCCAGCGGCCAAAACAGCAGCTTCGTAATCTTTGCCCATAATTCTGAATGTTACAAAACGAGCATACACAAACATCAGCACGCACTGTGTAAGCAAGATTACCAACAGCGGCAAAGCCATTGCAGCCAACTGCCACAACTTCAAATCACAAAGAGCTTCTGCCAAGAAGATTTGTAAACCAATATCGCCTAAAACAGCTATCTCTTGCGGACGAGTTGCAAAAGCTTTTCCGGAATCTGATTTGAAAATATTACGCATCAAAACAGCAATTAACATAGAACCAATGTAAGCAGGGACTGTAAAACCAGTCTTATTAATCAGCAGCGATACAACGTTGCCAATACCAATTGCAATTGCAATCTGGAAAAAGGCATCACAGAAATTACGACTGCTAATCGGTTCTACTTTTCCGGTAAGTGCTTCAAGATCTCCTGCTGACTCTCCATTGCTCTCTGCTTTAGGATGAAGATCATATTTACTAATCAATCCCGCTGCAGTAGGTCCGCCAATCAAACTGCCTGAAATTAATCCAAATGTTGCAGCAGCAACTGCAATCGTAGTCGCTCCTTGCAGCCCTGCTTGCTCCATTACAGGTCCGTATGCAGCAGATGTAGCATGACCACCAGTCATAGAAACAGAACCTGCGCACAAACCTAACAATGGATTCTGTCCCATTGCACTCGCAATTCCAGCACCGACAGCATCCTGAATAATACAAAGGACAGCAGAGATAATTAAGAAAATAACAACTCCGATTCCTCCTTTTTTCAGGACCTCAACACTTGCACTGAATCCGATCGTCGTGAAGAACAAAATCATAAAAAGATCTTTAAAATCCATTCCCAGGGTAAACATGAAGGCTCCGGCTTCATAACCAATCAAGTTTACAATAGCAAAAATCAAGCCGCCAACGACTGGAGCAGGAATACAAAATTTCTTTAAAAAGCCAACTTTGTTAACTATAAAACGTCCACATAGCAAAACAAAAACACATAAACCTAACGTCTGATAAGCGTTAAGCTTTATTTCCAAAGGTGTCATATCTAACTTTCCTCCCAATAAATTTCATCTAAACAGCAACACAATCAATCAATCTACGCTTGCTTTCTTTCTCCTAAAAAATGATCAACAGCAGATCATTTCCTTTTTATCACCTAAAAAGTTACAACACGCATTTGATTTCATTCAGAATCTTAAAAATTGTTTTAGTTTGAATTTTCTTGGGCTGTAATTGGATATGCAGTTTTAATCCCCAATTTTTTTACCAAAGCATCATAAGGAGAGGCTACACCACTCGTAAAAATCCTCAGTGATCCTTTGCCAGAAACATTCAATAAATCTTTCGATTTTAAGTAATCATGCACTGCTTGTGCCTGCTCAACAGCTGGATTAATAAAGGTCATCCCGCTAGGAGATACTTCTTCGAATGTATTTGTAACAATTGGGTAATGCGTACAGCCCAAAATAATATGTTTTATATTCCGGTCCTGTTCAAGTAACTTTTTCACATGTAATGAAACTTCGTCTGTAATTTCCTTCCCCTCATATTTTCCCTGATCAATCAAAGCAGCTAAATTAGGGCTTCCTTCTCCATAAACCTTCATAGAAGGATTATATTGATGGATTAAATTTTGATAAACCCCAGTTTTAATCGTGAATGCAGTAGCGATAATTCCTACTACATCCAGATTTTCTTTTGCTATCTTTTGAGATGCAGGTTGCACTATTCCAATAATTGGGAAAGGGAAATCGGTTTGAAACTGATCAATAATGGTCGAAATTGTATTACAAGCTACAGCCACTAATTTAACATTTTCTTTTTGTAGAAATTTAAGCATCCGACATGTAAGTGAAACTATCTCATCTTGAGAACGATTTCCATATGGACAGTTCGCACTATCTCCGTAGTACACAAGATTTTCCCCCGGTAGTAAACGTTGCAGTTCTTTTACTACCGTTAATCCACCCACCCCGGAGTCAATGACTCCGATTGGATTTTCTTCTTGCACACTTCTCACTTCTCTTTCGTAAAACAGAATTGCTTCATAAACAAAACAGGTCTTTTTAAGCTTGCCCCGTTGACTATCTGCCTGCATGTATATGAAAACGTTTTGAAAACTTTTCGTATCAAATTATCGATCACAAAATAAAAAACATCTTTTTGCATTGCTCGACTTCGATACTAAAAGCCTCCCATTTTCATTTTTACAAAAGATCGCTTTGGATTAAACTTTATCTTATTATAACTAATCTAAATTAAAAAATCAATAACTTTAGAGACTTTTTCTATAATATCGTCCATATGATCGCATTATTTTATTTATCATACAATAATTTGTTAAAAAACTGTAAAATAAGTACTATAAGGAATTTTTTATTTTTGACTTATTCTCCAAAAGTTACTCCGATAAAAATTGTTAAATAATTTAGGGCATTATGTCCATTTTTTAGAGAGAAGTAATTCAAAACCAATTCAGCCTTAAACAATTTCATTGACTATTTAAAATTTTCCAACAGAATATTTTATCATGTCTTTCACTTCGTATCTTTTTAATTTTCTATTTAAACCTTATCATTTAATTGCTTTTTCTTATAAATTTAGGCATCCTTTTTAACCAAAAAAGTTTATAGATTCTACAATGAAATCAATTTATTTCATTCATAAAGTTTTAAGTGATTTAAAGTTCGAGCATTAAAATTTTTTTAGATGGTTCAATACTAGTAGACAAAAAAATTTTTTAATTATTAACACTCTTCAAAGTCAGCTGTTTCAATGCAATCAAAATTAATATTTTTAATTTGTTTTGATTTTGTAAATCTTTTCCTTTTTTCAATATACCAAACGAATTCTTCATCCCATTCTAATCAAAAAGGCACCCGATTTTCTCGGGTGCCTTTTTTGCATAAGAAAACAGACAGAGCTTGTTGGGAACTCTGTCTGTTATTAGGGAGCGATCGGCCAATAGTGCCGGTGCGGTAAAAATCAGGTTGAATGAAGGGATCTCCTAGAATCTTAGATTCTTCTCGGTCCCTCAAACAAGTTCCTGCTATCCAGCAGTCTACTCAAAGTTTCGCTTTATGATTATGAAACCGGAACCAAAAAGGTCCCGGTTTCACAATCAACCACTTGAGTTGTTCAATAGAGGATATGCTCCAAATTAGTAGCAAATACCTTGTGCCAGCATTGCGTCAGCAACTTTCTTGAAGCCTGCAATGTTTGCGCCGGCAACAAGGTTGTAGCCTAGGCCATACTCTTCTGCTGCTGCAACGGAAGAATCATAGATGTTCTTCATGATGTTGTGCAGACGCTCGCCAACTTCTTCTGCTGTCCAGCAGATATGTTCTGCGTTCTGGCTCATTTCCAATCCGGATAC
The DNA here is from genome assembly GCF_026314295.1 of Caproicibacterium sp. BJN0003. Lineage (NCBI taxonomy): Bacteria > Bacillati > Bacillota > Clostridia > Eubacteriales > Oscillospiraceae > Caproicibacterium > Caproicibacterium sp. BJN0003. The sequence continues at coordinate 1,735,935 of NZ_CP111108.1, forward strand.
TGCAACGCCGCCTGCATTTACTGCCTTGGACGGTGCTACGATCATATCTTTCTGACCCATCAAATATACCAGTGCTTCGTTGGTTGTCGGCATATTTGCAACTTCGATGTAGTATTTAATATGATTATTGACAATCTTCTTTGCTTCTTCAAGGTTTACATCGTTCTGCGTTGCACACGGCATTACGATGTCAACTTTGCGCTCCCAAGGTTTCTTGCCGGGAACAAACTCGCAATGGAACTTGTCAGCATAATCCTGAACCTTGTCGTGGCCGCTTGCACGCATCTGAAGCATGAAGTCCAATTTCTCTTTGGTTGTTACACCATCGGGATCATAGATGTAGCCGTCCGGGCCGGACAGAGTAACTGCCTTGCCGCCGAGCTGTGCAATCTTTGTTGCTGCGCCCCATGCTACGTTGCCGAAGCCTGCCAGTGCAATGTTCTTTCCTTTGACTTCTTCGCCTTCGTGACGGAGAACTTCTTGCAGATAGTAAACAGCTCCGAATCCGGTTGCTTCCGGACGGACCAAGCTGCCGCCATAGGACAAGCCCTTGCCGGTGATGGTTCCGTTTTCAAAAGCTCCGCGGATGCGGCGATACTGACCATACAGGTAACCAATTTCACGTCCGCCAACTCCAAGATCGCCTGCCGGAACATCAACATCTGGTCCGATATGACGATACAGTTCAGTCATGAAGGACTGGCAGAAACGCATCACTTCTCCATCGCTCTTTCCGCGAGGATCAAAGTCGGAACCGCCTTTTGCACCGCCCATCGGCAGTGTTGTCAAGCTGTCCTTGAATGTCTGCTCAAAGCCCAGGAACTTCACGATCGAAAGGTTTACGGAAGGAGCAAACCGGAGTCCGCCCTTGTAAGGTCCGATGGCGCTGTTGTACTGTACACGGAATCCACGGTTTACCTGTACCTTACCTGCATCATCTACCCATGTTACACGAAACTGGATTACACGCTCAGGCTCAGCCATACGCTCGAGCAGTGCAGCTTTTTCATATTCCGGATGAGCATCCACAACCGGTGCCAATGAAGAATAAACTTCTTCCACCGTCTGCAGGAATTCAGGCTCATTCGCATTTTTCTTTTTCAGGTCAGCAATCACTCTGTCAACATACTTGCTCATAGTTTTGATTTACCTCCGTTTGTTAATACTTTTGTTCCTTTTCCTACAAAAAAAGCCTTCTTCTTTTCATAAACTCTTTTAAGTTATTGAAAAAAAGCTCGTTTTGCTGTCTTGAAGTCAATCCAAAGCAAACTTTTGCACAGCAAAGCAAAAATTTTTGTACTGCATCGTCTCTTTTACAATTACTGCAAAACTGTAAAATACATTTATGCGGTACAACGCCACATGGCTCTGAAAACAGCTCTTAGGTATTAATCTATCTTAATATTTCAACACCTTACCACTTGTTTTCATCTATATTGTTCAGGTGACTTTCAGAATTCTACAAAAAAATACAGATCATCAAAAATATTTTTGCACTTTTGACGTAATCAACAGTTTCTTTCTCAACTATTCATCACAATCACAAAAATATTTCTCTTCCTTTTTGAATCTTCTGAAAGCTTCTCAACTTTAGCCATCGGATTGACTCCCTTTTCTTGCCTCACCCCCTTTCCTTGCTTTTTCATCTCTTCTGACCTCTTTTTACCCTTGTTCCGTCAGGATCATCAAGCCATCTATGAATTTCTTAATATTGATCTTTCCTCCGCGCTCTCGTTTCCCTCGTATAAAATCCATCTCTGCACGAATCTCTTCAAACGGAAACAGGCTCCCTGAGTAGCGCTCAAACGTCTCGTTCATGAAATCTTCTATTCCAAGATGCGCGAGATTACACATTCCCGCAGCAATCGCCCGCCGAACCCGCTGTTCCATATTCTGGGGAGTTCTGGTAAGTGTCTTAAAAAGCTGCCCCAGACTAATCTGCGATAAAGAAACATGATTTTCCCGCAGATACTGGCACATTTTTAAAATATCCTCGCTGCCCCGTTCTCCAGACATTCCCAACTGATTTAATATGTATTGATAGCGGCGCATGGAAAAGTTGTCCTTTTCCTCTTTTCTCGCAGGCGAAAGAGCTGTATCTTTCTGAAAAATATTGCGAATATTGGAAAGCGTCTTTTCATTCTCAATCTGATTGATAGTATTCCCAATCACCGTTTTTACTTCAATCACATTAATTGGTTTACTAATAAAGAAATCAATCCCCGCATGATAGGCTTTTCCAATCAGTTTTTTATCAGATACCTGTGAAATCATAATACATTTGGCATGGCAATTCATTTCTCTTAGGTTTTGAACAATTTCAATTCCATCTTTTTCGGGCATCAGAAAATCAACAAGAATCAGATCCGGATTGTGGGATAGGATTTCCTGCTCATCAGGGACTTTTCCTCCAGAATCTCCGCAGATTTCTCCCAAATGATATTCTTCAATAATATCTTCAAGAATATCGATCACCGTCTGGTCGTCTTCCACTATATAAATATTCAAAAGCTATCCCTCCAATGACGCAATGGGAATCGTAATCCGAAATTCCGTTCCCGCTTCCAAAGCCGAACGGACCTCTAATCTTCCGTGAAATTCTTCTTCCACGGCTGCCTTAACACCTGCCAGACCGACGCCACGGTATATATTTCCGGTTTGCTTATCGAATTTTGTGGAAAATCCCATTTGAAAAATTTTCGTCAGATTCTTCTCTGCAATTCCCGGGCCATCATCCCGCACTGAAAACACATAAGAATCGCCTTCCTGTTGTTCAAAAATTTCAATCAGCCCCGAAGAACGCACCGAAGCAATCGCTTCAATCGCATTGTTTTCGAGATTTTTAAGAATCGCCATAAGAGAATAATGTTTATCTGTAAGAAAATCCTTTTGATAACGAAAATCCAGTTTAATATCCAAATTTTTGGACTCCATCATTCGATAAGTGGATTCCTGCAAAATATTCAGGATATCTTTAAGGTGCATCTTCTTTTCAGGATACTGTTCATCAACCTCTTTTTCAATTCCCTGAATAATCCTAAGATAATCTTTTTTGATCTCATGCACATCCCGTGCAATCGCTAAAGACAGCTTTTGTGTTTCCTGCGGAACATCCAAATCGGAAAGCATCTCATATAAATGATAGGCATTCCCCATGATTGCCTCTACATTTTCAGTGTTTTTGCGCATAAAATAAAGTTCAGTTTTGAGGCCAGTTGTCATCAAAAACAAACGCTGATATCGCTTTTCATGTTCTTCTTTCGTGAGCAATGTCCGATAACTCTTTAGGAGAATCAGTAAAACCACTACAATGATAGTTCGAATTGCAGCAACTTCAAACAGATAGAGAACTCTTTCTGCCTGTACTAATGTAAAAAACAGCTTACTGCGAACCAGTGTTTCAAAAAGATTGGAAATAAAATCACAGCCGAAAGCTGCCAAAGTCAAGCGGGTAACGGAAGCCGTATACTTATTTTCGACCATCATTTCAAAAAGGAGGCCATAACACAAAAAGAACAGTGCTCCTGGGAGAATCGTTTGTATGCTGCCAATGGCTCCTTGTCCATTTATAATGGCCAATACCCAGCGAAAAAGGAATACCATACAGGAAACGCATCCACAGGTTGCAAGTGAACTTTCTTCCTTATTAATCGTTGTCAAAAAAATCGGCAAAATAGCAACAGCCAAAGAAACACGAAAATCATCGAGAAAAATATTCCAGTAAATTTGAGAGATTACTGCAGTGACAGCCCCTGTCAGAAGATTCATCTTCCATTGCCTTCTGCGATTCATGAGTAACCCGAATCCTTTCTGAAATTTCAGCAAAATCCAATCATACAAATTTCACATCATAAAGAGTTCCAAAATCTCTCGTATTTCGAAAATAAAGTAGGGAGTCACAGCTGAAATATTAAATAAATTATAACATATCCAAAAGCAAAACAGAATAGCTCTTTTGAATTTCTTTGTAAAGTGAACTAAATCTACTGATAATTTTGTCTTTGTCGTTTTTTCCCTGATATCTGCCCCTAATCTTTATTTTCTAAAAATTTTTGCAGTACCAAAAAGCGACCTGATTGATTCTTGCTCTACTTAAAAACATCTGTACAAAGCCATTCTTTCAGGTCGATTAAGGAGTTAAAAACTCGATCATAAAAAGGTTCCAATTCCTTATTAGGGGCCACCTGATCAGGTATCATCACAACAAACATGCCGGCACGACGGGCAGATTGAAGTCCATTGGGGGAATCTTCTATCGCAATTGTTTCTTGAGGATCGGTTCCAAGGGCTTTACAGGTATTACAGTAAATTTCAGGATTCGGTTTACTATGCTTAACCGTATCTCCCGTTACGACCACTTTAAAATAATCTTCGATCCCCACTTCTTTTAAATGTGCAATCGTTTTTACTCGCCTAGTGGAAGTCGAAAGAACCACAGGAATTTTTGCTTCTTTTAAGTAAGATAAAATTTCTAAAACACCGGGCTTCATTGGAAGTCCCTCTTTTAAAAGTTCTCCATCAAAAATTTCCGAGCAACGAGTACGAAAGTCATCATAAGGAAAGTCATTCCCATATTTTTCAAAAAATAAGGCTCTGGTATCCTCATAATTAAGTCCCATTGCACGGTTTAAAAGACTCTCGACTCCCGGGAGATTCCATTCTTTTCCAACCTGAGTCCATGTGCTTTTACTAATTCGTTCTGTATCAAATAAAACACCATCCATATCGAATGCAATCGCTTTGATCATAAAATAACTCCTTCTCAGTTACTGCAGCTAACTAAATAGAAAAGCAGCCACGGAATCATTGGAACCAGAAAGCCCCATTTAAATTGCCTCATCACCGCAACATACTCTCGAATCACTGCGCTGGGCCAATAATAAAGAGCTGTTTTGCTCCCGACGCCCTGCGCATCAATTCCAATCTTCCTGGCATAAAGGCTTGTCCGAAACACATGGTAATTACTGGTGACAAAAACGCAGTGATATGGCCTTCTAATTGGATCGAGCAATTTGCGACAAAGCTGAAGATTTTCAAAAGTTGTCTTTGATTCTTTCTCCATAAGAATTTTGGGATTTGGAATTCCTCTCTTAATCAAATAATCCCGCATCGCCTCTGCTTCTGAGATTGTCTCATCTGCTCCTTTTCCACCGGAAACCACAAATTTTGCCCGGCAGCCACCTTTTCGATAGACCTCTATTCCCTTTTCAATTCTACCTGCCAAAAGCGGTGAGATCTGGTTCCCATGGAGCAGACCCGCTCCATGAATAATCACATAGTCACATTTTACTTCTTTCGGTAGTTGACTATATAAAAAAGAATAGAGCAAAAACGCGACAAAGGTAAAACCGATATAAGCACTTAAACAGAGGATCAAAACAATCAGTGCCTTTTTATTTGTTGACAAGTTTTGTTCTACTAAAGCCATATAAAGGAGTAAACCCACCACCAAAAAGATTGCCATACCGGCCCCAAATGACAGCAAATTCTGAATTCGTCTGCCTTCTTTTCTCACCATAATGACGCCGTTGATCAGAAGAAAAACTGCCACTGCCAAAACGCTGAGTGGAATTACAATTACAAGAATTAGAGATAAAATGGTTGCAATTAACGGAGTACGATCGCTTTCCATCATGATCCCGGAAAAGAGAAAAAAAATCGTTGTCAGGAGAAATATGCTGTTGCGAAACCGACGTGGTTCTCGAATAATTGAGCTCAACGTCAAAGCACCGCAGATGACTGCAAAAAACAAAAAGATCAATTTTTTCTCCTCTCCAGGTCTATTTTACAGCCCTATTTTTAAAATTCCTCTCAAAAAAAGAGACTTTTTTAAAGCCTCTTTTTAAATTTTCTTTCCTGCAAGCACTTCTTTATAATCTTTTAGATTTTCTTCCAGAAGTCTTGGCGTATTCAGCCCATACGGACATTTTTTCATACAGGCACCACAATGCAGGCAATTTTCTATTTTTTTCATCTTTTGCTGAAATTCCTGTGTTAAATATGCTTTAGAAGGGGCTCTTCTTAAAAGCAGCGACATTCTGGCGCAGTTATTGATCTCAATTCCTGCAGGACACGGCATACAATAGCCACAGCCGCGGCAGAAATCCCCCTGCAAAGTTTTTCGATCCTCATCGATTATTTTTTCATATTCCGAATTCATTTTCGGAGGATTCTCCTGAAAAGATAAAAACTCATCCAATTCCGACTCGCGCTGAATCCCCCAGAGTGGAAGCACCTGCGGAAACTCGCTTAAATAAGCATAGGCGGCCCCCGCATTATGAATCAATCCGCCAGAAAGTGCTTTCATCGCTAAAAATCCCATGTTTTTCTCTTTTGCGCCATTGACAATCTCCAAGTCTTTTTGCGTTGCAAGATAACAAAATGGGAACTGAATTGTATCATAAAGCCCGGAATCAATCGCTTCTTTGGCAACCGAAAGGCGATGATTGGTAATTCCGATAAAGCGGATTTTTCCCTGTTTTTTTGCTTTTTCCATCGCCTCGTAGAGCCCTGTCCCATCTCCCGGTTTTGGACAAAAAGAAGGGTTATGGAATTGGTAAATATCAATATAGTCGGCTTTAAGCTTTAAAAGGCCGGTATCAAGATCTTTCCAGAATCCCTCTGCTGTCAAAGACGGCGTTTTGCTGGAAATATAGACTTTTTCGCGCATATCAGAAAATGCGGCACCGAGCTTTTCTTCACTATCAGAATAACTGCGTGCTGTATCAAAGAAGGTAATGCCGCCCTCATAAGCTCGTCTTAAAAGGTGAACTGCCTCCGGTTTTGAAATCCTCTGAATCGGCAATGCGCCAAATCCATTTTTGCTCACCGTAATGCCGGTTTTGCCCAAAACGACTTTTTCCATTATAATACCCTCTTTTTTTTAAAATCAGATCTGTTTTATTATAATAAAAATTGACAAAAAGCGCAATCTTTTTCCCGGAATTTGAGAGGATTTCTCTTGACAAATTTTAAAGTGCTTTTTACCATAATCTTATTTAAAGCCGAAAGGAAGCCCTCATTTTGGACGAATTAACAAAAGCTTATTTTTTTGCACAAAAAGCACATCTTGGGCAAGTAGACAAAGGCGAAAACGACTATTTTCTGCACCCGCTTGCAGTTTCCGGAAAAGTAAAAGAGATTCCTTTAAAAGTAATCGCTCTGCTCCATGACGTGATCGAAGATACTGTTTTAACCGCAGAGGATTTAAAATCTGCAGGCTTCTCGGAACGAACAATTTTGGCGGTAACAGCACTCTCCCGCAAAAAAGACGAATCCTATGATGATTATCTTCTGCGTCTTTCTACAAATCAGGATGCAGTCATTGTAAAGATTGCCGATCTGGAACATAACGCTGATCTTTCCAGGATTTCCACTCCCACTCAAAAAGATTTTGCGCGCACTCAAAAATATCGTGAAAAACTTTGTTTTCTCAAGAAAATACGGAAGAACTTTTGACCGATACTATTTTTTCCTTCTGCTCTTTTGCTTCCTCTGCAAAGGTATCCCGGGCAATCTCTCCACTGAGTGCCAAAAGGCAGAGCAAATTTGGTCCTGCCATTAAGCCATTCATAATATCAGAAAAAGTCCATACCGCTTCCAACGGTATGGTTGCCCCCACAAGGACAGCAATCGTATAAATGATTCGGTAAATTTTGCGGTAAGAAAGTTTCGGTAATAAGTATTCCAGCGCTTTCTCCCCATTATAGGCCCAACCAATAATGGTGGAAAAAGCAAACAAAGTTATTCCAATTGCAATGAGCTTTCCTCCAAAAGGTCCAAGGATCGTTTCAAAAGCAACAATGGTCAAAGCCGCCCCTTCAACCGGGTTTCCATTAGGATCGGTAATGCCCAATACGCCGGAAGCAACGATTGCAAGCCCAGTTATCGTACAGATGACAGTGGTATCAAAAAAGACTCCGGTCATGCTGAGATAGCCGATTTCTACAGGGTTTTCCGAAGAAGCTGCCGCTGCTGTAAATGTAGCGGACCCCATCCCCGCCTCATTGGAAAAAACACCGCGGGCAATTCCCCATTCCGCTGCTCGCTGCATCGAAGCCAAAATCGTTCCGTCCACTCCTGCTGCCGCAGCTTTGGGGGAAAATGCAAGGCGAAAAATCTCAACAACTCCGCTGGGAAGATTTTGAAAATTTCCAAGAATCACAATTGTTCCACCGATCAAATAAAGGATTGACATGGCCGGAATCAAAACGGAGGAAATTTTAGAAATACTGCGAATTCCTCCAATCAAAATAATAAAAGTCAACACCATCAGCACGATTCCGCTGATGGCCGGCGAAACTCCAAAAGTAACATAAAGTGCTTCCGATGCAGAATTTGCCTGCGTCATATTTCCGATTCCAAAGGAGGCGAGCACTGCAAAAGCCGCAAAGAGAATTGCTAGTATTTTTCCTATAAAATGAAAAGGAAAACGTTCCTGCAGCGGATACATTGATCCTCCAATTATTTCCCCCAATTTATTTTTTCTGCGGTACTTTGCTGCCAACATACATTCGGCATATTTTGTAGCAAGTCCTAAGAGTGCTGAAATCTCCATCCAAATCAGCGCTCCCGGTCCGCCCAAAACCAATGCGGTAGAAACTCCAACAATATTCCCTGTGCCTATGGTAGAGGCAAGCGCCGTCATCAAAGCAGAAAAGGGGGAAATCCCACCGTCTTTTATCGTACTGCGTGCTTTTGGACTAAGCGCAAAGTGCAAAGATTTTGAAAGGTTTTTCCACGGCAAAAAGCGAAGGCGCAAAGTTAAAAAAACTCCGGTTCCCATAAGCAAAGTCAATAGTCCCGGCCCCCAGATAAAAGCATCAACCGTCTTTAAAAAATACAAAATCAGCGCCTCCAAAACGATCAAAATAAGCCTTATCATTCTTATGAAACCTCCTTTCAAAATATCCGTCAGGAAAATAAACAAGCATTCCTAAAATAAGCTCTAAAAATATGCTTAATAGATTGTTGATTTTCCCAATATACAAAACCGACTTCGTTTGTTAAAATATAAACGAAATAAACGAACTGATCGAAAAGATTTCATAATTCTGCTTAGAATGCAGTTTTATGGAAAAGATAACGTTCAGTTTAAAAATATTTAAGGGGGAATCAAAAGATGGCACGTTTTACACTTCCACGTGATATTTACTATGGCAGAGGAACTCTGGATGTATTAAAGGAGCTCTCCGGAAAAAAGGCAATGGTTGTTGTGGGCGGCGGCTCAATGAGACGGTTTGGCTTTTTGACTAAGGTCCTCGAAAATTTAAAAGCTGCAGGCATCGAAACCCGCCTTTTCGAAGGCGTAGAGCCGGATCCTTCAGTAGAAACTGTCATGAAGGGCGCTGCGGCAATGCGCGAATTTGAACCAGACTGGATTGTTTCGATTGGCGGCGGTTCCCCAATTGATGCAGCAAAAGCAATGTGGGTCTTCTATGAGTATCCAGAAACCAAATTTGAAGATCTGATTACACCATTTAGTTTTCCAACCTTACGGAAAAAAGCGCATTTTCTTGCGATTCCTTCTACCTCCGGTACTGCAACCGAAGTAACCGCTTTCTCTGTAATTACTGATTATCAAAAAGGGATTAAATATCCGCTGGCAGATTTTAATATTACGCCGGACGTCGCAATCGTCGATCCCGATCTCGCCGAGACTATGCCTCAGAAACTAACTGCTTATACCGGCATGGATGCTCTTACTCATGCAACAGAAGCTTACGTCTCTAAACTTCATGGTCCCTTTACTGATCCTTTAGCACTCAAAGCAATCTCGATGGTTTTTAAATATTTACCGGATTCTTATAAGGGTGATCATGAAGCCCGTGAGCAGATGCACTATGCACAGTGTCTTGCAGGAATGGCATTCTCCAACGCACTTTTGGGAATTGTTCATTCAATGGCACATAAAACCGGCGCGGCATTTTCTACCGGACATATTCCACACGGTTGTGCCAACGCTATTTATCTGCCTTATGTCATTCAATATAATGCAAAGGATCCCGAAGCGTTAGAGCGTTACCATGAAATTGCCGATATGCTGGGAATCGAAGGCGATAAAAAATCTCAGGTATTCAGTCTTTGTGAGCGTATCTGGAGTTATAATGACCATTTCTCAATTCCGCGTACATTAAAAAGTTTTGGAATTGATGAAGATGAATTTAAGCAGAAGCTTTCCAAAATTTCAGAAGACGCAATTGGTGATGCCTGCACTGGTTCCAACCCGCGCTCTATCACACCAAAAGAAATGGAGCATTTATTTACCTGCATCTATTATGGAACACCGGTAGATTTCTGATTTTTGCTTTTAGTCTCTTATAATTTGTAACCCCCTATTTTTAATATCAGTGTAGGAAAGCTCACGCACTTTCCGCACAAAAAAAGCCGGACGGAAATTTCCGTCCGACTTTTTTTACCTTTTTTTAAAAAACCAACGTACCAAGGTCTCCGGTTTCCAAAATTAAAATCTGTTCTTCAAATCCAGTTTTAGCATTGATATAAACCAATACCTGATCTCCATTATCTCCATCGCATAAAAATTCCCAGCATAGCGTTTCTGTAGATCCCTTTGTGGGAATCAGAGAAAGTCGATGAGATTTTACCGTCAAATGCGGACTAACCTTTTCCTGTGCTTGTTCTACAGAAAGTTCCGGCGACGGAATTTCTCTCTCTTTATGGTTCATAATATATCCGGTAGCATTATATTCTGTAATTTCTCCATTATCCAGTGCGACAGATACCTTGATTAAATCCGGGTAACAACAGGCATCTCCCTGCTGAAATGCAAAATTAAAAGTCACTCTTCCATCATGCTGCACATAATAGCGCTCTGTCATATTGGACAGTCCCCGTGAAGATAGAAAATTCTCCGCTGATGTTTTCGCATCTTCTACGCTGACGTTTTCTTCTGAGATTTCCCGGGTATTTTCGTAAGTGACTACCTCTCCTCCCTGTTTAGAAACGCTCACTGTTGCACTTTCTAACGTAAAATTATAAGTGGGAAGATTTCCTTCCGTATCCTGTGTATGATCAAGCGAATTCACATCAATTCCCAGAAACTTTTCTGCGTTGAGCGCTGCGTTTCCCTGAGAGATCTCTTCTTTTCCTTCCAAAAATTGAGGCTTTTTCTGCATAACTTCATCAGAAAACGGTCCATCATAAATGAGGGATGGAAAATCCGTAAAATCCTCCGCCGTCTCTTTTAACTGATCTGAAAATTGCCCATCAAAGACTGGTTTTACATCCGTTAAATCTTGATTCAAAGTCTGGGCATATTTGGAAAGCTGTTTCATGGTATCATACTGTTCGTCTGTAATTTGCTTTCCGGCGCTGACTTCCTCAGAAAGCGTCATAGAGAAATCTCCCACCTGTGTGATAAATTTAGAAACTGTATTGAGAGAATCGTCATCGATTGGCAAAGCGCTCAAAGCCCCTTTTGCCAGGCTTGTCTGTCTCACCAGCCTGGCTGCAAGTCCGGTTTGCTGTGTTGCCGTATTGGCATAGGAGCCCTTTCCCAATGTAGTCTGTACATTTTTTATGCTGTCCCGCAAGTCTCCCATTGCTCTTGTATAACTATAATTGAGATTCTGCTGCGCTGCCTTTGCTTCCATTCCGTTTTTAACTGCAAAACCACCTGCGGTCAAAACAATCGCAACCGCAACTGTGGACATAATAATTTGTTTTCGGGTCATTTTCTATAACCTCCTCTTTTCTTCTATAGTCTTTACCTCGTATTTTAGATTATACAATTATACAAATTGCAAATTGACCTCAAATGGCGTATACTATTTTTTGATTATCTATCTTTTTTTAAACAAAATCCAAATCAAATGTGGAGGAACTAAAGCATGACGATGGAGGAATTTTATAAATCCATTAAGGGTAAAACGATTGCTTTCTGTGGCTTAGGCGGAAGCAACGTTCCCCTTGCAAAAACTTTTTCGCAAAAGGGTGCAATTGTAACCGGTCGTGACCGCCGAAGCTATGAAAAGTTGGGTGATACCGCGACAGAACTAGAAAAAGCCGGCGTTCGGCTGATTCTAGGAGATGACTATCTCAATGATCTTCATGAAGAGATTATTTTCCGTACGCCTGGCATTCGCTTTCATCTTCCCGAACTGGAAACGGCACGCAAAAACGGTCAAATTGTCACAAGCGAAATGGAAGTTTTCTTTGACGTCTGCCCTTGTCCGATTTTTGGAATTACCGGCTCTGATGGAAAAACAACAACAACCAGTATTCTCGCCGAAATTCTAAAAAAATCCGGCAAGACTGTCCATGTAGGCGGCAACATCGGCACCCCACTTCTTCCAAAAGTTGAAACGATCAAACCGAATGACGTTGTGGTTGCAGAGCTTTCGAGTTTTCAGCTCATCAGCATGAGACGCAGCCCGATGGTCGGTATCGTAACAAATATTACTCCCAATCATTTGGATATGCACAAAGACATGAATGAATATATCAACGCCAAAAAGAACATCATTCTGCATCAGAATGCGTTCGGTCGAGCTGTTTTAAATTTGGATAATGAAATTTCTGCCTCCTTTGCCCCTAAAGTACGCGGTCAACTGCTATATTTTAGCCGCAAACAAAAAGTAGAACACGGCTGCTGGCTCAATAAAAACGAACAGATCATTTTTTCTGACGGGGGAAAAGATACTGTCATTCTGGATACCAAAGATATCCGGATCCCCGGCAGCCATAATATTGAAAATTATATGGCTGCAATCTGTGCTTCCTTTGGCTTTGTTTCTCCCGATGACGTAACAACCGTAGCAAAAACTTTTCCCGGCGTTGCCCACCGTGCCGAATTTGTCCGCGAACTGAATGGTGTTCGCTGGTATAATGATTCGATTGCAACAACGCCCAGCCGTACAATAAAGGGAATGCTTTCTATTTTTTCGGAAAAGCTGATTTTAATTGCCGGCGGCTATGATAAGAAAATCCCATTTGAGCCTCTAGGTCAGCCAATCTGTGACCATGTAAAGACATTGGTCCTTCTTGGCAACACAGCCCCAAAAATCGAAACTGCTGTAAAAGCTGCCGCCGGTTACAAAGACGGTGCCCCAAAAATTCTGCATGTTTCCACTCTGCAAGAGGCCGTCGACCTCTGCAACAAAGAAGCACACAGTGGCGATGTCGTTGCTCTTTCCCCCGCTTGTGCAAGCTATGATATGTTTCCAAATTTTGTGATTCGGGGCAACACCTTTAAAGAGATGGTCATGGCTCTTTAATTTTTTCAATCATTTTCAGCATTTTATCCATTTATAATTTTAATTGTTTTAATCTCTTTTTATGATTAGATAAATTTTTATTTTAATCTAATTTGTTCTTTGAAAGGACCTTTGGATTCATGAAATTAACGGATATTTTAACCCAACTATGCGAAAGCCGTGGTACCAGCGGAGATGAAGGTGCCCCCATAAAAACGGCCATCGAATTAAGCGGGCTTCCCGGCAGACGAGATACGCTCGGAAACGGCATTGTATTTTTAGGGGACCCTCATGCAAAAGAGCAGATCCTTTTGGACGCTCATATGGATCAAGTAGGACTCATTGTCACAGGAATTGATGAAGAAGGATTTCTTCATATTGACCGCTGCGGTGGTGCGGATCGAAGGGTTCTCCCGGGATGTCCTGTAACAGTCTTCGGAAAAGATTTACTCTTCGGTGTGATTGGGAATTTACCGCCGCATCTCTCTGACGGCAAAAGCGATGCCGTTCCGGCCATTACAAAGATGACGGTGGATTTAGGTCTCCCCTCTGAAAAGGTAAAATCTCTTGTAACTCCGGGAGACCGTGTAATCCCTCAATATCAACCACAAAAGCTTTTAAAAAACCGCTTTGCCTCTGCTGCTTTGGACAACCGTGCCGGTGCAGCTATTTTGATTCGCTGTATTCATCTTCTAAAAGAAGAGCCTTTATCCTGCGGTATTTCCATTCTGTTCAGCACAAGAGAGGAAATCGGCGGACAAGGTGCAGTCACAGGTGCTTTTGGGCTTTCTCCAACACGTGCTATTTGTGTAGACGTCAGTTTTGGCGATCAGCCCGGCGTACGGGAAGAAGTCAGCCTTCCTCTCGGAAAAGGGGTAATGATTGGGGTTGCTCCTGTTTTAGATCGATCGATGTATCAGAAATTGGCCTCTCTTGCTGAAAAGAGGAACATCCCCTATAAATGGGATGTTATGGGCGGTGACACCGGAACCAATTCCGATGCGATTGCAACGACACAAAGCGGAGTACACACAGCCCTTTTAAGCGTACCGCTCCGGTATATGCATACTGCCTGTGAAGTAGTCGATACCGATGATCTCGAAAATGCAGCTCAACTGATGGCTGCTTATCTGCGGGAGGTGAAATAATGGATCAAATTTTAAAGGAACTTTGCTCCATTCGTGGAATTTCCGGCGACGAAAAACTGGTGCAACAAAAAATCCTCAAAGAAATTGGGCCTTTTGCGGATTCCATTTCTATTACACCGCTTGGCAGCATTTTAGCACACAAAAAAGGAAAATATCCTGCAAAAACAAAGCTTCTTATCAGTGCACATATGGATGAAGTCGGCATGATCATCACTCATATTGGAAAAGAAGGGCTGCTTCATTTTACTACTGTCGGCGGGATTGATCCTCGAGTGCTGGCTGGACGGACCGTCAAAATCGGCGATCAAGAAATTCCCGGCGTCATCGGAATGAAACCGATTCATGTTCTTTCGGCTGCCGAACGCGAAAAGACTGTCCCCATTGAAGATTTGGCAATCGACATTGGTGCTTCTGGAAAAGAAGAAGCAAGCAGTGTTGTTTCTCCGGGAGACAGCGTCACTTTTGAACGTATCTTTTATGAAAATGGCCATACCATTATGAGTCCTGCTCTGGACGACCGCGCCGGGTGTGCAATTCTGATTTTCCTCATGCGGAAAGTGGAATGGAAATATGATACCGACTTTCTATTTGCCGTACAAGAAGAAGTCGGACTCAACGGTTCTAAAACCGCAGCATTTGCTGATCAGCCGCAGGCTTCTATCATTGTAGAAACTACGACGGCCGCAGATGTTGCCGGAATGGCTCCGGAAAATCGGGTCTGCGTTTTAGGAAAAGGCCCCGTGATTTCCTTCATGGACAAACGAACAATCTATGATCGGGAATATTGCCGCATGGCTTTTGAAGAAGCTAAAAAAGCAGGAATTCCCTGCCAGTATAAGCAGGCCGTTGCAGGCGGCAATGATGCAGGTGCCATTCATACCAGCCGAAGTGGAGTTCGCACCGTTGCCGTTAGCCTTCCAGGCCGCTATCTGCATTCTCCGATGAGTGTAATCAGCTGTAAAGACTATGAGAATGCAAAATCTCTGATTACCCTGATGGCAGAACGGATTGCCGGCGAATGATTCATCTGATACAAGACCCGCAGGAACTAGCCCCATGGGATAATTCCCCCTTAGGCTGCCGCATCTTTTCTATGGCACTGGGCTATGGAACCGAAATTCCATTTCTTCATTTCTGGGGCGAAAAATCCGGCTGTATCTCCCTGATGGATGACGTCATGACTCTTGTTGGTGATTTTGAAGATCCTTTGGAATTACGGGAATTCATTCACTTTTCGGGTGCAAAAACTGTTTTCTGTGAAAATGCCTCTCTTTCTAAAAAGCTTGGGTTTTTAGTCTCGGATCAAGGCCCCGAAATGATACGAGATTTAGAGCGCCCTACAACTCCTTGGAATCTTTCTCATCCAATTTCACTCAAAAAAATGCATGCCCTTTTAAAAGCATGTGAAACACCGTCTTTTTCGGTTCCGGATTTTGAGCCCTTTTATCTCGATCTTAATCATCGAATTCGCCATCAGACAGCCGATGTCTGGGGAATCATGGAACAGGATGATCTGATTGCATGTCTTGCAGCCTGCATATCCCCCAAAAATGCCTTGCTCTTTTCCGGCGCAGTTCATCCGGATCGACGCCAGCACGGAATTTTTTCTGCCATGATGGAGGCCGTTCCAGCTTATCTTCTGGGACGCAATCTTTTTCTCTGCTGTGAAAATTCTCTTTGTTCCTATTATCAATCGCTGGGATACCATATCTGTGGGCAATGGATTGAAATGAAGCCCTTATCTTAAAACATAACAAAGGAGATCCTCTCTTGAATTTATATCCTTATTTTAAAATTGACGATTCTATAAAAAAAGCTGCTGATCACGCTTTGCAAGAATCCGATACTCAGTTACAGAAAATTGAAAAAACAACAGATTACAATCAACAAAAAATGCTTGCCGCTTTTCTCGAAAGCGGTGTGAGTGAAAGTCACTTTGCTGCGAGTACCGGATATGGATACGGCGACCGCGGCCGGGAGGTACTGGATCAAGTCTATGCAAAAGCCTTAGGCGCTGAAGATGCACTGGTGCGTCATAATTTTGTCTCTGGAACACATGCGTTAACCGTAGCTTTGTTTGGCGTTCTGCGACCGGGAGACACCATGCTCTGCGTAACCGGACTACCATATGATACCCTTCAAAGCGTCATTGGTCTAACCGGCGATGGAAATGGTTCTCTAAAAGAGTTTGACATTCACTATGAACAGGTCGATTTGACTCCCGACGGAAAGCCTGATCTTCCCGCAATTGCTAAGCGGGTCCATGAGCTTCAACCTAAGATGGTCTATATCCAAAGAAGCCGTGGCTACAATTTGCGTCCTTCTCTTTTCGTCGAAGAAATTGAAGAAATTATTCGTGTGTGCAAAAAACAAGCGCCAAACTGTATTGCAATGGTAGATAATTGCTATGGTGAATTTGTAGAAAAAGAGGAACCCACTTCTCATGGTGCCGATCTTATGGCAGGCTCTCTTATCAAAAATCCAGGCGGTGGTATTGCTCCCACCGGAGGCTATATTGCAGGCAGAAAAGATTTGGTTGAAAGCTGTGCCTATCGGTTAACGACCCCCGGAACAGGGCGTGAAATCGGATGTACATTAGGACATAACCGAGAGCTTTTTATGGGCGCTTTTCATGCTCCTCATGTGACTGGAGAAGCTCTTAAAACGGCCGTCTTTACCTCTGCCCTATTTTCTCAATTTGGGTATGAAACTTCTCCGCGTTGGGATGAACCGCGTGCTGATATTATCCAAACACTGCTGCTGCGTAATGAAAAATCATTAATTGCCTTTTGTCAAGGCGTTCAAAAAGGAGCCCCGGTAGATGCTTTTGTAACACCGGAACCATGGGATATGCCCGGTTATGACAGCAAAGTGATCATGGCAGCCGGCGCTTTTACTTTGGGAGCTTCTATTGAACTTTCCGCCGATGCGCCTTTGCGTACTCCATGGGCCGCATGGATGCAAGGTGCTTTGAATTTTCACAGCGGACGTTTAGGAGCAATGTTGGCAGCACAATCTATGCTAGAACAAGGGCTTTTAGGAAAATAAAGTTGCAATCCAGCTTTATTTTTGATAAAATAAGGGCACCGGTATTTTTACTGCTGCTCATATGCGGGTATGGTGGAATTGGCAGACACGCCAGATTTAGGTTCTGGTGCCAACAGCATGCAGGTTCAAATCCTGTTACCCGCACCATGCCGAGTGTTCTTATAGCATTTGAAAGTGCTGTAAGAACACTCGCTTTTTTATATGCTTATCCTGCCATCTGCGCTTGGGAGTAGCTTACGGCTACTCCTTTTCTCGTCTGTATCAGAACGTCCGGTTCCGGCAGAGATGAAACATCTGGTATTTCAATGGAACCGATACAATTATAATGAATGGTCAGCTTCTGGACGTATACGCCGTTTACCTTCTCAGCCTGATGGACTTCAATGTGATCGATCAGTTCGTTCAGCATACGCGGTGTGAGCTTTCTGGCTCTGGTATATTTACGCACAGTGGCAATGAACATATCCGTGCCCACAGATTGACGGCTTTCTTTATCAAGCTCGGCCCTCAGCGTTTTTATCCGCCCTGCTAATCCGCTCTGCTCATCTTCATACTGCTTGGTCATTTTTGAAAACCGCTCGTCGGAAATTTTCCCGGCCACATTGTCCTCATACATTCGATCAAACAGTCGGTCAATCTCTTTATCGCGGGCCAACAGAGCATTGTATCCTTTTTGCTTTTTCTGCCGCTCAAGTTCCACCGTTTGCTGAGAATGTCCCATAACCGCTTTGACAAATTCATCTTCATACTTGCTCGCAAATTTTGTGAGCCTGTGGATTTCTCCCAGTACGACCTGTTCCAGAAAGTCAACGCGGATATAATGGGTAGAAGTGCAAGTGCCGCGGTTGCCTTTGTAGTTGGAACAGTTGAAATACTTGATGTCCGGGTTGCCCTGATTGAAGTGATAATGCAGATTGTGACCGCAGTCGGCACAGACAAGCAAGCCGGAGAACATATTGGTTTCTCCCTCATTGGTTTTCCGCTTACGGATTTTGCCTCGCTTCTGCTGTACTTTTTCCCATGAAGCGCGGTCAATGACCGGATCGTGCACATCCTTAAAGATAACCCAATTGTCACGGTCGTTTTCAATCCGTTTCTTATTCTTGTAAGATTTGCTGTATGTCTTGAAATTGAGTACGTCACCGCAATACTCCTGCAGAGAGAGAATCTTGGTAATGGTAGAACTGTTCCACTTCGTGGGTGGTGCGTCTTTATGCTTGCCGGGGCGGTTGACACCTCGTGTCTGCCAATAAGATATTGGAGTCAGGATACTATCCCTTTCCAGCGCGGCGGCGATTTGTTCCGGCCCAAAGCCGTCCAGCGTCATTTGGTAGATGCGGCGAACGACGACGGCGACTTCCTCGTCCACAATCCAGCGCTTGGAATTGTCCGGATCCTTGATGTAACCATAAGGCGGTTGTCCCATCGGTTCTCCGGCATTTCCCTTGATTTTATTGCTTATGCGCCGTTTTTTGCTGATATCACGGGCATACCACTCGTTAAACAGATTGCGAATCGGTGTCAGTTCATTCTCTCCCTCGGCGGTATCCACATTGTCGGAGACCGCGACAAGCCTTATGTCGTGATCGGGGAGAAATTCCTCCGTGAGTTTTCCAACCTCAATGTAGTTTCTGCCCAAGCGCGACATATCTTTTACGAAAACAGCCGCTGCATGGCCTTCCTCAAGTTCTTGAATCATCGCCACAAAACCGGGCCGCTCCATTGTGACACCGGAAATGCCATCGTCCGAGAAGTGGACAAGGTTGGTATATCCCTTTTCTTTGGCAACCTTGATTAAAAGTTTTTTCTGATTGCTTATGCTGTAGCTTTCACCCTCAAGATTGTCATCGCGTGACAGCCGCTCATAAAGAAAGGCTGTGTCTTCCCGGTTCTTTCTCCTATTTGACCGTTTCATAAATTCTCCTTTCCGGCAGTCAAATAAGCAGTATTTACAGGGTAAGGTATATCATATCGACCGCCGATTGTCACGCTTGCCGCATTGTCACTTATTATCAAAGCCGATCTGCGTCGGCCCTCATCAGTTTCATTAAAATGGTTCCTAGTGTGTCATGCCCTTCTGTTTGAAAAACGGGTTCGACAATGAAAGTCTTGCCGTTCACCTTATAGGTAGATGTTTTATCTAAACGATTGTGTCCGGAAGCGCCGGGCGGTATATTGCTGTTGCAGGCAGCAAATTTCGCACTTCTCATCGTAATACCTCCGTCTAAATAAAAACAGCCGCGCCGTCTATTTTCATATTTGCATAGCTCGACAGGGCAATGTATGGAATGACGGCGTCGCTTTTTTTCGTAATTACAAACAGATAACCCGGACGGGCGGCGGCTTGTCCGCCCCATAGGAATTTCACCTTTCCCCATTCTGATGGCAAAGCGTTCTCATTGCCTGCGACGGCTCACGGTCTAAATGGCCGCTTCACGCTCGGACTGTGACTGAACGCAAGTATCCGGGTTTGTGTGCTTTATCCGGCGGGGCCAAGTCCCGTCCCGCCTGCGGCATGGGCCTTGTCGCTCTCTCCATCCTCTGGCGATGGAGGTCATGGCGGGCCTGTCTCTCGGCACACGTACCCTTCTTATCCGGGTATCTTTTTATTCAGCTTTCAATGTACAACGAGGAAAAAGTATCCTCTACTACTTAGGACGGAAAAAGGCGTTTTGTGGCCTCCCTCTCCCAGTAAATTTGCAAAAAAACATCCCACAGTTTTTTTGAACTGCGGGACGCTTTCTTATATTGTGCAAGCTATTCAATTTCCGGAGAAAGATTTCGGAATAAATCGCAATCGTAAAAGTCTATGATACACAAATCTAATCCGTCGCACAGCTTCTTGACCGTGACCGCACTCACATCCCGGCGCTCCGGCTGCAACATGCTGTATACGGTCGAGGGCGTGACGCCAGCTAATCGCGCAAGCTGCGTATAAGATATGCCGCGCTCTGTGCATAATTGTCGAAAGCGTTCCACAATCGCGTCTTTGATCTTCATGCCCTCACCACCCTTTCAGTAATCTCAAAACAAGCATAACAGTTCATACGCAAATACGTATACGCACTTGCGTATGAACTGCTTTTCTGCTAAACTGATTCTGAAAGGGAACGGCCCCGTCATTTGACGGGGCCGCCCGAAAAATACGTTACTCGGTGAGGTACTTTTGCAGTTGGACAAGGGCGCGCTCAATGGAACGGCCTACCGTTCTGAAATCGACTTTTTCCAGTTTGGCAATCTGGCGGTATGTCAGGTTGTCCACAAAATGCAAAAGCAGCCTCCGGCGCTGTGCTTCTGAAAGTCTGTTGACCGCCGCATAAAGCTGGCGGTAGCTTTCCATCCTAATTAGGAGATCGGCGGCGTCCGCCTGTGGATGATTCATAGCCGCGTCAGTCAAACCGCCTATGAAATCCACGTAATCAAGATGTCGCCTGTCTTGCCGCCTTTGGGAACGGATTTGCCGGTCGGACTGCTCCAACAGTTCTTTGACCGGGGTTGAAACCTCAACACAAATCCTGTTTCCATTGGCGGTTTTGTATGTGATCGTTACAAGGGACTTGTCCATTATGTTACCTCCGTTCAATTGGGTCGTGGGTTGACGGCTGATGAACGGAGGACGGCGGGGAACGGCAACTGGGGCAAATATGCTGCACAGGCCCGAAGTGATAGGGTTTGCCCCGCGATACCGAAACAAGGAACAAAAAAACACCTGTGCGGGGGGGCTCCCGCAAGGCGTTAAATAGTAAATGGGCGCAGTATTCACCCATGATTATTTTTACAGATTTTTTGAAAGAATGAAAGATTAGGCTATCAGCTAAGCCAAACCGTTACGGCGGGGTAACGGTTCCTCCCATACGAGAAACAGCGACTTCGGGTGCATAAAAGCCTCCTGTCCCAAAGCCGCCGATAAAAAAGAGCGTAATTATTACGCCCTCCGTAATCTCGTTTTTGAAAAAGGACACGGCGGCTTTACTCGCATTTTTAAGATATGAATTTGTTCATCGGGCCAAATTGGCCCGATGTAAACTATAAAACATAAAAGAGGTCAGAACCATCGCGGGTTCTGGCCTCTTTCTTGCAACCCGGCTGTCATAGTATAAACCTTAGACCCGCAGCTTTGCGCCCCACGCCTTTCGACGGGTTTGCTTAAAATATTCATTTTTGCTATAATTATAAATTTACTACTTTAAGATTGTTCTTATTTTTGTTCAAATTACTATTTGTTGCCCTTATTCTTTGATGTGCGTTATACATAGATCAAACATCATTTTAATGAGTGCATCATTCAGCGAATAATAAGCAATTTTCCCGTCACGCCTATATTTAATTAAATGAGTTTGTCTTAACGATTTTAGATGATGCGAAATAGCAGGCTTCGACATATTCAGTAAAGCTGAAATATCACACACGCACATTTCAGAAAGCATAAGTGCATTTATAATTTTTAGGCGTGTAGGATCGCTGAGTACTTTAAATATACCTGCCATATTATACAAAGTATCATCGTCAGTTATTTCCTTTTTCACTTTGTCTAATATATCCTGATGAACAATAGTAACATCACACAGTGCATTTTCCTGATCTGTCATGTTTTCCTGGTTTTCAGACATCATAGTCACCCTTTCACATAAACAATTAAGCTATAAATATCAGACACTTTCAATTTGATTTACTTTATTAAAAAGTTTAGCGCCATTGATTTTGGCTCAGTCATCCTTTGTGATTCTTCTCCGAGTATTTTGCTATTGTCCTTGATAAAATACTGCATACGCCGAACCATTTGCTCAGGCGATTCCTTCATCTCGTGATGCGCCCACTGAACTATGATTCCGGCCAGCCCGTAGGCGTAAAAATCTGCAACGAAATCCTTATCTTTTCTATCCAACTCTTTATCTTTTGCAAATGCATCCATTCTTTCGGTAATTATCTTCTTCGTCACGTCGAAGAAATCATTCTGAAGCGTGTTTTGTTCAATATTATTAAGTACATTCTTGTAAAAATGTTGTTCACGGTTCATGCTTGTCAGTATAGCAAGCACTATTTCGTTCCAATCGTCGAATCTTTTGCTTCGGATAACTGCAACAACCTCATCATAATATATCCAGTTGACCAAATCATATTTATCCTTAAAATGATAGTAAAAAGTCTGGCGGTTAATACCACAATTTTGTACTATATCGGATACAGATATTTTTGGGAAGCTTTTTTTTCTCATCAGCTCCTTGATGGAGGTCGCAATTGCCCTTTTCGTGATAAGTGAATCTGACATTTATTATCCCTTCCCATTAGATAGAGATCAAAAAACCAAAACAGATTTTTCGATCTCTAATTTCCCCCCTGACTCCATTATGATTTTAAAACAACCGTAGAGAGATTTATAGCTTTTTCGTATTCAATGCACGCATTGCATTGAGAACCGCTATTATGGCAACTCCCATGTCTCCAAACACTGCTTCCCACATTGAAGCCACACCTAAGGCTCCTAATACCAGAAACACGGCTTTCACTCCTAATGCAAACACGATATTTTGCGATACAATGCCTCTTGTTCTTTTTGCAATTTTTATACCAGAAACAATCTTTGATGGTTCATCGGTCATGATTACAACATCAGCGGCCTCAATCGCAGCATCCGAGCCCAAGCCTCCCATGGCCATACCTATGTCGGCTCTTGCAAGCACTGGCGCATCGTTAATCCCATCACCGACAAATACAATCTTTCCTTTATGAGATTTTTTTGCTTCCAGGGATTCAATTTTTTCTACCTTATCAGCGGGTAACAACTCGGAATAAACCTCATCCAAACCTAATTTCTTGCCGATTTTGTCCGCTACTACCTTTAAGTCACCGGTAAGCATAACTGTTTTCCCAACGCCAAGAGCTTTCAACTCTTTAATTGCAGTAGCTGAATCTTCTTTCACTTCATCTGAAATCACGATGCTGCCCGCATATGTCCTGTCTATTGCGACGTGTATTACTGTACCTAAGGTATCAACATCATTGTACTCAATATTTTCACTGGTCATTAATCTGGTATTACCGGCAAGAACTTCTTTTCCATTGATATTAACCTTGATACCATGCCCCGCAATTTCCTGATAATTTTCGATTCGGTTTTTATCAATTTCTGAATTATAAGCACTTATAATCGAAAGTGCAATCGGGTGGCTTGAATAGCTTTCCGCATATGCTGCGTATTCTATTAACTCTTTATCTGTATAGCCATTTTGAGGATTTGTTTCAGTAACTTTGAACACACCCTTGGTTAAAGTGCCTGTCTTATCAAAAACGACTGCTTCAACATTGTTCAGTGCTTCGAGGTAGTTTCCGCCTTTCACTAAAATTCCTCTCTTGGAAGCTCCTCCGATACCCCCGATGAATCCTAACGGGATTGAAAGTATTAATGCACAAGGGCAGGATACCACTAAAAATACCAAGCCTCTATAAATCCAATCAGAGAAGGTTGCCCCCGGAATAACCAAAGGGGGTATTACTGCAAGCGCCAAAGCGCCAAATACAACAACCGGAGTATAATAACGCGCAAATTTTGTAATGAATTTTTCAGTTGGAGCTTTTTTGCTGCCGGCGTTTTGTACCAAATCCAACACTTTTGATACAGTGGATTCTCCAAATTCTTTTGTTACTTCAATAGTCAAAACACCATTCTTGTTTATAAATCCACTCAAAGCATCGCTGCCAGGCTCCAGTTCACGAGGAACGGATTCACCGGTTAGCGCTGCCGTATCAACCATTGAGGTTCCCTCAATGACCTTGCCGTCCAGAGGGAATTTTTCTCCCGGTTTTACGACAATAATATCTCCGATGTTTACTTCATCAGGTGATACTTTTTTCAGTTCGTCGCCAACTTTAAGGTTTGCATAATCAGGTCTTATATCCATTAATGCACTGATTGATTTTCTGGAATGATCTACAGCCATATCCTCGAACATTTCACCTAATAGATAGAACAACATAACAGCTACACCTTCCGGATACTCTCCAACGAAGAAAGCACCAATTGTAGCCACGCTCATTAGGAAGTGCTCGCTAAACACATCGCCTCGGGCGATTCTCTTTATTGCGCTCAAGACAACTTTTCCGCCAACTACAATGTAGCTTATTAAAAATATTGTGAGTTCAAGCCAATTCTGAAATTTAAAAATCAATCCGACTGCAAATAAAGCGCCGCCAATCACAAGTTTTATTATTTCTTTTTTGCGGTCGTCTCCATCTTCATCTTCATCATCATTTTCTTTTATTTCAACTTTGGAGGAATTTTCCTCAAAAGTAACCTTAACAACGGGCTCAATTTTTTTTACTATGGCAGTTATTTCACCAAGGATTCTATTTAAATCCTTTTTATCGGAAGCTTTAATTTCCAATTTTTTAGAAACAAAATCAACTGTTGCATCGTTGACTCCTTGAATGCCTTTAATCTGCGTTTCAATCTTAGCAGCGCAGTTAGCACAGTCAAGGTCTTCAAGTATCAATATTTTTTTAACACCTTTACTATCAGTTCGTTCTTTTACTGCCACATCCGGTTCATGCCTATGTACTATCGACTTAATTTGTTCGAGTACATTCGCATATTCCTCTGTGGATTCAATTTCTAAAGTTAATGTCTTGTTCATGAAATTCATATATGCCTTGACTCCATTTAGTCCATTAACTTCATCTTCAATTTTGGCAGCACAATTGGCGCAGTCTAAACCTTCTAACAAAAGCTCTTTCTTTAACATTCTGATCCTCCTACTCCATATAACGAATAAACGATTGCTTAATCGTTATATTATCATCATTGCAAACCGTTGTCAATATAAAAAACAAAAAAATGCAAACTATGTATATGTTAACTCAACAACATATAGATTTCCGCCCTCCAAGTCTGAGATAATGTCCTCAAAGAATGTGGGGAAGGCTTTATCATGCTTCCTGATAAAAATGGCAAGCAATGCATCGTGGTACCCACGATGCCCATTTCCCGATTTTTCGCTTGCGCGAAAACCGTGAAATTGCTTGTTGGTGGCAGGCCCCCAATCCCCTCTGATCGCACAATAAATTGTGCGGCTGCGCGTCCTGCGGACGCTTTAGATACTAAAGGAGCATGAACTGTATATCGTTCATGCTCCTCTCGCTTATTTGAACACTTGTTTTCATTATAAAAAATGAAACGTTGGCTACCTCACAATGTCGACTTTAGCGTATTCCAGTTCGTAGCAACCCGCAATTCTACACCATCCTCCAACGCCTTGAAGTGTTGTCTACCGCAGTGAATTTTAAGCTGTTCTTTCGTCCGCAAATCCATAAAGTTGGTGCTACCCTTTGTCTCCAAAATAAAGTATAATTTCTCTTCGCCATTTTTGGTCAGATACACTGCCCAATCAGGATTATAGGTGCCAATGGGTGTTTCAATCTTAAAACGATCAGGTATTTTGAAGAACATCTTTACATCCGGGTCATTGTCCAGCGCGACGGCGAAGGGACGTTCAATAGTGCTACTGTCATAGACAATATAGTCGTAGACACTATGTTCAACCTTGACTGCATTGCGATCAAGGTTGGCAATCAGTTCAGCAGTGTCAAAAATCTCCTGCACATAGTATTCCTTACCATCCAGTTTTACATAACTAATACCGTCGATAGCCAGAGCATGGCGGTTACTTCGGATGATCTCCGTAGCCTTTTCCATGAAGGCTTCCGGATTGTTCAAAAAGTCGCCACACCGCCCGCTACGTACAAGAATTTCATTGACCGTAACAGGCGTCAAAAGTGTCTCATCACTGATAGCGGTAATCAGGTCAGGCAGTGTCTGATAGGAATTATCGATATCCATTGTGCGCATTTCGCGCTCCGTGTGATATATGCCAGCTTTTTCAATATGAATATCCGCTGTCTGAGAAATGAGCCGTGTTTTTGGAATGACTGGCATTTCCTGCAATGCCTTGATGCAGTTTTCAATCAGCTTATTTGTGTCAATGTTAACGCGGTAGACTGTTTTCTGTTTGATCTTGTTCCACAGCTCCAGAAATTCCGGAGACATCATGACCTGCTTTTTGATGCGCACTACCACGTCCTTGGAAGCGTCGCGCACCGGAGGCCTGCGGTCAGCATTCGCAATAATCGTCTCAAAACGATTCCGCACAGTTTCGTACTTTTTCGGTAGATCAAGCGTTCCGGCTTTGAGGGCGTTTTTCATCGTGTCTTTCATCTTGCCAGCGCTGGTGATGTAGCCTTTTTTCTCAAAATGTTCCATCAGATCCTGTGCATCCTCATAGGTCATCTGTTTTTCCTCGGTCACAGTTTTCGTGTAGATCGCACCAGCAAAAGTTTCCGGCGCAATGGTATCTGTATGTTCAATTACCGCGGCCACAGTTTGTTTGATCTCGGACAGTTCTGCTGGAAGGATGATTTCTTGCGGTTTTACAGCATTATCCACTTTTTTGTGACAACTTTCTTAGTTCCCTATAAGTATTAATTTCCATTTTGTATATACTGGCGTGTGTAAAACCTCCGTCGATAAATATAATGATTTCATCGTCTATTAATACATCAAATGCTTCTTTCACCGATATTGTAACTTTCTTTTTTTGAAGCCAGTCATTTATTTGTTTAAAATCGTCGCTTATAGAATTGGTTTGAGTATCATAGAAATAATTAAGTACAAGCAGTTCCCCATCAGAAAACTCATTTGACAAAATCCTTTTCTCTAACACGTTGGTTTCATTTGGTATAATTGGGGGCTCTATATTTCTTGTTTTAATAACGCCCTCATATTGTTCAATCAGGTGATCAATGTTGGCATTGAGTTTAGCATTTGAAGATACAAAATCAGGGAAAAACTTCTTTACAATATCACATATCGCGGAAATATCGCTCTTACTGTTAAGTCGCCTTATTTTGTACTCGCTATTCAGGAATCCTTCCATAAGGCTGTCATCAATTTCAGGTAATGCTATCACTATTTTTTCGGTATCAAGGAACCAAATGATTCCTGACTCATTTTGACAATATGCGCTTTGATAATAATCAGCGGATAACAAAGCAATGTTTAATACGCTTGCTTTCAGATTTTCTTTAACTTCCAAAGATATTTTTTCTTCAATATCATTTCCCGGTAGTGACGAACAAAAAATATTACTGTATGAAATACCACAAGAGGTTAAAAAATTTTCAATAATATCGGCTAACTTCTTATCGGTGCTCCTGTGGCTGATAAATATTTTCCTTGCTTCTTTCTTGTCGGTGACCAATGGCGTTTCCGCATTCGTATAATCATCTTCATTTACTAAATATAATCTTAAAATTCCAAGCACTGAATTCGCATCGCGAAGACCAGTACCGCTTTTAAGCAAAACAGCATCTTCTATATTCGGAATCTCTTTCGAAAACACATTTCGAATTTCTATAATTGTATCAAACAAATCATCTTCAACTTGATCAGTTGCATATGGTTCAGAATTGTTATAGGTATAAAGCGTACCGGGGGGATGAGTTTTATGACCGGTGAGCAAAAAGAATCCATCCATCAAATGAGGGCTGAAAAATTCAGTTATTCGCAGATTGCCGCTTCCCTTGGAATCTCTCTGAATACCGTAAAATCCTATTGCCGCAGGAATGGACTTCAGGGCAACCTTTCGCAAACAGCCAAGGGTGACGACACTGTTTGCCAGCAATGCGGGAAAAGGCTGTATCAGAAGCAAAAACAGAAACCAAAAAAATTCTGCTCCGATGAATGCCGCCATGCATGGTGGAAAGACCACCAAGACCAATTGCATAAAAAGGCAGTTTATGTACTTACCTGTGCACACTGCGGCACTTCATTCCAAAGCTACGGCAATAAAAAACGCAAATACTGCAGCCACGCCTGCTATATAAAAGACCGGTTTGGAGAGGAGAATGCATCATGACCCACGAGCAGTTTGAGCGAGAGAAAAATTACAGAGTTTCTCTTGCTGTGGCAAAAAGGATGCTTGCAGCCGGAATTTTGTCGGAGCAGGACTACGGAAAAATTGATACAATTTTACTGCAGAAATATCGTCCATTATTGGGCTGCTTATGTTGCTGAATTGCTTGATTGCATAGGGGTACAGAGGTAACATGTGTGCTGAAAGGAGGCGCTTTTATGGAACGAATCATAACAAAAGTGAAGATTTCAGCGCCCGCGTTACCCCGCAAAAAGCGAGTCGCCGCCTATGCCAGAGTATCCAGCGGCAAAGACGCCATGCTTCATTCCCTGTCGGCGCAAATCAGCTATTACAGCAATTTCATTCAGCATCACGGCGACTGGGAATACGTCGGCGTTTATACCGATGAGGCACTGACCGGTACAAAGGACAGCAGAGCGGAGTTTCAGCATTTGCTTTCGGACTGCCGGAACGGAAAAATCGATATGGTGATTACAAAGTCCATATCAAGGTTTGCAAGAAACACCGTAACCATGCTGGAAACCGTACGCGAACTTCGGCTTTTGAACATCGATGTGTTTTTTGAAAAAGAAAATATTCACTCTCTCAGCGGGGATGGCGAGTTGATGCTTACCATCCTCGCTTCTTTTGCACAGGAGGAAAGCCGCTCCGTCAGCGAAAACTGTAAATGGCGGATACGCAGGCAGTTTGCGGACGGCAGACCCGGCAGCACGACCATGCTCGGCTACAAATGGGTGGACGGAACATTGCAGATGATACCGGAAGAAGCCGAAACCGTGCGCATAATATTTTCCGATTATCTTAGTGGCATGGGCAAAAACGCGATTATGAAAAAGCTGAACGCAAGTCGCATACCTACGAAATGCGGTGGTGCCTGGTGTGAGAGCGGCGTGGCAAAAATACTCGACAATGAAAAGTATGCGGGAGATTTGCTTTTGCAGAAGTCATACAGCTCCAATTATATGGAAAAGAAAAAGTGCATGAATCGCGGGCAGCTCCCTATGTATTTTGTTAAAGACAGCCATGAGCCGATTATTGACCGAGAAACGTTTGAACGCGTCCAAAAGGAGCGGAAGCGCCGGGCGGCAGGTTACCTTTCTATTAATAAGGAAACCTACCCTTTTACCGGAAAAGTTCAATGCGGCTGCTGCGGAAAGAACTACCGAAGAAAAATCGCCAACGCCGGGAGTAAATATGCAAGCCCAGTTTGGATATGTTCGACCTTTAATTCAAAAGGCAAGGCAGTCTGCAGTTCAAAGCAAATTCCTGAGGATATTCTAACGGCAATGACAACGGATGCCTTGGGGCTTTCCGAATTTGACGAGGCGGTTTTCATTGGGAAAATTAAGCAGATTGTCATGTGTGGCCCGGATAAGATGCTTTTTATTTTTCATGATGGGCGGCAAGTGGAAAAGACGTGGCAAAACAAATCGCGGCGCGACAGTTGGGATGACGCAGCAAGGCAAAGGGCGCGTGAAATGAATGAGAGGAGGAATAACCCATGGCAGCAACAGCAAGAGCAGTAACCGTCATACAGCCTACGGTTATTCACCGGATTCCATTCAGCGCGGAGAACCGCACCGCCCGGAAGCGTGTTGCCGCCTATGCGAGAGTATCCACTGACAATGAGGAACAGCTTTCCAGTTACGAGGCGCAGGTCGACTACTACACCCGGTATATCCACGCCAATGAAGCATGGGACTTCGTGGAGATTTACACCGATGAGGGCATTTCAGCGACCAACACAAAAAAACGTGACGGCTTTAAACGCATGATTGCGGATGCGCTGGCCGGAAAAATTGACTTCATCCTCACAAAATCAGTTTCCCGGTTTGCTCGGAACACAGTTGATACTCTCACGACCGTCCGAAAACTGAAAGAAAAGGGCATTGAAGTTTATTTCGAGAAAGAAAATATTTACACGCTCGACAGCAAAGGAGAACTGCTGATTACCATAATGTCCAGCCTTGCACAGGAAGAATCGAGGTCAATCAGTGAAAATGTCACCTGGGGTCAGCGCAAACGTTTCTCCGACGGCAAAGTCAGCCTGCCATACAAACACTTCCTCGGATATGAGAAAGGTGAGGACGGTTTACCAAAGATTGTGGCATCAGAAGCCAAAACGGTGCGTTTGATTTACAAGCTGTTTTTGGAAGGTAAAACGCCGTCTGGCATTGCCAAGCACCTGACAAAAAGCGGTGTACCCACTCCATCCGGGAAAACCAACTGGCCATCCAGCACGGTCGAGAGCATTCTCACCAATGAAAAGTACAAGGGTGACGCCATTTTGCAGAAAACATTTACGGTGGATTTCCTTACCAAGAAAATGAAGGAAAACGAAGGCGAAGTTCCCCAATACTATGTGGAGAACAGCCACCCTGCGATTATTCCACCGGAAGTATTCGACTTGGCACAAAATGAGATGAAACAGCGCAAAGCCGCTACAGGTCACCAAAGCGGGAATAAATGCTTTTCAAGCAAGATTATTTGCGGCGAATGCGGCGGCGTTTACGGCAGCAAGGTGTGGCACTCCACTAGCAAATACCGCCGCACAATATGGCAATGCAACAACAAGTTCAAAAATGCGGAGCCCTGCAAAACGCCTCATCTGTATGAATCCTCGCTAAAACAGGCATTTGTGAATGCTTTTAACAGCCTGATTCAAAGCAAAAGTACCATCCTTGACGGTTATGATGCCATTATTCAGTCCTTGACCGACAATACCGTTCTGGATGCCGATAGCGCCGCCCTTCAAGAGGAATGCGATGTGGTGATGGAGCTGATACGGAAATGCGTGGATGAAAATGCCCACAGCGCCATCGACCAATCCGATTACCAGCAGCGGTATGCCGCGCTGATTGAACGGTACGAAACCGCAAAAAGCAAATTTGAAGCGGTGAATGAACAGCGGCAGGAGCGCACAGTAAAACGCGAGAAAATGTCCGGGTTCATTCAAACACTGAAAAAGAGCAGTACTCTCCTCACTGAATTCGATGAGGAGTTATGGTATGCGACAGTGGACAGGGTTATGGTTCAGTCCGACCATGAGATTGCTTTTCAATTCAAAGACGGCACCGAGCTACCGTGGACAATTTAAGATTTTAACAATACAACTCCTGCAGGGCTGGCAGTAATGTCGGCCTTGCGGGAGTTTTTGTCATTTATGGGGATTTACCAATTGAAACCATGTAGTGGTTATCGCTTCGTTCCACTATATATAAATGGTATAATTTCTCGTTGCCTTTATTTGAGGAAACATAAGGTGCAGGCATGCACCGCACGGGCTATTGCTATCTGATAACGGTAAAAAGGGGGTGATAATTACGAAAAGAAAAATTGAAATAGGCAACATTCAAAAATGGGAAAAATCATCAAAAGCAAATGAAAAACGGCAAGCGCAAAAGGAACGAATCCGGGAGGCTTATAAAAATGGAACTACTGTTGAGGTGATTCCTGCAAAAGCGGAGCAAAAATCAGACAACATGAAACACTTGCGGGTAGCCGCATATTGCAGAGTCAGTACGGATGAAGATGCCCAAGCCAGCAGTTATGAGCTGCAGCTCCAGCATTATCGGGAGATGATAATGAATAATCCAGATTGGGAACTGGTGGATATTTACGCTGACGAGGGCATTTCGGGTACCTCAACAAAAAAGCGTGTTAATTTTTTGCGAATGATGGATGATTGCAATACTGGAAAAATAGATATGATAATCACAAAGAGCGTAAGCCGATTCGCAAGAAACACGTTAGACTGCCTTGAAAATGTGCGAAACTTAAAAGCACTAAATCCTCCAGTTGGCGTACTTTTTGAAACTGAAGGCTTAAATACTGCTGAAAGCAAAAATGAGTTTACCCTTGGCATTATGAGCCTTGTAGCTCAAGGTGAATCGGAGCAAAAAAGTGCAAGCATACGGTGGTCTATTGTCCAGCGCTTTAAAAAAGGAATACCCATAATTCCAACGCACTGCTTATTAGGTTATGACAAAGATAAATTTGGCAATTTGTTCATTATTCCTGAAGAAGCAGAGGCTGTAAAATACATATTTGCCTGTTATCTGGATGGCTTGAATGCTCGTGAAATCGCAAATGCTTTAACAGAATCCCACGTACCCACCGCAAAAAACAATGCAGTCTGGAGTCCAAGTGTGGTGTTAAGTATATTGCGCAATGAAAAATATTGCGGAGATGTACTTATGCAAAAGACTTATACGATTGATTGCTTTTCGCATAAAGCAATAAAAAACACAGGCCAGGTTCCACAATACAGACTGCGCGATCATCATTCTGCCATTGTACCTCGTGAAGACTGGCTTATGGTGCAGGAACAGTTAAAATATCGGAGGCATTCCTCCAAAAAGAAAGAAGTTCCTATTGAAAAGAAGTTTTATGTTCATCGTGTCAAAGGTGGCTTGCTTCGTGGATTTGCAATAATCAATCCAAAATGGGATAACCGTGAAGTTGCTTTATTTCTGCAGAAAATTAAAAAATGAAAGAGGTCAATACAATGTTTAAAGAATTTAATCAGTTTAGTTTTAATGTTATCGATGTTACTCTTAAAGGCGAATCCGACATACTTATCAATACAAAAGGAATCACTATCAGCAGAGGCGTTATTGAAGAAATGGGCTACCCATCTCATGTACGGATGATGATCGACAATGAAAACAAAGTTTTTGCTATTCAGGCTTGCAAACAGACCGATGAAAATGCATACAGATTTTCAAAACCAAAGGGCGAACAGAAAAAGCCAGTTTATTGCCACATTATAGCCATTAGAAATATTATCCATGATTTGATGGCTGACAGCTGGTCAGAAAAAGATTCGCATCGCGTAAAGGGTATCTATTACAAAGATGCCAAAGCTATGATTTTTAATTTAAAGGCCGCAACCCGGCAGGAACCTTATTCTGCATCCAAAAAAGATTAATAGCTTTTTGTATCGTTAGCAGCAGCCGCCTGGATTGAATTTCGGGCGGCTAACTGCATTTCGCTTATCTCATGGTTTATATTATACTTTTTGGCGATACCATACTTTTTAGCGAAAGATAGAGGAATCGCTTAATTGTATCAAACATTGCGCCCTTAGACATAACTGAACGCCTATTTTGATACAATGTGTATCGGGATAGGCGTTCAGTTTTTTATTGAAAAAGCGCCTATTTACAAGGCTTCCTCAATACTTTCTAACGAAAACAGGCTCTGCGGCGGTGGTCAAATCACTGCCGAAGGGCCTGTTTCATATTTTTCGGATTAAACCTTTTAACGAAAGGTCGTTACCGTGTGCACTTTTTAATTATTTATCAGTAAAAAAAGCCGGAGCCTATTCAGCTCCGACCTCAATTTCAGTTCCGTTGTAGAATACGAAGGTGATATGTCCATCTTGATGGACGATGCCTTTCTCCACCATGACCGTCCAAATGGTGTCCTCCCATTTGTCGAGGACCATCGGATTCTTTTTTAGCGTTCGGATAAACAGTGACATAGCCTTGTCCTGCTGTTGACGCAAGGTTCGTTCGGCCTTCAGTTTTTCGAGTTTACTGACTGCATCCTCATAGCGTTTATTTAGGCTGTTGTATTTTTTCAAGTATCTATCCTGCGATTGCGCGGTAGAAGCGTTTTCCTTAACCACCGACTTGACCGTCTCGGCCACGATCTCGGTCTCCTCAAGCTGGCGGGTGATTTCTGCATTAAGGCCATCAAAGTCCGTCAGGCTCCGGCGCATGAGCTCACAGTCAGCAATTACCTGCGACCGCTTCTCCATCAGATGGTTATATGCCTTGATGAACATGGCCTGAATGGTATCGGTATCAAGGACCGGGGTGCCGCATCTCTTTTCGTTATCAAACTTGCTGTTGCACTGCCATATTACTCTGCGGTACCGGTCGGTAGAGTGCCATACCTTCTGGCCATAGTATCCGCCGCAATCGGCGCAGACCAGCTTGGTGGAAAGTACGCTCTTTCCGCTGTAGGCCCGTCCGAACTGCTTACGTCTGACAAATTCGGCCTGAACCTGATCCCACTCATCTGGCTCAATTATGGCCGGGTGGCTGCCTTGAACATAGTACTGCGGAACCTCACCTTCATTGGGCTTCATTTTCTTCTGCAGGAAATCAACAGTAAACTTTTTCTGAAGAAGCGCATCACCTTTGTACTTTTCGTTGGTAAGGATGCTTTCTACTGTTGTTTTGCTCCATTTACTGCTGCCGCCCGGCGACGGAATGTTTACACTTTCAAGGTATTTACAGATGCCAGACGAGGTTTTGCCATCAAGGAAAAGCCGATAAATGAGTTTTACAATAGACGCTTCCTTTTCAACAATAACCGGGTAGCCATTTTCTCCCTTCTTGTAGCCGAGAAAACGTTTATAAGGCATACTGACTTTTCCGTCCGAAAAGCGTTTTCGCTGGCCCCATGTGATATTTTCAGAAATGGACCGGCTCTCTTCCTGTGCCAGCGAAGACATGATGGTTATAAGCAGCTCGCCTTTGCCATCGAAGGTATAAATACCCTCCTTCTCGAAATAGCACTCGACGCCGTTTTCCTTCAGTTTGCGGATAGTTACAAGGCTGTCAACGGTGTTGCGGGCAAAACGGCTAACCGACTTGGTGACAATCAGGTCAATTTTCCCGGCGAGCGCGTCTGAAACCATCGTTTTGAAGCCCTCGCGGTGCTTGGTATTGGTGCCGGATATACCTTCGTCGGTATAAACCTTGATAAATTCCCATTCCGGTTTTGACTGAATGAACTTGGTATAATAATCGACTTGCGCCTCATAGCTGGTGAACTGCTCATCACTGTCGGTGGAAACGCGAGCATATCCGGCAACGCGGCGCTTTCTTACCGTGGCTGACGGCAAATGTGTCAGCGGATTTATAGTCGGCGGTATTACTGTTACTTTTGGCATCCGTTTTTCCTCCTCTCAAGGGTTTTCCGCCGGGCAGCAGCTTTCATTTCATCTGTCCAGCTTTGGCTACGAGACCGGTCTTTCCACTGCATTTTGGTCTCGGTCCCGTCTCTAAATTGGTAAATCAGTGTATTCTCGGCGCAAACTCGGATGTGAGCCACACGATCAGAAAAGGTTTGTTGATTAAAATCGTCAATGCCAAGGACCTCTGCGGTAATGCTCATCAGAGTAGATTCCGGTATCTGCTTTGATGCACAGGCAGCCTTGCCAATTGTGTTGTATGTGCCGCAAATCCAGACGGGGCCGGTATGTGTAACTTTGCGTCGGTAGTTTTTACCGCAAATGCAGCAAACCAGCTTCCCAGAAAACGGGTACGTCGCTTTGGGCACATTCGCCTTTTTGAACCTTTTTGCGCGTTGAGCCATTTCAGACTGAGCTGCTTCAAATGTCCTCGGACTGATGATTGCCTCGTGCGTATTCTCCGCATGATACATTGGGAGCTCGCCATGGTTAACAAGCGTTTTCTTTGTAATATGGTTTTCCCTGTAGGTTTTCTGAAGAAGCAAATTGCCCGTGTAAGTATAGTTTCGAAGAATTTTCATAATCGTATTGTGATACCAGGGCTTACCGTTTCGAGTTTTGTAGCCCTCAGCATTCAGCCTATTGGCGATGGCGTTATATCCAAGCCCTTCAAGATAATATTCGAAAATCAGCTTAACCAGTGCGGCCTCATCCGGGACAACTACATATTTCCCTTTTTCGTAGCTGTATCCCAGAATAGTGCCGTTCCAGGGCATCCCTTCCTCGAAATTTCTCCGGATGCGCCACTTCTGATTTTCACTTGCCGAACGACTTTCTTCCTGTGCGTAGGATGCGAGAATCGTCATCATCAATTCTCCGTCTCCGCTCATCGTATGGATGTTCTGCTCTTCAAAATAAATGTCCACCCCCAACGCCTTGAATTCACGAACCGTCTGTAAAAGGGTAACAGTGTTTCGTGCAAAGCGGGAGATGGACTTGGTAAGTACCATATCGACTTTTCCGGCGCGACAGTCGGCTATCAGCCGCTGGAAATTGTCTCTGCTGTCTTTCGTGCCGGTTTTGGCTTCATCAGCATAAACACCGACGTACAGCCAGTCATTGTGGTTCTGTATGAGATTGCTGTAATAGCTAACCTGCGCTGATAGCGAGTGGAGCATCGCATCCTTGCCGCTGGAAACGCGGGCATATGCAGCGACCTTCTTTTTCTGTTCGAGCTTTGGCAGTTTTGGCACTACCGTTATGGTCCTTGGCATTTTGTCACCCCCTTGTAGTGTGACATATTACCGTTGAACCCGCTATATATCAAGTCAATCCCGCGATATAAACTACACGAAGATATTCCGTATTTTTCGGCTATGATTGTATCAATTTTGGCGTAATCTTCCGGGGTTAAAATCTTCTTCAATAGCATCTTTTTTGCCTGCATCATGGACGCAAGGTAGCTCTCCAGTTTGGCACGGTAGGCGTCATTCATGGGGGTAACGCTCCTCTCCGAAGCGAGCCGCAATATAGCAAGCGTGGCAACAATATTTTCTGTTCTTATTTCCGTATGCTGAGAAAGGCTTCCCGCAATAGGTACAAGTAAAATGATATACAGCCTTGCGGTTCACACAGTCAAGGTGACTATTCCACCACAACGTTCGGCAAGCATCAGAGCAGAATTTTCTCGGTTTGTGTCCAGTAGCTATTTTTATTGGCTTTCCGCACTGCTTGCAGATGACGGTGTTCGTCATAGTATCACTGTCAAGGCCATTCCTACGGCAAAAGGAGCGCACCGTATTATCTGAAATGCCAAGCTTTTGGCCGATTTTTATATAACCGTAGCCTTGATGACGCAAAGTTGCAATGGTTTCTCGTCGTTCGTTTGTCATAGGTTGTCCTCCAGTCTGAGGACTTCCGCCCTCACTACCCAATGGAGGCAAAAACGCCGTCTGGCCGAAAAGTCGAAGAAAAAAATTGCTCATAATGCAGCCTCCGGTTGAAGGCGGATTTTTCCGTCTCCACCCTACACAGGACAGAAAGGCCGCGTTTGAACGAAAAAAATAAAGGCCCGACAGGATTTTTTTCCCGTCGAGCCTTAAAACAATGTGTTACGGCTTTGCCGCATAGTCCAGTGAAATCCAGCCATTCTGGCCAGCCTGATAAGATTTGAGCAGTCCCCACTTGGTCGCTCCGGTGTCGTTCGCTTCCCCGACAATTGTGAATACACCCTTGCGTGTGAAGCGATTCACGGTGTCGTACTCATATTATTTTTCTCCCTTATCGCTGTGGTCCTTTAGCTGTTCCAGTACGTCCTTGAGTTTTTGCGGCACCGGAAGTCCGATAATTGTCGTGTTTTCCAGAATGCTGATGCCCTCGTTGGAAAGATAGAAGAAGATGACCGCCGTGCGAATGGCGCTGCCGTTGCCGATGATCTGCACATCGACGATGTTTGCCATGCCAATAAGAATAAAAATGAGCACCTTTTTGCAGATGCCCTTGAATCCAACTTCACTCGAAACTTTTTTCTGAATCGCGGCCACCATCACGCCTGTGATATAGTCGAGAATCACGAGGGCGAGCAGCGCGTACAGAAAGCCGTCAGTCCCTCCTAGAAACCAGCCGAGCATCCCGCCAATGGCTGTGAATGCGACCTGAATTCCAGTCCAGATTTCCTTCATTTTCATTTACCTCCTTATGCTTTTACGTATGAAAAAAGCGGCCGCCCGTATGGACGACCGCTCAAAAGAGATTAACCGTTCAGAGAAGCCTTGACTTTAAAAGCTGTCCATTCGCGGTGTTGATCCGGGTCCATCGGACCCATGATTGTGTAAACAATGTTGCCACGGATCAGTCTGCAGGAAGCGGTAATCAGCGGATTATACCTCAAGATAACATTTGCCGCATCAATAACCTGGACAGACTGGGCAATCCACGCTTCGGAGCCACCCAAAGGAAACCATTTGCACCGCAGATAACGGGGCGGATCGGTGGAAAGCGTATTGCCAAGGTCAATCCAGCTTATTGTCTGATGAATGCCTGTACCAGTGACAACTTTCCTCTGGATGCGGATTATGGTCCGCAACTCGCTGATATGCATTTTGTATCTCATGGCAGGCACTCCTAAAACGCGTCTTTGCGGATACCAAAAAGGAGAGCGCGGAGCATGGAAGTCAGTTCTCCAAAATCCGCGTTTTCCCGGTTTTCGTACAGATAGGCCACCGCGTAAAGTTCCGCAATCCGCGAAGTCTCTTTTGAAGCGAGAAGCTCCGTTTCATCTACACGCGCAATGTCCATACACAACTTCTCTGCTGTTTCAATAAACCCTGTTATCACAGAGTCCTCATCCGCAGAGTCAATGTGCAGATAAAGTTTTGCTTCATCCAGTGTAATCAGCATTGGCTTACGCCCCCGCACCTTTGATGGCAAGTGCTTTGACCGCTTCAGGAAGAACCAGCTTTCCATCTACACGCTGGCTGGCAAGGAAACCTACCTGACCATTTGCGGCATAAAGCTCGTTCAAGCGCTGAAAAGAGCGGCCCTGTCTGTCCGCAATCCAGTAGTAGCTGTAATCACCGAAAGCCATAACTTTATTTCCGGCTGCGATCTCCGGAACAAAAGTGCTGGTGTAGTACGGACGGCTAAGAATCATATCCGGCTGCCCCATTTGGATTGACGGCTGCCAGATGTAGTTGCCGTTGCTGTCTTTTAGTTTGCGCAATGCTTTCACAGTGGAATCATTCAGAATCCAGGCCGCGTTTCTACGGTAAGGAGTGCGCAGGGAATGATAAAGATCCATTACATCATCAAACGTAATAGAAGCACTGGCAGCGGTAACACCGATTTCCGCGCTGGTTAACAGCCCGGTAGGCTTGCTGCTTCCGTCACCAATGAGAAAGGCTTCCTCCTCCTTTGTACCGATCCGGCGGGCAAACTCGTTTGCAATATAGCTTTCCAGATTGAAAACGCTGTCGTTCAAAAGCTCATCGGAAATTTTGATGATGGTTCCCAGCTTGAACGCGCCGATGGTTGCCTGCCCGAACGCGTCGTCGCTTTCCGGATAAAGGCCATTCTCATCCATCCAGCTCGCTTCGCCGTGCCCGGTAACAATCGGGATTTTGCGGTCGCCGCTGGCCGTCTGAATAATGGTTGCGAGGGTGCGCATGAAATTCTGCTCCTGCAGCTTATCAATCAACTGCTGCTCAAACTCATCCGGCACCAGATAGCCGCCCTTTGCATCCGTTCCCACAGAAAGGTCGTTGCTCACGTCATAGAAGTTGCTTTTGCGGATACTGTTCCAAAATGCTTTTTTATAGGCATCGGACGCGCGTCCTGTTTTTGCTTCAGCACCGTTTTTACCGGGCTGGTTGGTGATGGGTTGCGAGGTCGGCTTTGCAAGCTCCGCGTCAATCTCGTCCTGTCGCTCCAGACGGTCAATTTCTTTGCCAAGATTAATGACTTCAGCTTCCATCTTGTCATAGGTCGCGGAGTCCTCGGTGGAGATCAGACCGTCAGCGCCGCGCTTGGCGTCGAGAAACGCTTTCGCCGCTTCCCACGCCTTCGCTCTTTTTTCTCTGAGTTTCAAAATCTGATTCATAGTAAAATCCTCCTCAAATTAATGAGCCAGCAGGCTCAGTCTTTTATCGAACTGCGAAATGGGTACTTTGTTTTCACTCCGCTTTTCCGGCTTTTTCGGGATCAGCTTGGAAAGCAGAGAATTAGTGACCGCCGCGCGGGAGAACAACATGGCCTCCGTATCGTCCGGCAGATCTTCCTTTTCCTCCGGTGAGAA
This sequence comes from Caproicibacterium sp. BJN0003, assembly GCF_026314295.1. NCBI lineage: Bacteria > Bacillati > Bacillota > Clostridia > Eubacteriales > Oscillospiraceae > Caproicibacterium > Caproicibacterium sp. BJN0003. The sequence continues at coordinate 1,775,990 of NZ_CP111108.1, forward strand.
GAGAATCTCGTCGGCAAAATGGAGTTCCACGGCCTTCTTGGCGTTGAACCACGATTCCGCGTTCATGAGATGCGAGATCACCGTGCGGGATAGGCTCGTTTTGATTTCGTAGGCGTTCATAATGCTTTCCTTGACTTCAGCGAGCATGTCGATGGCCTTTTGCATTTCGCCTTCGTCGCCGATTGCTACGGTCGCGGGGTTGTGAATCATCAGCATGGCGACCGGCGACATGCATACTTTTGTGCCCGCCATTGCGATGACAGAAGCGGCCGAGGCCGCAAGCCCGTCAATCTTGACCGTGACGTTGCCCTTATAATCCATGAGCAGGTTGTAGATCTGCGCCGCCGCGAAGCAGTCACCGCCCGGCGAGTTGATCCAGAGGGTAATGTCGCCGCTCCCGGCGTTCAGTTCGTCTTTGAACATCTGTGGGGTGACTTCATCGCCGTACCAGGTTTCATCGCTGATCTCGCCGTTCAGGTAAAGCGTGCGCTGGCTGCCGAATTCGTCGGAATCGTCGTTTTTTACCCAATTCCAGAACTTCCTTTTCACGTATTGTTACCTCCCTGACCCGGTTTGTCGCCGCCCACTTTCGTGGACGTTGCGAAGATTCCGGCGTCTTTCAATTTGGTCATGTTGCCGTTGATGAGATACAGATCGCCGCCTTCCTCGGCCGGGATGGGATTCAAATCTTCCAGCTCGCGAATGTCGTTGGCGGAGAGCCAGCCGTTCTGTCTGCCTGTGGCGTAGCCGTTCATGCGGCTTTGGTAATCGCCGCGCTGTAGCCCGTCCACGTTCAGCTTGATGAAGTATTGCTGTTTTTCCACAGGAGTGAACAGCGAACGCATCAGGCTCTGCTCCCAACGGATCACCCACGGGTCGAGCGTGTATTTCACGAATTCCAGCGACTGCTGCTCAATGTTGGAAAAGCTGGACTTTTCGAGGTCACCCACCATGTGCGGCGGGATGCGATAGAGCCGCGCGATCTCGTCAATCTGAAATTTCCGCGTTTCCAGAAACTGCGCTTCCTCCGGTGAAATGGAGATCGGCGTGTATTTCATGCCTTCCTCCAAAACGGCAATCTTGTGAGCGTTGCCAGAACCGCGATAGACCTCATTCCATGAATCGCGCACTTTTGCCGGGTCCTTCAGAATACCCGGATGCTCCAGCACGCCGCTGGGGTTGGCTCCGTTAGCGAAGAAACTGGCACCGTATTCCTCGCAGGCCAGCGAGATGCCGACCGCGTTCTTGGCCATCGCGATCGGTGAGTAGCCGACGAGGCCGTCGAAGCCCAGTCCCGGAATATGCAGTACGTCGTACCGGGAGAGCCGTACCTGACCGTATTGCTTCACGTTCGGGTTTTCATCGCTGCTTTTTGTGTACAGGTAGTAGAGTTCGCCTTGCTCATCCCGGTCGACCTGCATCTTGTCGGGCAGCAGCGGATAAAGCGCTACGACCCGCCCGGCTCCGTCCCGGATGATCTGCGCGTAGGCGTTGCCCCAGATGAGCAGATGGCTCATGAGGGTTTCGCGGAATACGAACGATGTCATTTCCGGGTTCGGTTCATCATGCAGGATGTGATAGAGCGGGTGGTCGTACACGCGCTCCTTCCCGCCGTCGCTCTTGTAACGGTATAAATTGAGCGGCAGAGAAGCAATGGCTTCCGACAGAATGCGGACGCAGGAGTAAACCGCCGTTGTCTGCATCGCCGTGAACTCATTGACGCTCTTGCCGCTCGTCGTCGGGCCGAAAAGGTATCGAAAATCTGTGCCGGTGTAGTAATCCTTAGGCTTGTCTCTTGCCTTGCCAAAGTTAAAAAACTCTTTGATTCCCATATCTGTCCTCCTGTAAATTCGCATGAAAAAAGCACCTCCGAGGAGATGCAACGGTTAAAAGGAAAGGATGCCGCGCTCGTCGTAAACGGAGTTTCCACTTGCGATGCCACATCTTATTGCTCTATCCAATGCCATAATCGTGGCGACCGCGCCGTCGATCTTTTCCGTGGATTTTTCCTTGTCCGGTTTGATGTTTCCGGCCGGGTCCGTGCGGATGAAGATGTTGTCCATCATCCAGCGGAGTACCGGGTGGCCTCCGTGCGCGATCTGCCCAGCCAGCGTTAGCCGCATGAGCTCCTTGGTCGGCGGGCTCATATCTTTGAAGCCCTGACCGAATGGAACGACGGTCAAGCCAAGGCCCTCAAGGTTCTGAACCATTTGCGTCGCGCCCCAGCGGTCAAAGGCGATCTCGCGAATGTTGTAGCGGGTGCCGAGTTTTTCAATGAAGCTCTCGATAAATCCGTAGTGAACCACATTGCCTTCAGTCGTCTGAAGATATCCCTGCTGTTTCCACAGATCATAGTTGACGTGATCCCGTTTTACGCGGAGGTCCACGTTTTCCTCCGGTATCCAGAAGAATGGCATGATGTTGTATTTGTCCTTCTCGTCCTCCGGAGGAAACACCAGCACGAACGCCGTGATATCCGTAGTGGAGGAAAGGTCCAAGCCGCCGTAGCAGACGCGGCCTTCCAGCGACTTCGGGTCGACCGGGAAAGCGCAGACGTCCCATTTTTCCATCGGCATCCAGCGGATAGACTGCTTTACCCACTGGTTCAGTCGGAGCTGACGAAAGGCGTTTTCTTCGGCGGGATTCTGCCGGGCGGATTCGCAAGCGTCGCGGACTTTGTCAATACCAACCGTGATGCCGAGCGACGGGTTTGCTTTTTTCCATACCTTCGGGTCGGTCCAGTCGTCGTCTTGGCCGGCTCCGTAAATGACCGGGTAGAAGGTGGAGTCGTGCTTCCTGCCTTTAATGATGTCCTTTGCTTTTTCATGGACTTCCCAGCAGATGCTGTTCTGGTTGTCCCCGGCCGTTGTGATGAGAAAATAAAGCGGTTGCATCCGGGCGTCGCCGGAGCCTTTCGTCATGACGTCGTAGAGCTTTCGGTTCGGTTGGGTGTGCAGTTCGTCAAAGATAACGCCATGAGTGTTGAAACCGTGCTTGTTTGCCACGTCCGCCGAGAGTACCTGATAGAAACTGCTGGTCGGCTGATAGATGAGGCGCTTTTTGGAGTCGAGGATTTTAACGCGCTTTGAGAGTGCCGGGCACATGCGGACCATATCGGCGGCGACATTGAAAACGATGGACGCCTGGTTGTGATCGGCGGCGCAGCCGTAGACCTCGGCGCGTTCCTCACCGTCGCCGCAGGTGAGCAGCAGCGCGATGGCGGCGGCGAGTTCGCTTTTGCCCATCTTCTTCGGGATTTCTACATAGGCGGTATTAAACTGCCGGTAGCCGTTGGGCTTCAGAACGCCAAACACATCCCGGACGATTTGTTCCTGCCAGTCGATAAGCTCGAACGGCTCCCGGTACCACCGGCCCTTGGTGTGCCGCAGGCTTTCGATAAAGCTGACGGCATAGTCGGCAGAGTCTTTGTCGTAGTAGGAACCCTTTGCCATGAACCTGGTTGGTTTGTATTTTCTGAGCTTCCGTATATGCCGTCGCCTCCTTTTAGCTGGCATGAAAAAAGACTGCCGAAGCAGCCTCGCAAAAATCTATAGATAACGAGAGACAGGGCCTTCCGGCCCAGACTCCCGGCTGCGGTTCAGTTGTAATCCTTCATCAGAATGGCAAGGGCGGTCGCGGTGCTTTCGTCGGCGGGCTCGATGTCCCAGCCCCGGTCGTAGTTGCAAACCGTCTCACCGTTCCGCTTCAGCGTCAGCTTGGAGATGCGGCCCTTGTCGATGCCGTACTGCGAACCATCATCGTAGTGCTTGACCCAGTAACGAAAAATGTCGCTGCCGATTTTAATGCTTCCTTCTGACCACATGGCCGCTTGCCTCCTTAAAATTTCCTGATTGTTGCGTTGTCGTCGGCGTCGAAGCTCACGGTGTAGCGGACCTCGCTGCCGTCCGGCTTGCGGGTGATCACCCGGATGTCGCCTTCAAAAGCTCTGTAGCAGCGGTTGATTTTCTCGCCCTTCGGAAGTTGGTTTTGGATCTGCTTCATCTGTTTTTCTGTCATGGTGGTGTGCTCCTTTCGTTTTGGTATGTACATATATCACTCTGAAGCCCTGTAATAGCAAGCGATTCAGGCGATATATAGTACACAAACCTTGGCGGGGAAAAGTGTGTATTACTCACCGGTCAGAATGAAGTGAGCGTATTCCTTTTTGTGCTCCTCCAGAAAGAGGACCAGTTCATAGAAGCCGCGATCATAGGCCATGCGCTGGACGCGGGCGGTATCAAACATGTTCGTCTCGCCGGTGTCGCGGATGGCGAGAATCTGCTCTCTGAGCTTGTCAGTCATGGCAATCACCGAGCTTTCGGCAGGAATCGACGCCGTAGACCACGTTCAGCCCGGAGCCGTTGTCCCAGTTCACCAGCATGGAGCCGGTGTCATCGACTCCGTACACGGTGCCTTTGGTGCCGATGGGCGGAGCCTGTACGTCGTCCATCCGCACAAGCTCCACACGGGTCCCGGCCGGGTAAGTTTCCCGGAGGTGCGCCAGCAGTTTTTTATTCATCAGCATCGGGAGCGCCTCCTTTGAAAGCCGAGGACCCGGTCAGGTTCTTCAGCAGGATTTTTCGGTCGGCCTTGTACTCGGCCCCGATGAAGCCCAACCGCAGGAGGAAGCAGCGGAAGGCGTACTTGTCATTGTCGACCGTCTTGTCCTTGGCGGTGACGCGATTCTGGGTTTTGGCCATGCCGCAGAGCCTACCGATGAACTTGGCGTAGGCGCTGATTTCTTCCGGTGCCGGGAAGCCCGAAAACCATGGGAAGGAAATCTTGTCGTCCTCAACCGTAATCGGCAGGCCCTCTGCGCCCAGAGCTTTTTTGATGAGCGTCGCTTTACTTTCGACCAAGAGCTTTAAGTTGGCGATAGCCTCGTCGGTGAAGCCGTTCTTTGGCATCGAAATTGTGAGGCTGTCCGGCGCTTCGACTTCCTCGGTGGGAGCAGCTTCTTCGGCTGCGGACTCCGTGGCATTATCGGCGGCGGTGAAGCCGTCCGCGATTAGGTTGTGTGCGATCCGTTCGGCATTGGCGTCGTCCTCACAGATGAGGGTGCCTTCTTTATCGACCGTGATGTCGCCGATTTTGTAAGCGCAGGTCGGCATCTTCATGTATAACGGCTTGACCTGTAGAATGACTCCAATTGCTTTGACCAGTTCCTTGCGCTGTTCGCCTGTTACGTTGTAGTTGATTTTCATGGGGTTTGACCACCTTTCTTTGTTCTGGTAGTCATATACATCACTCTAAAGCTGTGGAATAGCAAGTCATTTACGGGCTGATTATTTGACAAACTGTAGCCAAATTTTTTGTGTAGATTATGACGCGGTGGCTTCCGTGGCGAGTTCGGAATAAGCCTGCTTCTCGCCGTTGCGGATGAGGTACACGCTATCCGCGTTTCCGGCCTGCTCGATGTACCGCTTTACGATGACGTCGCAGTATTTTTCGTCAAGCTCGATCATGTCGCAAATACGCCCGGTCTGCTCGCAGGCGATGAGCGTGGAGCCGCTGCCGCCGAAGGGGTCGAGCACGATGCAGTTCGACATGCTGGAGTTGAGAATTGCATAGGCCAGCATTGCCACCGGCTTCATGGTCGGGTGGTCTGCATTCTTCTTGGGCTTGTCGAATTCCCAGATGGTGGACTGTTTCCGGTCGGAATACCATTCGTGCTTGCCGGATTTCTTCCAACCGAACAGGATCGGCTCATGCTGCCACTGATAGGGCGAGCGGCCGAGGACCAGAGACTGCTTCTTCCAGATGCAGGTGCCGGACAAATAAAAACCGGCATCCGAGAAGGCTCTGCGGAAGTTCAGCCCTTCGGTGTCGGCATGGAATACATAGATGGATGCATCCTGTGCCATCGCCTTTTCTGTATTGGTGAAGGCGTCGAACAGGAACTGATAGAACTTGTCGTCCGCCATGTTGTCGTTCTGGATTTTCCCGGCGCTGCCCTCGTAGTTCACGTTGTAGGGCGGGTCGGTCACTGTGAGGTTGGCGAGCTTCCCGTCCATCAGGAGAGCGTAGGTGTCCGCCTTTGTGCTGTCACCGCAGACGAGGCGGTGATTGCCGAGCAGCCACAGGTCACCGGGCTTTGTAACGGCGGGTTTCTTCAATTCCTCGTCGACGTCGAAGCCGTCCTCTTTCACGTTCTCCGCCGCGCCGGAGAGATTGTTCAGCTCCGCGTCGGTAAAACCGAGCAGAGAGACATCGAAGGCATCGGCCTGCAGATCAGATAACTCGACCGCCAGCATTTCCTCATCCCAGCCCGCGTTCATGGCGAGGCGGTTGTCCGCGAGGATGTAGGCGCGTTTCTGCGCTTCGGTCAGGTTCTCCGCAAATACACAGGGAACCGTTCTATAGCCTTCCTCCTTGGCGGCGGCCACACGGCCGTGCCCGGCGATGATATTGTAATCGCTGTCGATGATTACGGGAGAGACAAAGCCGAACTCCCGGAGACTGGACCGAAGCTGTGCAATCTGCTCTTTGCTGTGGGTGCGGGCATTCCGGGCATAAGGCACCAGCTTGTCGATATCCACTTTTTCAAAGCGTTCTGTATTCGCCATTGGTTATTTTCCTTTCCGCGCCGTGAGCAGGCGCTCCATCAGGTCGTCCTGCGGATTGTCGCCGCTGTAACCGGCAGCGCAGTTTTCCTTTACGATCTGAAAAATCTCGGCCCAGTCCGCGCGGGTCTGGCTCTTGAAGCTGTTTGCCATCGTGACGTAGGGCGAGGCGATGGCGTTGCCGGTGGTGGGGTGTTTTGCGAGAAAACCGTATTCCGTGATGGCCTCCTCGCACTGAATCCAGCGGGCCGCGCTCATGGCGTAGCGTTCGATGGTATCCGGAGGAACGAGGTGCGCACAGCCTCGGTCCGACAGCCACTGCCAGACGGATTTGTAAATCTCGGCTGCGGGCAGAGCCTTGCCATTTTTCTGGACCGCCGAGAGCATCTCTTTTGGCTCCGGCATATCCTGACCGCGCAGGTCCGCAGCGTTTTTGAATTCCATAACGGTGAGTGGGTGCTTGCCCGGATTGCCGTCCGCAATTTTATCCGCCAGCGGCTTCCGTTTTGCCCCGGCCCCGGCTCTTGCGCCGCCACGGTTTGTACCATCTTTGGCCATGCGGCAATTTCTCCTTCCTCAGCGAGGTCAATATGCCGTTTGATTCTGCGTTTTAGCGAACGTGACCCCACGACCGCTCCCCAACACGATTGGCGCAGAGATTTCGACCGCCCCTACCGGTCATGCCAACGGTCACCCATCTTTGCAGTGATTCTCGAATGACATTCATGGCATAAGGCTTCGAGGTTACTATCAACGTGGGTTCCACCATGTGAGAGTGGCAGGCGATGATGCACCTCGGTCGCTGGCGTGTAGACGCCATGCTTCAGACATTCCTCGCACAAAGAATGCTGGGAGATATATCTGTCACGGATGCGTTTCCACGCTCGGCCGTACCGTTTCTTTTCAACGGGATCGCGTTCGTACTGTTCGTATTGCTTGTTGATGAGCTTTTGGTGTTCCTCACAGTAACGGCCGGGTACCAGCTTTGGGCAGCCGGGATAGCGGCAGGGCGTCAAAGGTTTGTGCGGCATGGCTGCCTCCTTTCCGGGCAAAACAAAAGTCCCCACGGGTTTGTCCCCGTGAAGACTTTGTTGTTTTACAACTTTCTATGCTACCAGTATATACTGGCCAGCCGCGAAAGTCGTCCGCGATATTACTCAACGTTTGCCATAGAGCAATGTGGACAGCCGGTCGAGCGCGCGGTTCTTCTTGTTGTACGCGGAGGACCGCTCAATGTGAAAATGCTCGCAGATGTCGTAAACCGAGTCAATCTGCTTTCCCTCGTCACACATATAAAACTCCCGCAGCACATACTGCTCGTCCTCAGTCAGGTTTTCCCATGCTGGCTGGAACCACGCCATGTATTCCAGTGCCTGCCGGTAGCGTTCCTTCAGAACGTCGATCTCCTCGATGCCGTTCAAGATGCGTTGCTCACCGGCCTGCGGATTGTGGACGTGGGGCATCCCGTCAAAGCCGGGGCTGCGGATACTTTCCATCTTTTCGTGCTCCGCCCGGATGTCGTCGTCCGTGTGTTCCAGAATGAATTGCATGCTGCCGTAGTCCTTGAGCGCGTCCAAGGCGGCAGCCCGTTTGTTTAGGTATTTCCATGCTATCTGCATAACCGCACCTCCGTCATGATAAATTGGAATCCACTCGGATTGGCACGGATTGTCTTTAGATTTTCAGATCCGCTTTCACGGCGTTGATCAGGGCTACCTGCGTACTGTCCTTCTGCGAGAGGGCCTTCAGGATGCGGCCGTCAATGGTTCCCTTTGTAATGATGTGCTGGATCACAACGGTGTCGGCAGTCTGGCCCTGTCTCCACAGACGGGCGTTGGTTTGCTGGTACAGCTCCAGCGACCAGGTCAACCCGAACCAGATGAGTGTGGAGCCGCCGCTTTGCAGGTTCAGCCCATGCCCGGCAGAGGCGGGATGCACAAGGGCTACAGGCAACTCGCCGTTGTTCCACCTGCGGATGCTGTCGGACGTGTCAAGGCAGGAGAACGGGATATGGAGCTTGTGCAACCGCTCGAATATTCTGGCGAGATCATGCTTGAACCAGTAGGCCACCAGAACGGGCTTCCCGTTTGCCGCTTCGATTAGATCCTCCAACGCGTCCAGCTTGCGGTCATGAATGTGAACGACATCGCCGGTGTCAGAATAAACAGCGCCGTTAGCCATCTGGCACAGCTTTCCGGAGAGGGATGCCGCGTTTGCTGCTGTAATGTCGCCGCCCGGAAGCTGCAGAACCAGATCTTCCTTCAGATCGTCATACCGTTTCTGCTCGTCGTCCGAGAGGCGGACTTCGCACTCGGCGCTGATGAGTTTTGGCATCTTGAGGTGATCCGTGGACTTCATGGAGATCGTAATATCCGAAATGCGGCGGTATATCTCGGCTTCCGCGCCGGGCAGCGGCTTATAGGAATAAATGATCTGGCCATTCCGCTTATCCGGCATGAAGTAATTGGTGCGATACTGCCCAATGAAACGGCCAAGGCGCTGACCCATGTCCAGAAGCCGGTATTCGGCCCACAAATCCATAAGTCCGTTCGCGGAAGGGGTGCCGGTCAGTCCCACGATGCGGCGGACGCGCGGGCGGACCTTCATTAACGCCCGGAAACGTTTTGCCTGATAGCTTTTGAAGGACGACAGCTCGTCCACCACGACGGTATCGAAGTCGAAGGAAACGCCACTGCTTTCGATGAGCCATTGGACATTTTCACGGTTGATGATGTAAATGTCGGCGGGCTTCTGCAGCGCCGTTTTTCGTTCAGTTTCATTGCCAACAGCAACGGAGTAGGTCAGCAGCGACAGGTGGTCCCATTTCTGAAGCTCCGAAGGCCAAGTGTCGCGGGCCACACGAAGAGGTGCGATGACCAGAACGCGGTGGGCTTCAAAGCTGTCAAACAGCAGGTCGTTCAGGGCGGTCAGCGTGATGCTCGTCTTACTCAGCCGAGGCCCATATCGAGAAGAACAGCAGAAATAGGATGGTTTTCGATATAATTGATAGCATATCTCTGATACTTATGTGGTATGAACTTCATTCGGCATCACCTCCTTCAATTTCGTTGATAAACCACCGCAACTCGGCGTGGTGCTTTGCATGGGCACTCTGGGAAGGGAAAACAACTATATTCTCAGGTGAGTTGTTTCTTTTGTTGCCGTCCCTGTGGTGGACGACTTCACCCGCCAAAAGCGGCCTGCCCAGTATCTGCTCTGCAATAACTCTGTGAGCGGGCTTACCATATATTTTTGAGTAACCGTCGCATTTGCCTTTTCCAAGATGTGAGACTCTCAGCTTTTTTCTGACCGCTGGTGTCATTCTTGTCGGATTCCTGCTTTTTGCTAAAGCAGAGAAATTGGCTGCCATATTTGTGTAATCCTTTAATTCCGCATATCCGGCTGGGTTTTTGCTCTTATTGCTAAAATCCGCAAGACACTGACGAGAACAAAAAGCGTGTTTTTTCCCTTTCATGTAACATTCCAGCCGTCTAAATTCTTCTCCACACCAGTCGCATCTATAGGTCCTCATCATCGGGCATCACATCCAATTTCTGCAAGCATTTTTGCAATCTGACCAGTATCGTCAAGCACGTAAACCTTGAAGCCCAGCTTCCGCAGCATCCGGTGTCTGGCTTCCTGCAGCGGACGCGGGACTTTTCCGGGAGCCTTTACTTCCACGAAAGCTATGTGGCCACCCGGTAAAAGTACAATTCGGTCTGGCATCCCGTCAAAGCCTGGGCATACGAGCTTCGGCGCGATGCCGCCCAGCATCTTTGCCGCCTGTGTTAGTTTTGCTTCAATCTGTTTTTCTCGCATTCTTCATATTCCTTCCAGCATTCCTCAAAAGTATCAAGGCATGCTTCGCAAGCGTTACGGCAAACGAGGTACTTTCGAACTTTGTCATGGCGGCCCTGCTTCGGAAAATAGAAGCCGTCAGATTTTACATCACGGGCAAGGTCGCCCTTGGGAGAGTGCTCATTGATATATTTTTCTTGAGCCATGTATTAAACTGCATATTTTACTCCTTTTCGTCAGGTCATAATGTGGCTGGGTTAACCTCTCCGATGTCTCTGCATAGACTTTTTCTTATATGATTTTTTATAGCTCTAAGAAAAGTTCCAGTCAGAGAGGTCGTAGAGGTTAACCCTTTAAGCCCTTATGCCAGAAAATCCTCAAAATCCCCGTCGTCTTTTTTCAGTCTTAAGCCTTTAAAATAACGCTTATTTTTACTGACGACTCGTTTATAGCCCGCATTCTCCAGTGCAAAATAGAAATCTGCGGTGCTGCGAACGTACTCGTTTGTGTCAATGCTGTAGTTACGGTACGCCTGATATAAGGCACCGGAGTTCTCTCTGAAACCGGCATCAAGCTCGCATTTGTCCTCAAGAAAATGGCCAAACCAGTCGTTCTGCGACCGGTACTCCGCAATCGCTTTCTGCACGCATGCCGGGACCGGGATTTTATAGTCAAGCGCGATGACCTTCTGGGCACCCTCGATGATCCAAGTGAGGATGCTTTCACCGGCGTTGTTGTAAAGATACTCGCCGTAATTCTTGATGTCGCTGGTACCTTCGATCTTGGCGTAGAACGGGATGACGATCAGCCTGCGCCAGATGCCGTCATCGGAAGCGCTGACCTTCGGCAGATGGTTGGTGTAGAGGACCAGTGTATGGCAGGGCGTGAAGCTGAACGGGTCCTTGTACTTTTTCTCCGCAAATACGTCGTCGGTGGAGCAGAGTTGCTTGACGGTCGAGTCGTTAAGCCTTGCGCCTTCCTGCATTTCCGCCGCAATCAGCAGACGCTTGCCTTTGACCTCCGCCATTTCTGGCTTGATATTCCTTCGGCAGCCGACCGTCAGCGTATCGGCAGAGATGTTGCCGCTGTAAAGGCCCAGCACACGGGAGACAGCATTCCAAAAGGTCGATTTGCCGTTCCGCCCGCAGCCGTAAGAGATGATGAGAGCTTCCACAAAGACCTTCCCGATAGCGGCCAGTCCGCAGATCATCTGGACATAGTTGATGAGCTCTTGATTCTTGCAGAAGATTAGGTTCATGCTATCCCGCCAGAGCTGTTCGCCTTTACTGCTGGGTGAAACGGACGTGATCTTGGTGATATAGTCCTCCGGGGAATGTTCCCTCGCTCCAGCGATACCTTTGCGGAGATCATAGGTTGCGGCCGGGGTGCTGAGGAGAAAGCAGTCGGCATCCAGATCACGAGGCGAAATCTCCAACATGGGGTGCACTTCCTTCAGCGTCGCGGTGATATTCTTGGAATCACGGCGGCGGATTGCAAAGGACTGATATGCCTTTGCTGCGAGGAAGGCAGTGTAGGCTTCAGCCTGCGTATCATTGAACAGGGCCTCGGCCTTGGCCTTTGAAGTTGTATCGAGGATTCCTTGAGCGCCGCAGTCCGTCAGGGCTTTCATCGCCTCGTGCATATCCTTCGCGGCTTCCTCCAATTGGCGTCGGGTAAGTTCATAAGGAAACGTCAATATTGATACAATGTTGATGTGTGAAAAAGTCCAGCGTTGCTGGGCTTTTTTGCGTTTTATATGAAATTTAGGCCGCCTTTCGGGGCGGCCTTTTTTGTTTTTTGAAACCCTATCGTGAAATAATGCAACCACTCTACCCTGTCCTCCTACCTTTTGTGAAAAGATTTAGGAAACGTGAAAGAGTTTAGGTATCGTGAAAAAGTACACCCGCTTTTATTGTCGAGAACAATCCAGCATTTCATTCGTGATTTCCAAGAATATATTTGCCTTTTCGCGATAGCAAAGCCAAAACCAATCCGAAGATAGTTAGACCGAGGAAAAAGCCGAGGCTCCCGCGAAGCCCATCAGCATAAGCCTGTTCCTTGGTCAAACCGTTTGACAAGGCCCGGCTGACGCTGGGAGTCAAAAAGCTGGATGCCAGCGCCGTGCCGATCGCGCCACCCGTTTGCTGCAGGGTGTTCATGATCGCGGAGCCGTCCGCATTGTTTTCCGCAGAAAGCCGATTGAGAGCATTTGTCTGAGCCGCCACAACGATCAGCCCCGCGCCAAACATAAAGGCGAGGTAGAAGCATATAACCATGCCAACCGTATAAGCCGCCTTCAAGAAAACAATAAGCATGACACTTTGAAGAAGATAACCGGCGAGAAAAAAGGTCGTGGCACGGTGCTTTTTCAGCAGAGAGCCTACCCAAAGACTCATAACGGCGTTTGCCGCCGCTCCGGGGAGCAGAATAAGCGCAGCCGTCAGGCTGGAACTGCCGACGCCGTTCTGTAAAAAGATCGGAAGCAGGAATCCCAATGCCAATACGTTCATCTGAGAGATCATAATCATGCCGATTCCCGTTGTGAACGCCGGTACCGAAAAACACGGACTTGAATCAAAGGCACCTCCAGCCGTAACTGGCGCCATACAAAAGGCAGCAGGCAGCCGACGCCGATGATAAGGATGATCCATGTCCGGTAATCCCAGCCCCAATCGCCGGAGATACTGAACGCAAGGACAATGCCTGACAGAGCGATGACGGAAAGGAATACCGATAAAAGATCGATCACCGGCTTTTCACCCTTGCGGATATCCTTGACGGTTAGACTTCCCGCTATCAAGGAAAAGAGAATAAGCGGGAGAAGGAACAGGAATAACCAGTGCCAGTTCAGATATTCCATAACGATTCCCCCGAAAATGGGGCCGACGGTAGGGGCAACGGTTGTGACCATCACAACGAGGCCCAGCAAAAAGCCCCTTTGCTGGAAGGGCGCTTTTTCCAGAACGATATTGGTCAGCAGGGGCAGGGAAATACCGGTTCCCACGGCCATAACCAATCTGCCCAGCAGCAATACGGAGAAATTCGGGGCACATGCTCCGGCCAAAGTCCCTACGAAAAAAGTGAGGACAGCCGCCTGTAGCAGCCGTTTTGTCGGGAACTTTTTTACCAGGAAGGGCGAGATCGGAATCGAGATGGACAACACCAGCAGATAACCGGTAGTCAGCCACTGAATGGTTGACGCGGAAACCTGAAATTGATTCATAAGAGCTGGATAGGCGATGTTCAATGAGGTTTCCGACACAACCCCCATGAAACTGATCGCTACCAGCGAAATAATGGTGATGAGCAAATTTTTTTTGATTTTATCTTTCTCGCCGTTCACTGCACTTTATCCTCCCCATCCTGTATCAGCGGCTTTTTTCTGTCGATGCGTTCCGACCTTTCAATCTGTATGGGGTGGGCCTTCATCAGCCGGTACATTTTTTCCATTGTTTTGATCGCGATTGCACAGTCTTCTTCCTGTATGGGTTCAAGGATCTGGACCAATTCTTTATGACAGTTCAAAACATATACCGTAAAATATTCCATCCCCAATTCCGTAAGCGTCAGCGTTAAGGTACGTTTATCCTCCGTGTGCGCGTGCTTTTCTACTATGCCGTAATCGGTAAGCTCATTGATCAGCTTTGTTATGCTGGGGGGCGTAATACGAAGCGCATGGCTGACGTCGCTGACACGGACACAATTCTGCTTCTCCTGAAGAGCGTGAATGATTCCGATTACAGACATATGACGCGGTTTCAGCTTTTTTGGTAAAGACGGCATCAATTCCGTGATCTGTTTTCCATAAAAGCAAGCGTCCAGAAGTTGCTGCAAGATCTCCATATTCACGAAGAACCCTTCCTTCCCATAAACTTATTTTTAGTAATTACTTTAAGTCAGCTTATTCTTTTTTATGAAGGATGTCAATCCCATTGATTGAGACTCACAGGATGAACGTGCGGCACATGGTTTGCAAATCCTGCTGGTTTTGGCATAGCGGGAATTCTTTGATGTGACGCTTTGCGGACCATAAGTAAGTGATGAACCGGAATAGGGTCGTTCCATTCTGTCCGTTTTTGATTCAAATCACAGACAATCGTAAAAAAGGTGGTAAAATAGACAATTAGGGATAAATAAAAGGGAGGTTTTTACTATGGGCAAGAAATTAACGGATAAAGTGAGCTGGGTCGGGAAGATCGACTGGGAGCTCAAAAAATTTCACGGCAACGAATATTCGACGCACAGGGGTTCCTCCTACAACTCCTATCTCGTGCGGGATCGGAAGACCGCCCTGATCGATACGGTGTGGCAGCCGTTCGACAAGGAGTTTGTCGCCCGGCTTAAACAGGAGATCGATCTGAAAAGCATCGACTACATCGTGATGAACCACAATGAGATCGACCACAGCGGCGCCCTGCCCGAGCTGATGCGCGAGATCCCTGATAAACCGATCTACTGCACGGCGAACGGTAAAAAGATCATTCAGGGACATTATCATCATCCGGAGTGGAATTTCGTCACCGTCAAAACCGGCGATACCCTTGACCTCGGCGACAGCAAGCTAATCTTTGTCGAGGCCCCCATGCTCCACTGGCCGGACACCATGTTTTCCTATCTGACGGGCGAGAACGTCCTGTTCAGCAACGACGCCTTCGGCCAGCACTACGCGACCGAGTCGCTGTATAACGACACGGTGGATCAGGGCGAGCTTCTCGCTGAGGCGCTCAAATATTACGCCAACATCCTGACGCCGTTCAGCGCGTTCGTGACGAAGAAGATTCATGAGGTTCTGGGGCTGAATCTGCCGCTCAGCATGATCTGCCCGAGCCA
This sequence comes from Caproicibacterium sp. BJN0003, assembly GCF_026314295.1. Lineage (NCBI taxonomy): Bacteria > Bacillati > Bacillota > Clostridia > Eubacteriales > Oscillospiraceae > Caproicibacterium > Caproicibacterium sp. BJN0003. The sequence continues at coordinate 1,791,181 of NZ_CP111108.1, forward strand.
CGGGGTGATCTGGAGGGACAACCCCGCCCGGATCGTCGAGCAGTATCTGAAATGGGCCGACAGCTATCAGGAAAACCAGATCACGCTGGTCTATGATACGATGTGGAACTCGACGCGCAAAATGGCAGAGGCCATCGCCGACGGCATCCGGCAGGCTGACCCCGCCGTGAAGGTCAAGCTGATGAATACCGCCAAACGGGACAAGAACGACGTCGTTACCGAGGTGTTCCGTTCCAAGGCCGTTCTGGTCGGCTCCCCGACCATCAACAACGGGTATCTCTTTTCCATCGGCGGGATCATGGAGATGATGAGGGGGCTGAAATTCAAAAAGAAGAAAGCGGCCGCGTTCGGCAGCTACGGCTGGAGCGGCGAGGCGGTCAAGCAGTTGACCAAGGCCCTCGGCGACGGCGACTTCGAGGTAGTGAACGAAGGCCACCGAGCCTTGTGGATCCCGGACGAAGCGGAGCTCGCCGCCTGCAGGGAGTACGGCAAACAGTTTGCGGAAGCCCTCTGAACTCAAAGTAATAAGCGAGGATGGGGCCTTCGGCACACGGGATTCCCCCGCGGGGGGATCCGTTCCAAATTCGGCGGTCCAATGGAAAACCGACGCGGGATCGGCCTCGACCGGATTTTGCGGTGCAGATGTTCCATAAATCGGAAAAGGGGAACGGAAAATGAAGTTGAATTATTCTGAAAGCAGAATCTATATCAACGACGAAGCCGGAAAAACTGTTGCGGAAGTGACGTTTCCACCCGTTTCGAAGGACCTGGTCGAGATCAAGCACACTTTTGTCGATGATTCTCTGCGAGGTCAGGGGGTTGCCGGTGAGCTCCTTCTGGCAGTTGCACAGGAGTTGAGGAAAACCGGAAAGAAGGCATACCCAACTTGCCCCTATGCGATACATTGGTTTTCCGGGCATCCGGAATTTGCGGATGTATATTCCGACCATAAATCCTGATTTGTGCGGCAGTGCCCTGGACGCGGGGTATTTCATCCATTGAAGCAGGCGAAAGCGCGTTCGCCTGCTTTTTCTTTAGCTTGACTTTGACGCTCCTTCCGATAAAATATAGGTAAATGATATTTTATGAAAGGGGATGATGGAATTGGCAGACCGCGTCCACTGTGGAGAAGAATGCATAGAAAAGCTCTGCGTCCATAAGGTGCCGATTTTTTCATTTTTGGAACAGGACGACCTCATCCATATCGCATCCTTGATTCATCACAGAGAATACAGAAAAGGGGAGACGCTTTTTTCCGAGGGGGACAGTCCCGACACCTTAGTGATCGTCAATGAGGGCAGCGTCAAGGCGTTCAAAATCACACCGGACGGTCGGGAACAGATCCTTTATGTGTTTTCGGAAGGGGACTTTTTCGGGGAGAGGAACCTGTTCGACAGGCAGACGGCCGCCTACACGACAGAAGCGCTGGAGCCGGTCAAGGCCTGCCTGTTTATAAAAGGCGACTTTTATAAATTGCTTCACGCATATCCCGATATTGCGATAAAAATCATCGAGGCGTTGGAAGAGCGCATGTCGCACATGGAGAGCGCGCTGCAAAGCATGGGCGTGCGCAACGTGGACAACCGAATCAGCACGCTGCTTCTTGGTTTTGCCGACAAATACGGGACGGCCGTGCCGGAGGGTATCCTGATCCGCCTGCCGCTGAGCCGCGAAGGCATGGCCAATTACCTGGGGATCACCCGCGAAACCGTGAGCCGGAAGCTCGGCCAACTGGAGAGCGAGGGCGTCATCCGTTCCGTCAGCAATAAGAGCATTCTGGTGCTCGATCATGGCGCGTTGGAGCTGTCGGCGGGCGTTCCTTCCTAAAAACTGAAAGTTTGATTGCAATCACATACATTCCTTCCGCTCCCTGTTACAATAATGATGAAATCGAAAGACAGGACGGAGGGAATTTTCTATGATATTTGAAAAGAACGCGACGGTCGGCAGTATAGCGGCAACCATGCCGGAAGCCCTGCCGGTTTTCCAAAGGTTCGGCATTGACTTCTGCTGCGGCGGGAAAAGACCGCTTGCGGCAGCGCTCGCCGAAAAGCATGTCGGCCCGGAGCAATTCTCCGGGCTGCTCGAAGCGGAGCGGACAAACGGAGAAAGACGGGAGAAAGGCGCGGACTTTAACGCCATGAGCCCGGCCGTCCTCTGCGCCTATATCGAGGACACGCACCACGATTACCTTCGCCGGGCGCTGCCGGAGATCGGTCAACTGACGCTCGCGGTACTCCGTGCCCACGGGAGAAACCATCGGGAACTTTTTGAAGTTTATCGGCTGTTCGGACGGCTGAAAACCGATCTCGAACAGCACCTTGTCAAGGAGGAAACGATACTGTTCCCCGCGCTTGCGAAGCCCGGCACACCGGAGAAAGCGACGAGGGACCTCGCCGCCGATATCATAGGCGAGCATGAGGCCGCGGGAAAGCTGCTTCGGGAGCTTCACCGTGTGACCGTCGATTTTACGGTTCCTTCCGACGCGTGTGAAAGCTACCGAAAGGTTTATGCGCTGCTTCCGGAGCTTGAGAACGACCTGCACCGGCATATCCATCTGGAGAATAATATTCTCATGAAGAATTTTAATTTTCCTCAGGGGGAGGCGGCGGAAGATGGAAGATAAGATTCTCGACCTCAAAAAGACGGTCTATGAATTATGCGCGGCCGATCCGGGAATTGCTAAAATATTGGAGGAAGTCGGCTTTCAAGATATTACCAAGCCCGGCATGCTGGCGACGGCGGGCCGGTTCATGACCATTCCGAAGGGCGCGGCGCTGAAAAAAATCGACCTTGAAACGGTAAAACGGGCTTTTGCAGCGCACGGTTATCAAGTAAAGGGGGATGCCAAATGAGCGAAGAGATCAACAACCGGGAATACCGTCAGAAGGTTCTGAAGGAACTGATCACGCAACTGCATAACGGGGCAAGCGTAGAAGAGGTAAAAGGCCGGTTTGCCGCCGTGTTCGACGGGGTTTCCGCCGAGGAGATCGCGCAGGCGGAGCAGGGTCTGATCGCAAACGGCCTGCCGGTTTCCGAGGTGCAGCGCCTGTGCGACGTCCACGCGGCGGTGTTCAAGGGCTCCATTGAGGAGATCCACCGACCGACCGACCCCGCAGAGATTCCGGGTCATCCGGCCAACACCCTCAAGCGCGAGAACCGGGCCGTTGAAAAGCTGATCGGGGAGATCCGGGAGCAGCTTGCCCGGCTGCCCGGCGGCGACGCGGAAAAGAGGATATCCGATGGACTCGAGCGGCTGGCCGAAATCGACCGCCACTATCTGAAGAAGGAAAACCTGATCTTTCCCTATCTGGAGCAGTACGGCATCACGGCCCCGCCCAAGGTTATGTGGGGCGTGGACGACGAGATTCGCGCGCAGCTTAAGGAGATCAATAAAAAGCTCAAAGGGCAAGACGCCGCGCAGCTCCGGGAACCGATCGGGGCGCTTCTCAATAAGATCACCGAGATGATCTTCAAGGAAGAAAATATCCTGCTCCCCATGCTGCTTGAAAATCTGACGCAGGACGAATGGAAGCGCATCGCCGACGAGAGCGGCGAGCTCGGGTATTGCCTGATCGATCATGTGCCTTCTTGGGCTCCGGCCGCGAAAGGCGAAGCGGAGCAAACCGCGCGTCAGGAAGCAGCCTCGCCCGGCGTCGTCACGCTGCCGACCGGCGCGCTGAAAATCGAGGAACTTGTCCGGATGCTTGACACCCTGCCCATCGACATCACCTTTGTGGACAAGGACGACACAGTAAAATACTTTTCGCGGGGCGCGGAGCGCATCTTTCCCCGCACAAAAGCCGTAATCGGCCGGAAGGTCGCCAACTGCCACCCCCCGGCAAGCGTGCATATCGTCGAAAAGCTCGTGGAGGATTTCAAGGCCGGCCGGAAGGATCACGAGGATTTCTGGATCGACGCGGGCGAAAAATATATCCTCATCCGGTATTTTGCCGTCCACAGCGACGCGGGCGAATATCTCGGCGTGCTGGAAGTGACGCAGAATATCCGGCCTATTCAGGCGATCAAAGGGGAAAAGCGTCTGGTTTCGGAGTGAGACATGAATCAGGAGGAAAGGCGATTATACAATGAGCGCACATATTCTGAAAAATATCGAGTTTGAAAAGGAGCTGGAGCTCGCCGTGCTGGTGGAATACCAGCCGGGTCAGGTCGTCAGCCGGACCCTCGCGCAGAACGGCGCGGTGAGCGTCACCCTGTTCGCTTTCGACGAAAACGAGGAGATCAGCTCCCACGCCTCGGAGGGCGACGCCATGCTGACCGTCCTCGAAGGAAAGACCCGCGTCACTATCGGCGGGCAGGTCTTTTCCCTGACGGGCGGCAAGACCGTCGTGATGCCCGCGGGCGTCCCCCACGCCGTGGCGGCGGACGGTCGGTTCAAGATGCTGCTTACGGTCGTGTTCCCTCAATAACAATGTTCAAAATATTTTGAAAGGATCTGATTTCTATGAAAGCGACGATTGACAGAGACGGATGTATTTCCTGTGGACTGTGTGCGGAAACCTGCCCGGAGGTTTTCCGGATGGGCGACGATGGTAAGGCGGAGGTGTATCAGGACCCCGTCCCGAAAGAGGCGGAGGGTAAAGCCATCGAAGCGCAGGAAGGCTGCCCTGTTTCAGTAATCACGGTGGAATGATCCCCATCTTATTTCAGAAGGACAGACAAGCGGCGGCCGCTTTCAGAAGGCGGCCGCCGCTTGCTGCTAAAAATGAGAAATAATTATTCCGTTTTTTCCTGCAGCAGATCGGAGAGCACTTCGCTGTGGGACCGGCGTTTCGCTGTGGCCGTCCCGAGCAGACCGACGCAAGAATAATCTCGGTAATGCGTTTTGTAATAGCGGGCTGCGTCTTTATCTTCCATGGCAGCTCGGTATTCCTCCGCATACTGTTCCCATTGGATCCAATGCTTGATATAGCGGTCCAGCAGATCCGGATCGGGTGCAAAGAAGCGGTCGTGAATATAGGCGGCATGGCAGATCTGAGGCACGAAATACGCAAGGTCGCCCTTTTTTGTAAATCCGCAGAGCTGCGATTCGTTTTTGAGACGGATATCCAGCACAAGGTCCGCCCGCATGCCCAATATTTTTTCAAAGAACTGCTCTGCCGTCGTCTGGTAAGCGCTGAGGGTGAAGAACTTGCTCATTTGGCCCCCTCCATTTCAACTCCATTATATCACTAAAAATAGGTTTCGAGGTTGCGTATGCAACGTCAATAGGAGAAATAGTTTTCGAAGTCATAGGAAGGCATATCATCAATCAATATAACTTCCGTAGGATACGGCCTATGGCGGCGCTTCTGGTTTTAATGCTTTTCCCCTTTTGTCTGCTGGCGGCCAGAGAACCGCTGTCCGTCTTTCAAATAGCCGTTCTATTCCCGGTCATCCCTTGTTTTTTATCCGTTACCTTTATCTTGCGGCGCAGGTGGGTGATTGTGTTATATACCGCGTCTTCTTTGCTTCTTGTCGCGCTATCCCGTATAGGCTCAATCCCCCTTGCATACCTCCTATTCCTTTTGGTGATCAATTGGGCATCCATGGTTGTTCCCCAAAGGATGACAAAGTTTAGCTCTGCAATTTTTATAACGGGTTTTCCAACATCAGAAAAGTTAATATCCTTAAATGCTAATCCATTTTTCCATTTTGCCAGATCGTATAATGATCTGCGTTTCCAATCGTTACAAAAGTCTGGTTCATACAAAAGTTTTCCCTTTTGATCTTCAAACTTCATATCCAATCGCCCCCAGTCTCTTGCAGATTTCATTCTCCAGCTCGTGGCTCTGACGGAACATCCCGGACAACTCGCCGGTAAGCTGGGTCATCTTCTCATCAAAGGGTTCGCCGTCGTCTTCCTGCTCCTCCATACCCACATAGCGCCCCGGGGTAAGGATGTAATCCTGGGCCCGAACCTCGCCCAGCGCAGCGGATTTGCAGAAACCCTGCTGGTCCTCATAGTCCGGCTTGTCGTCCCGCCAGTTGTGGTAAGTGTCGCAGACCGTCTGGATTTCCTCGTCGGACAACTCCCGGTGTTTGCGGTCAATCATGGTGCCCAGTTTGCGGGCATCGATAAACAGCAGCTTTTCCCGGCGATTTTCCCGCTTTCGGGAGAGGAACCACAGGCAGGCGGGAATGGTGACATTGTAAAAAAGGTTGGGCGGCAGGGTGATGATGCAATCCACAAGGCCCGCCTCAATGATATTTTTTCTGATTTCCGCCTCAGCAGTTGTGGTCGTGCTCATGGAACCGTTGGCTAGAACGAAGCCCGCCACACCTCTGGGAGAGAGCTTGCTGATGATATGCTCGATCCAAGCGTAGTTGGCATTACCCGCCGGTGGCATTCCGTATTTCCAGCGCACGTCCTCGGTGAGATTGGGCGCTCCCCAGTCTTTAATGTTAAAGGGCGGGTTTGCCAGCACGAAGTCGGCTTTCAGCAGCTTGTGCTGGTCGTTTCCAAATGTGTCCGCATTTTCCTTGCCCAAGTCGCCGTCAATACCACGGATGGCAAGGTTCATCTTACACAGCCGCCAGGTTTCCGCAATGGATTCCTGCCCATAGATGTGAATTTTATCCAGTCTGCCCTCGTGTGCCTGCACAAATTTTGCAGACTGCACGAACATCCCGCCGCTGCCACAGCAAGGGTCGTACACACGGCCCTCAAAAGGTTCGATCATGCCGACCAGCAGCTTGACGATGGAAGGCGGCGTGTAATACTCCCCCTCAGTGGAACCAAAATGCCCCAGAAAATATTCATACACACGGCCCAACACGTCCTGAGCCCTTGCCTTTTTTCCTCCCAAGTTAAAGGAAAACAGATCCACCAGCTCGCCCAGCACCTGCTTGTTGATTTCCGCCCGGGCGTAAGTCTTTGGCAGTACGCCCTTGAGGGTGGTGTTCTCACGTTCGATGGCCACCATGGCATCGTCTATGATCTGCCCGATGGTAGGCAACTTAGCACTTTCTTTAATGAATTTCCACCGGGCAGATGGCGGAACAAAAAACACGTTTTTCTCGGCGTAGGCATCCCGGTCTTCCTCAAAACCTTCGCCCTCGACCACCAAGTCTTGATATCGCTCGTCAAAGCTGTCAGAGATATATTTTAGGAAAATAAGCCCCAGCACCACATTGCCGTATTCGCTGTCCTTTACGCCCATGCGACCCCGCATTTTGTCTGCCATTTCCCAGAGTTGATTTTCAAAGCCTAATGTCACTTCTGCCATATTGCCGTTCCTCCTATATCATCTCATCATATAATTTGTTTTTCTGCTCTTGCAACCGCTGTTCCGCTTGCGCCACTGTTTGACGGTAATGTGTGAGCTCGACTTCGTAGAATTCTGTCAATTTTCTCTGCCTGTCCAGAGGAAGAAGCGGAATTTCCAGTTCCATAATGTCTGTATGGTTGATGTTCATAATCGTCACGCCGCGCTGAAAGCTCTTGACCATCACCTGACCTGTAGGGCTGTCCAGAAACATCTGGATGAACGCCGGAAGTATCTGCCCTTTGCTCCGGATGACAATGATGTTTGCGGATGCAATTGTAATGTCTTCCTGCTTCCGGAACAGGGCGGATTTGATAGCCGTTCCCCTACAGGAGAGTATTACATCGCCGTCTTGCAGCTCATAACGCTTTATTTTGCGTTCATCCTCCGCAATGGTGTCCAGACCCTCGTAGTCGATTACGCCGTTTTCTATATTGCCGATGTTCAGCACGGCAATCTCTCCTGGCACGGCGTCTTTTTTCAGGATCGATTTTCCGCGAAACACCTCAGCCACCTCGCCGAGTTTGACCTTTGGCGTATCAGATTTCTTGAACCGTGCGATATTCCGATCGTCCTCCGAGAGCAGCAATTCAATGCGCCAGTCGCCATGTACCCGGAACTTCTTAGTCGGGATCGCTTTAGGGTGATAGGGTGCAAGCGCATCCTTTTTCACTTTCAGCTCTCCAATGCTAACAGTCGCTGTTTCCTGTCCGGTAATCGACAGCAGATAGGTTTTGATGGCAGTCCACGGCCGGAATGTTCCGTCAGGCAGAATATAGAGCGATTCCACGTTCCGCGTATCCGCAATCTGCCGACGCAATTTTTCATAACCGCCGGACGCAAAGGTAAGCTTCGCCGGAGTGATGAAGTCCATCGTACCTGTCGAGGTCATAAGGCCCAGCAGATTTTCCAGTGCTACGCCATCATAATCCTGCGTCAAAAAAGCATTGGCTTCCGCTCCGACTCTCCCTCCAAATGCCGGTAGGCAGAAAATATAGTCATAGCTCTGCGATGTTTTCGGCAGAGCCGAATAGATGGAAATAAAACGAACATCAACCGCCGAGTTTCCTTCAAACAGCAACCGTAGCAAAATCTCAAATGGGTGGAGTTGTGTGGTAAGCGTTACCTTTCCGGGACACGCCGCTACAAGCTCTGTCAGCCCGTTCAGGTGCCGTTCAGCATCGGTAATCAGCACTGTTTCTGGGGCAAGAGCGGTAATTCGTTTTTGGATATACTGAGTCAGAAGCGTTGGTGTGATCACCTCTCCGCTTCTGTCATTTTCATAAATGGACTTGGTAAACTCACCGAGATCTATCTCTTTCAAAGCGTCATAAATATCCCGAAAGTCATTTCTGTCAGCAGGAAAGAAGCCCAGCGTCTCTTCTGTTTTCTGTTTCATGATGGAAAACAGCTCGCTGGTAGTCTCATTTCCCCGCACAGCTTTTTTAGTAAGCGCAACACGCAGGGCTTCTGTCAACAGCTGGTCACGGGATGTGATCTGGCGCTGATAAAGAACTGCCAGAGCACTTTGGATATCGTTATTCAAGCAGTACACCTCCATATCATGGACTGTTTATAGAATACTGCTAATATTTTAGTATGTCAATACTAAAATATATATTTTGATTAATGGTACCTCGCAACTCTCTCGATTACTATTACAAATGCCACGAAGCCCATAAACTACACGACCCCGCATGCAGCAATGGCAACTTTCTTTTGCATATGCACCTTTTAACGAAAGGCAGTACCGTGTGCATTTGGTATCAAAATTGGTCACTACTTTCATGCCGAGTGTTCTTATAGTATTTGAAAGTGCTGTAAGAACACTCGGCTTTTTATATGCTTATCCTGCCATTTGCGCTTGGGAGTAGCTTACGGCTACTCCTTTTCTTGTCTGTATCAGAACATCCGGTTCCTGTAGAGATGAAATATCCGGTATTTCAATGGAGCCGATACAATTATAATGAATAGTCAGCTTCTGGACGTATACGCCGTTTACCTTCTCAGCCTGATGGACTTCAATGTGATCGATCAGTTCGTTCAGCATACGCGGTGTGAGCTTTCTGGCTCTGGTATATTTACGCACAGTGGCAATGAACATATCCGTGCCCACAGATTGACGGCTTTCTTTATCAAGCTCGGCCCTCAGCGTTTTTATCCGCCCTGCTAATCCGCTCTGCTCATCTTCATACTGCTTGGTCATTTTTGAAAACCGCTCGTCGGAAATTTTCCCGGCCACATTGTCCTCATACATTCGATCAAACAGTCGGTCAATCTCTTTATCGCGGGCCAACAGAGCATTGTATCCTTTTTGCTTTTTCTGCCGCTCAAGTTCCACCGTTTGCTGAGAATGTCCCATAACCGCTTTGACAAATTCATCTTCATACTTGCTCGCAAATTTTGTGAGCCTGTGGATTTCTCCCAGTACGACCTGTTCCAGAAAGTCGACACGGATATAATGGGTAGAAGCACAAGTACCCCGATTACCTTTGTAATTGGAACAGTTGAAATACTTGATGTCCGGGTTGCCCTGATTGAAGTGGTAATGCAGATTGTGACCGCAGTCGGCACAGACAAGCAAGCCGGAAAACATATTGGTTTCTCCCTCATTCGTTTTCCGCTTGCGGATTTTACCACGTTTCTGCTGTACCTTTTCCCATGTTGCGCGGTCAACGACCGGATCATGCACATCCTTAAAGATAACCCAATTGTCATGGTCGTTCTCAATTCGCTTCTTATTCTTGTAGGATTTGCTGTATGTCTTGAAATTGAGAACGTCCCCGCAATACTCCTGTAAGGAAAGAATCTTGGTGACGGTTGAACTGTTCCACTTCGTGGGCGGTGCGTCTTTGTGCTTGCCAGGGCGGTTGACGCCTCGTGTTTGCCAATAAGATATAGGAGTCAGTATACTGTCCCTTTCCAGTGCGGCGGCAATTTGTTCCGGCCCAAAGCCGTCCAGTGTCATTTGATAAATGCGGCGAACAGTGGTGGCGGCTTCCTCGTCCACAATCCAGCGTTTGGGATTATCCGGGTCCTTGATGTAACCGTAAGGCGGCTGTCCCATAGGTTCCCCAGCATTTCCCTTGATTTTATTGCTGATGCGCCGTTTCTTGCTGATATCACGGGCATACCACTCGTTGAATAGATTGCGGATCGGTGTCAGTTCATTTTCTCCCTCAGCGGTATCCACATTGTCGGAAACCGCGACAAGCCTGATGTCGTGATCGGGGAGGAATTCCTCCGTGAGTTTCCCAACCTCAATGTAGTTTCTGCCCAAACGTGACATATCCTTTACAAAAACAGCCGCTGCGTGGCCTTCCTCAAGCTCTTGAATCATTGCCACAAAACCGGGTCGCTCCATTGTGACACCGGAAATGCCATCGTCAGAGAAGTGAACAAGGTTGGTATATCCCTTTTCTTTGGCAACCTTGATTAAAAGTTTTTTCTGATTGCTTATGCTGTAGCTTTCACCCTCAAGGTTGTCATCGCGTGACAGCCGCTCATAAAGAAAGGCTGTGTCTTCCCGGTTTTTTCTCCTATTTGACCGTTTCATAAATCCCCCTTTCCGGCAGTCAAATAAGCAGTATTTACAGGCTAAGGTATACCATATCGACCGCCGATTGTCACGCTTGCCGCATTGTTACTTATCATCAAAGCCGATCTGCGTCGGCCCTCATCAGTTTCATTAAAATGGTTCCCAGCGTGTCATGCCCTTCTGTTTGAAAAACAGGTTCGACAATGAAGGTTTTGCCGTCTACTTTATAGGTGGATGGCTTATCTAAACGATTGCGTCCGGAAGCTCCGGGCGGTATATTGCTGTTGCAGGCAGCAGTTTTCGTGTTTTTCATCGTTATGCCTCCGTCTAAATAAAAACAGCCGCACAGTATATTTTGTATTTGCATTGCCCTCATGGGCAATGCAGAGCAATTACGGCGTGGCTGTCCCTTTGTTTCGATTTGCTTTTTATGTTTACAGATATTCCGGACGAACAGGCGGCGTACCTGTTACCATAGGAATCGCACCTCCCCCCATGCTGATGGCGGGCCGTCCTCATTGCCTGCGACGGTTTTATCACGCTCGGACTGTGACTGAACGGAAGTTTCATCACATACAGATGATTGCCGCAGAGCTGCCTTGCGTCTGAAAGAAGCTGCTCTACCTGCGGCGCTGGTGTTTTTCGCTCCCTTTCCGTTACGCTGAAATCCAATCATCCTCTCCCGCGCAAGAAAAGATCGTGGCGCACCCGCCGCCCGGCTCCCTGTATGCCGCTGCTTGCGGTATGTATCCGGCTTGTCCTTTATTAAATTTTCAAGCTACAACAGGGGAATAATATCTCCCTCATAAACCCTTTCATTTTTGGGGCCTGTTAGGATACACCTAATGGTCATTTTTTAGAAAGATTTCCATGTTTCGAAGCCCCTTCCTGATTGACTTGCGTACATTTCGGGCATCCACACCTTCTACCCGTGCAATATCGGCTTGACTGATACCGAGTATGTAATGGGCATAAACGCGTTTGGCCTGCTTGTCCGGCAAAGAGGCAATCGCTGCGTGGAGCTGTGCGACCGTTACTTTACGCTCATATATTTCACAGGGGGACAAAGAGACAAACAGGATGTCATTCTCGATGCCGTCGTCACAATCCAGAGAGTAATACGCCTTGTGCCGGTATCTTCGTAAGTAGTAGGCAGCGTCGGCCCGTTCATAGGAAACCATGAGCGCCGCGACTTCATTCGGCACTTCGATAGTGCAGTCGGTGGTATAGAAATCGGGATAATATTCCCGCAAATTAATCTGTGTCATTAAATTTTCCTCCATTCCGATTTTTGAGTTGTGGCAAATCGAAACAGAGGTAGGTGGGGAGCGACAGCGGGCTGAATGTCCCTTTGCAAGGCCAAAAAGACCCACTTGGGCATAACCCAAATGAGCCTTTTGCAAAAAAATGAACTTATATATCCAGTTTTTGAATCCTATAGGTTCCTGTTCGTGGCCACAGTTACCCGTTGAACAGCACAGGCTTTTTTTAACAGACTACCTATTAGAGCAACGTATAGCGAATAGATGTCCGCTTCATCACGCCCGGCCGCTGCTGTGCAGCGGTCGCCTAATGTTTAGAACATATCGAATGCACATGGAAAGCCCTCCAACCTGCAAGTCTGAAGGGGAATCGATATTGCTATTCAGACATGATGATACACCCACCAAACTCGCGCTTTTTGTGTGACAGAATCTTACTAAACAGAAAAATGCTGCCATAAGAGTACATTTTTGCAATATTACACGATGGTAAATCTGATATCGGTTAGGGGGTGCGGATAAAAAGCTGGACAAGTACAGGCTGTGACATGGGAGTGATCACATTGTTCGCATACGAAAAGCGAGCCCGAGCGTTGCAGATGTATGAGGAAACACATTCTGTAACCGAGACCATCCGCGTACTTGGTTATCCCGGACGGCAGACCCTGTACAAATGGATCAGTAAGCAGAATCAGCCGAAGAAAGTGAAATCACCCTATCGTGGCAAAAATACCGAGACCCATCCGCGTCACCCGCCAGTGAAGCTGAAATTGAAGGTTCTCCACCGTTGTTTTGAACTTGGCGAAGATGTAAAATCAGTATCAGATGAGATCGGGTATAGCCGAGCCAGTATTTATACATGGCGTAGGAAATATCTTCGAAAAGGAATGACTGCACTGATGAATCCGGAGGATGACCCCCGAGGTAAACTTGTGCCAGGTACAGCATCCTCCTCAGAGGAAATCAACGAGTTGAAATCCGAAGTGGAAGATATGCGGATGCAAATTGATATTCTAAAGGAAACCATCAACGTATTAAAAAAAGACCCCGGCGTCGATCAGGCAGTTCTCCGGAATCGGGAGAAGGTGGCGATCATCGGCGCCCTGAAGAGTAAGTATTCGCTGCCGAATCTGCTTTCTGCCTTGCATTGTCCGCGCAGCAGCTACTATTACCAACAAAAGACCGTGAAGCGGCAAGACAAATACTGTTTCGCCAAGAAAAGGATACAGGCTGTATTTGAAGAAAATCACGGGCGCTACGGATATCGGAGAATCCATGCTGCATTGAGAAAAGAAGGCCTACGTCTATCCGAGAAGGTTATTCGCCAACTCATGAAACAAGAGAAGCTGCAAGTCGCAGCAAAAAAGAAGCGAGTCTATAGCTTTTATCAGGGGGAGATTACGCCGGCAGTGCCCAATGTCATACAGCGCAACTTCCATGCCGATCTTCCAAACGAGAAGTGGCTGACCGACATAACGGAATTTGCAATTCCGGCTGGAAAGGTTTATCTTTCTCCTGTGATTGACTGTTTTGACGGTATGCCGGTCTGCTGGAGTATTGGGACAGCCCCGAATGCAGAGCTTGCGAATTGTATGCTGGATGATGCAATCTCCCACTTAAAAGAAGAACGTCCCGTCATCCACACAGACCGTGGCTGCCATTACCGATGGCCTGGTTGGATTAGCCGTATGGAAAAGGCGCATTTGCAACGTTCAATGTCAAAGAAAGGATGCTCGCCGGATAACTCAGCGTGTGAGGGCTTCTTTGGCAGAATGAAAAATGAGATGTTCTACGGCTTGTCCTGGATGGATGTGTCAATAGAGGCCTTTATTCAGATCATACACGACTATATGAATTGGTATCGGGAAAAGCGCATCAAAATTTCACTTGGCGGGATGAGCCCGCTGGAGTACAGACAAAATCTAGGCCTGAGTGCTTAGTCCAAAATTTTGTCCGCACCCCCTTATATCTAAAATGTGGTGTAAATTTCCATAGTCAGGTAAGATCTAAAAAGACCATAGGTAACATTTCCGAAAGCTTGTCAAGACCAAAAGCACTTATATTTTGATTACGTTAATGAGATTTTTATATATTACCGACATTGTGTACATTTGATGTTGCTTTTTAACTTTATAAAATCGTAATAGCAAAGGCTTTAGGCCATTACACCGCTGACAATATTGCATCAATCTGCGACAGAGCCTTATAGACGTTCTTATATGCTGGGCAAGCATCTGATGGAATTGCATAGTTTCTTGTGAGGCTTCTGAGTTTTTCCAATAAGGCCGTTGCTCTGCCAGTATCCATACCATCTTCAAATACGGCCTGCAGTTCGTCTGTTACCTGTTTAACTTCCATCAACTCCGGATGTTTCGCTCCATGTATTTTCAGCACTTTCGGCAGAAATATATTCAGTGTCTTAAACGATTTCTGTACAGATTTCGAGCAGTTCTTTAAATGATTTGATCTTCCGAACATCTATTGTCCTTCTTTTCATTTTTTCTCATTATACTGGAGACTTTCTCCGCTTACCTTGATTTATATCAAGTTTATTTAATTTTTGTAATTTTTAAAAGAAGAGGCAGAAGCCATAAACATTCGTGGCTTCTGCCTCGAAACCCTGTTGCTCCTGTTTGCCAGATAGGTATAATCCGCCTATTATAAGACGTTTTCCAATGCATCTTTCTGTAAGAGGCGTATGTTTTTCCCCGACCGTCCCAGAAATCCATCATCTTCAAACTGTCGCATTCGTCTTGAAAGGGTCTCGGGTGTGGTAGCTAAAAATGCTGCTAACTCCTTCATAGACAGTGGAAGTACAAATGTATCCGCCCCAGCGACCTTTGACAGGTCAATTAGGTAGGAAGCTAGTCTTAACGCGACACTTTCCGTCGCTGTGCGGGTAGTCAACTGGTCCGCCTCTGCCAGCTTGCGGCTGTATTCTTCCAGCAGCTTGACACTGATAGCAGGATATTGTATGAGCAGCTCCATGAATTCCTCACGCCCTATGACACACGCCTCAATATCTGTCAGTGCTTCCCCAAAACTGTTCGGATTGATGGAACCAAATAAGGTGTCTTCTCCTATAACACTTCCAGACTCCAGTACACGAAGCAACTGTTCCTTTCCAAAACCCGAAAGCTGATAAACTTTGATCCTGCCTTTTGCAAGGATAAATAATCCACATGATTTATTGGGAGAATAGATAATTTCTCCTTTTGCATAACAGCGGTGTTGCATGATTCCGCTGATTTTCTCCAGGTTTTCGTGACTTAAGTGATTGAAAATCGGCACATTCTCTGCACATACGTGTCCGGACATTTTTTCCCTCCATTCCGAAAGCGTTTTGGCGAGGTCCTTTTAAGCAGCTTTGCTTATATTTTCTGTAAGCTTTGCCAAAAGCTCATAGGTTCTACAAAAAGTAGCACATGCATCTGCAGGAACCATAAAACTTCCAGTTATGGATTTCAGTTCATCTAACAGCTTAGCCATTTCTTCACTGCTTTTACCGGATTTTGCGCCTTTAAGAATGTCTGAATAAATTTCTCCCACTCTGGAAAGTTCCGGATGGTTTCCGCCGTGAACGCGCTGTACGACTGGTAAGATCTTGTTTAATTCCTTTACATCGCTGCTATTTACAATTTCCTGATATGTCATGTTAACTCTCTCTTCTCTTTTATTCTTATGAAAGTTTCAATACTTCATAGCCGATACTTCTGACAACCTCGGCGAGCTTTTCAGGTTCCGTTGTCTGTTCATCGTACTGCACCTTGGCTTTACTGGAGTTGAACAAGATGGACACGGAATCCACTCCCGGAGCATTCTTCAGTACGGTCTCGATTTTCTGTGCACACATAGGACAGACCAGTTCGCCCAACTGCATGGTACATTTTTTCATATTAACTTCGCTCCTTTTTCATTGATATCATGATTTTAACATGGGTTGCTTATCAAATACTTGATGCAGATCAACTTTTTACAATCTATAATTTAAACTGCGCTTTTTCCATGGACTCATAACCCTTCATGATTTCTTTGTTCTATGAAGAAGCCGCATAGCATTCAGGATGACCACCAGGATACTTGCTTCATGTATGAACATGCCGCTTGCCATGCGGATATATCCGGCAAAAAGTCCCGCTAAAAGCAACAGCACCGTACTGACGGCAATCACGATATTCTGTTGCAGGACACTGACTGTTCTTTTTGCCAGCTTTATCGCCACCGGGATGCTCTCAAGGTTGGAGCGCATCAGAACCACATCCGAGGTTTCCACAGCCACATCTGTTCCGCCTCCCATGGCAATTCCTGTGTCTGCTGCAGCAAGTGCCGGGCTGTCATTAACGCCATCCCCTACGAATGCAACGATTCTGCCTTCTCTTTGCATCTTCTGTATTACGGAAAGCTTGTTCTCCGGCAGAAGTTCTGCCTGCACTTCATCTATTCCAATCTCTGCTGCAACTGCTTCTGCTGTCTTACGATTATCTCCCGTGAGCATCACTGTCTTTTTGATGCCCAGACGCTTTAGATTTGCAATCGTTTCTGCTGCGCCATCCTTAATCTTGTCAGAAATAGCAAACAATAATAAAATCTTTTCATTCTCAGAAATCAGAACTGTGGATGCGCCATTCCTTTGTGCCTCTTGTAAATCTCGCTGCTGTTCCTTTGTCAGGGTGATTCCCTGTTCCGTCATCATCCGTTTGCTGCCTGCTATTACGACATTTCCATCTATGTCAGCACGAACTCCAAATCCTTTCAATGTCTCACTGGCAACCGCTTTTTCCACTGTAACATCCCGCTTCTTTACATAATTCACAATTGCCTTTGCCAGCGGATGATCGCTTGTACTTTCTAAGGCTGCCGCCAACTTCATAGCACCTGGAATATCTTCTGTGTAGCTGTAAACATTTGTCACATCAGGATGACCTGTAGTAAGTGTTCCTGTCTTATCAAACAGGAAGGTATCCACCTTGGCGAAGGTTGTCACGCTGTCACCGCCTTTTAACAACACACTGTCTTTCGCACCGCAGCCGATACCAGCCACGTTGGCTACCGGTGCCCCAATGACCAGGGCTCCCGGACATGCAAGGACAAGAACGGTGATCGCCGTATCCAGGTTACGGGTAATGAGCAGAACAAGTGCTGCAATTACAACGACTGCGGGTGTATACCATTTGGCAAACCTGTCAATAAATCGTTCCACCGGAGATTTCGCATCCTGTGCCTCCTCCACCAGTGCAATAATCTTGGAAAAGGTGGTATCCTCTCCCACACGGGTTGCACGCATCTGTAAGATTCCACTGTCAAGGATGGTTCCGGCATAGACCTGATCTCCAACCACCTTATGAATTGGAACGGATTCGCCGTTGATGCTTGCCTCATTCAGATACCCTTCTCCGAATTCGATGATACCATCAACGGCTACCTTTCCACCAGTCTTGACCAGCAGCAGGGTATCCTCTTTCACCTCATCTGCATCAATCTCCTCTGGTTCAGCTGTCTGGCTCTCTAATCTCCATGCAGTGGCGGGTACCATCTCTGTAAGCATCCGGATGGCACTGCGGGTCTTCTGCAACGTACGCTGTTCCAGGTATGTTCCGAATTGGAAAAGAAATGTCACGATAGCTGCTTCGCTGTACTCTCCGATAAACAGTGCGCCAAATACTGCAATGCTCACTAAAACTTCAATGCCAATGGCTTTCATCCTCAGTCCTGTGATTGCCCGGAAGAAGATTGGCAATCCTGCTAGCACTGTGGCAACGAGATAACAAATGATTGTGGCTGTTCTCATATTTGTCACTCGTTCTGCCAGATACCCTAAGACTGTCAGTATGCCTGCTGCAAATGTAAAAGGTGTCGTATACTTTTTAAGGAATTGATTCAGTTTTCGATTCCATTTACTCATGTGTATCTACCTCCTAACTGTCTGAATCGTAGCAGATCCTGTCAGGGAAGTAATTGACGTGTGTCAAAAATCTAATGACACGCTAAAATATTGATTAAATCAGAGAAAAAGTTTTTAATTGTATACTGTTACGCATTTAATTTGATGCAGGAAGCCCACGCATAATCCATTTATAACTTTCTATCTCTTGGGAAAGTCCCAACATCGCAGCTTTTACAGAATATTGTTGTGAAAGCGTATTATATCTAATTTTAGCGTAATCCATGGTGGAGAGAATTCCTGCTTCATGTTTTTTCAAAGCCTGTTCTTGACTAAATTCCGCGGTTGCTAGTTTTTGCTGTTTAGCAGTCAGTACAACCTTTTTTTCTTGTATGGTTTTATACTGCTTATCCAGCGATGAGCCTATGTTCTGTAACTCAAGTTCCATGTCATCATTGAGAGCATTTTTTTATCTTTTTCTTTATATGTCTCGTCACTTAGAACTGCGCGCTGCTTGCGTTTAATTTTTATATTATAGCTTGCATCCTGTGCTGCAGTGAGATCACTGTCCAGATCAATTTTATTTGTATAATCGGTGTCCGGATTTGGAACATTTCCAAATACAATCGTATCGTTATAAGAATGTCCAAGTAAAATATTCATTTCAGTGTCGATAGCTTTCGACTGATTTTGTAGATTGGTTATGCTGCAATCCAAAGTGTTTAAGGCATCTTGGGCTTGCGCGACATCAAGGCTGGTACCCTGCTTCAGGTTGTATTTCGTTTGGGCAGTCGAAAGAGTGTTTTCTAGCAGTGCGCGGGAATCTGTCAGGTCCTCTATATTGTATTGGAGCTGATAGTGAGTAGAAAACAAACTTTGAGCGGTTCTCACAATCTGATAATTTGCCAAATCAGTTTGTAAATCCGTCAATTCAAAATCATCCTCTGAAGTATCTTCCTGCATATCTAATATTTTAGACAAGGTAGAAAGCGTTACGCTGGTACCCTTTGCAACAGTTTTCAATTCTTCCGAAGCATCCGGATCATTTAGAATTGCTGTAAGACTTTGAGAGGTTTTTGAAACCGTATCCAGAATATTTTCATATTTTTTCTTCAGCTCATTTTTATTATCAAGGCTGTCAAGGCTTAGCATGTTACTGTTTACCTGCAAATTATTTCCCAAAACAGTTTGTTCCACCTTTGAATATTCAATAATACGCCTTTTAAAATTCTTCAAAGCAAGGATCCTTTCCTTACAGACAGCAAAAAAATGTTCAGTCTGATTGAAGAAAGAATTCGCCGCGAGGACGGAATCTTGTATCCGTTGGCAGAAGATTAGCGAGCAGGAAAAAGAGTGAACCCAAAACAAATGCTTTGGACATTTCCGTGGAGAACGCTCCTGCCCAGAACTATAAGGAGACAGCCATTGCCGCAAGAGGGATGAATCCTTTCTCAGCAATGGCTGTCGTTTTGCCAATTCTATTATTCTATTTTGTTTCTATAAAGCTCCATTACAGCGGAGAATTCATTTTCAATAATCAGCCCATGCCCCGGAGCAATTAGCCGGATTGGCAGGTCCGCCAGTTTTAAAACCACTTCTTTTTCTGATTGTGACGCGGACCCGAATACTTTTTCGTAGTAACGCTCTGCCGCTTTTAAAAGCGTGTCTACTGGGTAATCAAGGTCTATCGGAGGTTCCGCCGCCGCATATTGTCCAAACAAATCGTTAGAGAAAAGGATATTGTTCCTGTTCCAGAAAGTTACCATGTTATCATCCCAGTGCAATCCCGGAGTCTCATAAAACGTGAACTTGTATTCCCCATATTCAACAGCATCACCGGTTTTAACCGCATGAAAATTGGCTTTCGGGAGTGCGCTCATAAGACGTTTCTTACAGGCTTCCGTGCACAAGACGGGAACGTCCGGGTATTGCTGCAGCACCATTGGAAGAGCACCGCTGTGGTCTTCTTCGGAATGGTTCAGGATGATGGCATCCAGCGGCTTTTCTCCAATGACAGAAACGATTTCATCCGTTAGCATGGAAGCAGTTCTGTCGGGGAGAGTGTCAATCAAGATGTTTGCTTTCCCAGTGATGAGGTAAGCCAGAAAAGAAAATTCCTTATCCGGCTTTATGATCGTCTTTCCGATAGCATAACATTGTTCGGATAGTTGATATTTCATGGTTCTCCTTCTTTCTAATGGTTTAGCGTAGTCTGAATGCGGTCAGTAATAAAATCAGGGTCAAAGTTCGCGTTGGTGATGGTCACAAAAAGATTTTCCGTAATAAGATGATTAATGTCCGTAGAAATCGTTTTTTTCTCTGTGCGAAGCTGTGTAGTTACTTCGGACAGACCTTTTGTTACATAGATAAGCAGATCCTGCAAATTAGCCGTTTCGGGTGTCTTTCCACAAACACCCGTTTGCGTGCAGCCGGAGCATCCGGCTGTTTCCTGACATTGATAGCAAAACATTTTGTTTCCCATTTCTTGTTCCTCCTGTTCTTCATTCAAAAAATATTTTTTGATTTTATGATACAAATTCATAATCACTCACCTGCCAGTCTTTTTGAGTCTGCAAGAAGCCCCCGAAGGACCTCGCTGTGGGAACGACGTCTTTTAGTGGCTGTACCGATCAGGCATACACAGGAGTAGTTCCCGTAATGCTCCTGAAAGTAACTGATGGCGTTTCGGGCTTCCATAGCAGACCGATACTCTGCAGAATATTGATCCCACTGAATCCAATGATGAAGATAACGGTCTAGAAGCTGCGGTTCCGGCGTGAAAAAGCGGTCGTGGACATAAGCAGCATGACAGATTTTGGGGACAAAGAAAGTTAAATCTTTTTTCTTTGTAAACCCGCAAAGCTGTGAATCGTTTTTCAACCGTACATCCAGCACAAGATCCGCGTGATTTTGCAGAATTTTATCAAAAAATTCGGATGCCGATGTCTGATAAGCACTGATTTCAAATATGCTGCTTATCTCTCTCACCCCCGTTTCTGTTCTCGATTGTACAGGATTTTGGGGTATGATGATGTTGCAAATGCAACATCATCATAATTTTTATTTATATATACTGAGAAAAACCTTTTCTGGGAGAGATACCATGAAATTTGAAACTACTCCAATAAAAGCATATCAAGGAGACGAAAAAATCGCATTTCCCGAAAAACTGGCCTACGGTTGTGGCGGTCTCGCGGACGTTGGTATTGCAGTAGCCATGAGCACATATCTTCTGTTTTACTATACGGATGTCATAAAAGTAAACGCTGCCGCAGTAGGAACAATTTTCCTCGTTTCGCGGCTGCTCAGCGCTTTCACCGATATACTGATCGGTCTTTTGGTGGATGCAGGAAAATCGAAGCAAGGGAAAGCCCGTCCATGGATTCTACGCATGTGCCTGCCATTTGCGGCTTCCGGCGCTCTGCTATTTTCATTGCCAAATCTGCCTGATATCGGAAAATACGTTTATATCTTTATTACCTATACCACATCCAACTTCTTTTTATCTTCGTTGAATATTCCTTACGGGGTTCTGAATTCCCTGATGACACAGAATCCATACGAACGGGCATCGCTGAATATTTTCCGCATGGTAATGTCGCTGATTGGAACACTTGCTGTCAATAATTGCATGCTGCCGCTTATAAAACTTTTGGGCGGCGGCAGGGTCGGCTGGCAACTTGTTTCTGCCCTTTATGGCACACTGTCGGTGCTTTTATATCTTGTTACTTACTGTTTTACAAAAGAACGGGTTGGGCAAGCAATTCCGGTTAAAAAAATCCGAATCCCGGTCCGGGAAGATTTCGGATTTTTAAAACAGAACAAATACTGGTTTATGCTGTTCCTCACAGCGATCGCATCCTACATCTCGGCTCCTGTTTCGGGCGGAATCAAAATTTATTACACGCAATATGTTTTGGGGAACAGCACGCTGATTGGGCTGCTGACAACCGTGAATACCTTGGCTAAGGTTGCGGGCCTTTTCTTACTGTCACCCCTTGTCAAGCAATTCGGAAAACGCAATTCGGTCATTCTGGGACTTAGCATTTCTGCCGCTGGGATTCTAATACAAACGTTAAATCCGCACAGTATCCCTCTGGCGGTGACGGACAACCTGCTGCGAGGAGTGGGGAATGCACCGATTACCGGCGTCTCTATGGCGATGCTTGCCGATACTGCCGAATACGGCTACCTAAAAAGCGGTGTACATAGCGAGGGAATTCTATTCAGCATGACGAGCTTTGGTAAGAAGATCGGCGCTGCGATTGGAAGTTCCGCCCTTCCACTGACGCTTTCTTTATGCGGATACTCAGCACATACTGAATCGCCCTCGGCATCCGCGGTCAATGCAATCCAATGGCTTTCTCTTGCTTTGCCGCTGGTAGTCATTGTATTTCAGATCGCGGTTCTTTCACACTATAAACTGGATCAAGAATATCCAGTGATTCTGGATGATTTAAAAAGGCAGAGGAAAGCGTAAAATGACCATCTGGGAAGCCGTGTTGAATAGCTCACCAGATGGTCGATGCTGATAAACAATTTTAATGCAATTTGTGCATTTAACTCAGTACCTGATTCCCTGCCAATAAACCGGTGAAACGACTTCTGCAATTTCAGGAAGAGAAATGTCATGGAGCGCCCAATTTTTGAATTCTTCAAATCCTGTGCGATCGACAATATAGCCAATGTGCTCCTTGCCGCCTACGGCGTTGGGGTCGATGTAGTGCTCTACATAATCGTATGTATTCAGAATAATTTTTACAATGCTGTCTTCATCCGCCCATTTGATGAAGTCTTCCCCTAGCCGGGGATTTTTCTTTCCTGAGCGGCCTAACAATGTCAGGCGGTAATATTTTTGACTGCTTCGCGTCCAAGCACGAGTTGGGCAGTTGAGCACACATTCTCCGCACCCAATGCACTTTTCCGCATTCCGGTGTGGACGATATTTCTCAACGGTGAGCGCACCAGCCGATTTTTTTTTGCAAAATTTGACGCAGGCACCGCAACTTACACACCGTTCCGGTTCCAGATGCGGTTCGGTCATGCCCATAATTCCAAAATCATGCATCCGAACCTTTGCGCAATCATTTGGGCAACCCGTGAGGGCAATCTTGAAATGCAGATCGTTTGGGTATATTGCCTTTTCAATTTGCTGTGCAAATGCCGTTGTATCATAGCAGGCATAGGGACAAACCCTACTTCCGACGCAGGCGGTGACATTACGGGTTCCGGACGCCGGATATCCTTTTCCCGCTTGTGTCTGGTTGATACCAAGCCCTTCGATCACCGGCTGGAGCATTTCGTTTACTTGCGGCATGTCCTCAAAACGGATGCCAGGCAATTCAAAGCCCTGACGGCTGGTGATATGGACGGTTCCGTTTCCGTAGGTTTCCACAATGGTTTGAATCATGGATAAATATTTCGCATCCATATGCCCGCCGGGCACACGAATTCGTGAAGCCGTTAGTCCGCGTTCCTTGGTAACGCGAAAGGCGTTCTTTTTCAACACTTTCGTATCAATATCCAATCAAAACACATCCCTTCTCAGTCTGCCAGACATTTGCCAGCAGCATAATTGAACACCGGACCGTCAAGGCACACGTAGCTGCTGCCAATTTTACAGTGTCCGCATTTACCGACGCCACAACACATTTTCCGTTCCTGTGAAATCCAGATATTCTTTTCCTTAAAATCTTCTTTTAGCAGACCCTGCACGGCAAACTTCATCATCACCGGCGGACCGACTACCGCCGCGACTGCATCGGGACAGCTTTTCAGCTTCAACTGAGGAATATATTGTGTGACCAGCCCTTCCCGATAGGAATCGTCTCCATGCGCGTCGTCCACGGTCAAAATGACCATTTTGAAGGAAGATTCCATCCAGCCGCTTGACTGCATGCAGGTTGCAACTGCGAAGGAAAACGATACTACCTTTTTCCTCCGGTTCCGCTTCACATATCCGCTCGTCCGTAAAAGACAGAAGTGTCTGAGAGACAGGAAACAGAACTTCTTTGAATGAATAATTTGATTTTTGGTCAAACACAATATCCCTGGCTTTTTTAATAACCCCGTACCGAATACAATCCACGTCAGAAAAAGTATTGCCACCGGTGATTCGGATTGGCCCATAAATCTTATATTCTTTTCCTAAGCATTCCAAGATAGCATTCAGGCCATTCTCGTTGAGATAAAAGCCCATCTATTTTTCCTCCTTAATAAAGCACTTGTCCGCAATCTTTTTAATATCTCAACTTTTTATTATAATGTTCAGTTTCCACAATGACGTTGCAATCGCAACATACAGAAGTGAATTTCAAATTTATAATGAATATTACTTCCTTCGACTGCTATAGGGGGCAATCAAATGTATAAAGAAGAAAATCCTCAAATTGCGAAAGGGCAATTGATAGGAGCTCTAATTGGACTTGCACGCGCAACAGATGGAAACGTAAACAGACCAACGGAAGAAACAGATAGGGCTTTTCTCAAAGGAATGCAGATGTGCTTCCCACATTGGGAGGAATCCTGTCAGCAGATTCACGATCAAATTGAGGTGATTCATGAAGAAAAGTGGAAACTGGTGCCCCGGTGTCTGGAATGTGCCTCGCCTTGCGGACGTAATAATGATTGTGATATTGCAGGGTTAAATGGAATGAAAAATGCGCAATTGAGATACGTGCTTCTCTCAGGTTTGCTTTTTATGGCTTCTTCGTCAATTTCTGATGTAAAGCTCTTGAAGGATCACAAAATAATGGGATTTTTTTATAGGGCTTTTTTCTTCATCGGTTACGATTGTGATGAAAAAGACCTAATCTTGTTTATTAATGAGCTTGGAGAATGGCAATACAAACTCTCTTTCCAGATGGACTCTGACGAATGATTTGCAAAAAAAATGGTTCCCGGCAATAGCGGGAACCATTTTAAAGAAAGATTCTATTATGTTAGCCTTTCCATGGAAAATGTATTTTTATCGTAATCCAGCAACCCGTCAGTTTTCATTCGGGATAGTTCCCTAGTTAAGGCGCTGCGGTCTACACATAAATAATCAGCCAGCTCAATACGTCCCAACGGCGACTCGAATTTATCACTTTGGTTTATCTGTACCTGCTGAGAAAGCCATGTTAGAACACGTTCCCGTATGGACTTTTTAGACAGAATATCCATCTTTTCCATCAGCTTCACGTTTTTTCGTGCGATTAAAGTCACCATATTTTCAATAAGCTTATGATGATAAACGCAGGATTTATTGCATGAACAAAGTACGCGATGGAATGACAGACATAGTATTTTGCAATCAGTTGCCGCCTGAAAGGATACGGCGCTGCTACTGTAATCTCCGCATACGAAACTTTCTCCAAAGATTTCCCCAGATGTCATGGTGGCAAAAATTGTCTTTTCACCCCATATATCTTCTTTGACCATATGAACGGTTCCCTCAATCACCACACCGATTTGTTTGAGTTCCGAACCTTCTATAAAAATAAACTCTGATTTTTGGAAACTTCTGGTTACTGCTCCCAGACAATTTAACATGGCGGTCAGCTCGGTTTCCTGAATATTTTCGAACAAGCGCGAGCCTTTAATTTTTATAATTTCGTTTGGCATACACTCTCACCCCATTTACGATCATAGCATACACAAAGTCATGTTGCAATCGCAACGTAAGGAGTATACTATGTTAAAATATCCAAGGATTATTTTGAAACTGATTCTTATGCACAGGCGACAGGAAATCAACCATCCATTTCGCTTTTACATAGCTTCTTAATCTTTGTTTTAGTCAATAAATCCCAGAAAATTTTTGTTTTTAATATTATCTTCCCTTGTGAGATATAAATCAGTATCATCATAGGGTTCGTTATCTTCTGGCACATTGTAGACATCTACAAACGGAACATCTTCAGGTCTGCGAACGGGAATTTCGGTCTTTCCCGACACATCCTCCCAATTACACTCAATAACATACATATTGATAGCCTTGATACCTTTAGGATTTTTACATCCGCTACGGTGTGTCTTTTTAAATAGAGCCTGAAGTGCAGTTTTACAGTATTCAGGTTCCTTATCCAATTCTATCATGTGAATTTTTCCAAAAGCCATAACAGACCGAAAATCATGGACATGTCCTTTATAAGGATGATCAGGATAATTTCTCCATGCTGCAAATGACAAACAGACATTTGGATTATTTTTAATCAATTTTAACTTATAACCTTCTTTACCTGTATGAACAAAAATCAAAAGCTTATCTTTTGTAACACCATATCCGTAATTCATGGGAACAACGTAAGCGTTATTTTTGTCCATGAACCCAACATGAACAATCTCACATAAATCAAGAATTGCAGTGATAATGTCGTGATCGTAAACATATCTCTCATATCGAACCATAATTTTGCTTCCTTTACACTTATTTTATTTTTGCTTTCCTGAATGTTTTCAAACAAGCATGAATCTTTAATTTTACAATTTCGTTTGGTATATACTCACCCCCATTTATGATCATAGCATATACAAAGTCATGTTGCAATCGCAACGTAAGGAGTATACAATGTCAGGACATCCAAGAATTATTTTGAAACTGATTGATCAAAGAGGCAATCATAAATGCCATCATGGTCATAGTATTGGTGATGAATTTGATTTTGACGCTGATAGAGGGAAACTATGCCCAATGGCCATGCTGTAGTGGTATAGTGAACTTGTAACGCTCCTGCCTAATGGATTACAATATTCATTAGAAAAGGAGTACGCCATGCAAACAATTACTGAGGAAACCAAGAAGAAAGTTGTAAAGCTGCATATTCAGGACGGTCGCACGATTGCCAGCCTTGCTGCCGAATATGGAATCTGTCACGCTACCGTTTCAAACTGGATTCGCGCTTACCGTGAAGAATGCCAAACAAATGATGCCGCAAAGTCTGAGAACGAATTAATGCAGGAAGTTCGGCAACTCCAGCGGAAACTTGCAGAAGCTGAAAAGGAAAACGACTTTCTAAAAAAAGCAGCGGCATTCTTTGCGAAGGAAATTGATTAGTGGCATATCGATTCATCGAGAAGCATCAAAGGCATTTCGGAACTCGTTGGCTGTTAAAACGAATGGGAATATTTCCAAACGCATACTACAATTACTTGAAACAAGCCAAGGCTGCTTACCATGCAAAGAAAAGTGAGATTTGCCGTAAAATTAAGGATATCTATCATGAATTCGGCGGAATCCTTGGCCATAGGAGTATGCGTGTTTTTCTTGCAAGGAATCAGATATTTTTAAGCAAAACTACGGTTCACAAATATATGAACAAAGAGCTTCATCTGCAGTGTGTCTGCCGCCGTAAGCGCCCTGGGTACAAAAAGGGACATACCCACAAAATCTTTCCAAATCTGTTGAACCGAAACTTTGTGGCAGACAAAGCCAATCAAGTCTGGTGCACAGATTTTACATATGTTTTTCTTACGAACGGTTCCATGCGTTACAACTGTACCATCATTGATTTATACGACCGCAGCGTGGTTGCAAGTGAAACCGGCAAATGGATTACGAGCGATTTAGCAATCTTGACTCTCGAAAAAGCCCTTCATTCCCAAAAGAAGAAACCCAAGAATTTGATATTGCATTCCGATCAGGGAAGCCAGTTTACTTCAGCACAATTTATTCTGTATTGTCAGAAAAGCGGCATCACGCAGAGCATGAGCGCCGCGGGGTGCCCTTATGATAATGCTCCGATGGAACGTTATTACAATACTTTTAAGGCAGAATTGATCAATCGTTTCAACTTCCGAACCGATGAAGAATTGGCACATGCTGTTTCAGAGTTTGCTTATGTCTGGTACAATCAGGTTCGTCCACACTCATACAACAATTATCGAACCCCATATGAGGCAAGGTATGGATCAGGTCAATTTAGACAGTTGTGTTACAAAATTGCTTGACCATTACATGCATACTGCATTTCCATACGTAGATATCTTGCGTTATGGTGGGAATGTTCCAAACAGCGAGGACTATGGGAAAATTGCTTTCTGCTGCCCCGATGCAGACGTTATTAATGTGTTTGAGATTGATGTTATCTCAAATTAATTACAAATTCAGTTGAAAACGCATTGATGAACTTGTTAAGCGTTTTGATATACAATTTATTGTCTGCCAACATGTTGTTAGGACCCTTGCCTTCGGGCGAAACCTTTAAATCAACCCACTCCGCAGAAATCGAGAAAGATTAGAAAGCTTGCCATAGCCCTGCGTAAGATTGATATAAAAGGCATCCGTTCTCTATGTCTTAGGCGGCTTCCAGCCGCCAATCTCCTACCGGCTTTAAGCCAGTAGTGGCTCAGATTATAGATATATTCTGATCAGCGGTCAGGATAAGCCTGCATTGTTTATCCTCTCTAACCATGCTGACTATAACTTAAAATAGCGTTCTTTGAAGCTGCGAGTAAGCGCGCTTGGATACATGTCTCGATTTGGAGCCGAATATTCTTGACTGAAACGGAGAGGCATCAACACCGTCAAACGCCACCAGTGCCGCCTTGCTGGTAAAGCGCCGCACGTCGCCGATTTCAGTCATGAGTTTTGGCCTCGTGTTTCTTCTGCACCTTGCATTGACATTACAATATCAGGTTCAGGCAGCAAGGAAGCTAACCGTATCATCTCCGCGCGATAGTATTTAGGGTATCATAGGCAGCGTTTAAACTGTCTGCCGCCAACCGTACAGCGCGACTTTTACGCTGTATGGGGTCAAACTCATGGTAGTTATCACTAATTGTTGATAATAGTGGTTATCCCGCAAATATAGTTATCCCGAAAGTGGCTGAAAAGCGCACACCAGTGAGCATTTTCGGACAAATCTTTCGGGATAACTTTTTTCCATATATCGTCTTCATCGGAGGGAAAACCTACTAAAGCAGATATGACCTTTCGGGATAATAATATCCTGTACAGAATTGCCGGGTACAATTGAAGGTGGCAGGTTTACATACCTGACTACTTTTTAAGGGGAAACGGCATGAAACATAATACAATGTATGTGGATGAAATGATTCCGCAAGTACTTGACATCCTTGAGACATACGGTTATTCCAAACGAACCTTATGGATGAATATGTACGGCGAATTTTCCCGCATCAAATCATTTTACCAGAGGCAAGGAACTCTTGTATATGACCCGGAAATTACTGAGGCGTGTGTAAGAGAAGCTACTGAACAGTATCGCGAGGGGAGGATTCAACGGAGCTTTTACAATACCGTTCGAAAAGCAGCGTCCAGACTTAACGAGTACTACCACACCGGAACCTTGGAGTGGTCATGTAACAAGCGCAATACGAAATATACGCTGTGCGATGAATTCAACAGGCTGCTGGATGCGTTTTTGCATTCACGTGATTTTCACAAGAATACCAAATGGGACTTCGCGTGGGCTGTCCGCAGATATTTGTATTTCTTTGAACAAATGGGATTTCGTCGGATGGCAGATGTGACGATGAAGCATGTCCGCCAATTCATCGTTGCGGCAGCACCGGAGATGACTGACGGCAGCCTGCATAATTTGCTCTGCTATATCCGTCAATTTCACATTTTCCTTCAGGAAAACGGCGAAGCTGCGCCTGACTGTATAGAGCTTCTGTCGTACCCGATTCCACGTAAAGCTCGCATCAAAGGATATATTACCGATGACGAGCTTGTGCGGATTATGGCGCAAATCAATACAAAAACGGCTATGGGAAAGCGTGACGCTGCCATCATAAGTCTGGGTGCGACTACAGGGCTGCGAGCCGTGGATATCGTTCATTTGAGGCTTGGGGATATTGACTGGCGAAAGGGCGAGGTTCGGATTTCTCAAAGTAAAACAAGCGAATCGCTATCTCTGCCGCTTGTTCATGAAACCGGTGAACTCATAAAGGATTACATCTTAAATGCCCGTCCTGCTTCTGCATACGGAGAGATATTCCTACGCGCAAGAGCGCCGATTTGCCCGTTGGCAGACGGCGTTCCCGTTGGGGACATGTTTGACCAATACGTGAAAAAAGCCGGGATAGAGCGCAAGCCGTATGACGGCAAAACCTTTCATGGTTTGCGGCGGCATCTGGCTAAAAATCTGATTGTCTCCGGTGTCCCGGTAACGACGATTGCTCAGATTCTTGGGCATCAAAGCATGGAATCCGTAAAACAATACCTGTCGTTGGACGGCCAGAATCTAAAGGAGTGCGCGCTCGATTTCAGCGCCATCCCCTTGGCTCGCGAGGGGGTGGTCATGTGAGCAATACTTTTTCTGGTTGCTTTGCCGACAGGCTTGAGGATATGCTTAAGTTCAAAACGGCTCTTGGATATTCACGCAATACATATTTGGGACAGGCTATGAGCTTTGACAAATATTGCTCGCAGCATTTCCCATCCGAAACTATTCTTACAAAGGACTTGGCAATGCAATGGGTAAACGCCCGCGATGCCTCCGGCTTCCACGGGAGAGCCTGTTT
Source organism: Caproicibacterium sp. BJN0003 (assembly GCF_026314295.1). Classification (NCBI taxonomy): domain Bacteria; kingdom Bacillati; phylum Bacillota; class Clostridia; order Eubacteriales; family Oscillospiraceae; genus Caproicibacterium; species Caproicibacterium sp. BJN0003. Next base: position 1,821,601 of record NZ_CP111108.1, read on the forward strand.
CATACGCGGTTTTGCCGAATACCTTACCTCCATCGGAGAAGAAGCATATGTGCTTCCAAACAAATATGCCGGAGGAAAAGCATCGTTTTTGCCATACATATTTACAGACAAGGAGCTTGCCGAAGTATTCCATGAAATTGACTGTACGAAAACCCGGGACTCGTTCCAGTCGTATCTTCTGTCCGTGATCTTTCGCTTAATCTATACTTGCGGACTGCGCCCCAATGAAGGACGCGAACTGCGCAGAAGCTCCATCAATCTGCAAACCGGAGAGATACTGATTACGGAAACGAAGAAAAACAAAGACCGCATCGTGGTCATGTCCGACGATATGCGTCGGTTGGCAACCGACTATGCGAAACTCCGGAACGCCGCGTTTCCAGACAGCGAATATTTTTTCCCGAGCAAAACCGGACGACCGTATTCTGCGTCATGGCTTCAAGGCAAATTCAAAGATTTTTTTGCTGCCGCTAATAACGACGTTGACCCGGATACGCTGCCGCCCGTGAGAGTTTATGATCTTCGTCATCGTTTTGCTTCCGCCGCGCTGCACCGCTGGCTGGATGAGGGTAAGGATCTCTACTCTCGTCTACCGTATCTCCGTACCTATATGGGACACAAGGAGCTCGCCGCCACAGCCTACTATATTCATCTGTTGCCTGAAAACCTTGTAAAATCCGCAGGAATTGACTGGGATGCACTGGGCAGGATGATACCGGAGGTGGAATTGTGGGACGAGTAAAGGATGAAACGCTGTTCAGGCTGGTGCATGATTATCTGAAAATGTATCTTCCCCAACAGAGACGCGCCAGTCCCCACACGATAAAGGCGTACAGAACAGCGATGGAACAGCTTTTCGATTATATTACAAAGAAAAACGGTATCCCGATAGCGTCGCTTACATTTGAAATGCTGGATGCCGAAGCGGTGTCTTCGTTCCTTGATTGGCTGACAGCAGAAAAGAAATGCTGTGCCAATACAAGAAACCATAGATTGGCATGTATCCGAGCCTTCTTTGCCTATGCTTCTGCCTGTGCGCCGGAGAATGTCACTTATTCGGCGGCGCTCACAAAGATTCCAATTCAAAAGCAGGACAAGTATGCGGGCGTGGACTATATGGATGAGGCTGCGGTTGAGGCTTTGCTGAAACAGCCGGACACACAAACACGAAAGGGCCTTCGAGACCAGTTCTTTATGATCTTAATGTACGATACTGCCGCCAGAATTCAGGAGATGCTTGATCTGCGCATCTGCGATATCCGCCCCGGCGCTACTCCCACGGCGACATTGCTCGGTAAGGGTTCCAAGGTTCGCACTGTGCCTTTGATGCCGGAAACTATGCAGCATTTTAATAATTATATATCTGTATTTCACCCGGGAGAAAGTATCTATTCTCAAGAAACGCTTTTCTTTGTGGAACGCAGAGGGCAAAGGCTGCCGATGTCCGACGATACGGTCAGGTACTTTCTCAAGCAATACGCTGTAGAAGCAAAAAGCGCCTGTCCATCCATACCGGATAATGTCCATCCGCATTTGTTCAGGCACAGCAGGGCAATGCATTTATACCGGCGCGGAATGGATTTGACGCTTATCTCCCAGTGGCTTGGCCACGCCCATCTTGAGACCTCTTTGATTTACGCGCACGCCGATACGGAACAGAAACGACAGGCGATTGAAAAATCCATGGGAGGAAAGGTTACCGGCGGCATTGAAGTCCCAAAGTACATCGTAGATGACGAGACGCTCCTGAAGCGCCTTTACGGTCTGCGTTGAAAAAAGTTATCCCGCAATTTTGCAAGCATCTTTCCAAACGGACAGGCAGAAAACGCAGTCTAATGGAAAAAAGTTATCCCGAAAGATTTGTCCGAAAATGCTCACTGGTGTGCGCTTTTCAGCCACTTTCGGGATAACTATATTTACGGGATAACTGGTTTTGTTCCGAATCTATTTCTTTAATAGCTGGCAGTTTAATAAAAGCGCCCATCTGAATGATTTAAATCTTTCAAATGGGCGCTTATTTATGGTTATTCTACTGTGATAACAGAGACGGGACAGTTATCTCGCGCTTCTGCTGCTGAGTCTTCCGAAGATTCAGGAACAGGGTCCGCGCAAACCTCCGCATGCCCGTCATCAGCCATCCGAAATACCTCCGGACAGGTGGATGCACATAGCCCGCAGGAAATGCAGTTTTCTCTGTCAATTATCGCTTTCATATACTGATATTCCTTTCTGAATCAGGCATTCATGAACAGTTTGATGTCATCATCAACTGTTCCGACACCCGCGATACCGAATTTTTCAACCAATACCTTAGCCACATTGGGAGACAGAAAGCCCGGCAGCGTGGGGCCGAGGTGGATGTTCTTCACGCCCAAGTACAGCAAAGCCAAGAGAACGATGACGGCCTTCTGTTCGTACCAGGCGATATTGAAAGCAATCGGCAGCTTGTTAATATCGTCGAGTCCAAACACCTCTTTGAGTTTCAGGGCGATGACCGCCAGAGAATAGGAGTCGTTGCACTGTCCGGCGTCCAGAACTCTCGGAATACCGCCGATATCGCCCAGCTTCAGTTTATTATAGCGATACTTCGCACAGCCCGCCGTAAGAATTACCGTGTCCTTCGGGAGCTTCTCCGCAAACTCGGTGTAGTATTCCCTGGACTTCATACGTCCGTCACAGCCGGCCATAACAAAGAACTTTTTGATCGCACCGGATTTGACGGCGTCGACGATCTTGTCTGCCAGAGCCATCACCTGATTATGGGCAAAGCCGCCGACAATGCTGCCAGTCTCAATCTCATCGGGCGCGGGAAGAGTCTTGGCAAGCGCGATGATCTCGGAAAAGTCCTTTTTGCCGTTCTCATCGGCTTCAATATGCTTGCAGCCGGGATAGCCGGTGGAACCCGTGGTAAAGATTCTGCCCCGGACCTCCTCACTTCTTGGCGGGACGATGCAGTTGGTAGTAAAGAGGATGGGGCCATGGAAGGAGACAAATTCCTCAAGCTGCTTCCACCATGCATTGCCGTAGTTTCCGGCAAAGTTGTCGTATTTTTTGAAAGCCGGGTAATAATGGGCAGGCAGCATCTCGCTGTGGGTATACACATCCACGCCAGTACCTTTGGTTTGCTCCAGAAGCTGCTCCAGATCGGTCAGGTCGTGACCGGAAATCAGGATCGCAGGATTTTTTCTGACGCCGATATTGACTTCGGTGATTTCAGGATTGCCGAACCGTGACGTGTTGGCCTCGTCCAGTAGCGCCATAACTTTGACACCGTATTCGCCGGTTTTCAGCGTCAGCGCGACAAGATCGTCGGCGGAGAGGGAGTCGTCCAGTGTTGCCGCCAGTGCCTCATAGATGAAGGCGTTGATGGTCAAATCTTCTTTTCCGATGTTTTTCGCGTGCTCGGCGTAAGCAGCCATACCCTTAAGGCCGTATGTGATCATCTCGCGGAGAGAACGCACGTCCTCGTTTTCGGTTGACAGCACGCCGACGGTAGCGGCCTTTTCCAGCATGGACGCTCTGGAACTTACCGTAAACGTGGCCGCATCGTGTAAACCCGCAGAAGCAACGGAATTTCTGAGCTTGTCTCTTACGGCAATCATTTTCATGATCTGTTTTTCAATCGAGCCGTCGTCGAAATTCGCGTTGGTGATGGTCATGAACAGGCTGCTGAGAACTTCATAATTTGTCTCGCCGAGGGTTTTGACGTCCAGCTTTCCTTTGACTACAATTTCTGAAATGCCCTTGAGCGTGTAAATCAGAAGATCCTGAAGCTTTGCCACTTCTTCGGTTTTTCCGCAGACGCCGCGCACCGCGCAGCCCTTTCCTCCGGCAGTTTCCTGACACTGATAACAAAACATACTCATTTTTGCTTCCTCCTTTAAAATTCAGTCTTCAACAGGTTCAAATTCATCTTTACCGACAAAACAAATGGGGCACTGCCAATCATCGGGTAAATCTTCAAATGCCGTACCGGGCGCGATGCCGCTGTCGGGATCACCAAGCGCGGGATCATAGATATACCCGCAGGGAATACACCTGTACTTTTTCATCCGGATTCCTCCTTCGCTTTCTCAGCTTTTCGGAGCAGGCGCCTTTACGACAATCAGCTCCAGCGTTTCGTCATGCACATTTCTGACATTCATTTTGGTTTGAAACGGAATTTTCAGCAGCGTTCCGGCCTCGTACTCATGGATTTCCTGATCATCAAGGCCGATGGAAAGCTGTCCTCGAATGACGGTCATATACACGTTTGAATTGGATAAGTGTTCCGGCAGCCCCTCGCCCTTGTTGAACACCATGTGGAGGTAATGCAGGTTTTCGTCAAATAAGATTTTTTCTATCGCTTTTTCATTGGTTCTGGACAGCTTATACTCTTTTTCTACCATAATAATAGACTCCTGTCAATCAAGAATTTTCCCGTCGGTTGAAATCGTGACAACCTGCCAGGGAATCATTTTTCCGCTGTTTTGAAGCGCCCTTTTTACCGCGTTTTCGATCCCTCCGCAGCAGGGAACTTCCATTCTCACCACCGTGACGCTTTTGATGCTGTTGTTCTTTATAATCTCGGTCAGCTTTTCGCTGTAATCCCCTTCGTCAAGCTTGGGGCAGCCAATCAGAGTCACTTTGTTCCGGATAAATCTGTTGTGAAAATCGCCGTAAGCATAGGCCGTACAGTCGGCGGCAATGAGGAGATTGGCGTCCGCAAAATACGGAGCATTGACCGGTGCAAGTTTGATTTGGACGGGCCACTGTGACAACTGGCTTTTGTTTTCGCTGATATTGGAATGGACGGCCTCACACTTATTTTCCCGATGGATGGATTTAGATTGTGTGCCAGGGCATCCGCAGGCCAACGTTTCTGCTTGCTGGCTCAGCTTGCTTTTCTTCACGGCGGCTTCATCGTATTCTTTCGCTTCGCGTTCTTCGAAACTGATAGCTGCTGTCGGGCAGGCCGGCAGGCAGTCGCCGAGGCCGTCGCAGTAATCGTCGCGGAGAAGCTTGGCCTTTCCGTTTATCATTCCGATTGCCCCTTCGTGACAGGCTTTTGCGCACAGTCCGCAGCCGTTGCATTTCTCTTCATCAATTCTGATAATTTTTCGAATCATGTTCCGTCCCCCACTTTCAAGTTGTTGTTGACTTTATGGTTTGAGTTTACTATTCTTAAATCAATAAGTCTGTTGGAATTCCAACGAAAGAGGATTTTATGAGAAATTATTTGGATGTATTGAAAACAGTACAATTATTCAGAGGCATTGAAGAGGCAGATTTGCAGCCGCTTTTGTTGTGCCTGGCCGCGAAATCGGTTCGTTTTGAAAAAGGGCAAACCGTATTTTCCAGCGGCGAAAGCATCGAAAAATTCGGCATTGTTCTATCGGGACAGGTTCAGGTCGTTCAGGATGACTATTACGGAAACAGAAGCATCCTCGGAAAAATTGACATTGGAAATCTGTTCGGGGAATCCTTTGCCTGCGCGGAAATAAAAATGCTTCCGGTCAGAGTAATCACAACGACCGAAAGCGAACTGCTATTTATCGACTGTCACAGGCTTGCCGTTCCATGCGCCAGGGCGTGTGCTTTTCACGGCAAGCTCATTCAGAATATGCTAAGCATTATAGCCATGAAAAATATAGCGCTGACGCAGAAAATTGAATTTATGTCAAAGCGTACCACTCGCGAAAAGCTCCTTGCCTATCTCTCGGCCGAAGCGAAGAAAGCAGAAAACACCCGTTTCAGTATTCCTTTTAACCGGCAGGAACTCGCGGACTACCTTTCCGTCGAGCGCAGCGCCATGTCAGCCGAGCTTTCAAAGCTCAGGGACGACGGCGTTCTAAGGTTTCACAAAAATCAGTTCGAGCTGTTACAAACGACCGGTGCAGTCGTCAGTCTCAATGATACCTCTGACCTTAATGATAAAATGAACTGTATTTTTCTTCGCAATGAATGAACATGATTATGGTACTGTTTGTTTCAAGATAATAATATTTTCAGGAGTCTATATGCAGTTTGTTCAGCAAATCAACATCCATGATTGTAATCTGTTTTGGATCATAGGTGATAAGGCCATCTTTTCTCATCTTATTCAGCTCTCTTGATAAAGAAGGCCTTTGAACCCCTATTTTTTCAGCCAGTTCTTTTTTGGTCATATTCAATTTAATTGTTGCGGATTTTTGAGTGTGGTATTCGTGAAGCAAAAACTCAATGATGCACTGTCTGATAGTTTTCAGTGACAAAGTCTTGATTTTTCCCATTAAAATCAATGTTTTGTCTGATGCAGACTGGAGAAAGCCATTTATAAACTTCATGTTTTCTTGGCACAGCTTTATAATTAATTCCTTCTTGATCTGGAGAATTTCCGTATCACACTTTGCTGTGATCGTCATGGGATAAAAATTTCTATGTGAAAAAAGAAGATTTTCTCCCATAGCCTCGCCAGCCGAAAAATTGCAAATCGTGAGCAGATCCCCATTCGAATCAATTTTTTGTATTAAGACAGTCCCGCTCAAAATGATGTCGAGGTTCTCACATTTTTCATTCTGAAGATGTACTATGGAATCTTTGAAGTAAGTGCTGATACGGTAAAGATTATTTTGAAACAATTTATCCAGTTCATTAGTCGAGAAGCACTTAAATAGATTTACCGTTTCAAGAAAAGAAATAAAATTATCCAAAATATCGCGCCTTTCTTCGAAGGAGTAACCATGGTTACTCCTTTCACTTTTGTTTTTGATTATAATACAAAAGTATCAAAGAAGAAAGGGGCCTTAAATGTCTTGGATAAAAAATATGAGGATCAGATTCTGAAATCGATAGATGCCGTGCGCGAAAAAGCACCAGATATCCCGCTGGATTATTTTTTCGATATCTGGAAGGGATTCTGGTTTGGGGAACAAAAGACAGAAATGCCGTCCATAGCGGTATTGGGGACCGGTATTCCCGAATTATATATCCGGGCTGCCGGTGCGAAACCGCTATTTTTGCTGGGAGGCAATTACTTTACGGATCAATACGCAGAACAGGTGTTTCCGCAGATTTCGGACCCTGTGCTCAAATCCGCAAGCAGCATTCTCTTTTCCGGACAGCTCTCCTGCATGAGGGATATCATCGGGATGGTTGTGTCGGTGAGCAACGCAGATACGCGTAAAGTTGTGTCTTATTTAAAAGGCCTGGGGCATCCGGTAATCGTGATGGAGGAGGAGCCGTTTCTGGATTCAAAAGCCACATCACGGTTTCGGTCGTCACAGATGGATTTAGTTATGGAGCTGCAAAAGCTCACACACCGACCGATTACCGCCAAGAGCATCCGAACTGCCGCGAAGCAAATCACCAGCGCACATGATGCCATCCGGCGCCTTAAGACTATGGATATTCCGCAAATCGCAAAGGATTTTATCAAGCAGACCTATTATCTTGCTCCTGACATTCAGGAATGGACCGACCGCGTGAATGGATTCGCCGAGGAAAACCTGAAGCCGATGCCCGAAAACCGGTCCCATCTGCTGCTGATCGGGTCACCGATCTTTTTCCCGAATGTCAAAATCCCGACTGTATTACATAATGTCGGCATCCAAGATTATGAGAATCACTGCGGAGTCCCTGATCCGGAGGATTACACAGAGCTTATGGAGCATGATCCTTTCTCGCTGAATTCCATGTTCAGGGATCTGAATGAAATTCATTACAGATCGGCACAAAACGATATTGCTCGCGCACTGTGTTCTGATACTTCTTTTCTGCAAAACGCCAGCGGTGTCATATACCATCTGCTCAAGGGACAACTCATGTATGCTTATGAAGCGAATCGGATTGAAAAGGCCGCCATCAGGGCGGGGATTCCGTTCGTCTGCATTGAAACAGATTATACGAATGCCGATACCGAGCAGATCAGAATCCGCCTGGAAGCATTTTCAGAACTGCTGACGCAGACCGGAAAACTGCCTGCGGCAGTATAAAAATAAATATTTATCAGCTTAAAACTCAAAGCGATTAAGGAGGAACTTATGCCATTCAGCTTTCTTTTACAAGAACTGCATCAAAAGGCTGCGGAAAAGATAAAAGCGGCAAAAGCGCATCGTAGGATTATTGCCGTCGTGATTGTAGCTGCTCTTGTCACGATCGCCTTTTTCACCGTCAAAACGAATCTTGCGCGGAGCTCAGAGGTTGGAAACTCAGCACCCGCAAGCAATATAATGCAAAGCGCAGGGAACGCAGCCCAGCCAAACGGTGGCAATCAAACCGAAACCGCTATGCAGGCCAAAACACTTAAGCGCATTGAAAATGTTGCCTCTATTTTAGGTATTGCCGTATTGACATCGGGAGGCATGATAATCTATTACCAAAAAAAGAAAAAACGCGTTGCACCGCTTCCGGTACTGCGGAGTGAGGAGGAGACACATTGAAGCAGCGTAAAATTACGGCTTTCCGTATCATGTGTCTACTGATTGCCGTTGCTGTACTCGTTTTTCTGGGAAGCGGATACCGGATTATTATTTTGTTGCTCAGCATCTTCAGCGCTCTGGTTTTTGGGCGTCTCTGGTGCGGCTATGTCTGCCCGCTGGGCTTTTATCAGGAACTGCTTTCAATGCTTCGGAAAAAACTGCATATTCCGACGTTCCACGTGTCATTAAAGGTGAAATCCTATTTGCGTCCGCTGAAATGGATCATACTTGTATATTTTCTGGCCAGCGTTTTGTTTTTTGGGCTGCGCCCAGTTATGTATATACGGCCCGACCTTTCCTTCAGCAGCGCAGATATGAGTATCTATAAAATCATTATTGTCGGTATTGTAACGGGAATTTGTTTTCTGAAAGAAAGGGCGTTCTGTAAATACTGTCCGCTAGGGACACTCCGGGGCTTTGTCAATAAAATCAGCTTCGGAAAAATTAAAAAGGACGGTACGGCGTGTACACACTGCCGCGCTTGTCTTGAATGTTGTCCAATGGATATCCGCTCCATTTATGAAGAACGCAACAAATCCGATATCACTCACTCGGATTGTATCTACTGTATGAAATGCATTGAGGCATGCCCGGAGCAGGATGTGCTTTCCTTTACCCTGTTTGGGAAAAAGGTATTGTCATCCAAACGTAATAGTAAGCAGGTGAAATAATGGAAGAGCGTACATTAGAACGTTATAAGCGAAATATTTCGCGCGTTTCGGCTGGTTCACTGAAACAGTTGACATCCATAGGAGATGTTCCCAAGGGGCTTGAATATTTTACGAATGTTCTTAAAAGAACATTCGTCGATTTTGAAAAGGATGACAACGAGTACATAGGTAGCTACTGCGTGATGGTGCCGGATGAAATGATATACGCATTCGGCTACAGGCCGCTGCGCTTATGCGCTGGGCACAGCGTTGCGGCGATGATCGGGGATGAGATCGTCCCGCGTGATGCCTGCCCAGTCCTGAAGGCAACTGCCGGTTTTCACGCAATGCGCGTCATGCCGATCTATCAGCAGTGCAGGCTGGCAGTGCTGCCGATGACCTGCGATGGCAAGCGAAAAAGTGCTGCGCTTTTGTCGCAGTACCTTCCGGTTATTCCCTTGCCGATTGAAATGGATAAGTCGGAGGAACGCTTTGCGCAGAACCTGCAAAACATGCATGCTCTCATGAAAAGTATTTCCAAAGAAACGGGCCGCAGGTTCTCCAACCGGAAACTGATTGAATCCTGCAAAAGCATTAATGCGGCACAGCAGGAAGCATATAAACTATACGGCTTGCTCTCATCCGACAATCCGCCTGTCACGGGTTCACAGGTTATGGCTGTGCTGAACAGCTATTGCTATGATACGCCGGAAAGCTGGGCGCAGCACGCGAAAATACTAAATGCCGGACTTTCCCAAAAAGCAGCTGCCATGCAGCCTTTGAAAAGGAAAAAGCCGCGTATCTTTATCGCAGGCTCTCCCATTACATTTCCAAACTATAAACTGCCGTTTTTGATGGAAGGTCTGGGGGCACAGATTGTCGGAGACGAGACGTGTATGGCGGGGAGGCTTTTATATGACCCCGTTGTTCCTGATGAGTACAGTACAGACGGCATCTTACGTGCGCTTACGGCGCGATATGTCTGCGCATGTACGTGTCCGGTATTCGAGCAGACGGACGATCGCCTCAGCAGTCTCACAGAAAAACTGCGTCAGACGAAAGCGGAGGGCGTTATTTATCATATCCTGCGCGGCTGCACGCCTTACGACTTCGAATTGTCCATGGTGGAACAGCTGGCAGATAAGCTTGATATTCCGGTTCTGCGTGTGGAAACAGATTTCTCCGCCGAGGATGCAGAACAGGTAAAAATCCGTCTGGAAGCGTTTGTTGAATTGATAGAACAAAGGAGATAAATACATGGGAAACTATTATGTGGGACTGGATGCCGGTTCGACATACCTGAAGGCGGCATTGATAAAGGATAACTGTGTTTTAGGCGCTGAACTTCTTCCAACAGGCATCGACTGTGAGGAAACTGCGGCCAAATTGCTGGAAAAGATCTATGCGAGCCAAAGTATCACACGCAATGATATCGCCGTAATCACCGCAACCGGATACAGCAGGCGCAGTATCGGCCTCGCAGATGCCACAATTTCAGAAATCACCGCTCATGCCTGCGGTGTACAATTGACAGCCCCTGAAAACGTGCATCCGCGCTTGATCATTGATATCGGAGGCCAAGACAGCAAGATCATCAGCCTTGGCCCCGATGGACATATCGTGAATTTTACAATGAATGATAAATGCGCCGCTGGAACAGGAAAGTTCTTGGAGGTCGTGGCTGATCTTCTGGAAACTACCATTGATCAGATTGCTTCGCTTGCGAAAGAGAGTACAGATCCCTGTCAAATCAACAGCACCTGCGCCGTTTTTGCCCAGACGGAAGTGATCTCTCTTCTTGCTCAAAAGAAAAGCCGAAGTGATATCCTTGCAGGTATGCATATAGCCATGGCAAACCGTATCGCCAAAATGGCGCGTAAATATAAGTCGGATGGCGATGTGATGATGACCGGAGGCGGCGCTAACAATGATGCTCTTCGATCTGCGTTGGAAGATGAACTGATGTGCGATATTTACAAGGCAAATTATCCGCAGTTCAACGGCGCAATCGGAGCTGCTTTAATTGGCATGCATAATACTGAAAAAATGCAGGTCCAAATTTCTTAATTTAGCATATAAAATTAAATATCAGAAAAGGCAAACTGGCCGAAAGGCAGGGGCATAAAGCCAAGAGTCTAAGGTAAATAAACGTACTATGATAGTCTGGTTGCAAAAAACATATCTTGACTCTGCCACTCCGGATAGAGTCAAGATATGTTTTGATTATGAATGATAAAACTATGACAGGAGTGATATTACGACGGAAATCAAATGGGTATTATGCCCTGTTTGTAATAACAAGACACGTCTAAAAATCCGTGAGGATACAATCCTTAAAAACTTTCCGCTATTTTGTCCCAAGTGCAAACATGAGACACTAATAAATGTACGACATCTGAAAATATCAGTTATCAAAGAGCCAGCCGCTGAGACGCAGAGCCGATAACATGTGAGATTAATCACAGTTATCGGCTCTCCTTGTACATGATCTATAAAGTTGATTGTACTTGTGGTTAAGTTAGTTCAAATACTATCCCTTGTTTTCATGGCGGAGTTCTTTCCAAATACCTCTTGCTGATGCAATAGCAATTTGCTGTTCTTGCTCGTTAGCATCCCGGAACTCCCGAATAAATTGTTCCTGCTCTGGCGTACCAGTTACATCCTCGGGACGAAAAATAAGATCAGCTGGAATACTTAATTCTTGAATGATTTTATAAAGGACCTCAAATGTTGGATTTCGTTTTCCAGTTTCAATGGCAATGATGGTTCTTAAAGAAACTTCTATTTTGTCAGCAAGCGCTGTTTGTGTCATTCCGCGCGATATACGGGCTCCTTGAATGATAGTACCCATTCGCTTCATGTCATAGTGCATTATGTATCACCTCTTATCTAAGTTTAGTAGAAAAAAGATGATTACATAATGTGGTTGTGCGTCATATTTGCATGCAACATATTTCACAAAAAACAACAGCCGGACAAGGCAAGAAAAAAAGACTGCTTTGGCGGGTTATATTAATGCATCCAAAATCAAATGAGTCACCTGCCAAAGCAAACTGAAAGGAGCTTTGGCAGATGTTGTTTTTACTACCAAAATACCACTTTTATAGAAAGGTGGCAGTTTAGCAGATGGCCTGAATATTCTATGGGCAACCTTCCAAGGTAATCGCTTAAAAAAAGTTATTGCTCCATAAGGATAAATTCTAACCTTGCATATGCAAGCTATGACATAATAGTATGTAATTTGTATCAATTTCGACGTACCATGCGGAGGATATTCTGCTTTGGTACGTTTTTTATCTTCTTTTCTCTGGATAAATATTTCTGGTACGTTATATCGACGCGGTGTGATATAAAGCCCCTCTGCCGCTCCCCTCCATCCTCTGTTTCGATTTGCCCAAGCCTAAAAATCGAAACGGAGGAAAAGAAAATGGTCAAGATCAATCTGCGGGACTATTATCCCGATTTTTATACCACCGACTGCATCATTGAGGTACCGGACGAGGTTGCGGCACTCATGGATTCCTATGAACACGCCGAAGCCGCCTACTATCTGCGGAGATACCGTCATAAGGCGTATTACTCTCTGGATCGCGGCGACGGCATCGAGCGTGACATCCTGTTCGTGTCCCTGTCCCCCTGCGAAATCTATGAGCGCAAAGTGACGGCTGAGCAGCTTCACGCTGCCATCGTCGCCTTGCCGGATAAGCAGGCCAAGCGCATCTATGCTCATTACTTCTTGGGAATGAGCAAAAGTGCCATTGCTAAGGCAGAAGGGGTAAATAAAAGTCAAATCTCACGTTCTATCAATAAGGCGCTGAAAAATATGGAGGCAGTCCTCAAAAATTTCATTTAAGGGAGCAACTTTTGCCCTGAAGATGAAAAGGTTTATGAGGGATATGTTTTTATTCTTCGCTGAACCTTGAAAATCGAATAAGGGACAAGCCGGATACATACCGCAAGCAGCGGCATACAGGGAGCCGGGCGGCGGGTGCGCCACGATCTTTCCTTACGCGGGAGAGGGTGATTGGATATCAGCGTAACGGAAAGGGAGCGAAAAACACCAGCGCCGCAGGCAGAGCAGCGTCTTTCAGACGCAAGGCAGCTCTGCGGAAATTATCTGTATGTAATGAAACTTCCGTTCAGTCACAGTCCGAGCGTGATAAAACCGTCGCAGGCAATGAGAACGGCCCGCCATCATCATGGGGGGAGGTGCAATTCCTATGGTAACAGGTACGCCGCCTGTTCGTCCGGAATGTCTGTAAACATAAAAGCAAATCGAAACAAAGGGACAGCCGCGCCGAAACGTGCCAGCCGTATGGCTGCTCAAACCTGTATCGGCGCGGCTGTCATCTTTTATATTGGATATGGTTTGAAATGGAGGTGTCTCTTTATGGAGCAAGCCACACCATGCGGAAAAGCAAATACCTCTTACAAGGAAGTCAAGATCGGGAATACGCTGTATCGCGTGACCAGCGTGTTTTCCGGTGAAAAGGACCTGGGGCATACGCTGGAACAGCTCGCCGTCCGGCGCGCCATGACAGAGCTTACACCGCCCCGCGTCCCTTCTGCTTCTTAACGATAAAACCCTCTCGGCCAGCCGCATCCTTGCGCGGCGAAAGCTCCCGCGTTATCCTGATGATGTTCGAGAGCCATAAAACCGCACGGGGTATGATGCTGAGATGATCGGGAGGTAAAACATAGATGATCGAAAAAACATACAACGTGGGCATCTACTGCCGACTGTCCAACGACGATGAGCGCGACGGCGAATCCGCCAGCATTGAAAATCAAAAGTTGCTGCTCCAACGGTATGTCCGTGAGCGCGGCTGGAATGAAATCGACGTATATACCGATGACGGTTATTCTGGAACGAATTTTCAACGCCCCGGTGTCCAGCGGTTGATTGAGGATGCCAAGGCAAAGCGCATCAACGTGATTTTGGTCAAAGACCTGTCGCGTTTCGGCAGAAACTACATTGAATTCGGGCAGTACACGGATTACCTGTTTCCTTCCATCGGGTGCCGCTTCATCGCGCTGAACAACGGCATCGACACGGAAAGCACCAACGGCAGCACCGATGTCATGTGCTTTTTGAACTTATTTAACGAGTTCTACAGCCGGGATACCAGCAAAAAGGTCAAGGCCGTGAAGAAAGCGTGTGCGGAGGATGGGAAATTCATGGGTACTTACCCCGCCTATGGGTACAAGCGCGATCCTGCGGATAAGCACCATCTTGTGATCGACGAAGAAACCGCGCCGGTTGTGCGCCGGATCTTCGCCATGCGCTGTCAGGGCATGGGGTTTTGGTCCATTGCCGTGGCACTCAACGAGGAAGGAATTCAGCCGCCCGGAGTGCTGTACTATCAGCGCAAGGGGCGAAGCGACCCGCGTAAGGTCAACCACCAGTGGGCCAATACCACCGTTCAGGTTATCCTCCGAAACGAGGTCTACATCGGCAATATGGTGCAGGGCAAACACGGGACGCTCTCGTATAAATCCCGCAAGCTCATTGTAAAGCCGGAGGATGAATGGATACGGGTGGAAAACACTCACGAAGCAATCGTTCCCCGCGACGTGTGGGACACGGTTGTTAGCATCGACCAAAAGAAAGTGCGGAAATCTCCCGCCGCCGCAGGCAGAAAAAGCATTTTCACCGGCCTTGTCTACTGCGCCGACTGCGGCTTCAAAATGCGGTCCCACAATGAGACGCGCAAGTACAGCGACGGCCATACGCAGGTATTTCACTCCTTCATCTGCGGCAACTACAGCCGCAGCGGGAAAACCGCCTGCACTGTCCACATGATTTATGAGGATGTCTTGAGTAAGCTCGTGTTGGCGGATATCCGGGAAAAGGCACAGTATGCGGAGTATGACCGGGATCGGCTTGTGGCGCAGATCACCCGGCTGAAGGACAAAGAAAACCGTAGCCGCCTGTCTTCTTATGAACAGGAACTGAAAACGGCGACCGCCCGTGTTTCGGAGCTGGAAAAGCTGATGCAAAATCTTTATGAGGATAAATGCAAAGGCATCATCCCGCAGACCGTATTCCAGACCCTGATGCAAAAATATGAATCCGAGCGCGCGGAAAAAGCCGCCGCCATCCCGGAACTGGAACAAAAGGTCAAGGCGCAGCTTGGAAACCGGCAGGACGCGGACCGCTGGACGGATATTATCCGGCGCTACACAGAAATCACGGAATTGGATGAAACCATCCTGTTTGAACTGGTGGACCGCATTGAAGTGGGCGAAACCCAAAAGCAGGGCGACCTTCGCATCTGCGACATCAAGGTGCATTACCGTTACGTCGGGAATGTGGACGAGGCGCTGACGCAGGAAAAGAGGGAGCGTTATGAAAAAGCTGTATAAGGTCGGCATCTACTGCCGCCTGAGCGTGGACGACGCTTCCAATTCCGCAAAAGCAAAAAATTACATTCCCGCCGACGAATCCGTCAGCATTGAGAATCAGCGGGAGATTCTCGCTAAATTTGTGATGCTGAACGGCTGGACCGAGGTAAAAACCTACACCGACGACGGATACAGCGGCGGCAACT
Organism: Caproicibacterium sp. BJN0003; assembly: GCF_026314295.1. Classification (NCBI taxonomy): domain Bacteria; kingdom Bacillati; phylum Bacillota; class Clostridia; order Eubacteriales; family Oscillospiraceae; genus Caproicibacterium; species Caproicibacterium sp. BJN0003. Next base: position 1,837,240 of record NZ_CP111108.1, read on the forward strand.
TCCAGCGCCCCGGTTTTCTGGAGCTGCTGGAGGATGCCAAAAAGGGCATTATTAATCTCATTCTTGTCAAAGACTTATCCCGCCTGGGGCGTGACTTTGTGGAGGTGGGACGGTATACGGACATTGTTTTTCCTTCCCTAGGATGCCGTTTCGTTTCCGTACTTGACTGTCTGGATACTGAGGGCGGCAACACCGACATGCTCCATTTCCGCAGCTTGATGAACGACTACCATTTGAAGGATTTAAGCGAAAAAATTAAGTCCGTGCGGCACGCAAAAATGAAAAGTGGACAGTTCCTTTCCGCTTACGCTCCCTACGGTTATTGCAAAAGCGAGAATGACAAGCATAAGCTGGTGATCGACGAATATGCTGCCGCCGTTGTGCGTAGAGCCTTTGACATGCGGCAGAAAGGCGCGGCCTATGGCAAAATCGCTGCCGCTCTCAATTTGGACGGTATTCGTTCTCCACGTGGATACTGGCACAGTCTTTACGGAACCGGAGAGTGCCAATATTCACAGCTTTGGACCTGCTCAACCGTGAAAAATCTCCTGAACAACGAGGTTTACCTTGGCAATCTGCTTATGAACTACACCGGCTCCCGTTCCTATAAGGACGGCACGATGATCTACAAGCCGGAAACCGAGTGGATACGCTGTGAGGCAACCCATGAGCCGATCATTATGCGGGAAGAATGGGAGGCTGTACAGGAAATCAACCGCGCCGCAAGTTTCCGTGTGGCAAACAACCGAGAACCGACCCGAAGCCTTTTCTCCGGCAAGCTGGTCTGCGCCGACTGTAAAAGCCCTCTTATAGCAAATGCAGAAACGCACCGGCGTAAAAACGGCACCGTAAAACGCTATGTTTCATACTACTGCGGGCGATACGTCAATTCAGGCCGGAGCGTTTGTTCCTGGCATCGGATATATGAAATGACGCTGGTTCAAATTGTGATGGCTGAAATTAAAGCCCACGCCGAGGCCATAAGTTTGGATGAGGCCGGTGTGTTGGAGAAACTCAAAAGCCGGATGGCACAGTATGACGAACAGCGCATGGCGAATACCCGTCAGGACATCGGCAAACTGCGCCGCCGCTTGCAGGAATTGGAGAGCATGACCGCAAAGCTCTATGAGGACAAGGTGAGCGGGGCGGTCAGCGAAAGCACCTTCTCGGTGCTGATAGCAAAAAACGAACAGGAGCGCCTTATCAAAGCGGAACGCCTTGACGCGCTTCTGTCCGAAGTTAAAAAATCCGATCAGGATGCCGCCGACATTCAGAGTTGGGCGGCAATGATACGCAAATATCTGAACTTAAAGGAACTTGACCGGGAAACCATCGACGAACTGATAGACCACATTGAAATCGGCGAACGCACCGTTGTTGACGGAAAGCGCAGGCAGGATGTAAAAGTGTTCTATCGTTTTGTCGGGCAGGTCAACCGGGAACTTGATATGCAATGAAAATAGGCCGTCTTACAGGTTTTGAGAGTCTTTTAGCACGACGTTCCCCAATAACGTACGTTATCTTGAGTTCGGGATAATAGTGGCAAGCAATGCATCGTGGGACCCACGATGCCCATTTCCCAATTTTTCGCTTGCGCGAAAACCGGGAAATTGCTTGTTGGTGGCAGGCCCCCAATCCCCTCTGATCGCACAATAAATTGTGCGGCTGCGCGTCCTGCGGACGCTTCCGGGAGCATGGACAGCTCAACGCTGCCCATGTTCTTTTTCTTTCTCCGCTTCGCGCCTGTCGGTGCCGAGTAAACGATCCACATTGGCCTTGACGGTAAGCAATTCTTTCATCTCGTCACGATCATTACGGTAGTCGGCATAAGCCGCCTTTTTCTCTGTCAGAAGCGCCGCGTATTCGGCCTGTAAGCTCTTGACGGTGGGGATCTTTTTCACTTCCAGCTCATCAAACGCTTTCTTCGCCGCCTTGTGCAAAAGGATATCGCTCTCATGCTCCGAAAGAAACTTTTTTGAATACCCCGCCTTGCGATAGGTAACATAGGTGTCGCGGGTCTTGGCGTAATTGACGATCTGTGCTTTCAAAACGGCAATCTCGGCCAGCCGTTTTTCAGCCGCCTTGATTTGTGCGGAAAGCTCATTGTACCGGGCGGTTGCCAAAGCCGTTTTAGCGGCCAACGCATCGTACTCCAGCAGATTGTGCTCGGTCAGATAGTTCAATGTTTGCGCCATCTGCTTGAGGTTGAACACCTTGGCCCAGCGTTCATAACCGATGCCTTTCCCTGCGCGGAGCTTGGCCTGAATATCCACCAGCAGATTGACTTGTTTTTCCGACGTGGGCCGGATGATTTTTTTGCGCGGTGTGTGTGCTTTTTCGCCGGAGAGGACGGCCCGAAGCTCTGCTTCACTGTAGCCGCTGCCCAGCGTATCCAGCCGGATAAACCGCTTCTGATTTTTGCCGCGCAGGGCGAGCGTTTTTCCCGGTTTGATTTCATATCTGGCTTCCCGCAAGAGCTTCAGGAGCGCGTCAAAATCGGCGGGCTTTTGATCTAAAGCCGTGTCTATTGCCATACGCAAAAGCTCCCGGTTGGAGGGCTTTGCCTGATCGCCCAGCCACTTGTTATAGCTCTTGCCGTGCCGCTTCGGATTCTCCACAATGGACAGACAGTTCTCGATGCACAGCGTATCATTCAGCCGCCGCACGGCTCTGGTGCTTCCCCAAAAGTTTCGGAACTTCCGTGTGCAGTCGAGGGACGTGGAATTCCAGATGATATGATTGTGAATGTGGTGTTTGTCAATGTGGGTGCAGACGATGAAAGCATGTTTCCCGTTCGTAAAGCGTCTGGCAAGCTCACAACCGATTCGGTTTGCTTCCTCCGACGTGACCTCGCCGGGGACAAAGGACTGCCGGAGATGATAGGCAATCACATCATCCGCGCCGCGCGTCCTGCCGGTGAGCGCGGCATACTGCCGCTTGGAGAAAAGGAACTCGGCGTCGGCTGTCCGGCTGTCGCATTCATAGCCGGTGATGAGTCTGCCGTAATCCGTTTTCTCCGGATTTTCCGCGTAATCAATAATATCGCTGATTGCCGTGCCGACATCCCGGCCCTTGCCGGTATGCAGTGGCATCAGCCGCGTTGTTGCCATGAACAAAACCTCCTTCCTGAACTAATAATTGGCGCAGGAGTTTTAATCCCTGCGCCGATTATTGTCGTTATAATGGTTATTTCTTTTTTATCATCCCGGAAACGTACATAATCAATTCCTCTGGTGTGGGAATATCCATTTCCCTTGGAATACTGTTCCAAAACGCTTTGATCTTAGGGTCCGTACTGCACAGACCGTTTATCATTGCAATCTGCATCTGCTTTCTTACATACTCGATTGTTACCCCTTCCCGTTCTGCAATTGTTCTGATGGCATTTTCCGCTATTATCTGTTTCTTTTTATTCAAGTTATCGCTCCTCGCCAGAATAATTTTTTTGTGTTTATCAGAATAACATAGTAAAAATTATGCCGTTTCTTTATTTCTTCCTGTTCCCTCAAGCATAGAAAAATGTATTGCCCGTTATCGGAAAATGGCGGGCAATACGTACAACACATGGATGCAGCGCAGATAAAAAGCAAGGAAGGATACAGCGTATCGCATTTCAGTTCTTGCTATCCTCGCAGGCAGAGCCTGTCCTTAAATTGCCTGTGGCAATTACGCCATCCACGACATTGCCCCGTGATTGCTCAGTATGATTCCTGATAATAACCCTGTTATAAGAAATACAATTCCTTCCGCTTTTTTTAGCGTGGTATAAAGCCCGGTCCACACGGTTACAAAAGTCAATAAACGAATCGTCTGCCTGCGGTATACCCGTTTTCATGCCAATGCTTATAGATAAGTAATGGAAAGAGCCTGTACATGCCTTGATTTTCAAACCTGTGAGAGTTGAAAGAAGAAGCTGTGCCATTTTTACAATATGATCGTTACCTGTATCCGATAGGAAAATTAAAAACTCATCTCCACCAATCCGGCCTATAATATCGGTTTCTCTTTTGAAACAAGTTTTTATGTTATGCGCTACTTGTTTTAGAATATCGTCACCTTTCAAATGACCCAATGTATCGTTGTAACTTTTAAAATAGTCAACATCTATCAAAAGCAAGCCAACATTCTTTTTTTCGCGTTTGCAGAACGCCCAAGCTGTGGAAACGGCTTGTTCCAGACCGTTTCGATTAAGAAGCTGCGTTAAGCTGTCTGTAGTAGCTTCAATCTTCAAATGATTTAGAGTCTCAATTTCATTCGTGGCCGCCTGAATAAAATCATGGGCATTCTTTCTGGAAAGCAAAAACGCACCAACATTTATCAAGACAAGAATAAAAAACGATTCCGGATGTATTTGTTTATAAACGAGTAGCACGGCCACAATGATTGTTGCAGCAAGGAATATCAGAGTTGCGTTCCTATCGGAAAACACGAACAGCAAAAAGGAAAAAAGAAGTAGGACGGAGCAAAGCACAGAAAAGCGGATAGATAGAGCCTCATTTCCAAGCGACGGAACTATTAGCAGAAATGCCGTCATTATGACGATAGGAATAGCGATACCGATTCTCCGACGGTTGTAACCCTTTACCTTATCTCTAATTTGTTGCTCAACATAATTTTTCTTATCCATCACGATATACTCCATTTCAAAGATGCCAATATTCTCGCTTGGTTTTTCTCCTTCACCATATTCGCATTACCAATACGATAAATTATAACTCCAACAATGTGTTTAAGTCAATCTCACCATTACATAAACTAATATTATGAGGTGGTGTTAGCTTGAAGGACAAAAAGCAAATTAACATTGAGGTTGGCACTCGTATCAAGTGCGCAAGGGAAAAAGCAGGATTAACACAGGATCGGTTTTCTGAATTGATCGGAATGGGGCCAAAAAGTGTTTCTGCTCTGGAGCGGGGAACGGTGGGAATATCTCTTTCCACTCTACAGCGTATTTGCCAGGTATTGTCCATCTCCAGCGATGATATTCTGTTCGACAATGATATAGCAGAGAATGATGCGCAGATGTTAACCACGCGCCTTACGCGATTATCTTCGGAACAGTTTGAAATCACCAAAGAGATTTTGAACAAGCTCTTTGAAGCATTTGCAATCTCAGGTAAATAACAAGAAAAGGCGGCCTGCGTAATACGCAGGCCGCCTTTTCTAACCTGTGATAAAATCTCGAAGCGCGTAGTTTGCGTCTTGCAGTTTCCCAATCAGCCACGCTGCCGCTATCGGGATTCCATATGGACTGATGAGAAATGCCATTACCAGCACTATAATTCCATTCGTAATCGCTCCGGTAATCAGAACCAACACACCGAGGATGCCGAGAATCGTTCCGGCAAGGCCGAGTATGAAAGCGGAACAGTATAGCAGACCAGAGCAAATCCAGACGAGCAGCGTAAGCACCACGACGATGGGAACGGCGAGTATTTTCAATATCAGCCTCATCATATCGGCCTCCTTTTTTATTTTCTGATACTACCATACTGCTCCGAATAATTTTTTGCAAGGATGCGGCAGAAAAATAATGGGGCGGCTTACATGCCGTAAACCGCCCCATTTTCCGGGGTATACGCCCCTATTTTAATTTTGCAAGCGCGACGAGGATATCAGTAGTCGCCCGCCATAACCGTTCCTGATTTTGGACGATATCCTCCAAATCCGCGTCGTAAACGCGCCCTGTTTCATGCACCCGTTTTGTGAGCTGGTTTAAGTTGTTGCTGGACCGGCGCAGGAGGGAAACCATCTCCTTCAACTCCGGCAGTTCCAGCCTGATGACATAGCCGTCGATGGAGATTTTGCGGAGATACGCCGCCATATTTTTCGTGCCAAGCTGCGCCATCTTCTGTTCGATCATTTCACGCTCCTGCGGGGTAACACGAAACTTGAGCTGAATTTGCCGGTTGCGGTTAGCCATGTCACAGCTCCATTTCTTTGCCCTTGGATGAGGCAGGCGGCTTTGGCTCGGCCTGTGCTTTTTGCAGCTTTTTTCGCACGGACGGCTTGCGCTGGCGAAGAGGCTGGTCGCGGTTTTCATCCTTTTGGATGAACGCGAAAATTCCTTTCCGATCCTTGAGTGCGGAAAAGGACAGAGATTTGAACGGCAGCAGCGTGAACAGCCGGTCCTGGTCTTTGGTGGAAGCACGGATCAGAAAATCCGGCGAAATCTGCGCCATGAAATGCGTACCGCTGGGGCTGTTCGGTTCACGCTCGGATTGCAGACGCCGGAGCAGCCGCGCGGCCTCCGACTGAATGTCCTCTTTGGTCAGAGGCTGGGTCAGCAGATAGTCCCGCCGCGCCTGATTGATGAAAAGGTCTACCAGACCGGGATGCGCTCTATCTACGATAAATTCCCGGTTTCGATTATCCCCAAAGACAGGAATCGTCCGCGCCCAATCCTTATTTCTGCGGTCAATGCGCCCATCCCAATCTTTCTCGCGGACAGTGTTCGCAAGCACATAGAGAGTGCGGTCAAATCCAAACTCGGCAATGACCTGTTTTGTGGTGTCGCTGCCGAGACAATTATTGCGGTAGTTGTCCCGGATGGCGTCATCGATGGCATCCCGGCAGGCAATGTTTGCCTTGTGGGACGCACGGTAAATCTCCAGTTCATTATGCTCACGGGCGTAAGTCGCCGGA